>CAMHQC010000001.1 GCA_946187325.1 uncultured Clostridia bacterium
AGGAGTAAATCAGCAAAGAGAAATAAATCTAGTACAGCCAATTTCTGCTCTAAATATATACTTTTTTATTGAGTGTTATCAAAAAGAGATTCTTAGTTATTTAGAGAATAATTGCTATTTTTCATTAAGGTATCATCGTAAAAATAATAATCTGTATTACAAAAGAAAAAGTAATCGAATGACAGAATACTTTTCAAAAACTTCTCAAAAAATCGACCGAGGAATTCTACAACAAACAGGAGCATACTTTAGGATCCACAAATTTAATTCTGTCACTGATTTCACTAACTCTCGGATGTGGCAAATGTGCAACTCAAAATACAAATACTTTGCAAAAGTAGATTATAAATCATGTTTTAGTAGTATTTATACTCATACTTATAAATGGATCATAGAAAGGAATACTACAGATTCAAAAGCTGCACAAAATTCAAACTTACTTATTATCATTGACAGACTTTTACAGAACATTAATGGTAAGTCTTCTAACGGAGTCATAGTTGGACCTGAATTTTCAAGAATGATTGCAGAAATCTTACTTCAGCATATTGATAAAGAAATATTATATAGTCTTCAATCAGAGAATCTGTTTGTTCATAAAGACTATCGCATTTTCAGATATGTTGATGACATTTTTATTTTTGCAAACACACCTATTATTATTGATAAAGTTGTAGATACTATAGAGTCTGTCGCAAGTAAATATCTTCTTCATATAAATGAATTAAAATCCTATACAGCAGAGACCCCTGTCGTATTGAATAACTGGATCGAGAAAACTAGAGCTTTATCAGATAAAATATCGGATTTATTCTATAAAAAGAAGGAAATGCACGATAACAAAGAAATCAAAGCACTAGTAAAGAGTGGCTATATATCTCTAGATCGGTTAAAGAATGAGTTTACCATATTGATGACCAGTTATCCAAGCGATAGACGCTATATTGTTTCATATATATTGAGTACTTTACTCAATAATATTAGTAATAAAAAAGATGGGTATAGCCTATTTGAAGATGAAAAAACAAATAAAGCGTTCATCTTTCTTGAATTAGCATTTTATGTCTATTCTTTTTGTCCCTGCTTTGAACACACTCAGAAAGTTATTTCCATGATAGTTTATTTTGATGATGAGCTACAATTCAAAACTGATGAAAAGAATAGTTTAAAACTACTAAATCTGGTCAGAAGATATTCCTTTGTCTTTGAAAATGCAAACTTAAATGATATTTGTAACTGGTTCGTATTTTTTAACGAGTACAAAATCTCACTATTGCAACATAGTGAGAAAACAATACTTAATAAGATACTCAGTTCAGATAATCCAATTCTTTTAGCTAATTATCTTATCTATAGTCGGTACAACGATAATTTCTATTCACAAATACTTAAACAAACGGAAAATATTATTAATAACCGTATTTCAAATATGATTCCCTTTGAGCCATTACTCCAAAAAGAGTTCTGGTATGTAATAGTTTTCCATAATTGTCCTTATATTTCAGCTTCACTAAAAACTAAGTTACAGAATAAGATAGCTGAAATACAAATGTCTGATAATAGTGTCTGTGCTAAAGCAAACAAATTAATTTATGATTTTTTATTAGGTTGTCATACAAACTCTTTCTTTTATTGGGGATATTATCACTTTAATGCAAGTAAACAACTTACCTACAGAACATATCAACGAACATTGTTTAGACAGTATAAGAAAAAACGTCCCTTTGAGATATATGGTAGCTTAGATTGGTAAATAAAAATTCTGCAAAAATGGTGAAGTTCAAACTATCACTATATCACAAGCGCGGCTCCGAATTAACGGAACCGCGCTTGTGCTTTTGATTGTGTCGCAACAGAAGTTGCGTTTTGTGTGACAGCAACGAGCTATGTAAAGCGGTTGTATATTAACTTACAAAATCTGAAGTTGCAAGTCTTTCAAAAATGTTTTATTCTTTTCTGTTTTGGTCTGGACTTCGGGCGTATTATGTGATAGTGTTCCTTGTTAAAGGAGGCGAATCAAGATGAAAAGATTTGCGATAATTATGATTGCACTGATTGCGATAAATTCTTCTGTCGCAATCAACAGCGTCGAAGCGAAAACATCAGTCAAGACAACAAAAATCGTTCGTTCGGTTAAGCACCCGAAGAAAAAGATAAACATAAAGCTTGTCCGAAAGCGATTGATTACCTACGGCAAACGAAAAGGAATGATTTATTCATCAAAACTAAGTGTAAGTAACTCGAGTTGGATGCCACCGATTTGCGTAAAATACTACGATAAAACAACCGGGTTAATCTCTGCCGGGAGAGAATCAATTAGAGATTTGCTCGATTATTATGAACGATATGAGCCAGGAGAGATTGCATTTAATGTAGTAGCAAGTAAAAAATATCTGTACATACTTTACGGATAAAAGCATCTGTAAAGAAGAGTTTAAGGCTAAGGAAAAGCTCCTTAGTCTTTTTCTTTCACAGAGAAATCGAACAAATTTTCTAAAAACTATTGACCTATTTCTTCGGCTATGTTATTATTATTTTGTCAAAAGAACGTTTGTTTTATATGGGCGTTTGATAAGAAATAATCAAATTTCGGTAAGAAATAGCCGAAATTATTATTAAGCAGGAAAAAGTCGGGGGTCAACCCCGACGCTATACATCAGCCCGCAGAGCGGACTGTTCCCGATTGTAAAGCCGTTTGTTGCAGTCGACTATTGTGCGTCATGAGTGGCGTCAGTAAGAAATATGAGGTGCCTGAAAGTCGACCAAGTGGCAAGAAATGGCTTGTTTAAGGCGTTTGTTAAGTCTACTTTGTGGCACCTTCGCATTTTTGAGCGTTTCAGCTGTTTGTTGAGATTGCAGACAGAGGAAAGAAAAAACAATAAAAAGATCGTTAGGTTTTACGACCTGATTTATTCTGAAAATAAAAGTATAATCAAAACTACGAAAGGAGAGGAATCTTATGGAAAACAAAAAGAAATATGTCTACTACATGCAGCCTTCAATGTCTGACGAAATGGAGCTTATGCTCGGCGAGGCGAACGCAACTTCAAAAAGTGATTTTATAAATATCGCGGTCAGGTTTTATCTCGACTACCTTCATAACAAAAAGTCGGTCGACTTCATATCTCCAATGCTCGCGCGGACTATCAAAAGTGAAGTTGAGAGTGTCGAGAAGAATGTCTCGGAAATGCTATACAAGCTCGCTGTAGAGCAGTCGAAGCTGACTGTCGCGCTTGCAATGGACGGTGAGTTTGAACGATTTGATTATAACAAGCTGAATGAATACTGCGCTCAGACAGTTGCTGAAAACAACGGTGTGATTGATTTCGAGGAAGCCAACTACTATAAGGAATTATATAATGGCTAAGATTATAGTATCGAGCAAGTTCATAAAAACGCCGAACAATAAAAATATCGGTAAGCTTCTGCGGTATATCGGAACGCGTGAGGGAGTGGAGAAGGTCGCAAAAGGTAAGGATAATTCGAAAGCTACCAAGCGCCAGCAGGACTTAATACTTAAAGCAATCGAAATCGCTCCTCCGTCATGGGACTATCCTGAACTGAAAGAATTCTTTGATAATCCGACTAAAGCTAACGCTACGGAATTTCTCGATGCGTTCTATGAACGCAATGCGGATAAGATAGGCGGCGTGAAAAAGCTGATGAATTATTATGCTGAGCGACCTTCGGTTGAAAAAATTGGTACGCATGGATTGTTTTCAGAGACAGATGACAAGATTGATTTGGATAAGGTCGCGGATGAAGTTGCTAATCACAACGGAGTAGTCTGGACTCATGTGTTGAGCCTCAAGCGCGAGGACGCGGAACGGCTTGGGTACAATAACGCTAAGGCTTGGCAGGAACTTGTCAGGCGAAACGTCTACGAGCTTGCGGAGACTCACAAAATTGCTCCGAGTGACCTTCAATGGTATGGAGCGTTTCACAATACAACTCATCATCCGCATATGCATCTCGTTGTGTATTCGAAGTCGGGTAAAGGTTATCTGACCGAGAACGGAATTCTAAAACTAAAGAGCGCGTTTGGAAACGACATCTTCCGTAACGAGCAGTACAAGCTGTTCAAAATGCAGACTGAACTGCGAGATGAAATGCGTGATGAAGTAAAGAGATACTTGGAGAGTTTGGTTGAAACAACGGGAGAGTATAAGCCAAGTTCTAAAGCCAAAGAACTTTATCAAAAACTGATAGAACAGCTAAAAACAGTAAAAGGCAAGAAGATATACGGTTATCTTCCTAAGAATATCAAGAATACTGTTGATGACATTGTGCGGGAGATTTCTAAGGATGAGGGCATAGTGAAACTCAATGGCGAGTGGAACAGAATCAACCGAGAAAAGCTGTCGCTGTATCACGATAAGGAAACTCGCGATATTCCAATTGTCGAGAACAAAGAGTTTAGAAGCATTAAGAACACTGTAATCAGCATGGCTAAATACAGCAACGAAGTAATCCCAGCAATCGGTAGTATTCTTGCGAGTGATATTAAAAGAAGTTGCCTTAAAAAACATGAAACCTTGCGCGGACAATACAGCGGAAGTGAGATTCAGCCTGTAACAACCGACTTGAGTTCGCTGCTCAAGGCAGTATCGAGAATAGCAGAAAATCCTGCCGAGGACGAGGAAGAACGTAGGAGAAGAATCGAGGCAGAAGAAAACGCCGAAGCAATCGGCGCAATACTTGGAACAGCAATCGGCTTGACAGCGGAGGCTATAAGTTCAGCCAAAGCAAGACGGGAGCAGGAAATAGAAGAACAGCTTTCTCAATACGAACAGAAACAGTATTATGAGGAGCCTTATTACGAGTCTGAATACGATGATTACGACGAGGATGAGGATGTGGGTTTCGGACTGAGCATGTAAAAACGGCGTGAGTTCAAAAGTAAATCGCCTGTAGCCGCGTGTGGCGCGATTTCAGAAAAGAATGGCAACCGTACACGAAAGAATAATTAAAACCGAAAATGAGCAGTTTGTAGCGAAGTGTCAGCAAATGTTAGTTGTAAACAAATAATGGAGAGTAAATTTGTTGGATATTTAGCTGGACTTTAGACCGCTGCTTACGGTATTGTTTGTACTTGCCAAAAGGCGAATCAAAACGAATGGAGATTGATAGAATGAAACGAGAATTATTAGACAACGGAAACATCTGGCGCAAGAGCGACGGACGATGGATTGGTATGGTACGATACAAAGATGAGTTCGGCGTAACTCAGCGCAAGAGCTTTTCCGCCAAAAAGAAGAAGGATTTACATGCGAAGATGACAGCTTATGTAGCGAACTTTCAAGAGCAGATTGCGGATTCGAATGAGTCAAGAAAACCTCTCAAAGAGAGCATGCAAAATTGGCTTCGTGTGTACAAATATCCCGAAATTGAGCATACAACATACGACAGGTACGAGTGTACCGCTGAACATCAGATATATCCGTACATCGGCAACAGACCTGTCGGAGATGTTACGTCAGCAGACATCAAAAAACTGCTGACTGACCATATGAATAAAGGGCTCGCCTTCACAACGAGCAAAAAGGCATATTCTATACTGAAAATGTACTTCAAGTATCTGTATCAAGAGGGCGTAATCACGCTCAATCCGATGGCGATAATCGATATGACAAAGAAATCGAACTACCTCGCAGCTCAGGGTAAAGAGGACAAGGCTCAATGCGACCTCGTGGAAGTGTTCACAGAGGAAGAAATTGAAAAGATAAGAGCCGAGGCGTTCAAGAAATTCGAGAACGGTAAGCCAGTATATCAGCAATCAGCCGCATACTTCCTTATGCTCAACACAGGCATGCGCGCGGGTGAGGTATGCGGAATCATAAACAGCGACATTGACCTTGAAAATCGTGTAATCCACCTTCAGCGCGGAGTTAAAGAAGTACATGTCCGAGAGAATATGGAGAATCAAGGAAGGCTCGAGGTTCAGGTAGGTAAACTCAAATCTGCAACGAGCAAAAGAGATATTCCGCTCAATGATACCGCCATAGAGATGATTGAAAAACTCAGGGAAGAAGTGTATCTAGGCGAGGACGCTCCGTTGATACCCGACGAAAACGGTAACTTCACCAACCCTCGCAATATGCGAACCCGGTTTCAGCGAATACTGAAAGCCGCCGGATTGGAGAAAAAAGGCCTGCATGTCCTCAGACATACTTTCGCGACTACATTGATAAATGGAATAAAGCAACCTGACGGCTCCCTGAAAACACTAACCGTCAAGCAAGTCGCAGACCTCCTCGGACATACAACCTCAGAAATAACTGAAATCTACTATGTCAAAAGAGATAACAATAAGCTTTCAGGACTGACGGATAGCTTCAATATCTAAAGAACAAATCATTAAGAATCATCCTTCTGCAACAACGACAGAAGGGTGATAATTTGCTATATGGGCGGCTTAAAAATTAATCCGCAGTAAACAATGATAAAGGGTATTTTTAAAAAGGACTTAAAGCTTATTCGGTAAAATACCCAAATTAGATGCTTGGATTTTATATAAAAATGATATTGCTATTATACCAAATATGGAATATAATAGTAAAACAGTTAACGAGGTGATATTTATGTTAGCGTATATGACCGCTAAAGATGCGGCAGAAAAATGGAGTATCTCGCGACGGAGAGTAATTACACTCTGCCAAGAGAACAGAATCCCCGACGTTGCTATGCTTGGTAATATGTGGATAATTCCTATCGAGGCAACAAAGCCGGTTGACGCTCGAACCACACGATATGACAAAAAGAATCCTGCAAAGCCTTTTATTAAATGGGCAGGAGGTAAGGGACAGCTTCTTCCGACAATCAGAAAGTTTTACCCGCCGAAGATGGGTACAGAAATCCGCAAGTATTGTGAGCCAATGGTAGGCGCAGGCGCGGTATTGTTTGATGTTCTTAATACCTATGAAATGGATGAAGTCTACATATGCGACACTAACACAGAGTTAATGAACGCGTATACAGTAGTGAGAGATAATCCACAAAAGCTTATAGATTTGTTATCTAAATATGAGATTGAGCATCTGTCTACTGAAGGAGAAAGCAGAAAAGAGTACTATTATCAAAGGAGAGCGCAGTTCAATGATGAAATGCAAAAGCCAACAAAACAAAACTCTGTGTTAAGAGCGGCATTATTCATCTATCTGAATAAAACGTGCTTCAATGGATTGTATCGTGTGAACCGTAAAGGTTTATTCAATGTGCCGATTGGTTCATATAAACGCCCGACGATTTGTGATGCCGAAAACATCAATAAAACTTCCGAGCTTCTGCAAGGTGTAACAATACTGACTGGAGATTACACAACTGTAGTTCAGTATGTTGACGAGCAGACTTTTGTGTACTTCGATCCGCCGTACCGTCCGCTTACAAAGACAGCAGAATTTACATCCTATACAGTTGATGATTTTAATGATGAAGACCAAATAAAATTGGGAGAATTCATCAAGTCTCTTGATGCAGCAAAAGTAATGGCGAGTAATTCCGATCCGCATAATGTTGACGAAGAAGACAACTTCTTTGACGACCTGTATAATGGAATGAATATAAACAGAGTATCTGCTATAAGGGCAATTAACAGCAAGGGTAATAGTCGTGGAAAGATACACGAGTTACTGATAACAAACTATTAAGCAAAAACGAAATACAACCGCAGTAAACCTGCGGTCTTGTTTCTTTTGAAAGAGGACATGGGTATGAAATTAAAAGAAGCGGAAGCTAAAATAAAACCGTTATGCGGGATTCCTTTCGGAGAATTGTTTTCTGACATAGATCCTGAAATGGCTGTAATCAATAAAGGCAAAATCGGTCAGATGCTGGAGTTGGCTCTCGGCAAGAAACTCGACAGCGGCAACACCGACTTTGAGGACGGAGAGCTGAAAACCAACAAATGCGACAGAACGGGCAAACCAAAAGAGACCGTTTTTATTACGCAGATTGCGAGTGTAATTGACGAGTTGCTTTCGGAACGTCCTTTTGAGGAAACTCATCTCTATGAAAAGATTAGTAATATGCTGTATGTTGCCGTGAGCAAAGACGGCAGTCCGCGGGAATGGTTCTTTGTGGACGCTATACATATTGATTTGTCAAAGCCGGAGTTTGCACCGCTGATGGATATATGGCGTGAGGATTATTACTCTATTTGCAGGCAGCTGAAGGAGCATATTGAAACTTCGCCCGACGGCTTTATCCACACCTCAAACGGTACACATATCCAGGTCAGGAGCAAGGACTCAAAGCCGTATCACCCGATTTATTCTGATATTTACGGCCGTAATATTTCAAACAAAAATCACGCTTTTTATTTTCAGAAAAAGTTTGTGTATGATATAAGGAAGGCTTACGGAGGATAAGATATGGCACGGAACACACATGGCGGTGGAGCAAATACAAATTATTACGGATTGGCTTTTGAACAGGAAACCCGTTTAGAGGAAGCTTTGGTAGGCTCCGGTTACATAGTATCAGAAGGCGAAGTATTTCTTGATGATGAGTTGATTGCCGTTTCTGCAGGCAAGTACCGCTTATACAAAAACATATTGGAACCTAATGACATTGATTATAGAGATTATATTTCAAAGCAACTTCTGCCTGATGAAGCTTTGTTAAATTTAAAAAATGACACGATTTATATTATCGAGAAAAAGTTCCAACATGGAGCAGGTTCCGTTGATGAAAAGCTTCAAACATGTGATTTTAAAAAGAAACAATATAAGAAACTTTTCGATCCGCTTAGGATTGAGGTAGAGTATTATTACGTTTTGAACGATTATTTCGATCAGCCGCAATACGATGATGTCTTTGAGTATATTGTATCGGTTGGCTGTAAATTCTTTTTTAACGAGATACCGATTGACGAATTAGGTTTACCGAGATAACGGAGAATACTTATGGTTAAGAAGATAAAGAAATGGGAGCCTGAGGATTTTGAGCTTGAGATGACTACTCACTGGTCTTTCCCGAAGCGCGGAGATTGGGCTACACATGACGCAAAATGGCGCGGCAACTGGTCGCCGTATATTCCGAGAAACATCATGCTTAGGTACTCAAAAGAGGGCGATTTAGTTCTCGACCAGTTTGCGGGAGGCGGTACAACATTAGTTGAGGCAAAGCTGCTAAACCGTGACATTATCGGCGTGGACGTAAACGATGTTGCGCTCGAGAGGTGTCGTGAAAAAATCGACTTTGAACATGAGGGTGCTGACGGAAAAGTTTATATCCATAAGGGCGACGCGAGGAATCTCGATTTCGTTCCCGACGAGAGCATAGACCTCGTTTGCACCCATCCGCCTTATGCCGACATAATAAAATACAGCGAGGATATCCCGGAGGATTTATCTCACTGTAAGGTTAAGGATTTCCTTGAACAAATGAAGCCGGTCGCCGCGGAGAGTTACCGCGTTTTGAAAAAGGACAAGTTCTGCGCGGTTCTTATGGGTGACACCCGACAGAAAGGTCATATGATTCCGATGTCGTTTGACGTTATGAAAATTTTCCAGGACGCAGGCTTCAGGCTGAAGGAGCTCATAATAAAAGAACAGCATAACTGTAAAGCCACAGGTTACTGGAAAACGAACAGCGTGAAGTATAACTTCCTGCTCATAGCGCATGAGTATCTGTTTGTGTTTAGGAAATAAAAAATGTTGACAACTATAAAAAATATGCTATAATATATTTAGAATTAATCATATGATTATTCTATTGCTCAAATTGCGCTATGCAGTTTGTAGTTGCTCTAGTATCTGCTAAGACAGATGTAGGATATTTACACATTGAAATGATATATATGTCGTACTATCATACACTTTCTGTATTAGCAGGGAGTGTATTATTTTTTTATGGAGGTAGTATTTATGGCTACAATTACATTTCCTGTAAAATCATTTAAAAAATTTGAAGATCCCTTTGACAAAAAAAGTCCTAGGGTAAAGTATCGTTTTTTAGTAAAAACGATTGATGTACCAGTTAGCCTATTAGACTGGATGAACACCAATCCACGAGAGCAAAATCTTTCAACCGATGTATCAAAAGATATCGCAGATTCTTTAAGAGGTATAAACCGGTCTTTTCATTTATGGAACAGAGGCGTTTTATTTTCAGCAGACAGTATAAGATATGATAATAAAACCGAAAACGTTGAAATGGTATTAACGGATGATTCTATTCATGGTAATATTGATGGCGGACATACATTAAGAATAATCTGTGATTATATTAAGAACGTTCATAATAGGATTGAAGATTATGAGACACAATATGTTGAATTCGAAGTTGTCACGGGTTTAGAGTCAACAGTTTTACTTGCCGAAGCAAGAAATACTTCTACCCAGGTTGACACCACCTCTATCGAGGAACTAAAAAACTCATTTCAGTGTATAAAAGATATTATCTCTGACCAGGAAATAGATGGGGAAAGATATTACGACCGGATTTCTTTCAAACAAAATCAATATCACGGAAGTGGCAGAAAAAAAGAAAGCATTATCGACGTTCGAGAATTTATAGCTATAATAAATATGTTTTCTTTAGTTTTATATCCTCAGGGTAGTGGACACCCTATACAGTCCTATACCGGAAAAGAGACAAGTTTAAATAAATTTTTAAATATGGGACTTAAAAAGGATGAAAAAGAGGACGTAAGAAAACTCGCAAGAGAAAAAGAAATAGAAAAAATGAGTAATATTATCCCTGATATTATAAAATTGTGGGATGAAATTGAAAGAGAGTTTCCAAACGTCACAAAACAAATCAACAAAAGGTACGGACGAAAATCATATTCAAATTACCATACAGACAGTGACGATCGACCGATAATTGCTGGACATGCAATGTTTTCTAATCAGGCGATTTATTATACTGTACCAAAGGGGTTAATGTACCCTCTGGTAGGAGCTTTTAGGGCGTTAGTAAAAGAGGATGCGGATACTGGGTTATACCAATGGGTTGAAAACCCCTTTGTGGTTTGGAACGAGTTAAAAGAAAGATTAGTTGAATCTATTTTAACATCATCATTAGAGCAGAATGATAATCCCAATGCCGTAGGAAAGTCCATTAGTGCGTGGGATGGTGTATATACTAAAGTATATATTTATAGTTTGGAACGTCAAGTTCAACAGTAATTCTCTGTTTGCTGTTGCGTTTAGGCAAGATTGAAATTTGCTTGAAGCCGAAAAAAGTAGGTCAGGAGTGACATTGCGTCACTCCTGACCTATTCGTTTATCGTCATACTAATCCTCATCTGTACAGATAGATTTTCCGCTGATAAGGGCGAGGTATATGTTTGTATAGCGGTCGCGCTCAGCTCCCTCGCAACACATCATACCCTCTAAATAAAATTCTACAGCGTTCTGCCGGCTGTCCCAGACCTCTTTCTTTCCATAGCATATAACAGTTACACTGTCCTTAGTTTTAAATTCCCGTTGCTTTTGATTCTCATGATATAGCCTCCTTTAAATTAGTAGTCGTATATTAGCGTTACCCGGAAGAAATATCAAGCTATAATCTGAACAATTTTTATTATCCAAACCACAGGGAGTTTTATGGGACAGCGATTTTGATATAATAGATATAACAAATCGGATAATGTCCCCGCCTCTAAAGGCGTAGAACATTATCTCAAATTCAAAAGGGAAAGTGCTCCCCTTCTGAAATTGCAGCGCTGTGCGCTGTTTGCTTTGATAAAAGCAAAGCTCTTTGAAACAGAAAAATAAAACCAAATTTAAGGAGGTACAATATGTTTGACGATATTTTCGGCGGTATGTTTGACTTCAACGGCGATGGTCATACAGACTTTATGGAAGAAGCCACAGGCTTTGCCGTAATGGAGGAGATGATGAACGACGATTCGGAGCGCGAGTCGGACTTTTATGACGAAGATTCCTTTGACATATAGCTTGGCACAGTGTAAAATATTATTAACTCTAACCCCGAGGTGATGAGAAAAATGCAAAACAAACAATACGCCGACGAAGTCCGCGAACGCTGGGGCGTTACCGAGGCTTACAAAGAAAGCGAGCGCCGCACGGCGAATTACTCGCAGAGCGATTGGGACGCGCTGTACGATGGTATGGACGCCATAATGGCGGGCTTTGCCGAGCTGAAAGCCGATGGGGCTTCTCCCGATTCCGAGCAGTCGCGCCGGCAGGTTGAAAAGCTCAGACAGTTTATCACCGATAATATGTACACCTGCGCCGACGAGATTCTCGCGGGACTCGGTCAGATGTATGTCGCCGACGAACGCTTTACAAAGAACATTGACAAGCACAGCGAAGGCACCGCCGAGTATATCGGCGAGTGTATCAACAGCTATTGCGGATAAGGAGCGAGATTATGTTAAAGATATTGAAAGCGCGATTTGAGGAAAACAAAAACCGTCACCCGAATGTTACGTGGGAGACGGTCGAAGCCTTGCTCGCTCAGGATGATAACAAGCTAAGCAAAATAAAATGGATGGAACAGTCGGGCGGCGAGCCGGATGTGATTCTCTGCAACGATACGCTTTTGTTCTGCGATTGCTCAAAGGAATCTCCGAAGTCGCGCCGAAGCCTTTGCTATGACGGCGAGGCAAGGCTTTCACGCAAGAAAAATCCTCCCTTGTCCAGCGCAATGGAGGAAGCCGAAAAAACAGGACTGCGGCTGCTGACCGAAGCGGAGTATTATTATTTGCAAACACTCGGAGAATTCGACACAAAATCTTCAAGCTGGATTGCTACACCCTCCGAGCTTCGTGCACGAGGCGGCGCGCTGTTCTGCGAGCACAGATACGGTAGAACCTTTACCTTTCATAACGGCGCTGATTCTTACTACGGCGTCCGCGGCTTCCGCTGCGCGCTGGAGTTGGGCTAAGCCGGCAGGGCACAGTCCGAGAGACGGAGGTTATTATGTCACGATTTATTGCGTTTGACGTGGAAACGCCGAACTATTATAACAACAGAATGAGCGCTATCGGAATCACCGTCATTGAGGACGGCGCTATTGTCGACGAGTTTTATTCGCTCGTAAATCCCGAGCAGCGGTTCGACGCTTTCAACATAGATTTAACGGGAATCGACGAGAGAATGGTTGCGAACGCGCCGACATTTCCTCAGCTTTGGAAAGAGATAGAACCGCTTATGTCGAGCGGACTGCTCGTCGCGCACAACGCCGTATTTGATATGAACGTTCTGAAAAAATGCCTGCGCGACTATCGGATAAGCTGGAAGCCTTACGCGCGTTACACCTGCACCGTACAGCTGGGCAGACGACTTTATCCCGGAATAAGCCACAGGCTGAACGACGACTGCGACCGCTTGGGTATCAGCCTGAACCATCATCAGGCTGACAGCGACAGCCGCGCCTGCGCCGAGATACTCCTGCGCTATCTGAAACAGGGTGCCGACATAAGGCAGTACATAAGAACTTGCTCGTTTGATAAGTGATAAATAATTATGGAGATGATTAATATTGAATAAAAAAAACATTTATGATAAAGAATCAATGTTAAAAGATATTTCAGAGAGAAAAAAACTAATTGAAGAATACAAGGCAAAAGGTTATCTAAATAGAGAGGACGCAATCAAAAAAATTATAGAACTACGGAGTTCGGATCCGGATGTGAGTAAAGTCACAACAGAAAGATTGATTGTCAGTTCAATTCCTTTTGATAAGGCAACTGATGAAGCAATCGCCACTGAACTTCAAATGCAAATAGATATTTTATCTTTAAAGATTTCAAAATGCAATTAATATAGGAGTTATTATGCGCAATTTAAGGTATTATTATCACGCGAAAATTAAAGAATTTATGCGGCAGAGCGAGGCTGAGATTGTCGGTATTATCCATTCAAACGATATCTCGGCCGACACGCGTATTCAACAGAGTAACACATGGCAAATTGAGATTGCGATTCTCAAGGACCAACTCTCCACACTCGAGGAAGGCGAGTTGCTTTTCGAATACAGCATTCCGCGAATGGGTAAGCGCGTCGATAACGTTGTGCTGTTTCACAACATTGTTTTCTTGCTCGAGTTCAAGTGCGGCGACCGCGAGTACCGTGCGTCTACATACGACCAAGTTTATGATTATGCGCTCGATTTGCGCAACTTCCAGAAGGAGAGCCATGACAAGCTGATTGTCCCGATAATGGTCTCTACTAACGCGCCGACGGTTGAAAACACCATCGTCAACCGTGAGAGAATTATTGAGCCTTTGCGCTGCAATGCTGAGAATATCGGCAGCACAATTCAGTCTGTAGCAGCACAGTTTACGGAGCCAGATTTTGATTATAATGAATGGGTTTATTCCGAGTATTTGCCGACGCCAACGATTGTCGAAGCTGCTCAAGCGCTCTATTGCGGCCATAATGTCAGCGAGATTACCCGCAGCGACGCGGGCGCAGAGAACTTGACTGTCACTACAGATGAGATTAACAGAATAATTGAGCACAGCAAGGCCAATCACAGAAAATCAATTTGCTTCGTTACCGGAGTACCCGGAGCTGGCAAGACATTAGTCGGCCTCAACATAGCTATTCAGCGTTCAAATGTCGCAGAAGGTGAGCACGCGGTTTTCCTTTCCGGGAACTTTCCTCTTGTACAGGTTTTGCAAGAAGCCCTCGCGCGCGATAGCGTTCAGCAGGCAAAACAAAACGGCGAAAAGATTACAAAGAAGGAAGCTTTGCGCTCAACCTCCGCGTTTATTCAGATTATTCATAAATACCGCGATTCCTTTGTCGGCAATGATAACGTTCCGCCGGAGCGCGTCGCGATTTTTGACGAGGCTCAACGCGCTTGGACCCGCGAGATGATTTCAAGTTTTATGGCGACAAAAAAGGGCGTCGCCAACTTTGAGTACAGCGAGCCCGAGTTTTTAATAAGCACGATGGACCGGCACGACGATTGGGCGGTCGTTATCTGCTTGGTCGGCGGCGGTCAGGAGATTAACACCGGCGAGGCCGGTCTGCCTGAATGGTTTGATTCCCTACGTAGAGCTTTTCCGAATTGGGACGTCTATATCACGCCGCAGCTAAACGACGAAGAGTATCGCCGCGACAGAGAATGGCAGGATATGATCGGCGGACTCAATGTTACCGAGAACGAAAAACTACACCTTGCCACCTCGGTGCGCTCATTTAGAACGCCGGATTTGGCGGCTTTTGTCAAGGCGCTGCTCGATATTGATGTTGAAGAAGCGCGCAGGCTTTATGATAAAATCAAAGACAAATATCCCTTGTTTATCACGCGCGATTTGCAAACCGCGAAGGATTGGGTAAGAAGCAAAGGGCAAGGCTCAACGCGCTACGGCCTGCTCGCAAGCTCCGGTGCGCTTCGTCTGAAACCGGAGGGAATTTTCGTCAAGAATGAAATAAAAGTCGCCAATTGGTTTCTTAACAGCAAAGGCGATGTCCGCTCAAGCTATGCCCTCGAGGATGTTGTCTCTGAGTTCGATATTCAGGGCTTAGAGCTCGACTACACAATCGTCGCTTGGGACGCCGATTTTCGTATGACAGAAGGTCATTGGACTTACAACAGCTTTGTCGGGAGTAAGTGGCAAAACATCAACAACGAGGAACGCCGGCTCTACCTCAAAAACGCCTATCGTGTTCTACTCACCCGCGCACGGCAGGGTATGGTTATCTTTGTCCCGCAGGGATCGGATGTTGATATCACCCGCTCACGCGAGTTTTACGATGGTACATACAACTATCTCAAAGGGCTGGGGATTAGGGAGGTATGATATCATACCAAACGAAATATTATTACTTTTTAGACTGGAATAAATAATCTGGTTGATAAAGGAGTGTAAAATGAGTTTTATTAAGAATGAGCATATCTGTCCTAAATGTAAAAAAGCAGTGAAGTATTATTGGATACTTCCTGATGGTGCTATGCAAAGGTTTCCAGACTCATCAATATACATCTGTGCAAATTGGGATTCTTACGGAAATGAGTATATCGTCTCACCGTGTTGTGGTAATTGCGGAAATATAGAATCATTTCATTATTCAAAAGAAGGAAAGCTTATTAGCTAATTTAAAGAGAAGGTTTTCTGAGGAGTATATATGATTAAATATAAATTTTTAAGTAATACCCAAAAACTGACACTCGGGGTTGGAGAATATGATGAACTCGATAAGAATGATATTCTAAACTCAATTCTAAAAAAATACAAAGAGTTTGGAATTAGCGCTGAAGAAAAAAAGACAAAGCTCTATTTGATTATTGATGATAGCTGGTATGACTTTGAAGAATCATTATTCCTTTCCGGTGATGAAATCACTGTAATTCTAGTAGACGTAATTCCTCCAAAGAACGCAGTCAATTATGATACATATGAAGGCATTTATTATTTTTTTCATACCGGGGAACAGTGTCACGAGCACAACCCGCATATTCACGCGATTTATGAGTCACAGGAGATATCTATATATTTAAACGATTATCATATTGCAGGGAAGTTTAGCAATTCAGCAAAACAAAATCAGGCAATAAAATATGTAAAGAAAAATCGTCAATCCATTCTTAAAGAATGGCACAGAATCATTGCGCAACTAAAGTAAAGTGTGCTAATACGTAAGCTTTTTTTGATGTTTATTTGATGTTTATTATTGTCTGAGGTTAGCGAAAGTTACCAAAGGTTAAAACACAAAAGGCTCATTATAACTGCGTTTACACGAGGGTATTGCGGACTGCGAAAGCTCTTATACTACCCGATACTGTTTGGTAAGGATGAGGTCACCGGTTCAAATCCGGTTATCAGCTTCAAGAACAATCGCTTAGACAAGCCGTTTTAAGGTTTCCTAAGCGATTTTCTTTTTGGGGTAATATTTTATTTTGACCGTTTTGATGTTTGTTTGATGTTTACTCAGGAGTATATATGCTTTTTTATTCCATTTCTAAGACTATTAAAGTTGAAATGAGCTAAACAATTATTGTAACGAAAAAAGTATTATGTTATAATTTATTTAATTATTATCCATAAAAGGCGGGTAGATATTTATGGCAGATCAAACTATGTTTTCACAAATGTGGAAGGCGTATAGAGGTATAATTCTCCGTAGTATTGTTACCTCCTTTGGTTTAGATTTTATTGTACATGACCAACACGGCGGAGATGTAGATACAATTCACGGAGTTAGGGAAAGCGGAACCTATAAAAACCCTGTAAACGAAACAGCATATCAAAACCGTGGCAAATATAATAGTACAGATTATCATCATAACGATGCTTATGATTCTACTATACGTTTAGCAAAAGAAAGCCACGCTTTTTTTGATGACGCATATGTTCCCGGAAATCGGATTTATTATGGTAAAGCTTCCGGTCTGGGAACTGACCGCCGCGCCAACCTTGACCACGTTATCTCCGCACATGAAATTCACGATGACAGAGGTCGGGTTTTAGCGGGCTTAGACGGAGTTGATCTTGCAAACCAACCGCAAAACCTACAATTTACAAACGAACATTTAAATAAAAGCATGGGCGACAAGTCCATAGATGAATACATAAAATTGCGTGAAGAAAAAGGGAATCCTCTTCCTCCTGAAGTCGCTGAACAAATGAGGCTAATGGATTCCGAGGCAAGACGAGAATACGAACGCCGCATCAGCGAAGAGTATTACTCGAGTGATAGATTTTTAATTGATGCTGGAACAGCAGCGGTAAAAAAGGGCATCGAGATGGGATTGCGCCAGGCTCTAGGTTTTGTTTTTATTGAAATATGGTGTGCCTGTGAAGATGAGATTAAGGTGCTTCCTCCTAAATCTAATTTTAATGACTGTCTTGATGCAATAAAAACCGGCATAGCAAAAGGACTTAATAATACCAAATCAAAATATAAGGAGTTGGTTTCTCAGATAGAGCAAGGTTTTGCAGCAGGGTCATTATCAAGCTTAACCACAACCTTGATTAATATTTTTGTTACTACTGACAAAAACACAGTTCGATATATCAGACAGGGATATACAATAATAGTGCAAGTTGGCAACATTCTTCTGAACAATCCTGATAATCTGTTGCTCGGAGATCAACTTAAAGCCGCATTAGTTTCTTTAACAACAGGTGCAAGTGTATTAGCGGGAACGTTTGTGGGTAATCAAATTGCGAAAACCCCTATTGGCAGCGACGAAAAGGTCGGCGGGATAGTTCAGAATTTTTGCGCATCTATGGTTAGTGGATTAATTTCATGTTCCCTTCTGGTTATGATAGACAGAAGTAAGTTTATGCTTGCTCTGGTTGAGAAAATGAATGTGTACGGCACTATAGAAAATGAAATAAGCGAAACCTCCAACAAGTTTATTTCTATTGCAGCCGAAATCGCTCAGTATGATATAGCTGGTTTTACTGACCAGGTTAAAGAATTAAACTTATTTTCAAAACATATATTACAAGCTGATAACGATGAACTGCACGAAATCCTGATTGATATGTATAACGAATATGATATTCCGTTGCCCTGGGACGGAGACTTTGATTCATTTATGGGCAACAGAGAAAATTCTCTGATTTTTGAGTAAAAGGTTTTGCATATGATTTTTAAATTTTTTAAATGGCTTTTTTCTCTTATGAAAAAGCATCCTAAAGGTATTATCGCCGGAGCTGCCGGAATAGGCGCAGCCGGAGGAGGTGCCGGTTTGTTTGCCGCGAGGAAAGCAAAGAAAACAAATAAAAAAGCTTTAAAAATAAAACAAGATGCTCTCGACAAATATGATTCCGAAAACAAAAAGACCGAGAAAAAATGAGTTGAACTGGGTAAAACAGAAAAAACAATAATTGATAGTTTTTCCCATTTTTCTGATTTAATGGAGCAGATTCAAGGACGCCCAAAATTTAAAACAAATATTTTTTCGGAAGTTAAACTACCAAATATAGAACTTAGTGAAATAAAGATACAGTCAGAAGAACTACAAATGGCTTTCGCCGGAATCGGAGGCGTTGGTGCAGGGGCTCTCGCCGGTCTTGCTGCTTTCGGAGCAACTACAATTATTGCTGCGCCGGTTTGTATAGGTGCCGGAGCTGCACTTTGTGTTAAAGGATTCAGCTTAAGAAAGAAAGCAACAGAAAATGTAAAACAAGCAAAACAATTATCAAAAAGCGTTGATGAAATTGTCAATTACTTTGAAGAACTTCGACAGGCAGCGGATTCATTTAATGATTGCTTACAAGCCGTATTTGCAAGATACCGTGAATATGTAGAACGGGTTGAGATTACCCTTTTACGAGAGACAGAATGGAAAAAGCTAACCAGTGCAGAAAAAAGGAAATAGAAAACACTGTACTATTAACACGCCTCCTTTACTCTATGGTACAAACAAACATTATTATTCAGCAGGAAAACGAAGATAAAATAGAATCTGTAAATAACAAAGGCATACTTACACTAAAAAAGAAAGCAGATAAAATGCTTGATAAAACAAAATAATATTAACAAGGCTGCACTCCGTTAAGGGGTACAGCCGATTTTTTGTATTTAATATTAGATTTTTTTATTGCGAATTCAAAAAGGTTGTGTTATCATATTTTTATCAGTACGGGCAGTCAGATTATCTTCCGATTGGTTCGTATGAAAATACGAGCGGCATCGTATTTTGTTACAACTTAATATTGATGCATCTAAGCGCGCACCCCATTCTCTGTGACAGCTTATGGCATAATCAGTATGTCTTTCAAAATCATTTATACTGATACTTTTTCATTATGAATTGCTGATACAAACAAAAGAGAAATTAGTGTGTAGCAAATTAGGCTTCTCTTGGGAAGTCAATAGATGCTGGTGTATAACGCGTCACTCGACTGCAACCTCTATTTATTGTTATTGGAGTTTGGGAAGACCCCTCCGGGGGCCAATAACTTTAAGGAGGTGACAACATGAAGCTAGCGGACAATATTACTGTTATCATAAATGTTAACGGTAATAATGACAATGTTAACTTTGGTAAGAAAGCATCTTCAAACCAAAGTAAACTCTCTGTGAAGATTATCTTAGCGATAATCGCTGGGGTTCTCGTAATCACAGCCGTACTGACAGTGGCGCATATCTGCCCTGAAAAACTTGCTGGTTTTGTCCGTGTTTTAATCAGCTTGATAGGCGGATAAGCACCAGCATTTTATTATGGAGATTATTATGATAGATTATACTAAATGTCCGCTGTATAAATTAACCTCAAAGAAGATACTAAAACATTTATTAAGAATAAATGATAATAAATTTCTTAAACAGGATTTTTTAGCAACACAGTTTTCTCCCTACATAGACAGAAAGGGAAAGCCAAGATTAATAGAGCCACCCAAAAATGATGTCAAAATAATACAGCGAAGAATAAAAAGAATGCTGTATAAAATTGATTTTCCTGATAATGTATTTTCAGGTGTTCCCAAAAGGTCTTACGCTCAAAACGCTTCGTATCACTCAGAATATCCGATAAAAAGTATGTATAAAATAGACCTTAGAGGATTCTTTCCTTCTATATCAAGAAATACAGTATATAACTTTTTTCTAAAGGAATTGCTGTGTTCCCCGGATATTGCAAAAATCCTCACAAATTTGACGACAGTTGATATAGAAAAAGCAAATTCTATTGATTTAGAGCAAATCCATCTTTTTCTTCAATCAAAGAAGGTTAAGTGTACAAACCATTTGATTTCCGGCGCACCAACAAGTCAGATACTTTCATATTTAGTAAATCAAAATATGTTTAATGACTTACAAGCTATTTCAGATGCTAACAGAATAAAAATGAGTATTTATGTGGACGATGTTACTTTCTCAGGCAATTGTCACATTTCAAATAGATTCAGACAACAAGTCCTTAATATTGTAAAGAAATATAATTATAAAGTATCTAAAGAAAAAATAAAGTTCTATACAAAAGATTATCCTAAAACAGTAACAGGAGTAGTTATAAGCTCAAATAATAAAACAAAAATATCGAATCATATCCAACACGCAATTGTTTCTGATTTTAGGGTAATAAAATCAAATCCAAATGATGAAAACACAAAGAAACGACTAAGAGGATACCTCTCTGCCGCAAGGCAAGTTGATAAAACCGCATTTCAAGGTATATATAATTATTTGTATCCTAAAAAAACAAAAAAATAATCATACACAGGCTGCACTCTCAATTGAGGGCTCAGCCTGTTTTCTTTTCCTCAGCAAGTTACCGGCAAGTTAAACTCACGCCGTCTGTCTGCCGCCTAAAATCATTTCCAGGGTATTGGCGGCGTCGCGTTCGGCTTGGTCGACGGCGTGGACGTAGCGGTTAGTGGTCTTGAGCTGGGTGTGACCGAGGCGGCTCGCGACGTTGTGTAAGCCGCCAGCCGACCTGTTCGGGCATATAACCTCGGAAATCACGAAAAACTACTACGTCAAAAGAGATAACAATAAGCTGTCGGGGCTGACTGATGGATTTAAAATATAACAAAACAGATAAAAAATCGCCCTTTTGCTACAACGGTAGAAGTATGATAATTTGCTATATAGATGGCTCAAAATTTGAGCCACAGTAAACAATGAAAAAGGTGTTTTTCAAAACGGGATTTATGACTAGGAGATTCAAACTAAAAAGCATTCTATTTTCCAACTCTGGCAAAGCCCTTATTATTAAATTCTGTAAGTGTTTAATAATAAGCAAAAACGAATGATTTGTGCGAGGTCGCATGTGCTGCAAAGGATTATGCTGTCGGTGCTGAAAATGCTGATGAGGTTATTTTTGGGTTGCTGAAGTGAGCTGGAAATGGTGCTGACGGAGGGAGAGAAAACTGCGATAAAAAGTACGGCATTTTGCAGCAAAATGGGTGTGTTTTTTTGAAAATCAGGGTATAAAAAAGTACAGCAAATCGGGTTAAATTCGCAGCACTTCTATTGAACACAATAGAAAATTGTAAATGTCGGTTTTGAAATCTGTTTTATGGACGGTTGAAAATCGGTTAAGAATAGGCTCTCTGAAATGGTTTTCGGAGAGCTTTTTCAGAGGTTCAAAACCTTTGCTGAACTATTGATGATCTTGTGAAATCTTTTCGGAATTTTGTCCTCTTTTTCGAAAAATAACTGTCTGAAAAGTTTCAGAAACGGGTAACAAAAAATGGCTTGAAACGGAAGTTTCAAACCATTGAAAAGCTATATAGAATGCGGACTCGCGGTCAGTCGTTCACGTTTGGAGACCGCTGCTCTACCAACTGAGCTATACCCCTGTATATGTGTTAAATTGTTTTCGCTGCAAGCCTTTTTGCCTGCGAGAAGTATCATACCACAAACGCACACCAAAAGACAAGATTTTTTGAAAAATAGTGGTGCTTGTTCGCCAAGTTTTTTGAACGGTCGTAAATTGTCGAATATTTAAACGACGTAAAAGGAAAGGAGTTACTTCGGCTTAGCTCAGAATGACATATCTTTCTCCAAAAGAGCAGTGCTTGTTGACCTCATTTTCCTTGTACTGAGACCGCTGCTTATGCAACATTTTAGAGTAGGTTATTCCTGCTCTTTTTCTTTTCGCTGCATTCGGGCTGTGAGAAGAAACTATTGAGTAATTTTTATTGAAATCGCAAACTTGATTTGTTATAATTATCATGGAGTAAAATTTTTACATATTTGACGAATGATGTCAAAAAGGGGAAAGCAAGAGGGAACAATATGGTAACAGGTGAGTTAAAAAATAAAATTGACGCGTTGTGGGACATTTTCGCGGCGGGAGGAATCGTTAACCCGCTAGATGTCATTGAGCAGATAACATACCTTATGTTTATCCGCGACCTTGACGACGCGGACAACATCCGCGCAAAGGAGAGCTCTATGCTCGATTTGCCCTACAAGAGCATTTTTGCCGACGAGGTAGAGATCGGCGAGCGCAAGGTCAACGGTCAGCAGCTCAAGTGGTCGGTGTTCCACGACTATCCTGCGGGTCAGATGTACTCCGTTATGCAGGAGATGGTTTTCCCGTTCATAAAGAATCTTCACGGAGACAAAAATAGCGCATACTCCAAATATATGGATGACGCTATTTTCAAAATCCCGACTCCTCTCATGCTGTCGAAGGTGGTTGACTCCCTCGACGGTATCTATGAGCTTATGAGTAAAGATGAGTCCAAGGACGTCCGCGGAGATACATACGAGTATATGCTCGGTAAAATCGCCAGCGCGGGACGCAACGGTCAGTTCCGCACGCCCCGTCACATCATCCGTATGATGGTTGAGCTTATGCAGCCCAAGCCGGAGGATGTGATCTGTGATCCCGCTTGCGGAACATCTGGATTTTTAGTAACAGCAAGCGAGTACTTAAAAGAAAAACATAAAGAGGATATATTCTTCAGCAAAAAGAACAAAGAGCATTATATGAACTCGATGTTCTACGGATACGATATGGACAGGACGATGCTGCGCATCGGCGCGATGAATATGATGACTCACGGAATCGAGAATCCGTCCATCGAGTACCGCGACAGCCTTTCCGACCAGAATATCGACAAGGACAAGTACAGCCTTATCCTCGCGAATCCGCCGTTCAAGGGCAGCCTTGACTACGACATAGTTTCAACTGATTTGCTTAAAGTCTGTAAGACTAAGAAAACCGAGCTTCTCTTCCTCGCGCTTTTCCTCAGAATGCTGAAGGTCGGCGGCCGATGCGCGTGCATCGTACCCGACGGCGTACTCTTCGGCTCGTCAAAGGCGCATCAGGCGATCCGCAAGTCGCTGATCGAGGACAACCGCCTTGAGGCTGTTATCTCCATGCCCTCGGGCGTGTTCAAGCCCTACGCGGGCGTAAGCACCGGAATCCTGATTTTTACAAAGACAGGTCACGGCGGCACGGACAAGGTTTGGTTCTACGATATGCAGGCGGACGGCTTTTCGCTCGACGACAAGCGCGCCGAGGTAAGCGAGAACGACATCCCCGACATAATCGAGCGCTTTAAAAATCTCGACAAAGAGGAGAGCCGCGAGCGCACGGAAAAATCCTTCTTTTTACCAAAGGACGAGATCGCCAAAAACGGCTATGACCTCAGTATCAACAAGTACAAAAAGGTCGAGTATATTCCCGTCGAATACCCGCCCACAAGCGAGCTTTTGGCAGAGCTGAAAGACCTGCAGGCGGAGATTTCCAAAGGATTAAATGAGCTAGAGAAATTATTAAAGGACGAACCATGAAATTAAAACATGTTTTTAAAATATCCAATGATTTATTAGCCTTATTCAACAAGAAAAACTACGAGCCGATTGTATTAGATATTATGAATCTCTCAAAGATAACATTTCCAAATACATACTCTATGGTATTAGATCAATCTGCTGGTCAATGTGATTTTATTGATACTATTACTGGAGAAAAGTTTGATGCAAAACTGCCTTTCCGAAAAGAGCAAATTCAGTTATTAACGGACGGAAAGAAACACCATCCTGAATTTGAAAAGTGGATTGAAGAAATGCATAGAGAAGCAGCGGAGTTTAATCCTGTTTTCATTCGTAATAATCCCGATTATATAGTTAATTTAAAACTATATAGTATTATGAAAAAGCAAATACTCAGAGATAAAAAAGATGAAAACATTGTTTTCTTTTTGCCATATCCAATTTCACTAAGTATTAAGGATAGTGTTTTTTTGCAATTCGCGGCTGATTACATTAGTACAATATTAGATAAGATAAAAGAGGAGATAGACCTCGATGATAGAAATATCTATATAATTTATCCTTCGTCTGAAAAAAACTGTTTTGTTTTGCGGAGTACTGACGATAGTTATTTTAAAGAGTATATTTATTATGGAAAAGTAGAAAAATATTTTTCACATGAAGTTGTTAATGTAAATGTGTCAGAAGAATAAACTAAAAAACGTGAGGGAAAAATATGCTTTTTAAAGATGTTTTTATTGATGTAACCAAAAAAGCCACAAAATTAAAAACTTCTGATTACCAAGAAAGCGGTAAATATCCAGTTGTGGATCAAGGACAAAAAGCTATAGCTGGTTATACTGATTTAGAAGATGGTTTGTTTACCGATGTGCCTGCTATTATTTTTGGTGATCATACACGAGTTATAAAATATATTGATACCCCTTTTTTTATTGGTGCTGACGGGGTAAAAGTAATAAAACATATAGATCAAAACATTGATTACAAGTATTTGTATTATTTGTTATCGTCTGTTAGAATACCTAATACAGGATATAATCGTCATTATAAATGGTTAAAAGAATCGGTGTTGCCAGAACACAACCATAGCCAAAAAGCCATTATAGTAAATACATTGTCGTTAATTGATAGTTTAATAAAAAAGCAAAACGAATATGTATTGAAATTTGACGAGCTCGTTAAATCACGGTTTGTGGAGATGTTTGGTAATCCAATCACAAATTCACATAATTTACCATTGAAAACGCTATCGGAATTAGGCGAGCTTGGTCGTGGAATATCAAAACACCGTCCGAGGAACGCACCAGAGTTGTTAGGAGGGGTTTATCCTCTTATTCAAACGGGAGATGTTGCAAACGCAAGCCTTTATATCCTTGATTATAATTCAACTTATTCCGAAACAGGCTTTAAGCAAAGCAAAATGTGGAGTAAAGGTACTTTATGTATTACTATTGCTGCTAATATTGCAAAAACCGCTATACTAACATTCGATTCTTGTTTTCCTGATAGTGTTGTAGGATTTAATGCAAATGTATCAACAAATAATATCTTTATTCACTTTTGGTTTTCCTTCTTTCAAGAAATACTGGAAGAACAAGCTCCCGAATCTGCTCAAAAAAATATAAATCTAAAGATATTGAGTGAATTAAAAGTGATAGTTCCGCCCATTGAACTTCAACAGCAATTCGCCGACTTCGTAGCACAAACCGACAAATCGAAATTGGCAGTACAAAAAAGCATAGATAAATTAGAAATACTCAAAAAATCATTAATGCAGGAGTATTTCGGATAGGGGATGATAGAAATCAAAAAGTGGTTAAAACAGATAATAACATATTTTAAACCAATCAAAGGATACGGAACAATAGGAATGTACCAGAGAACTATAGTTTATAGTTTGTGGGTTTTAGTGATATGTTTTTTGTTGTCTATTTTTCTTGAATTATTTAAAGGGAATAATACATTTCTCGGTTTTGTGGAAACATATGCGATTGGAATAGCATGCAGTGATGTTGTTGTTATTGTAACATCAATAACTCAATTTAAATCAGAACGCGAAAGAATGGTTCGTGAATACTATTATTCTGTTTTTGAATTAGTTGTATATTTATATAATTTATTGGAGTGTAAAGAAGAAGGATGTTTAATAGAAACACATGATATTTCTTTAAAATTTGAAAAAACTGAAAGTTATATTGCTTCGATGTTTTGGTTTGATAAAACTAAGCAGGAGAAGTATTCAAAAGTAGTAGGAAGTATTCTTAGAATAAGAATAAATTATTTTAAACATGAAAAAGAAAATGCCTCAAAAATATCTGCAAACTTTTTTGAGAAAAAAGATGTAGATGAATTGACACGAAATGCTGATGTGTTTTTTAAGAGTGTTATGCCCGACTCAAGCACAAACAATCTTTTTGGTTTTTTCGATAAGAAATTAAAACAAAACATCTCAAACAAGGAGGAATAGTTATGGATAAAAGATATCAAGTGTTTGTAAGTTCAACATTTGAAGATTTACAAGATGAAAGAAAAGAAGTAATTCAAGTATTACTTGAATCAGATTGTATACCAGCGGGAATGGAATTGTTTCAGGCGTCTGATGATGACCAGTGGACATTGATAAAAAATGTAATCGATGATTGCGACTATTACTTAGTAATTATAGGTGGAAGATATGGGAGTACCAATAAGGATGGTATCAGTTATACACAAATGGAGTATGAGTATGCTTTGAAAAAAGGGAAACCAATTCTTGCTTTTTTACACAAGGATCCCGGAAAGATTATTGCTGATAAAACAGAAAAGGTTCCAGAAAACAAGAAAAAACTTGAGGCTTTTAGAGAATTAGCCGAAAAGAAAGTAGTCAGATATTGGGATACTCCAGAAAATCTTGGTGGTTTAGTTTCCAGAAGTATCCACAGTATTATTAAATCACACCCAGCTATAGGTTGGGTAAAGGCAGACAGTATTGTAGATGAAAAATCAGTTGCTGAGATTTCAAGACTTCAAAAAGCGAATGAAGAGTTAAAAACAAAATTAAAAGAAATATCAACAGAAGCTCCTAAAGGGAGCGAAGAATTAGCTCAAGGCGAGGATATGCTATATGTGGAGTATTCTGTTATTGCTGATTTTTTGATTGATGATGTATATGACGAAAAAGAAGTATATCTTTATAATTATTCTACTTGGAATCAGTTGTTTTCAGTTGTTGCACCCAGCATTATAATTGAACGTAACGAAGATGATGTTATAGAACTATTTAATGCTTACTTACGAGATGATAACAAAGGTGGAAATAGACTCATTAGTAAAACTCTAGACGATGGAAGAGAAGTTTACAGCGAAAGCATTTCTGATTTTAAAATAACGCAACAATCATTTGATAAAATAAAGATTCAGTTAAAAGCATTGGGGTTAATTGATTTTGTTTTTGTTGATAACGAAACCTATTGGAAATTAACTCCTTACGGAGATTATATGATGACCAAATTGTTAGCGGTTAAAAAGCAGTAAATAAGGTGATACATATGACCAACTTTGATTTCCTGAAAAAAGACAAAGGGTTTTCTTCGTTCGCGGACGTCGCGATAAACGCCGAGAAGATTCTGCATATTGACACGTCCGCGTCGGTGCTTAATTGCCGCAGGGCTTTGGAGCTCGCGGTAAAGTGGATGTATTCTGTAGATAAAGACCTTTGTATGCCTTACCAGAGCACGCTGGCTGTTTTGACTTCTACCGAGGAGTTCAAGGCGATTGTGGACGATAGCATGATAAAGCGTATCGACTTTATTCGTATTGTCGGAAATGCCGCTGCTCATGAGGGTAGAAAGATAAGCGAAGTGCGCGCGGAGTTGTGTATCGAGAATCTGTTTTATTTTATGGACTTCCTCGCGTATTGCTATTCTACCGATTACGAGGAACAGGTTTTTAATCCCGATTTACTCAACCTCACTACTGAGGAAGCGTTGTCATATGTTACCGAAAAGACGATTGATATAGACGAGCTTATCGAGGAAAATAAAAATCTCCGCGACGAGCTCACCGCCCGTCGTTCCGAACAGCATCCTAACTATAACCCCAAGCCTCTTGATAAAACTGAGTACGAAACCCGTAAACAATATATCGACGTTATGCTCGAGGACGCGGGTTGGGTTAAGGGTAAGGACTGGCTCGATGAGGTTGAGCTCCCAGGTATGCCTAACAAAAGCGAACTCGGGTATGCCGACTATGTGCTCTTTGCCGATAACGGAAAGCCCCTCGCTGTAATTGAAGCAAAGCGCACTTGCAAGGATCCCGCTGTCGGAAGACAGCAGGCTAAGCTTTACGCCGACATTCTTGAAAAACAATACGGCAGACGTCCCGTTATTTTCCTTACTAACGGCTTTGATACGCGTATCGAGGATAATATCTATCCCGAGCGTAACGTAGCGTTTATTTACTCTAAACGTGACCTCGAAAAACTATTCAATCTCCAAACAAGACGTACAAGCCTCCAAAACATAACGGTCAATAAAAATATTGCGGGAAGATATTATCAGGAAGCAGCGGTAAAAGCTGTTTGTGACAGCTTTGAATTAAACCGTAGAAAAGCTCTGCTCGTTATGGCGACGGGCTCGGGTAAAACCAGGACAATTATCTCGCTTTGCGAGGTGCTCTTGCAGCATAACTGGGTTAAAAATATTCTTTTCCTCGCCGATAGAAATTCCCTGGTAACTCAGGCTAAGCGCAGCTTTGTGAATCTGTTGCCTGATTTATCTGTTACCAATCTGTGTGAGGATAAAGAGAATTATAATGCCCACTGTGTGTTTTCTACATATCAGACAATGATGAATTGTATTGATAACGTTAAAGATGAAAAAGGTAAGCTTTTTACGGTAGGACATTTTGACCTTGTTATTTGCGACGAGGCTCATCGTTCAATCTATAATAAGTACAGGGATATTTTTACATATTTTGACGCTCCGCTTGTAGGACTTACCGCTACGCCGAAGGATGAGGTCGAGAAAAATACCTATGAGATTTTTGACCTTCAGGATAAAGCTCCGACTTACGGATATGATCTTGCTCAAGCTGTTAAAGACGGATATCTTGTTGACTTTATGTCTGTTGAAACAAAATTAAAGTTTATTGAGGAGGGTATTGTTTACGACGAACTTTCCGACGAAGATAAACAGGAGTACGAGGATACCTTTGCTGATGAGGACGGAAATATGCCCGAGGCAATAGGTTCCTCTGCTCTTAACGAATGGATTTTTAACAGAGATACTATTCGCGAGGTTCTTAATATTCTTATGACTAACGGTTTGAAGGTTGATTATGGTACTAAACTCGGAAAAAGTATTATTTTCGCGAAAAATCACCGTCACGCTGAGAAAATATTAAAAATCTTTAACGATGAATATCCTAAGTATAAAGGCTACGCTAAGGTTATTGATAACAAAATTAACTACGCTCAAAGTTTGATTGACGAGTTTTCCGAAGCGGATAAACTACCGCAGATTGCTATCTCGGTTGATATGCTCGATACAGGTATTGATGTTCCCGAAGTGCTTAACTTGGTGTTCTTTAAAAAAGTTATGAGTAAAGCGAAATTCTGGCAGATGATAGGTCGAGGAACGCGTCTTTGTCCGCGGCTTATCGACGGAGAAGATAAAAGTAAGTTTTATATATTCGACTTTTGCGGAAATTTCGAGTTTTTCCGTATGAATCAGGGGAAACCGACCGCCAATATGATTGCCTTACAAGGAGCAATCTTCTTCCTTAAAGCTCAGATTATTTTTAAGCTTCAAGATATAGCTTTTCAAACTGACGAGCTGATTGATTTCAGAAAATCGCTTGTAGCTGATATGGTTAGAAAAGTTCGAGAGCTTAATAAAGATAATTTTGCTGTAAAGCAACACCTCAGATATGTTGAGACATTTTCTGAGCCTGAAAGCTATAACTTGCTAAGTAATCAGGATATATATGATATAAAAGACGAAGTCGCTCCTCTGATTATTCCTGATGAGGATGGGGCTAAAGCTGTGCGCTTTGACGCGCTTATGTATGGCATAGAGCTGGCGTATCTTGAAGGCAAAAGCTTCGGCAGAAGAAAAAGCGATTTGTTTAAAAAAGTCGCGGCTGTGGCTTCTGTTGCGAATATTCCCGAAATTATGGCTCAGTCAGAACTGATTAACACTGTTCTGCATACAGATTACGTTGACAGAGCGGGGATAAATGAATTTGAAAATATTCGTCAAAGGCTGCGAAATCTGATGAAATATATTCCGTATGACGGCTTAATTTACAATACCAATTTTACAGACGAGTTAGTTTCGATTGAATGGAATGAATCTGAACTCGAGAACGATGAACTGGATAATTATAAACAGAAAGTTGAGTTTTATATACGACAACATCAAGATTTCGGCGCTATTTCTAAACTGAGAAGTAATGTGCCGCTTAATAAAGATGATGTAGCCGAGCTTGAGGAATTGCTTTGGACTAAGCTTGGTTCTAGGAGTGATTATGAAACTCAATGCGGAAACAAGCCTCTCGGTGAATTTGTCAGAGAAATCGTCGGTATGGATATGAACGCCGCGAAAGAAGCTTTCTCCGAGTACTTAAATGATGTTAATCTCGACAGCAGACAGATTTACTTTGTCAATCAAATCGTTGAGTATATTGTACACAACGGCGTGATGAAGGATTTATCGGTTCTTCAAGAAGCTCCGTTTACAGACAGAGGCAGTATCGCTGAGGTGTTTACGGATGTGTCGCTTTGGCTCAGAATCCGTAAAACAATAGAGCTTGTAAACTCCAATGCCGCGGCGTAGATTAAGAATTATGAGTGCCAGGGAGAATAACGAACAAATCAAAGAGCAAAAACGCACAAGCGCGGTCCCAAATTAACGGAAACCGCGCTTGGCTTTTGATTGTGTCGCAGCAAAGAAGCCTCGTATTTTGTGTAGCAACAGCGAGCTTGTATAAAGCGGTTGTATGTTAACTTAGAAAAAACTAAATTACAAGAGATTTAGAAAAATAATTAAACTATTCGACAAAGTTTTCTTGACGAGGGTGTCACTATGACAGTACAATGAAGTGGGGCTGAAAAAGTCTGTATTGCCACTGCATCGCGAATTGATTTCGCGGTGTAGTGGTTTTTGTTTTGCAATAATTTAGTTAAATCGTACAGCTAAATGACAAAACAGAAATGGAGGTGTTAAAAATGATTGCGGAAATGAGAATCAACGGCAAGCCGGTAGAGCCAAAAATTATAAAAGAAACAGAGAATAGTTTGAGTTGCAAAGGCACTATGGTGACCGCAACAATCCTATCAACTACAAATTACTTCCGTCTGCCGAATGATATTTTTAATCTGGATTTATGTGCGGAGGAGATTGCGGTCTATGCTTTCATCTTGCGAATGGAAAACCGCAGGACATATACATGCTTCCCGTCGTACAAAACTATCGGCAGGGCTTTGAAGATGAGTAAGAATACGGTGGCAAAATACGTCCACAGCCTTGCGGACAAGCGTTTAATTGAGCTTGAACAAACCTCGGTTACGGATAAGAATGGGAAGAAACGCAACGGTAATTTGCAGTACAAAGTTTTGCCGATTAGTGGTGCTATGCAGGAGTTTTATGACAGGCAGTTGGCAAATTCAGGGCTGAAATAGCCGAAATTATTTTGAAGCAGGAAAAAGCCGGGGGTCAACCCCGACGCAATACATCAGCCCGCAGAGCGGACTGTTCCGATTGTAAAGCCGTTTGAGAAAGACGCTGTTTGTGGTGTCGGTTGCTAATTGCACAGACGCTTTATGAAAAAGCAGGAGCCGATAAATCGACTCCTGAAAAACTAATATATGTTTATTATTTTAACATTTGTTTAAGCAGTAACCGTCCTTTGTTCAGACGGCTGTTGACGGTTCCCTCGGGGATATGCAGAATACGCTTTATATCTTTTATGGGGTAATCCTCAATGTAGTAAAGAATGATTGTGATTCTGATTTTAGGCGGCAGACTGTCAATGGCTTCACCCAACTCAACGCTTAGATATGGATTATCGCGCGACGCGACATCGGGGAGATTATCCTCGATGTCAGAGCGTCGGCTGTTTTCTTTGAGCTGTCTGTTGCAGCAGTTTATCAGAATCCTTACAAGCCATGTTGAAAAGTATTCTTCTTTTTTAAGAGAATTAAGATTTTTATATGCTTTGAGTATAGCGTCATGGACGGCGTCTTGCGCGTCAGCCTCATTTCTCAGCATTGACATTGAAATTCTGTACAGCTTTTGCTCGTTTTGAAGCACGAGCCTTTCAAAAACAGCGTTGTCCATATTACCGCACCCTCGTAAAGTAGGTAAGGTCGTAATCGTTACCATACTTGTCCAGATCAGCATTGTCAGGCTCGTTGCTAATTGTCAAACACGCTTTGTTTAGTTGGCTTTCATAGACCGTAAATCCAATTGTATAGGTGTGTGATTCACCTTTTTTTAGATTACCGGTATAGATATCGTTGCCGGATTTGATGTCCTTATTGTACTGTATCATAGTAATTGTTGAGTCAGGATTCAACAGATCACCGTTCTTGTTTTTGTCAAGGTATTCAATTCCGAAGTTAAGACCAAATGTCGGTTCGTTACTATGGTTTGTATATGTTACTTTGGCAACAACAAATTTCATTTTCTCGGTTTTTGAGCTGATTAGCTTATCCTCTGTATTCACTCCGTCACCGTATTCCCATTTTTCGTTTTTTTGCGGAATCAGGTTGAAGTTACTATCAATGTGATTGCCAAAATCATCGCCCTCGAAGTAGTATTTGTTTTTATCTTTATCAAAGGGTTTGTCAAGTATTTTAATACTGTCTATTTTGTAGGAAATGCTAAGGTCAAGGTCGTTGCCGTAGGTTACCTCTTTTCCTATAGAGAGAGGAAGATATTTAGATTCTTTCAGGAAGTATCCTATCTCAGCTTTGGTTCCGTCATCAGGAGATACATATTCCGTATGATTATTTTTAGTTCCTTCGGTAATCGAAACACCTTTAATAAATGTCAACGCTTCTTTTACCTTGATATCGGCACCGACATAACAAGTCAGCAGGATATTAACATTCTCAAAAAAGGTTTCAATTCTGCTTGTATATCCTCCTTTGTCCTTGATAATATACGCCTGATTGCCGTTTATGGTAGTTTCCTTATATTCCTTTACGTTTTTAAGCAGCTCAGTTTTACTGTTCTTTTCGGGACGTATAAGTAAAAACGAAAGATAGTTGTCAGAGGAATCAATATCCTTTTCGTATTTAATATTGCCGCTGTTTTTGGATTTTTTAAAGCCTTTTGGAATTTTTACATTTAGCTTTACATACTTTGGCGATTTGCTTGAGGACTTTGAATCCATTTTCAGCTCAAGCCCGTATTCGCCCTTTTTTGAGGCAAATATCGGGAGAATCTTGTTAACAGCAAATACTGAGGATGGAATCAGCGCGATTATAATAATCGCAGCAATTATTGCCCTTATGGGATGTTTCAGGTGAAATCTCTTCTTTTCAGTTAGTTTTGCTTCGTCAATTGCAGACTGAACGCTGTAATGGAAACGCTCAGGTACGGGTTTGAATGCGGATTTTAGATTTTTCATATTTGTCATTCCTTTCATCTTTGAATGATCATTCTGTATATTAGAGCGTTTAACACCAAAAAAACTTCATTTATTTTATCATATTTTTTACCTTATTGAAACAAAGTCAGAAAATCAACTGAGTTTGCCTTGTTGTACTGCGTGCCGCGCTTTCAGAAAAGAATGGCAACCGTACACGAAAACGCAAATCAAAGCAAAATAAACCGTTTGTGGCGAAGTTTGGAGGGAGTAAAATATAGACAAAACTTGCTGCAATCTTTGGTGGATATTTCGCTGGACTTTAGACCGCTGCTTGAGTATTCTTTGTGCTTGCCAAGAGGTAAAATCTAAAACGAATAGGAGATTGATAGAATGAAAAGAGAATTATTAGACAACGGAAACATCTGGCGCAAAGGAGACGGACGATGGATTGGTATGGTACGATACAAAGATGAGTTCGGCGTAACTCAGCGCAAAAGCTTCTCCGCAAAAAAGAAAAAATGTCTGCTGTGCAGGTTATATAAAATACGCCCCGAAAATTTGTGCAAAAATACACGTGAAAAATCGGGCGTATCGTCCGTTTGGTTGATGTAAAATTTTAAAATGTATGCTATTATAATTCTATCTATGTTTATCTTAAACGCGGAGGTAAGCGCCGCATATGAAAAGGATATTAATATCGGTTGTGTGTTTGCTTGCATCACTTATTTTACTTTATAGGAAACTGCTTTGAAATGTGCAATATAATAAATATGGCAGATTTACTGATAATTGTAATATCAGAAGCTCCTATAAAGCAAAAAGGTTTATATTCTCCGCTCAGTTTGCTGCTGCGCAGCAACGAGCTGAGGTGTTGTCCAAAACTTGTTTTGGGTAACAACACCCATACACCGGAGATGAGTAGCGAAATGCGCGCAAAGCGCGCCTTTCTTGTTAAGCTGTAACGTAAAGGAGAAAAATAGCGTGGAAACTAAAAATCGCATTACTATAACGGTTATAGATGATGTTAAAGAAGCGGATATTTGGATATTGCCCGATACCGCCGCAAATAAAAAGACGTCCGTCTGGGGTAAGGCTACCGCTTCACACGTTGCACTCGGCGAAAGCCGTCGTGTCCCGCTATGCGAACCGGGTGATGATGGAAAATATATTCTTAGAATGATTGACAGCGACAGCTTTTACTATTCCGCAAACGGAATAGCGCTCCAAGCAGGGTGGACTTTGCGGATAAAAGAGAAAGGCTCAGGCGCGGTTGCCGCCGAGGTGTCGGACGAAAACGGATTCTTAAAGAATACTTATGATGTTTTTTCGGCAAGACTGTAAAAAGGTGTTTGTATGTTTAATAAAGAAAAGATTAACTCGTTTGAAAAGATTACTCTCTCGTTAAGCGGAATGAGAATCAGGGAAGAATATGAAATCATTCGTATTGATGACCACACACAGTTGAGCCGATACACAATTATGTATTCGGACGGCAAGGATAACCGCAGGCTTGAGCAGAGAGTTGACGCGGATTGTGATGAGATTATAGGGATACTCAACAATTGCAATATTCTGAAATGGGATGGCTTCTGCGGCAAGAATCCGCCTCATGTTCTTGACGGAACAATGTTTAATTTTAGTGCAAAGGTCAATGATGGAAAAACAATAAACGCAAGCGGCTCGAATAACTTCCCGAAAAATTATTGGGAATTTCAAAACGCGCTGTACGATATACTTCGGCGTGATGAGGAGGAGTAATGAACGAAGTTAAAGCTACATTAAAGCGCATGGTAGCTTATTTTTTGTTGCTCGCTATTAATATCATTCCGTGCGCAAATATTATTGCCGACAGCTTTCCCATGCGGAACCTGTCTACAATATATCTGCTTGCGCTGTGCTCGTGCTTGATTTTGTATTACTCTCACCGGGTAACGAGCTCGGGCGGACTTTCGTTTTTGACGAAAGCGCTGTCGTGGATGGCTCTGCTGTTGATACTGCTCAGGGGTATTAAGTACAGCGCGTTCGCGCAGGTGGATGTACTCGCAAGGCACACTTGGTATCTTTACTATGTGCCTATGCTTTTGCTGCCGCTGTTTTTGTTCTATATTTCGCTTTTGGTTTCGTCCGGAAAGGGCTATCACCTTTCGAAAGGCTGGTACTGGACGGCGGCGGTAACTGTTGTTTTTATACTGCTTATTCTTACCAACGACTCGCATCAGTTGGTTTTCTGCTTTAATTCGAATTTTTCGGATTGGAACAACGATTATTCCTACGGTATTCTGTTCTATGTCATATTGGTCTGGCGATACTCGCTATATATTGCGGCTGTGGCGGTTCTGATAATAAAATGCCGCGTTTCCAGCTCAAAAAGAAACGCATGGATAATTCTTATCCCGTTTTTAATCGGCATGGTCTTGAACCTGCTCCTGATTACAGGTAAAATGCCAAAGCTCAACGGCGCTTATCTTACGGAGCTTCCCGAGGTCATTGTGTTTACGGCGGCTGCGGTTCTGGAATGTTGTATGCAGCTTGGGCTGATTCCGACAAATACGGACTACGGAAAGCTGTTTAATAAATTTTCAATTTCAGCGCAAATTACCGATAAAGGCGGAGTACCCGTCTACACTTCGTCTATGGCAAAGCCCCTGACAGCGGAGCAGTTCGCTATGCAAAGCGGTTCGCGGACGGACGACCATACCGTTATGCGCAAGATGGCAATCCCCGGCGGCTTCGGATTTTGGCAGGAGGATATGACCGAGCTTGACCGCCTCAATGCTGAACTTAACGAGGCAAAGGAAGAACTTTCTCAGGAAGCGGAGCTTACCCGCCTGCGAAATGAGTTAAAGGAAAAGCAAACAATAACCGAACAGCGCACTAAGGTATATGACGAAATAGCGAAACGCACGGAGCGGCAGTCTCAGGCGATTTCAAAGTTAGCTAAAACAGCTCGGCTGTCGTTGGATGCAGCGGTGAAGGAAAGTTGCCGCAATCAGATTACGCTGCTCGGCGCGTATATAAAACGCTACGCTAATCTTACGCTTCTGTCGCGGGAGAGTGAGGTTTTGGAAATCGGCGAACTGGGACTATCCGTGTCGGAGGTTCTCCGCTATCTGAACTTTTGCGGAACTCCGGGCGAGTTTTTCAACAACGCTGAATGCGAGGTAAGCGCCGAAGCGGCTATCCTCGCGTTTGAAGCGTTTGAAAGACTGCTCGAATTAAACTACGTCAGCCTGCGCGGAGTGTTTGTAAATTTATCCGAGCAGGATGATAAGGTTATGTTTAAGCTTACGCTCGAGAACGCCTCGCGGCTTATTCCGGAGGATGAGTCGCAACACCTTAATCGCTTTGGAGTTATGATTGACGAGAGCGTTGAGGACAACGTTGCGTACATTTGCTTTGCTCTGCCGAAAGGAGGCGAAGCGGTATGACGAGTTTTAATATGCTTTCGGATTTTGCGCGGGCAGTGTTTGCGTTGTGGGGACTTCTGCTCTGCCTGTTAAGTATCGGCAGCGCAGTTCTTTCCGCGGTGAGAAAACGATATGCTTTTATCGCGCTTGCTTTGGTAATTCTTATTCCCTGTTATTTTATGTGGCAGGTGATTTTTGATTTTTCGTTATTTGGAGGTTCTGAAAATACTTCGGACTTAACCCTTTTGATGTGCGGATTCTCTTGGGTTTATTGGATTGCGGCGTTTGTTGTTTTTACGACGGCGGCGGTTCTTCTGCTCGCATATAACATCCACTCGGACAAAACCTCCGTGACACCGCGTACAATAAAGTTTTATTTGGATAGGGTGCCGTGCGGCATTTGCTGCTTCCGAGAGAGCGGCATGATACTGTTCTCGAATATCTGTATGAATAATCTGTGCATAGATATTACGGGCGGCCGGTTGCTTAACGGTAATCAATTCCGCGAAGCTCTTGCTGACGATATACTGAATGTTAACGGAAAAGTCTGGCGCTTTAGCTGCAACGAAATTGACTTAAACGGCGAGCGTTTGCGCGAGCTGATTGCGACTGACATTACCGCGGAGTACGCAAAAACCGAAACGCTTGAAAAAGACAAGGAGAGGCTCTCGCGGCTCAACAGCGAGCTTAAAGACTATTATCTCAGCATTGACGACGCGGTAAGGCGTCAGGAAATTTTGCAGGCTAAGATGAATATTCACGACGAAATGAATCGGCTTATGCTCTCCACAGTCGCGGCGGATAAGAATGATACAAACTCTCTCGACAGGATTTTCTCTCTTTGGGAGAGGAACGCTCTGCTACTGTGTATGGAGTCCGACAAAAAGTCGGTTCAGTATAATACCGATTCTCTGAACTCGCTTTCCGGCGCGCTCGGAATAAAGCTTGTTTGGCGCGGGGAAATGCCCGGTGAGCTTGACGATAATCAGAGGGAGCTGCTTTTCCTAACCGCTCAGGAAGCGGTTATCAACGCCGTAAAACACGGCAAATCAAAGAAAATGGAAATATCCTTTCAGAAAACGAGTGAGGTCGTTTCATGCCGCTTTACTAACGACGGCAAAATGCCGACCGGTGAAGTGCGGTTCGAGGGAGGGCTTGCCAATATCGGGAGACTCGCCGAAAAACAGAACGCTTCGCTTTACACGGAAATCGGCGAAAGGTTTACACTGATATTGGAGTTTAAGAATCATTCTATCGGCTGATGTGTTTTTGGGATTTTGAACGTATAATAATAGCAGAAGGAGGCGGTTAAAACGGCTTATAATGTATTGATTGTGGAAGACCAGGATATGCCGCGCGAGCTGTTTGAGATTTATATAAACTCCAGCTCCGGGTTTAATCACCTTCTGTCGGTTACTAACGCCTCAGCCGCACTCTCGGTTTGCCGAAACAACAAGGTCGATTTAATCCTTATGGACGTTATGACGGAGCTCGGCAACAGCGGACTTGTCGCCGCCGAGGAGATAAAGCGAGAGTTTCCGAGCGTCAAAATAATAATTGTTACCTCTATGCCCGAGTATTCGTGGATCGAGCGCGCGAGGAAAATCGGCGTGGATTCATTCTGGTACAAGGACGGACAGAAGGACAGTATACTAAAGGTTATGGAGCGGACTATGGACGGAGAGCATATCTACCCCGACGAAACTCCGCTGATTCATATCGGCAACTCCACCAACCACGAATTTACCGGGCGTGAGCTTGATATTCTAAAGGAGCTCACCACAGGCGACACAAACGCCGCCATTGCGGAAAGGCTCCATGTTTCGGTTCCTACGGTAAAGAGCCACATCCAGCACCTTATGGAAAAAACAGGCTTCAAGACACGCACCGAGCTCGTCAGCGAGGCGCGCGCTCTCGGAATCGTAATCAAAGACGCGAAGTCGTAACGAGAGGGGAAAAACTTTGGGAAACACAGATTTAAGCAACGAAGAAATGCAACGCTATATCGAAGAACAAAAGAAAAAGATTGAGGAGGCGTTGGCGCGTATGACGCCGGAGGAGAGAGCCGAAGTTGAAAAGAATTACGCCGCTCTGAAGGAAGCGGATGACGCCGCTATGCGCAAAACGCTCGACAACGCAGTATTGTAGAAAATAGACCGCAAAGATTGGCTACTTTTTATTAGGTATTAGTATTAGATAACCGAAAAACCCGGGCTTATGCTCGGGTTCTTTTTTGCTTTATAGGAAACTGCTCTGTAACGCTGCGAAACAATAAAATTTTTCGCAGGGTAACTGATAATTGCAATAGCATAAACTCCTATAAAGCAAAAAACAATTTATATTCTCCGCTCAGTTTGCTGCTGCGCAGCAACGAGCTGAGGTGTTGTCCAAAACTTGTTTTGGGTAACAACACCCATACACCGGAGATGAGTAGAGAAATGCGCGCGAAGCGCACTTTCTTGCTGTAAAATCATCCATTTGGCTGATGTGGAACGCGCGGCGGCTTGATATAATGAAAATGAATAATAGGCTAAATACGCCTATAGAAAAAGGAGGCATCTTTATGAAAAAATCTTTAAGTATCATCTTAGCGGCAATAATGCTGCTGAGCCTATTTACTGTCGTGCCGATAACCGCGTCCGCCGCAGTCAAAAGCGGTACAGTCGGCGACTGCGATTGGTATTATTATCCGGGCACCCATTCTCTTTACATCAAGAACGGTACCAAGATAGAACCTGACAAGGACGGAAACTATCCGTGGCGTACCACAAAATGGAAGGGATTTTACGACGAGATCGAAGAAGTAAGTATCCAAAGTGGTATTACGGAAATCGGTGCATACGCGTTCGATACCAGCGAGAAGATTAAGTCCGTCGAGCTTCCCTCAACTCTTAAAAAAATCGATGACTGTGCGTTCTATCAGTGCACAGGGCTCAAAAGCATCACCCTCCCCGAGGGACTTGAAAAAATCGGTTTTCAGGCTTTTTATCGCTGCACCTCGCTTACAAGCGTATCGATTCCCGCAAGCGTAAAGGAAATCGGATACCACGCCTTTAACCGCTGCACAAGCCTGACCGAGGTTGAGCTTCCCGACGGCATCAATGCCGATATAAGGCAGGGAGCTTTCTCGAGAGTAGGCTTGACATCCGTGTATATTCCCGCAAGCGAGGAGGGGCTCTCAAACTTCTCGTTCGGATATAACTGGACCAAGGACGACGGCTATACCCGTGTAAACGACTTTACAATCATTACCACCAAGGGCTCGTTTGCCGAAACCTACGCCAAAATACAGGGCTTCAAGGTCAAGTATCTTATCACAAATGTTGATTTTACTGACGTTTTAGAGCCCGAGGTAGGCAAGTCAGTAGATTTCACCTTCACCGCGTCCGAGGGTTTTACGGTAAGCGGATACAACGGAAGCAACAAGATTGACTGGATAAACGTAACCGACGACAAACGTGTTACATCGGGCGAGAAGTTTGAAGAAGGCAAGGAGTACGGCGCGTACTTCACCATCACTGCCGACAGCAATCACGCCTTCGCCGTAAAGAACGGCGCGAGCGCGGTAGCCGCTACGGTAAACGGAAGCAAAGCGATTCCGGAGAACTATACTGACGAAAGCCCTGCTTCGACGATCCGCATAAGACGCAGATTCCCCCCGGTTTACGCGCCGAACACAATCTCGCAGGTTGCTGTTTCTAACATTGTTGAGCCCGTAGTCGGTGCTCATCCCGTTTCGCAGGCAACTATTCCCGGCAATATGACGCTCGTTGCAATGAACTGGATGGAGCAAGGCAAAAACAATATAATGAAATCCACCGACATCTTCGAGTACGGCAAAACATACTACGCAAGAGTGTTTGTCAGAGCCGATTCAGGCTACAGGTTCGCTGTCAATTCGGAGGGCAAGTCCACCGTTTTAGCCGCAATCAACGGTCAGAGCGCGTCTGTCGGCGCCGCCGCGGGATATGAGCAATATGAAGAAATAAGAATTTACCGCTCCTTTACTATGCCCGAGGCTTCGGGCGAGCCGATAGAAATCTCCTCGGTTGATTTCAGCGAGGTTGTAGCTCCGAGAATAGGCGCGCAGGCAAAGTTCACCTTCCACTCCTCGGGCGGCTTTACGGTAAAGAACGACAAGATAGATTGGTACTGTAGGGTGGATAACTACAACCTCCAGAGCGGCGATACGTTTGAGGAAGGCAAAAAGTACGCAGCTTACTTTGAAATAACCGCCAGCGAGGGCTTCAAGTTCGCCGTTGATTCACAGGGTCAAACTGCCGTTACATCCAAGGTAAACGGCAATACAGCGGAAACTCAAACCATGGGTTCGTATGACGCGACTCAGACTATCCGCGTTAAATATGAGTATGCCGCGCTTCAGCCGACGATCGTCTCCAAGGTAGCTATCACAGACCTTGTTGAGCCCGCCGCAGGCGCGAACCCCGTATTCACCTGCACTGCACCCTTTGGCGCTGAGGTTAAATCCATTGAATGGAATGACGAGACCAATGTCGAAAGCGTTTCCGCCAAAAAGACGTTCAAGTCAGGTCACGAATACTCTGTCGAAATCAATCTTAAAGCCGCCACAGGCTACAAGTTCGCTGTTGACTCGACAAATCCCTCACAAATCAAAACCGCCGTTACCTCCACCGTAAACGGCAAGGAATCGCGCTCTGTTTCGTGGGAACACCTTGGCGCGGAGAAGGAAATTACAATCTATTATTATTTCGGCTTGCTCATCGACCCCGACAACCCGACAGTGCTCACAAAAACTCAGTTTGTTATTGATGAGCCCGTTGTAGGCGAAACGCCCTCTTACGGTGCGTTTTCCTATGGCGGTATCGACAGCACCTCTGTAAGCTGGTACAACTTTACAGACCAACGTTATATGGATATCGGCGAGACTTATGAGTACGGTAAGAAATACAGAGCCTTAGTTTACTTTACAGCTGATTTGGGCTACGCCCTCGCTACGGACGGAAGTACGCCGACTATAACCGCTAAGATTAACGGCAACGACGCCACAGTGCTCCAGGTTTTGAATTGGGAACCCTCTTACGGAGCCGCGGCGATGTATAGCTTTACTACTCCCGACGATCCCCGCGAGGTAATCTCGAGCGTTGCCTTCACAGGCGTTGTTGAGCCTTATGTAGGCGCTTCTCCGAGCTTTACCGTTTCAGGTTCTTCGGGCATAGAGTATAAGTTAGATTGGTATAACAATACAGACGGAAAAATCATGGACGAATCGGACAAATTTGAATACGGTAAGGTTTATATTGCCGACGTATTTATTAAAGCAGACTCAAGCCATAAATTCGCTGTGGATTCCGATGGCAAGTACACGTTTACCGCTACAATCAACGGCAAGAAAGCTACTGTACTAAGTTACAACCACTACTACGAAGCTTTCGCCTCATCCGAGAGCTTCACAATGCCCGACGCTCCCACCGAGCCCTCAACGGATACCGAACCCACAACGGACACCGAGGAAACTCAGCCCACCGAGACTACCGAACCCACCGAGCCCGGTACAACCGAGCCGACACAACCCGTCACAGCCGAACCGACACAGCCCGTCACAACCGCACCGACACAGCCCGTCACAACCGAGCCGACTCAGCCTCAGACAGAGCCTTTCACAGAGCCCGCGACAACCGAACCCGTAGCTCCCAAACCATCAAACGATATCGGTTATTTCAACCTCAGCGGTATCAAGAACAAAACTTACACAGGCAAGGCTATTTCCCAGAAAATTACCTTAGTGGATACGGAAAACAATTACACCCTTGTCCCGAACACCGACTACATCGTGACCTACAAGAACAACAAGAAAGTCGGCACGGCTACAGTTATTATTACGGCTGTGGGTGATTATGAGGGCTCGATCATCAAGACCTTCAAGATTACTAAGGCAAAGAACCCGATTAAGGTTACGCCCGTTACAAAGAGCGTCAAGCTAAAGACTGTAAAGAAAAAATCCGTCACCGTCAAGGGCGCGGTCAAGGTGACAAAGGCTCAGGGTAAACTCGCTTGCAAAATAACAAGTGCTCCTAAGGCTGTCAAAAAGTACCTCAAAATAAGCTCCAAGGGCGTTATTACAGTCAAAAAGTGGGCTAAGGCGAAAAAGGGCAGCTACAAAATCAAGGTTAAGATAACCGCCAAGGGCACATCCAACTACAAGTCAAAGTCTGTGACAAAGACAATTAAGCTTAAAGTAAAATAATTATAGAATTAATACATGAGTGAATACTATTAAAAAACTTATCAAAATCACAGCCGCCGTTATGGCAGTGCTTATGTGCCGCGCGGTTTTCGCCGCTTGCGGAGGCAACACAGACACCGCTCCAAGCGGAGATAACTTATCCGCGGCGGAGCCTGCCGATACCGACTACCGTTACATCACCAATGTTAACTGCGCAAAGGGCACAGGAAAAATCGCTAAGGATCACCGCAACTTCGATGAGTACAGATTATACACTCTCGTTGTCAACTATGAAGGAGATTCCGCTTCGAAGAAGGCGGAAAAGCTCGACGCGAGATCGTATATCCGCTACTACGACGCGAACGGCAAGCTCAGGGTATTCTATAATGATTATAAGAAGAATATGTACTATGGCGGCTGTATGTGCAGCTTCAATCAGGTGAGCTCAATGGCGATACCTACAAACGCCGAATAAACATTCTGATTCTTTATGAGTGTAAGATATGAAATAAAAATATAGTAAACCATAAATATCTGTTGAGGCTCTTGGAAATCAGATGTTTTACCGGAATCGCCTACCGACTCGACTGAAACAATAACTGCTAAAAAGTCGGAAAAGGAAAACCTTTACGGCGATTTGTAAAGATGTGTGATAATAATGAAACACAAACGCGGAATCCGAATGAACGGAAACCGCGTTTGTTTTATTTTCTATAGGAAATTACCCAAAACTTGTATAATATTCATGCAAATACAGCAGGTAAAGCCGCTGTATGTTTTAACGTTACACATCCTTGCGCTATCTTCATTCCTCGTTTTTTTGAAAAGGGGTCGAACACAATTGTCCGACCCCGTTAAATTATATAGTATGGACTTTCACACTATATTACTTGTCTTTACTTGATTCATTATTAACCGCCTGCCTCGTATCTTCCGCAATGTCGGCAAGCGTCGTGGATTTAAGCTTTTCTTCCATATTGTTTTACAACTTTATATAAAAACAACAAAAATTATAATAATTCTTCTTTAATGTTGAATTTTTTTAGACAATATTATATAATTTAATAGGTTCTTTGTTTTCAATATGAAGATAAAAATAATAGCGGCGAACAAAAAAGATACGCTTATGTATTTATTTGTTCGATTTTTAAAAAGAAAAAGCTGTTCGGTTAGGGTAACAGAAGCAATCCGAACCACGCTTTAAACGGAGTAATTTTGACTCTTTACGGCTTGTCGAACGTCAGCAGGCGCCAGCCTGCTAACATTCTCCGCACCGCAAATCGCCTAAAATTTCAACCGTTTAAAGTCCAAAGGAGTTTTGCCGAGGCAGATTTTCGTCTAGCCGCGGCAAAAGCACAGGAAACCCTGACGGGTTTCCGAGCATTTTAACAAAGGGTAGGCGGAAATCTGTCCGACAAAACCGAGGTTCAGATTACTTCTGTTACCCTACGAGAATACGAACCTTGAACGATACAGCGTTTATGTTATAAAAAGAAACAGGGGTTTATAGATAATATGATGTGGCTTGTAATGGTCGTTTTAACAATAATTATGTGGGCCTCAACAGGCTTGTTATACAAGGCGGGTATTCCTAAAGAGAAAGAGGAACATATATGCTTAAAATACTCCGTCTGTATCGGAATTGTGTTTTTCGCGGTAGCTCTTGTATATCTGATTTCACGAGATGAACCGTTTACAATTTTTGAAAGCGCGGTAAGATACTGGCCGATGACGTTATTTGGTATCGTATACGCTATTGTAAATACGGTTTCGTTTAAAGGCTATGTTTATAATGAGGTGACGGTAGAATCTCCCGTAGAGGGAATAAGCGGCGGAACTTCTACAATACTGCTTATTATAGTTTATCTGGCGCTTGGCAGGGTGGATTCGATTTTCACTCTTTTAACTCCCGTAAGAACAGCGGGAATGCTCGTTATACTTATAAGTGTTGTGCTGCTTTCGATCGTTCGTAACAAAACAAATCGAAATAAACCGCAGTATCAAAAATCAAAATGGCTGGTTCGGGGCTTAGGAACATTAATATTTCCTGTTTTATATTCCATCATTGACGCTCTGGAAACAATCGTAACGGGCGTTTGCCTTGATACTACCTACGGCTTTTCTATGCCCGAGGGCGACAGTATTATTATTGTCGGAATGGAATACGCTTTATTCGCACTCGGCTTTTGGATTTATATCTTCTATAAAGAAAAGAAGATGTATAATCCGTTTACCAAGAAAAGCGCTCCGAGAATCCTCGGCGCTCTCGCGGATAATGTCGGGATAGTTTTTTACAGCTACGCTATGGCGATAAACTCGGTTTCTACCGATCCGTTGCTCGCCGTTTACCCTGTGTTTGTAATGCTCGGAGGCAGACTCTTTATGAAAGAAAAGGTCAGCAAATCCCAGTACATCTTACTGCTCGGAATCGTCGCGGGAAGCGTTATGGTAATTGCCGATACCGTATTCTGATTTTGGTTACGTTTGATTAGACATTAATTTATTTTATCATTGTATATATAAAAGGGGGATATCTGAATAATGCAAAAAACAGCTATACGTCAGCCGAAGCTGATGTCGAAAAAGTATTTCTCTATGTTGCTTGGCGGAACGCTTACCATGATGGTAGCGTCTATAATGCTGATGTCTGACTCCGTAATCGCGGGCGCTGTTATCGGTTCAGACGCTGTGGCGGGTATCACGCTTGTTACGCCTCTGTATTCGCTTGCCGTTTTCTTCGGCTCGGTAATCTCAATCGGTATTCCGATTTTGTACTCGACCGAAATGGGAAAGTTCAATAAAAAGAGAGCGGATCAATCCTTCGGCTTCGGTGTGTTGATGTCTGTTATCGTCGGTGTTCTGATGTTTATTTTGATTACCGTTTTCGGAGAGATGTATCTTCTCAGTTATTCTCCTACTAAGGCGGTTTTGGAAGAGGCCAACGGATATCTGTTCTGGACGAACTTTACGATTCTTGTTTTGCCGATGCAAATGCTCATCGCGAATATGGTCTACAGCGACGGCGATGAAACCGTTTCGACAATCGCTACCGCGGTTCAGGGCTTGGGAAATATCACGCTTTCTATTATCCTGTGTCCTGTTATGGGTATCCGGGGAATCAGCCTCGCGTCGTTCCTGTTTAACATAGTTTCTATTATGATTTTGTTGCTCCATTTCCTTAAAAAGAGCAATTCGCTTCGCTGGAATGTGTATTTCTCCTTCGGGATTATGAAGGATGTTATACGCTATAGTATTATCGACTCCAGCTCGTATCTGTTTTTAGCTGTATTTACAGCGGCGCTGAACGCTTTTATCAGCACTCAGTTCGGACCCGAGTACCTGATTCTCGCTTCGGTTATTACGCTTTGCCGAGAGTTCCAGTTGTTATTCGACGGTATCGGCGTGGCTGTCGGCCCTATTTTCAGCGTATATGTCGGCGAAAAGAATCACAGCGGACTTCGCTCCAGCTTCTCTTTGGCAAATAAAACCGCTGTAATAGAGGGTATAATCGTCACTGTAGTTTTGGTGATTATCGCTCCGTTTACGCCCGCGTTTTTGAACGTTACAGACCCGCAGCTCTCGAACTGGGTTGTAATCGGCGTTATAATAACAGCGCTCAGCTCAACCTTTGTAAGTATTTTGTATCTGCTTACTTCGTATTATCTGGTTATAGAGAAGATTATTCTCGGAGTTGTGGTATGCGCGCTGAGAGATGTAATTTTGAGCGTAGGGTTTGCCGTAATTTTCGGTAAAGTTTTCGGAATTACGGGTATGTTTATCGGTATTGCCACGGCGCCCGCTTGCGCGTACGGACTGATTTTGGTTTATATTTTGGCTCGTTACGGTAAAAAAGACTGTCCGCTTCTTCTTTCCAAAGTCCCCGGCGACGATAACTGCTATCTTTTCAATATTTCGGTAGAACCCGATAAGATTATCGGGTTACAAAAAGAAGTTGAAAAGCTGCTTTTGGAAAAAGAAGTTGAAAAGCGTACCGTGGGAAAAATCAAGCTTCTTGTAGAAGAACTGTATATGCTTATTCGTGAGAAAAACGAAGATAAAACTATTCTCAGCGAGTTCGATATTTTTGTGCATCCGAATGAAGTCAAAATAATCACCAAGGACGACGGCGTTCTTTTCGATATCTCCGAGGATGACGTAAGCGTTACATCTATCGCGTCCTTCGCTGTTTCGGCTTATATGGAAAAGCTCGGAGAGGATAGACACCACCTCACTACTATGAGCTTTAACCGAAGCGCCTTTATTATAAAAACATAATAATAATGAAAGGATAACAAACTATGACTTCACTACTATTGTTCCTTGAACTTCTGTTCGTCGCGGCTGTTTTGATGGGAATTTTGCTTGTCAACAATATTTTCCTTTATAAACAGAAGGTAACAGAGCCTATTTCTCTTATGCTGATTTCGGGCATAGTTATGTGCGTATTCGAGATTATGTGGACTGCTGTTGACGGACATCCCGACCTTAGTGCTTTGGCTTACATCGCGACAAGCGGTTACGCTGTGTCCTTTATTATATTTGCCGCTTTCTTAAATCTGTATCTAATCGGCAGATTTGGAATAAAGATTAAAAGAATAGTACTCATAATTGTTTACGTGTTGCCTGTAATCGCAAATACTCTTTTATGCGTTACTACTCCCTGGACGCAGCTTATGTTCCATGTGGATAAAAGCGGTACGGTTCAGACTATGGAGCTGTTTGATACTGTTTTTCACGCTTTGGTGTATTTATATATATTTTCTCCCTTGGTTATTGCGGTTTATTTTCTTACAATCGGCAGAAAAAAGAGACCCGAAAAAGGAGAAATACCTGTAAGTCTGTTTGTTTTCAGCGTTATGGCGCCTGTCCTTTACTGGATGGAGCTGTTATTTTTCGATAGCGGCTCGGCTGCTTTCGAGACCTCGTCGCTGCCTGTCGCGCTGGCGCTGGTGTATCTTGTTACCAACGTAAGTACCCACACTGTTCTAAAAACCCAGGCTCATGTGGAGGCTGTTGAAACGGATTTAAGAATTGCCGCAAAAATCCAGACAGACGCCCTGCCGCCTGTAGCTCCCGAGTTCGCCGAACGGCTTGATTTAAATCTCCGAGGAAGTATGAATACCGCTAAGGAAGTCGGCGGAGATTTCTACGACTACTTTCCGATTGACGAAAACCGAATTTGTTTTCTTATAGCCGATGTATCGGGTAAAGGAACTCCCGCCGCGTTGTTTATGATGACGGCGAAAACTATGATTAAGGACTACGCTCTAACGCGTAACAGCACGTCCGAGATATTTAACGAGGTTAACGCGCGGCTTTGCGAGAATAACGAAGCGGGTATGTTTGCGACCGCTTGGATTGGTATTCTCGACACCCGTACAATGATATTACAGTACACTAACGCGGGGCACAATTATCCTTTATTCCAGCGCCGCGGTAAACCCTGCGAGGAGATTAAGGAAGTTCACGGACTGTTCTTGGCGGGTATGGAGTTTACGGTTTATAAACAAAACGAGATTCAGCTTGAGCCGGGCGATAAACTGTTGCTGTTTACCGACGGTATCACTGAGGCGCATGATAAAGCAAACGGCCTTTACGGTACAGAGCGCCTGGAAAATGTAATAAATAATAACGCGGACGCTTCGGGCGAGCAGATGCTTGATTCTATCCTCGAAGATGTAAATGAGTTCGCAAGGGGAGTTCCCCAGTTTGACGATATGACAATGATAATTCTTTCAATAAAAGATCAGGAGGCATAAAAATGAAACTAAACACTGAAAAAAACTCAAACGAAATGACTGTAAAACTCTCAGGCGAGCTTAACACATTAACCGCGCCCGAGCTGTCCGCGCTTTTGGATAAAGAGCTTGGCGGCGTGCAAAAGCTGACCTTGGATTTTGCCGAGTGCGACTATGTGTCGTCCGCGGGACTGCGTGTACTGCTGGCTACATTCAAGCAGCTGAAGGCGTCAGGCGGCTCAATGATACTGTCTAACGTCGGCGAGAACTTTATGGACGTTTTATCAAACACAGGATTGGACGCTGTGTTTGATATGCAGTAAGAAAGCCCTCCTTGTGAAAGGAGCGAGAATTTATGGCCGATGAAAAAGTATTAAGAATTCCCGCTAAGCTTGAGGGTATGGATGAAGTTTTGGACTTTGTCAGCTCACTGGTAGACGCTCACGGCTGTACTCCGCAAGCCCGCTCACAGTTGCGGATGGCGATGGAGGAGTTATATGTAAATATAGCTCACTATGCTTATCCCGACGGCGAAGGCTGGGCTGAAATTCGAGGCAGTGTTGAGGACGGAGTGGTAACGTTTACGCTTATTGACGGCGGAACGCCCTTCGATCCTCTGGCAAAGCCCGATCCCGATATCTTACTCTCGGGCGAAGAACGCCGAATCGGCGGACTTGGAATATATATGGTTAAAAGTATGGTAGACGAGGTGGAATACACCTATCTTGACGGCTGTAACCGATTAACGCTGAAAAAACAGCTTTGATTTCTAAAATAACAGGCTGAGAACGCCTAAAAAACCGTATAAATCGTATTATCAATAAAGGTATTGCAAATACTTGCGAAAAAAACCATAGGAGGACATTATGAAATTTAAATTCAAAAGAGTAATAAGCGTATTTCTCGCGGCGCTTATCTGTTCGACGCTCGGCGTCAGTGTACAGGCAAAGCCCGTGAAGAAGTACGTAAAATCATTAACAGTGAAGTCTAAAGCAACTATCACAATTCCCGCCGATAAAAAAACGGTGACTAAATCCTATACCGTCAAGGTAAAGGTTAAAGGCAACGCTTCCAAGAAGTTCACGGCTAAGTCGAACAATACTTCCGTAGCGTCGGTAAAAGTCAGCGGAAGTAAAATCAAGGTTACCGCGAAAAAGACAGGCGTAGCCAAGATTACCGTTAAGACCAAGGCTAAAAACGCTAAGGGCAAGAAGCTCAGCAAAAACCTCACCGTTAACGTGGAAAGGACGATTAAACCTCTACAGCCCGACGAGATTAAAGAAAAAGAGGGCGAAATCACCGAGGAGAACATAACTTGGTACAACTATGAAGGCGGAAAGATAAATAAAGCCGAAAATCCCGTTTACTTCTCGTCCAAATATCCCGACGTTCCGTTTGTATCAGACAGCTTTGTTATCAAGACATTTCTTGAAATGTTACAATTTGCCCCTGATTGTAAAGTTGTAAATGTCGCGAACGGACTTATCCGTACCTACAATCTGCCTATGGGTACGTTTATCGACTTCGATTACAAGAATAAGCTTCTGTATTTCAGCGACTATACATCTACGCTTGTCGTAAACGGCGATTATATGGTATTTAACCCATTCGGCATAGGCGCAATGAAAAAAGGCCCGTTTTATAAGGTGTCCGATAAGGATATATACCACGGCGGCAATCCTATTGCCGTAACCTTTGCGTATAACGAGGTTCCGATGCTCAAAAACGGCAACGATTTCCTTATCCCGCTCCAGACCTTTTCCGATTTCTTTATGTCATTTACAGGTCAGTTCGCAAGCTATAACGGCAAGGCTATATTCTTTACGGATAATAGTCTTGCGAATAACCCGGAGAAAAAAGAGTTTTATGACCTTTACCGCGACTCTGTAAAGACCGATAAAATCTCATCCGCTCTTGCGCAGGTCAACTACTATGAGTTTTGTAATGCTCTCGACGCGCACTACGGTTTACAGGCTGCTCACAATATCGGCTCCTTTAACGAGTATTTCAACCGTATGGGAATCAAGAAAAGAATGCTCTCCACAGATCTCGCAACGATTGAAATGGCTCAGCAGGACGTTTCTACAATGCTGTTCGAGGACTTCCACAGCAGCTCGGGAATGCAGTCGGTATTCCTCAGCGAGCCCATTGAATACCAGTCTAAGTTAAGCCCTGGTTACTTAAATCGTATGTACAATGATCAGGAAATCCAAAAAGCCCGAAAAAAAGCTCTGGGAACATTTGGTGAAGATTTCACGGCTTACGAGCGTGTAGGTGACACAGTGTATATTACATTTGACGCATTTAGAATGGATCCAACGATGGTCTCGTATATGTCCGAGGGCTATGAGCCGAAACCGAACAAAGATGATACAATCGCGCTCTTTGCCTATGCTCTCAAACGCCTGCAAAACGAGGATAAGGACGTCAAGAACGTTGTCATTGACCTCGCGTATAACGGTGGCGGTGCTGTTTTGGCAGGCGGATACGCAATTCAGGCGATCTGCGGTCAGTGCAATATCGATATTCAGAACCCGGTAACATGGGCTGTCCATCAGTGTGTACTGGATTTTGACCTTAACTTTGACGGTAAATATGACGAGAACGACAAGTCTATACTTGGTTTGGGCAAAAACGTGGCGGTTAATATCTCCGGCGCTTCCTTCTCCTGCGGCAACCTGCTCCCGAATGCTCTTGACCAGCTCGACGACAGGATTCTCCTCATCGGCCAGCAGAGTGGCGGCGGAGCTTGCACTGTCGGCTATCTCTCGACCGCTATCGGCTCAACGATGCAGATTTCGAGCGAGTACCGTTTGTCCACGATGAAGAACGGCTATATCCGAGATATTGACGGTGGTATCGCTCCCGATATATATTTAAGTACAAACAAATTGTTCGACAGAGAGTATATCAACAATCTCTTAAACGAACAGTTTGCCGATAAAGAAACCAAAAACTAAGATTATAGTTTGTTCGGAACCGTCCTGTCGGGCGGTTTCGATTTTTTAGTATGACGGGCATATCAATGCTCTGTGGTGAAAGTCCGCCGAGGCGTAGTTACCGACGAACTCTGAAGCGACTCCCAAGGTTTGAATCGTGAGGTTCAGGCGAGAAGAAGGGATGGTGAATATCGACCTTGAGAAGTTCTTCGACAACGTACCGCAGGACAAATTGAACCGCCGTATGCCGAACGGCACGTACGGTGGTGTGAGAAGGCGGAATCAATCCGCTCTACTCGATTTGAAATTTACTTATCGGTCGCGTGCCTTCTTATTTTTTTTAAAAATTTTATATTGACATTGTGTCAGAATAGGTGTATTATATAGATACTGACACAGTGTCAGAATACTTACCTTAATATAATTAACGGTTGAATAAAAAATAAAGGGGACATCATTATGAAAAACTTACCTAAAATCGCCCTCGGAGCGTGGGCTTGGGGCAACGACGGAACATTCGGCGGCAACCTTAACGCCGATACGCTTAAACCGATTTTTGATACCGCTATGAAAAACGGTCTTAACCTTTGGGACACTGCTTTCGCCTACGGCATGGGAACTTCGGAAAAGGTTCTCGCCGGATTTTTGAAGGAGAGCGAAAGCGAGTATCTTGTGTCCGATAAATTCACCCCTCAGTGCGCGGACGCGTCTAGCCCGACTGCTTTTAAGGATATGATTGAAATGCAGCTTGAACTTATGGAGCTTAACCATTTCGATATTTATTGGATTCATAACGTCGCGGACGCTCCTAAGTGGACTGAGGAAATGGCTAAATACTTTGAGGGCAGGAAAAACGTTCCCATTCTCGGCGTTTCGAACCACAACTTGGCGGAGATTAAACAGGCCGATAAGATTTTAAAGGCTCACGGTTTAAAGCTCGGCGCCGTTCAGAATCACTACAGCCTTATAAACCGTTCATCTGAGGATTCGGGAATTTTAGATTATTGTAAGGAAAACGATATTGTGTTCTTCTCTTATATGGTGCTTGAGCAGGGCGCGCTTTCGGGTAAATACGATACCGAAAATCCAATGCCGGCAGGCTCGGCGAGAGCAGACGCGTATAATCCTGTGCTCGATAAAATTGAGATTATAAACGCCGAACTTAAAAAACTCGCCGATAAATACGGCGTAGAAACCGCTCAGATTCCCGTTGCATGGGCTATCGCAAAGGGAACGCTTCCGATTATCGGCGTTACAAAGGAAAAGCATGTTGAGGACGCTGTTAAGGCCGCTAATATCTCCCTTACGGACGATGAAGTATCTTATCTCGAAAAAACAGCGGATTCACTCAATATTAATGCGATACGCTTTTGGGAAAAAGAAATGAAGTAAAAAACAGGAGCTGAAAATGAAGTACACTAAACTCGGTAATTCGGATTTAAACGTATCCCGAATTTGTATGGGATGTATGGGCTTCGGCGACGCGGAGCGCGGTCAGCACAGCTGGACAATCGACGAAGAACACAGCAGAGAAATTATAAAACGCGGTCTTGAGCTCGGCGTAAACTTTTACGATACAGCTATCGGCTACCAGAGCGGTACAAGCGAGCAGTATGTCGGCAGAGCTTTAAGAGATTTCGCGAAGCGCGGCGAGGTTGTCGTTGCGACGAAGTTTCTTCCCCGTACTCCTCAGGAGATAGAAAACGGCATTACGGGTCAAAAGCATATCGAGAATATGATTAACACAAGCCTTAAAAATCTCGGTATGGACTATGTCGATTTATATATCTACCATATGTGGGATTGGAACACTCCGATTTACGATATTCTCGATGGACTTACCCGTGTAGTAAAGGAGGGTAAGGCGAGATATATCGGTATCTCAAACTGTTTCGCGTGGCAGCTCGCTAAGGCTAACGCGCTCGCCGAAAAAGAAGGCTTCGAAAAGTTTGTGTCCGTTCAGGGACATTACAACCTTATTTTCCGTGAGGAAGAACGTGAAATGGCTCCCTATTGCTACGAAGAAAATATTGCGCTCACTCCCTACAGCGCCCTCGCGAGCGGACGACTTTCCCGCAAGCCAGGCGATAACGATACTAAAAGGGGAGCGGAGGACGCTTACGCTAAGTTTAAGTACGACGCTACCGCCGAGCAGGACGGTTTAATTATAAACCGTGTTGCCGAACTCGCCGAAAAACGCGGAGTAACTATGACGGAGGTTTCTTTAGCTTGGCTTTTAACTAAGGTTAGTTCACCGGTTGTCGGAGCTACAAAGCTTCATCATATCGAGGGCGCGGTTAAATCGGTCGATTTAACACTTACGAAAGATGAAATCAAATATCTCGAGGAGCTGTATGTGCCTCACGCGCTCGCGGGGGTTATGGCTCAAAATAAACGTGAAAACGCTGACTCAAAACACGTCTGGACTACAGGCGACCAAAAGATTAAGGAGGAAAAATAAATGGCAGATAAAATAGTACAAACAGCAGGCAGGGAACAGCTCGGAGATTTTGCTCCGTCATTCGCTCATCTTAACGACGATGTGCTTTTCGGCGAGGTGTGGAACGAAGAAGCTATCGACGTAAAAACCAAGTGCATTATTACGGTAGTGTCGCTTATGGCGTCGGGAATTACGGATTCGTCGCTGAGTTATCACCTGCAAAACGCAAAGGCTCACGGCGTTACAAAGGAAGAAATCGCCGCTATTATAACCCACGCGACAATGTATGTCGGCTGGCCTAAGGGCTGGGCGGTATTCCGTCTGGCTAAAGAAGTTTGGAATGAAACCGAGCCCGCCGAATCCGAAAAAGATAAGTACGAAAATTCTATCTTCTTCCCGATAGGCGAGCCCAATCCCTACGGCGAGTATTTCGTCGGCAACAGCTACCTCGCTCCCGTATCTACCGAGCAGGTTCCTATTTTTAACGTTACATTTGAGCCCGCTTGCCGTAACAACTGGCATATTCACCACGCGAAAAGCGGCGGCGGTCAGATGTTGATTTGCGTAGGAGGCAGAGGTTTCTATCAGGAGTGGGGAAAAGATGCCGTAGAGCTTACCCCGGGTACGATTATCAACATTCCTCCCGAGGTTAAACACTGGCACGGAGCTGCTAAGGATTCATGGTTCTCACATCTCGCGATTGAAGTTGACGGAGAAGATACCTCGACCGAATGGCTCGAAGCGGTCAGCTCGGACGATTACGATAAATTGAAATAGGAGATGTCAGCATTGATTAAAAGTATAAAGATTTCGGTAGTTGTTCTTGCTTTAGTTATGACATTATCTTTCGCTTCGTGTGCCGCGCCTTCCGACAATAATTCCAAGCCGGAAACTAACCTCGAAACCCAAACTCAGCCTGCGGCAGAAAACCAGGAAACTAAAAAATCCGAAGCTGACGGTAAAGACGTTTTGGTTGTGTATTTTTCCGCAACGGGTACGACTAAGGGCGTAGCGGAAGATATCGCTAAAATTACGAACGCCGATATTTACGAAATTGTCCCCGGGCAAAAGTACACTACAGCCGACCTCGACTGGAACGACCAAAACAGCCGTACTACAAAAGAACAGAACGATTCATCGTCGCGTCCGAAAATTGCGGGCCAAAAGCTTAATCTCGACAGCTATAATACAATATATATCGGCTATCCGATTTGGTGGGGAGAGGAACCTCGTATAATGGATACGTTCGTCGAGAGCTATGATTTCAGCGGTAAAACCGTTATTCCGTTCTGTACTTCGGGCGGTTCGGGAATCGGCTCGAGCGGGGCTAACCTCGAGAAGAACGCTAAAAGCGGAAAATGGCTCGAGGGTGAACGCCTCGACAGCTCATCGGATTTGGAAAGCTGGGTAAAAAAATATAAATAAGATTAAAGCCTATGAAGATAAACTCAGTAAAACGAATACTTGATTCAGCCTTAGCCGTAACGCTGCTGTTGTTGATGTCGTTTCAGGTAACACATCAATTTGCTCACGAGTGGCTGGGCGTTACGATGCTCGCGCTGACAATTCTGCATCAAGTCCTAAACAGAAAATATTACTCCGCGATATTTAAGGGTAAGTACACTCCGCTGAGAGTTTTTCAGATTATAGTGAACGTGCTTCTGGTGCTTTCTTTTCTTTGTACGGCGGCATCGGGGCTAATTATGAGCCGTTACACCGCGCCGTATTTAAACGGAGTTTTACAAACCTCTCTCGTAAGACAAGCACACCTCTCGCTGTCGCATTGGTCGTTTGTGCTAATGGGACTTCACCTCGGCTTGCACTTAGGAATTATAAGCTCAAAGCTGAAAAAGAGAAGCGTTAAAATCGCTCTCGGAGTTTCGGCAACCGCGGTATCGGTTTACGGGTTTTACCTATTTTTTACCGAGAAGTTCTTGGACTATATGCTGCTTAAAATACCGTTTGCTTATTTTGATTATTTAAAGGTGTGGCAGCTTGTAATTCTTGAAAACCTTGCGGCGCTTACCGCATGGGCGTTTGCCGCGTACCTGATTTCGCTTGTACTAAAAAAGATTAATAAAGATAAATGAAAAAGGTGATATTATGCCCAAAGGTTCTCCCGAGCTTACCAACGCTCGAAAGGAAGAAATCATATCCGCGTGTAAAACGCTCTACAAGGATATGAACTTTAAAGAAATAACTATAATGAAAATCGCGCAGTCAACCACTTTTTCCCGCGCGTCTATTTATAACTACTTTGAAACCAAGGAAGAAATTTTCCTTGCTATATTGCAAGAGGAATACGAGCTGTGGGTTGAGGATTTAAACGGTATTATCGAAAATAACGACAGTATGACCAAGGACGATATCGCTAAAGCCTTAGCCTCATCTCTGGAAAAGCGGGAGCTTCTTTTAAAGCTGATGAGTATGAACCATTACGATATGGAAGAAAACAGCCGTGAAGAACGCCTCTGCGAGTTCAAAGTCGCTTACGGAAATTCTCTTAAAGCGGTAGACGGTTTACTTAAAAAATTCTGTACCGATATGGACGAAAAGGAACGTAAGGAGTTTTTATACTCTTTCTTTCCGTTTATTTACGGAATCTATCCCTATACGATAGTTACCGATAAACAAAAACGAGCTATGGAAACGGCGGGCGTCGGATATACGTATTATTCTATTTACGATATCTCCTACACCTGCGCTAAAAAACTATTAAAATAAAAGGAGTGTTCATTATGAGTAAAAAATTAGTAGCGTATTTTTCGGCGAGCGGAGTTACCGCAAACGCCGCTAAAAATTTAGCGAAAGCCTCGGGCGCCGATTTGTACGAGATTAAACCCGAAATTCCCTACACAAGAGCCGACTTAAACTGGCAGGATAAACAGTCGAGAAGCTCTCTCGAAATGCGCGATAAAAGCTCGCGTCCCGCTTTAGCGGATAATAACGCTGATATTGCGGATTACGACACTATTTTCGTCGGCTTTCCGATTTGGTGGTACGTAGCGCCTACTATTATCAACAGCTTTCTCGAAGCGTACGATTTCAGCGGTAAAAAAGTCGTGCTTTTCGCGACCTCGGGCGGTTCAGGCTTCGGCAGAGCGGTAGAAGGCTTACAACCCAGCGCTCCGAACGCGGAAATTTTAGAGGGCGCTATTCTTAACGGCAGACAGAGCGAAGATAAGCTCAAAGAGTTCGCCGATAAATTCTAAAGGAGCTGTTATGAAAAAGCTAATCTCTTTAGCGCTTGCGGGATTGATGACGGTTTCACTTTTATCAGCCGCGCCGATTGTAAGCGCAAAATCAAGAAAGCCTTATTTAAGCTATAAGACCTTTCTTATGAAAAAAGGTCAAAAACATACCTTTAAGCTCAAAAACGCGAAAGCTAAAAGCGTTAAATGGTCGAGCTCTAAAAAGAAAGTCCTTACCGTGAGTAAAAAGGGTACAGCTAAAGCTAAAAAAGCGGGTACGGCTAAGCTGACCGCTAAGTATAAGGATAAAAAATACACCTGTTCCGTAACTGTTTCGGCAGGCAAAAAGACTACTCTTGTCGTATATTTTTCCGCGACAGGTACGACGAAATCCGCAGCGAATAAAGTGAAAAAAGCGGCGGGCGCCGACATACTGCGTCTTGTTCCGAGAACTCCTTATACCTCAAAGGACTTGGACTACGATACAGACTGCCGCGCTAACCGCGAGCAGAATAAACCGAGTACCCGTCCCGCAATCGCGACAGGTATAAAGAATCTCAAGCAGTACACCGCGGTTTATCTCGGCTATCCGATTTGGTGGGGAAAGGAACCGCGTGTAATAAGGACGTTTCTCGATAAATACTCTATGAAGGGCAAGACGGTTATTCCGTTCTGCACCTCGGGCTCAAGCGGTATATCCGGCTCGATGAGCGGTATCCGCGCGGGATCCAAAGGCGCTGTCGTAAGGCAGGGTAAGGATTTGACTGATTTAAGCTATACTAAGGTGAAAAATTGGGTTAAAACGTTTTCTAAAAAGAAATCTTCCGAATCCGCAAAAAAGCCCGCTAAGACAGTTGAGCCGACAACTCCTACTGAACCCAAAACGGAACTTACGACTACGGAGCCTGTAGAAACTACCGTGTTCACAACGAGCGCGCCCGAAACAACCGTGCTCACAACGAGCGTACCCGAAACTACGGCTAAACAGACTACCGAAGCAGTTACTACAGAACCTCAGACCGAAAAAGTCGAAACACAGCCCTTGACTCCCGAGACGACTGAATCCGATACACAAGAAACAACTGCCGAAGAAGTGACAGAAGCTTTGACCACGGAAGCGGTGACCGAGGTTGTTACAACCGAGCCTGAAACAACTCAGCCGACGACCGAACCCGCCGTGGAGAAAACGGATAAAACTCTCGTAGTTTATTTCTCACGCACAGGTAATACAAAGCCGTTGGCTCAGTACGCCGCGGAGTATTTTTTGGCAGATATATTTGAAATCGAAGCGAAAGTTCCCTATACCGACGAGGATATAGCTTACTATACGAATTGCCGGGCAGATAAGGAGCAGAGCGATCCTACGGCTCGTCCCGAAATCAGCGGATATGTCGAGAGTATGGACAGCTACAGCACAATCGTCCTCGCCTATCCGATATGGCACGGCCAAGCTCCCAAGATTATTTACACATTCCTCGAGAGCTACGAATTTTCGGGCAAAACTATTATTCCGTTCTGCACCTCCGCGTCAAGCCCGATAGGCTCCAGCGACACCAATCTTCATCCTCTCGCCGAAAAAGCCGACTGGAAAGAAGGTAAACGCTTCGAAATCGGCACGGATAAAGAAACGCTTACACAGTGGCTCAGCGGTTTTAAAACCGGCGAGCTTAAAATGACCGTAAACGGCTCGCCTGTTGCGGTCGAGTGGGAGGATAACGAGTCTGTAAAAGCCCTGAAAGAAGCTGTAAAGGAATCTCCTCTCACGATTGATATGTCGATGTACGGCGGATTCGAGCAGGTCGGTTCACTCGGTATGACCTTACCGAGAAACGACGTCAGTATTACGACCGCTTCGGGAGATGTAGTTCTCTACAGCGGAAACCAGCTCGTAGTATTTTACGGCTCAAACACCTGGGCTTATACCCGTCTCGGAAAAATCACCGATAAATCCGAAAGCGAGCTTACCGAGTTGCTCTCTAACGGCAACGTTAAGGTAGAAGTCAGCTTCTGAGATATAGACAAATCTTCACTTTTCCATACAAGCGGTCACGACGCGTTTATCCAGTATATGACGGATATAAACTACCAAGCCGCCGAGGAGCTTATACTCTCTATCAGCGGCGAGAAAAAGCTTGACGAAAACGAGTTAACCGAGCTTAAAAAGCTGCTCGATAAAATATTATTTAAAATGGAGGACTGACTATGATTTACGATTATAAAATAACTACCGGAAAAGGCGAAGAGCTCGACCTTTCCGAATACAAGGGCAAGGTTATTATGGTGGTAAATACCGCGACAGGCTGCGGATTTACTCCCCAGTACGAGCCGATAGAAAAGCTCTATAAGGATTATCACGAAAAAGGGCTCGAGATTCTCGACATTCCCTGTAACCAGTTCGGCGGACAGGCTCCCGGTAGGGTAACAGAAGCAATCCGAACCACGCTTTAAACGGAGTAATTTTGACTCTTTACGGCTTGTCGAACGTCAGCAGGCGCCAGCCTGCTAACATTCTCCGCACCGCAAATCGCCTAAAATTTCAACCGTTTAAAGTCCAAAGGAGTTTTGCCGAGGCAGATTTTCGTCTAGCCGCGGCAAAAGCACAGGAAACCCTGACGGGTTTCCGAGCATTTTAACAAAGGGTAGGCGGAAATCTGTCCGACAAAACCGAGGTTCAGATTACTTCTGTTACCCTACGGACGACGAAATCCACGAGTTCTGTACTGTTCACTACAACACAACCTTCCCACAGATGAAAAAAGCCGATGTAAACGGCGAAAACGAGCTTCCGCTCTATACTTACCTTAAATCTCAGAAAGGTTTTGAGGGCTTCGGCGAGCATAAGCTCTCCGCTTTGCTTGCGGATATGTTGAAAAAAGCCGATTCCGATTGGGATAAAAAGCCCGATATAAAGTGGAATTTCACTAAATTTATAATAGACCGCGAGGGTAACGTCGCGGCGCGCTTTGAGCCTACCGCCGATATGGCTGAGGTAGGAGAATGTATAAGGGCGCTGTTATGAGCAAAAAGATTGTAGCGGTAAACGCGGGTCCGAGAAAGGGCTTTAATACCGAAACCTTAATTTCCCAAGCCTCAAAAGGAGCCGAAGCCGCGGGCGCTGTGGTAGAACGCTTCGACCTTTTCCGCCTTGAAAAATACACGGGCTGTATTTCGTGCTTCGGATGTAAAAAAGAAAAGTTTAAGGGGCAGTGTATCTGCCGTGACGGCTTAACTCAGGTACTCGACGCTATTCGCGAAGCGGACGGGCTTATTATCGGCTCGCCGAATTATTTAGGCGAAATGACCGCGTCTTTCCGTGCGCTGTACGAAAGACTGATTTTCCGCAATCTCACGTATAACCTTGAAAAGCCGTGCTGCAACGAGCGTTTTATCCCCGTACTTCTGATAATGACGAGCAACGCTCCCGATACTATGTACAAAGGACTTGTCGAGAATTATCAGAACACCTTAAACCGATTCGTCGGCCCGACAGAAACTCTCGTCAGCGGAAATACTCTACAGCTTAAGGACTACACTAAGACCGACTGGGAGTGGACGTTGTTTGACGTAAAAGAAAAACAACTCCGTCACGAAACAGTTTTCCCTAAGGAAAAACAAAAGGCGTTTGAAATGGGAGAAAAACTGTTTAAATAACTCGGTATAAAGAAGGTATTAAAATGAAAACAGAATCCGAAAAATTTGACCTCCAATCATATATGACCAAGGGCGTTGAGCGCGTAGTTACCGACGCGGTTAAGGCTACGCTCAAAAACCCCCGCGAAAGCGCGTTTATGCTTAAGTTCGCCGCGGCGAGTAAAGCCGCCTCGAAAAAGCGTAAGCTCAGCGAGGACAGCGGCGAGCATATTCCGCCGTTTCTTATCGCGAGCATTACGAGCAGTTGTAATCTTCACTGCGCGGGATGTTATTCCCGCGGTATAGATTCGTGTTGCGACGAAAAACCCCGTGACCAGCTAAACGCTCAAGAGTGGAATAAGGTGTTTTTGGAAGCCGAGGATATCGGAATAAGCTTTATCTTCCTCGCGGGAGGAGAGCCGTTAATCCGCCGTGATGTAATCGAACAGGCGGCGGCTCACCCGAAAATCCTGTTCCCGATTATCACAAACGGAACGCTTCTTGATAAATACATAGATACTCTCGATAAAAACCGCAATCTCGTACCCGTAATCAGTATCGAGGGCGGAAGGGCTAAAACCGACGCGCGTCGAGGCGAGGGAATGTATAAGGTTATCGAGGACAGAATGGATATCCTAAATGAAAAGGGAATCGCTTTCGGCGCCTCGATAACGGTTACTAAGGAGAATCTTAACGAGGTATATTCCGAAGATTTCCTTAAAAACCTCAGCGGCCGAGGCTGTAAGCTCGTTATATTTATCGAGTATGTGCCTGTCGAAAAGGGTACCGAGAATTTAGCTCCGACCGATACCGAGCGCGAGCTTATGGAAAAGCTTATTTTAGACCGCAGACAGAAATTTGAAAATATGCTTATGATAGAGTTCCCGGGAAGCGAGAAAAACTACGGCGGATGTTTTGCCGCGGGGCGGGGTTTTTTCCATATTAACTCCCGCGGAGGAGCCGAGCCGTGTCCGTTTTCTCCGTATTCCGACGTAAATGTTCGCAATATGACGCTGAAAGAAGCTATGAAATCCCCGCTTTTTATTGCGCTGAAAAGCGGAGGGATCCTTGCTGACGATCACGACGGCGGATGTGTACTGTATCAAAAACGAGAACAGGTAGAAAAACTCTTAAAATCCTAATAAAAAAGAATTACGGCATCCGAAAGGGTGCTGTAACTTTTTTTCTTTGGGATAAATGAAAAATTTTTAAGAAGTTGAAATAAAAGTATTGACAAGTAACTTGTAATGTGTTATATTACAAGTGCAAGATAAATAAAATAACTCTTGCGAAATTAAAAATTTATTTTCAGGAGGACTTTATTATGAAAATCGCAGTAGTAGCGGCAAACGGCAGAGTATCACAAAAGGTTATCGAGGAAGCAATCGGACGAGGCTTCGAAGTAAAGGCGTTCGGTCGCGGATCAGAGAACAAAACTATTGCTAAAGACTATGTTCAGAAAGATATTATGGATTTAACAAAAGAGGACTTAGCGGGGTTTGACGCGGTAGTTGACGGTTTCGGCGCATGGAAAGATGAGGAACAACCTATGCACGTAACAACATCTCAGCACCTTTGCGATATTCTTTCGGGAACAGATACACGTCTTGTTATAGTAGGCGGAGCGGGAAGCCTTTATGTTAACCCCGAGCATACTATACAGGTAAAGGACGGCGCTGATTTCCCCGCAATCTTTATGCCTCTCGCAAACGCTATGGGTGAGGAGCTTGACGAACTCAGAAAACGCTCCGACGTCAACTGGACATTTATAAGTCCCGCGTGCGACTTCCAGGCTGACGGCGAACGCACGGGAAAATATATCCTCGGCGGAGAAGAACTCGTACTCAACTCCAAGGGCGAGAGCGTTATAAGCTACGCCGATTACGCAATCGCTATGGTTGACGAAATCGAAAAAGGTAACCATATTAAAGAGCGTATTTCCGTAGTAAGCGAATAATCTAACAGTTACAAGGGCGGGATTTTCCGCCCTTGTATTGATAAGAAAGTTGTAATATGTTATATTATAAGTAATCTAAAAATAAAGAGGGATTACTAATGCAGATAACAAGTAAATTTACTATAGGTGTCCATACTATAGCCTGTATCGATTGTTTTAAGGACGACTATAAGGTTACCAGTAATTTCATAGCCGACAGCACAGGCGTAAACCCCGTTATTATCCGAGGCGTTATTTCTCAGCTAAAGGAAGCGGGAATTTTAAACTCACGCCAGGGCGCAAGCGGAATAACGCTTGCTAAACCGCTTGATGAAATAAGCTTTTACGATATTTACGAGGCTGTCGACAGCGTAAAGGACGAGGGCTTGTTCCATTTCCACGAACACCCGAATCCCGATTGTCCCGTCGGAAGAAATATCCATAAAGCGACCGATTCCCGCCTAAAGCATATCCAAGACACTATGGAAAACGAGCTGAAAAAGATTAAACTCAGCGATGTTGTCGAAGATGTTCGAAAAGAGATTGAGGCACAAGCTTAATGAAAAACTATTTAGAATTTATCGTAAAAGATATACACCGCACAATTACCGCGACCGTAGACGATAACGGTTTACCCGTAACATGCGCTATAGATATGATGGATTTCGACGATAATTCTCTTTATTTTCTTACTGCCAAGGGCAAGAACTTTTACGACCGCCTTATAAAGAGAAAATTTCTTGCCTTTACCGCTATGAAGGGCGAGGATACTATGACGAGTATCGCGGTTTCCGTAAGGGGAAAGGTTAGAGAGCTCGGGTTCGATAAAATTCCCGAATTATTTGATAAGAATCCATATATGTACGAAATCTATCCGACCGAGGAGAGCCGCCGCGCTTTGACCGTGTTTCAGATTTACGAGGGCAGCGGCGAGTGGTTCGATTTAAGTAAAAAGCCTATCGAACGCGCGAGCTTTACTTTCGGAGAATTTAAAGCCGATATAGAGCGGTCGGGTTATTTTATAAACAATAAATGTATCGGCTGCAAAAGCTGTCTTGAGGTTTGTCCGCAATCCTGTATAGACTTTTCTGACATTCCCGCTGTTATAAACGAAAGTAACTGTCTGCATTGCGGAAACTGTTATACCGCCTGTTTGAACGAAGCGGTCGAAAGAAAAGAGTGATATTATGAAACTTATAAAATCTCACGAAAACTATAACGAACAGATTAAAAAGCTCAAAGAAGCTATAAACTGTGCCGACGCGATACTTATCGGCGCGGGCGCGGGTATGTCCGCATCAGCGGGACTTACCTATTCGGGAGAACGTTTCTATAAGCATTTTTCCGATTTCGCGGAAAAATACGGTATAACTGATATGTACTCGGGAGGCTTCTATCCGTTCCCGTCGGACGAGGTTTTCTGGGCTTGGTGGTCGAGGCACATTTACTTTAACCGCTACGGCGTAAAGGCGGGCGAGCCTTATACCGATTTGTACAAGCTTGTTCGGGATAAAAACTATTTTGTCCTCACGACTAACGTTGACCATCAATTTCAGCTTGCGGGCTTCGATAAAAACCGCCTTTTCTATACTCAGGGCGACTACGGACTTTTCCAATGCTCAGTACCCTGCCATAATAAAACCTACGACAACGAGGATATTGTGACCGAGATGGTCGCCCGCCAGGAGGATATGAAAATCCCGAGTGAGCTTATACCTAAATGTCCCGTGTGTAACAAGAATATGACCGTTAATCTAAGGTGCGACGATAAATTTGTCGAGGACGAAGGCTGGCATAAAGCTAACGAGCGTTACGAGAACTTCCTGAAAAAGTATAAGGATAAGAAAATTCTGCTCTTAGAGCTCGGCGTAGGCGGCAATACTCCCGTTATAATCAAGTATCCGTTCTGGAGAATGACGCTTATGAACGAGAGCGCGACTTACGCCTGTATTAACCTTGGCGAAAGTGTTTGTTCCGAAGAAATAGAGAACCGCTCGATTTGTGTCGACGCTGACATAAGTAAGGTTATTAAAGATATAATTTCAGACTAAACTGTATCAAAAGCGTAACTTTTAATTTATTAAAAACCCTTGAAAAAGTCCTGATGTTAAGATATAATGAGGTTAAATCGACTTATAGTCGGTAAAAAAAGAAAAGGAGAATTACATTATGGAATTCAACAATGCGTCAAAAGGCATAAAGAAAATCTTTACTGCTGAAGTCTTGGGCTTAATTGCGGCTATTTGCGGCGCGGTTACAGCTATTTTCGTAGTTGCTATGGCTGTTGCCACCAAAGCTGAATCCGCGGGCGGAGCAGTAGCTTCTTTAGGAGCGGCAGGACTGTTCGGTATCGCTACCGCAGTTATCGGCATTATCGCTTATATCTTCAAGATTATCGGTGTAAATAATGCCGGTAAAGATGAGCCTGCTTTCAAGATTGCTCTTTATCTTATTATTGCGGGACTTGTAGTTGCTGTTATCGGCTCTTTCTTTAGCGGTAACGCTACAGTTAAGTCTGTTATCGACATCGCTTCTGAAGTTATCAACCTTGTTATCACTATCTATATCATTCAGGGTTGCTGCAACGTAGCTTCTAAGCTCGGCAGAGACGATGTAGTAAATAAGGGTAACACAATCTTTAAGCTCATCATCTGCGTTTACGTTCTCGCTATCATCGCTAACCTTATCGTTGCTATCTTCAACGGCACAGGCGCTGCGGTTACAGCAGGAATCATTGCGATTGTATCAGCTGTTCTTAACGTTATTCAGTATTTCATTTATCTCTCATTCCTTAGCAAAGCTAAGAAAATGTTCGCTGAATAATAGGATTATAATTAAAGATTTTTAGGCAGGCGGTTTCTCGCCTGCCTTTTATCATTATGTTAAAAACTTAACTATTATTGAAAAGTAACAGCCGTTCTGTTATAATCAGCTTGTACTAAACTGGTTATATTAAACTGGAGAAGAATTTATGAAATCAACTATTGTTATCGGACACAAAAACCCCGACACCGATTCTATATGCTCGGCTATTTGTTACGCCGATTTAAAAACTAAAATAACGGGCGAAAAATATATCCCCTGCCGAGCGGGCGAGCTAAACAGCGAAACCGAGTTCGTGCTGAAAAAATTCGGCATAGAACCGCCGCGCCTAATAACCTCGCTTGAGCCGAGGCTTTTTGACGTTACGTTTCGAGAGATTGACGGAATAACTCCGCGGATTTCACTAAAACGCGCTTGGGAACATATGAGGGATCAGAATATCCAGACCGTGCCGATTTTAACTAAGCGCGGAAAAATACGCGGTATTTTAACCCTAGGCGACCAAGCTCGGTTTTATATGGAGGATCAGGACGCCAGCGCCTTATCCAAGGCGAAAACTCCCTACAGCAATATCGCCGATACGCTTCAGGGCGAGGTAGTCGTAGGTAATCCCGACGACCGCTTCGATAGGGGAAAGGTAGTCGTAGCCGCGGCTAACCCCGACGTTATGGAAGAGTATATCGACGAGCACGATATGGTGCTTCTCGGCAACCGATACGAATCCCAGCTCTGCGCAATCGAGATGAAGGCGAGCTGTATCGTAATCGGGCTCGGAGCGAAGGTTTCCAAGACGATTGTAAAAATCGCTCAGGAAGCGGGCTGTACCGTAATCGTATCTCCGCTCGATACTTACACCTGCGCCAAGCTTATCAATCAGGCTGTACCCGTAGGCCATATTATGCGGACTGAAAATATAATTTCATTCAACCTCGAGGATCTCGTCGCCGATGTTAAAAACACGGTTTCGAAACACCGCATAAGGTACTTCCCGATTCTCGATAACGACGATAAATATGTCGGTATTATCTCACAGCGCAATCTTCTTAACGTTGAGCGCCAAAAGGTAATACTCGTCGATCATAACGAAAAGGGCCAGGCGGTAGACGGTATACGTTCCGCCGAGGTAGTCGAGGTTATCGATCACCATAGAATCGACTCGGTAGAAACTATGAGCCCTATCTATTTTCGAAACCAGCCCTTAGGCTGTACGGCGACTATAATCGCTATGATGTACAGGGAAAATGATATTGCCGTAACTCCCGAAATAGCGGGGCTTCTCTGCTCGGCGATTATTTCCGATACACTGATGTTCCGCTCGCCGACCTGTACGCCTTTAGACGAAAGTACGGCGCGATACCTTGCGGGCATAGCTAAGCTCGACGTCGAGGATTACGCGACCGCTATGTTTAACGCGGGTTCCAAGCTTTCTAAAAAGAACGCCGACGAAATTTTCCATATCGACTGTAAAAAGTTTAAAGCCGAACAGTTCGCTATTACGGTATCTCAGGTCACAAGTGTGAGCCGCCGTGAACTCGACAAGGTTAAATCAAAAATGCTTCCCTATATGCAGGAGCTTCTACCTAAGTCCGACTCCGATATGCTGTTTATGATGCTGACTAATATCATTTTTGAAAGCACCGAGCTTTTGTATGTCGGCCAGGGCGCTAAAGGTATAGTCGAAGCGGCTTTCGACGTTGAAGCGGGCGAAAACTGTGTTAAACTCGACGGCGTAGTAAGCCGTAAAAAACAGGTCTTAGGCGCGCTGATTAAAGCGATAGAAACTATTTGATTGGAGAAGAATATGAAAAAAATAACTGCCTTCGCGTTATCTTTAATACTTATGATTTCGGCGATATACCCCGTATATTCCGCCGATAAGTCAACTAAGCTTGACGTTCCGAAAATCGAAATAACGACTAAAGACGGTAAGGGAGTTGACCTTAAAAAAGCCGACGGCTATGTTGACGCTTCGGTAAAAATTACCGACATCGACAATTCCTCTCTCTCCGACGATATTACCATTAAGGTAAGAGGCAACAGCACCGCTTTCGACAGTATCGGAAAGAAATCCTATAACTTTAAATTCGCTAAGAAAAAGAACCTCTTTTCCATGGGTAGCGGAAAAAAATGGTCGCTTCTCGCCAACGTTTTTGACCCAACCTTAGCCCGTAACTATGTCGCGTTCAGCTTAGCTCAAAAGCTCGGTGTTCAGTATACCTCTAATTTCAAGGTGGTTGAGCTGTGGCTCGATAAATCGTTTAGAGGCTGCTATTTGTTAATCGAGCCTGTAGGAGAGGGTAAGGACCGTGTGGATATCGACCTAAAAGGAAACGACGGTAAAAAAGATTTTCTCCTCGAACTAGAAGCCTCACGTGTCGAGGACGACGTCACCTATATCACCTCTAACGGTATGCGCTTCGCTATAAGCGAACCGGATCCGCCGACCGAGGAGCAGGCGAGCTATATTAAATCAACTGTAGATGATGTTATACGCACAATTCGTTACGGTACTAAGGAAGAAATCGAGGGTAAAATCGACATCGAGTCGTTCTCTAAATTCTATATTTTAAACGAGTTCTTAAAGACCGTTGACTTTAATTTCAGCTCCGTTTTCTATTATTATAAGGACGGCAAGCTCTACGCGGGCCCGCCGTGGGATTACGATTTAAGCTCGGGCAACGTTAATAAGGACTTTTCCTCGAACTACGCCTCGTCCTATAAAACCGACGGACTGTTTATAAATAATAAAAATCTTTATAACTACCTCTGCGGATACGATTGGTTTAACGATACCGCTAAAAAGGTATTTGTCGAAAACTATACGTATTTTAAGAGCATTTACTCCGAGGGCGGAGTGATTGATACGTTCTATAAAACCTACAAAAAGCCTATCGAACGAAACTTTTCGGGCGTGGGTTGGAGTGTAGGACGTTACTATGTAAACGTTATGAAATATCCTCTCCCTACTTACGCGGAGAATTACGATTTTTATGTTAATTGGTGTAAGGAACGCGTCGAGTGGCTCGCCGATTATTACGAGATCGATACGTCTACCGTTCCGGCTACCGAAGAAACTACTACGGAAGAACCGACTACCGAACAGGTTACGACCACGGCGGTTACTACCGCCGAGCCGACTACCTCGGCTCCCGAGGTTAAACCGAGCGAAACTGCCGAACCGATAGAAACCACGGCAACTACCGCTCCGACTGAAATCTCGACAACCGAACCCGAGGAAACTACTTCTCCCGATCCGTCAACCGCTCAGCCGGCTACAAAAGCTTCTGAAACTACCGTTACCGAGCCGCCTGTTTCGAGCGAGCCTGTTACTTCGCCGACAACTCCCGAGCCGACCGCGCCTGTAAAACCCGTTGAGCCTGTAAAGCCGGTTGTAATTCCTTACTTATGCGGAACTGTTAATCTTAATGCCGGTTCTACGGCGAAGCTTCCCGCGATTAAAGCTGACTTTGTAAGCTCAGATAAAAATGTTGCGGCTGTTAAAAACGGCAAAGTTACCGCGCTTAAAAAGGGTACCGCCGATATTACCGCGGTCTCTGGATTCATTAAATACATCTACAAGACGAATGTCGTAAACAACCCCTCGTTGAGCAAGAAGTTGATAACCGTTAAAATGGGTAAAACTAAGACGGTAAAGCTTATCGGAAAGGCAAAATCAGTTAATAATAAGTACAAAAACACGAAAACAGCGAAGATAATTTCCAAGCGCTCCGCCGATAAAATCAAAATCCGCGGACTGAAAAGGGGTAAAACCACACTCAAAATTTTCGTGAACGGCTATAAATTAAAGCTGAAAGTTAAAGTAAAATAAACGCTCTAAGCCACGGCTTTTGCCGTGGTTTAGTTGTTTTACACAAATTCACCGCAAAAACTTTGTACAATAAGCTATGTGATAATATGTTACAATAGTATTTGCTCGGAGGTGAGAGGATGAAACGATTATTATCAATATTTATCGCGCTGATGTTATTTACAGTTTCATTTTCAGCGAACGCCGCCTCAACCCTCGGCACTAAAAACATTACCGCCGATAATAACCGCCTGTTTGAAATCCCCGTACTCGTAAGGTCGTCTAAGGTATTGACCGCCGCGACATTTACGTTGAAGTACGATACCTCCGCCATAGCTTTTAGAAAAACTACCGCCGCGTTCCCCGAAGCGACTGTTAAATCCGCCGAAAAGAACGGATCGGTCAAGGTGATTTTTCTTTGTCCTAACGGTGTTAAGGTGAGTAAAAATTCTCAGCTTTTCAGCGTTACGTTCAAGACGTTAAAGCAGGGTAGCTCCTTTATAAATATTACCGCGTCCGATTTTGTCGATTTAAGGGCGAAAAATTTTACTCCGCCGAATTCCGTTAAGTGCAGAGTGAGCGTTAACGAAAGGGGAGAGGCTTCGGCTAAATCCGCGAAAGCGGTCGGCAAATCCGCCGATGGATATGTGTATTCCGATAACTCGACCGAGGAAGTTACCAAAAGCTCTAAAAAAGACGACAGTTCGGAGTTGGAAAGCCAAGGGCTTTTGTCCGATTACGAGAACGCTCTGAGCAGTGTAGGAATCTCGCCGGGCTTTATAATCGCGCTGGTTATAGTTTCTATAATTTCCACCGCTTTTGTTATGTATTTTATAACCCGTAAAAAGAATAACGATAAAAATAATAAAAAATAATGTCACACTTCTAAGACTTTCGGGGTTAAAGTATATAGAAGCTTTATAAGGAGTGACATTTATGAAAAAATTTACGGCTGTATTATTAGCTTGTCTGCTTTTAATTTCGAACTTATCCGCGGTCTGCTACGCGGTTTCGGAGAGTGACTTTTACGGTGCCGACGACAAACCGTTTTTCTCTGAAAAATATCTCGGAACCGTTGAATCGGGATATCCGCTGTATTATTTTGAGACACCTTCTCCGCCGTGGATGTGCGAATTCAGCCATCAGTACGGCGGCTATATAATCACGAATTATAACGGTAACGCCGAAAAAGATAACGGCTTTTATCTAAAGAACGAAGGCGAAAAAATTTATCTTTCCGAAGCTTTCGAAAAGGGCTGGACTGATATTGAGGAGGTCGTATCTCTGACTAAGGAGAACGCTCCCGAGCTCTATAATTACCGAATTTTCTCCGTTAAAGACGCCGAAAAGCTCGTAAAAGAACGCTATAACGACAATATTAAGCTCGAGTATGTCGGGATAATTTACGCGGGTTACTATCTTTTCTATGAGAATGATTTAGAAAAGGCGCTTGTAGAATGGGTGCTCGACTTTCAGTTCGGCGATTACGCTTTCCGTGCGTTCGGCGGTCATACAGGCAACGTCGAACCCGAAGCTTTAGGACTTTACGTTATGAATGACGGAAAGATTTTAAATATCAAGGAAGCGTACGAGCAGATTCCGAAATCCGCTTTTGGCGATAATTACGATTTAGTGAATATAATTAAGTCCAAAAAACTAAACTATTCGTTTACCGTATCACGTAAATCCGATATAAAAGAAACTACCGAACCGATAGAAACTACAGTAACTACCGCTCCGACCGAAATTCCAACAACTGAACCCGGGGAACAGTGTACGGCAATGATTCCGTGGATAGAGCACGAGACGTATACAATTCCTCCGACTACAGCTACCGTGGCTGAGCCCGGAGTAACCGAACCAGAGGAATCCGTTCCAAAAGCCTCGCCCGAAACTCCGAAATCTGTTTACTTAAAGCTTAAACAAAAGAAAAATAAGTATTACGAGCTGGATATTTTTAAAAAGCTGAAGGACGGTATATATCTTACCCATCAGTACGCCGGTATGCCGAGCGGATGCTACAGGGGATATTGCGTAGATAAATATATTTATTATATTTGTGACGATGAGTTCGCGGCTCATATCTACGACTATAAACACAATAAGGAGTATAAACTCATTAACGCTTATAATAAGGGCGTTATCTCTAAGAAAAATCTGGCGAAAATTTCCGCAATACTAACTAAAGCGGATGTGAACGGAGCCAGCTTAAATAAAAACGAAGAAGAAATAAAAGCGGGCGAAACCACGCCGCTATATCAATTCTTCGCCGAATACGGCAAAAAGAAGGTAAAAATCTCTAACAGAAAAGTGGTAAAGTTTGTTACCGATGAAAAAGGTTTTGTTTTCGCCGGGCTAAAAAAGGGCAAAGCTACCGTTACAATTATCCAGAAAAGAGGCAAGCCCGTATCTCAGAAAATTATAGTAAAATCTAACCCGAAGCTTAGGAATAAGAAGGGCAAAAAAATAAAAGTTTTGTCCGTTAAATACGGTTCAATTGCCAAAGTATATATAAAAGGAAAAGTTAAGGGCGTTAATAATAAGTATAAAAACACATCTTACGCCGCGTTCGTATCTGGAAAATCCGCTAAGGTTTTAAAAATCCGCGGACTGAAAAGGGGTAAAACCACACTCAAAATTTTCGTGAACGGCTATAAGCTGAAACTGAAAGTAAAGGTTAAATGAGTTTAGCCCGTAGGCAGTAATGTCGTCATTGTTGAGGAAGCCCGCTGGTTAAGATAAAAAGGCAGAAAAGTTTGGTTGAACCTTTCTGCCTTTTGAATTGTGAATCACGATTTATTTCAGACCTAATTCCTCTAAGCTTTCAGCTATTAACTCGCGTTCATCCATATGGTACTTGACGCCCTTGATTTCCTGGTAATCCTCGTGGCCTTTACCCGCGAGAACGATAATATCTCCGTCCTCGGCGTGCTCGATACAGTATTTAACAGCGTCCTTGCGGTTAGGTACTACTACGTACTCGCCGTCGGTTTTAGCCATTCCGACCTTAATGTCCTCGATAATATCCATAACGTCTTCAAAACGGCTGTTGTCCTCCGTAATTACGCTTAAATCCGAAAGACGACCGCTCGTTTCTCCCATCTCGTAACGGCGCACTTTAGGACGGTTACCGCCCGCTCCGAACATTGTTATAAGCCTGTGCGGTTTGTATTGGCGCAGTGTGGTTAGTACGTTTTCCATCGAAAGCGCGTTGTGGGCGTAGTCTATAAGGAGAGTGTAGTTACCCGGTACGGGTACAATCTCAACCCTGCCCTTAACGGCTACGGTTTTTAAGCCCTCTTTAATGTATTCGTCGGAAATTCCCATCTCGGCGCAAACGCTTATCGCCGAAAGCGCGTTGTATACGCTGAAATGCCCCGGGATAGCTACGTCTACGCTCATATTTCGTTTGCCCGATAAATCGAATCTTGCTCCTAAAAATCCCGGAGTGGAGAGCAGACTGTCGTTAGAAGCGATATAGTCCGCTTCCTTAGAGAAGCCGTAGGTTAAGTAATCGCAGGTTGCTCCTTTTAGTATATCCTGCCATTTTTCGTCGTCACGGTTGATAAGCCCGAGCTTGCATTTTTTGAACAGCATTGCCTTGCACTCGAGGTATTCGTCCATATCCTTATGCTCGGCTCCGCCGATATGGTCGTGCGAGAAGTTCGTAAAAATACCGTAGTCGAAGGCGATAGCGTCTACTCTGTGCCATTTAAGCCCGATAGACGACGCTTCTATAATCATCGCCTTACAGCCCTCGTCCGCCATCTGCTTCATAGCCTTCTGAACCTCATAGCTTTCGGGGGTTGTGTTGTTGGTGGGTATAGTTTTATCGCCGATAATTATTCCGAGCGTGCCTATGGTACCGCTCTTAATGCCCGCGCATTCTAAAATCTTCTTAATCATAGCGGCGGTAGTGGTCTTACCCTTGGTTCCCGTAACCGCTATGGTCGTGAGCTTCTCGGCGGGATTTTTGAAAAACTCGGCGCTTATATACGCTAGAGCCTCTCTCGTGTCCTTAACCTTGACTACGGCGAGGTCTTTTGTATCTATATCGAGGTCGTCGCTTATAAGTATCGCCGAAGCGCCCTTTTCTACCGCCTGAGAGGCGTAGGAGTGTCCGTCCGAGTTGTAGCCTTTAAGGCATACGAACATCGAATTCGGAGTAATTTTCCTCGAATCATAAACAATATCCGAAACTTCTGTATCGGCATTTCCTTTAATTAAAGTGTATTCTACGGTTTTTAGAAGTTCATTTAGTTTCATATTTACCGCCCTCCTGACATATTTTAATTATAACAACATAATCTCAGAATTACAACAGAAAAATTGAATTTTACGCTCTTTTAGCAAATTGCGGTTAAACTGCACAATTAACCGGAATTTTTGGAAAATCGGGTTTAATTTAGAGTTAGCGGATTTTGGGTTTTGTGGGAAAAGTCCAGAAATTAAAAAAACTAATAGTGATTTTGCACAATAGGCGCATATGCGTTTTGCACAAACAGAGAGGCTCGGATTTGTGCAAAATACCGAAAACGCATTTTTTTGTTGTTAAAGTGCACAAATATACACGCCTGATTTGAATATTTAGACAAAAAGTACAAAGGGAGTTGTATTTTCAGGTTAATTTGTGGTATTATTTATGTAGTGAATAGATTGCGTAGTCCCCAATTGTTCGCAATCACACTTGGCGTATTTTATGCGCTAAAAATACTATATTTTATGAAAGAAGGAATTCAAATGAAAAAAATTATTGCGCTTTGTTTAGCCGCAATGATGATGGTTGCTGCGTTCGCCGGCTGCGGCGGCTCTACAACCACAACAACTTCTGACAACGGCGGTTCCGATAACGGTAACGCTGCTGTAAACACAGACACATCCAAAACAGGTTTTGACAACGTAGTTTCGGACGCTGACTTCGGTTCTGAGAAGAACGCTAAGTTAAAGGTTTGGGGCCCTGATAACTACACAAAACTTCTCAAGAAACAGTGCGACGACTTTAAGAAGAAGTATCCTAAGCAGATCAGCAAGATCGACGTAGTAGTACAGACTGAGGCTGAGGCCGGTACACAGATGCTCTCCGACGCTGAGGCTGCCGCTGACGTATTCGGTTTCGCTAACGACCAGTTAAACAACCTCGTTAACGCGGGCGTTCTCGCACAGGTTGCTCCTAAGTACGCTGCCGACATCAAGGCTACTAACCTTAAAGAAGCTGTTGACGCTTGTACTTTAGCTAATCCCAAGACTAAGAAAGATACTCTCTACGCTTTACCTGAGACCGGTAACGGCTACTTCCTCGTTTACGATAAGTCCGTTATCTCCGATAAAGACGCTGGTTCTTTCGAGAAGATTCTCGCTGACTGTAAAAAGGCAGGCAAGCAGTTCATCATGGACGCCGGTAACGGTTACTATTCCTGTATGTTCCTCTTCACAGGCGGACTTAAACTCACAGGCTTAGAGTCTGACCAGGTTACTCAGAAGTTCAACAAGTATGACGAAAAAGAAGTAGTTGCTACAATGAAAGCTTTCTCAACTCTTATGCACGACTATAAGGGTACATTCAAGAGCTTATCCGTAAGCAACATTCCTTCGGGCTTTACTTCCACAAAGACAAGAAAGTCTACTTGCGGTGCCGGTATCGACGGTAACTGGGATACAGCTAACATCAAACTTGCTTTAGGCAAAAACTTCGGCGCTGCTAAACTTCCTACAATCAAGGTTGACGGAAAAGATAAGCAGATCTACTCAATGTACGGTTACAAATCAATCGCTATCAACGGCGCTTCCAAGTATCCCCGTACATCTCAGGTTCTCGCGTACTACCTCGCTTCCGAGAAGTGCCAGAACGAGAGATGCGAGCAGTTAGGCTGGAGCCCGACAAACAACGCTTCCGTAGATACAGACGCTGTTAAGAACGACGTAGCTATCTCCGCTTTACTCGAGCAGAGTAAGTATTCCGTAGCTCAGGTTAACATCGGTAAAATCTGGGATCCGTTCGGAAACCTCGGTAACCAGCTCGTTGCTGACGGAACTAATCCTAAGACTTATAACTTCAAGGATCTCTTCGAGAAGACAATCAGCAACGTTTTAGATCAGTAATAGATTAACTCAGTAATTTATAACAGATTTAAAGATTTAGAATTTTATAAGGTAGCCCGCTTTGCGGGCTGCCTATATCCGCTCTAAGCGGTTTGACGTTATCGTGTAATTTTGAAAATTATTAAGTTTAAATAATGATTTTTGAAATAAAGGGGAACAGGATAACGAAAATATTATTTAAGCTTAATATAATGAATTTTTAAAAAAGGAGAGTGATTTGATGAAATATATTGATTATATGCAGCTAAATCCTTTCCAAAAGTTCGGTTATAACTTTTCCAATTTCTTTAAGAAACTACCTTCTAATCTTGCCCGATTTTTTAAGATGTTGGGCAGGGCTATAGTTGCATTTTTCGTGGGAATCGGTAGAGGTTTTGCTAACTACGGAAAAAGATTTGTTAAGGGCGATGTATTTGTTAAATTGTCCTACATTATTATGGGCGTTTCTAACATGGTTAGAGGCCAAATTATCAAAGGACTTCTGTTCCTTTGCGCTGAAGCGGCGTATATTTGCTTTATGCTTTTCTTCGGTATCGGGTATATTTCCAAGTTCTCGACTCTTGGTACTGTAGAAACTACAGAGCAGCTTTCCGCCGACGGCTTTACATATGTTCCTGTATACGGAGATAACTCAATGCTTATCCTCCTCTACAGCGTACTTGTAATAGTTATTACTGTAATTTTCTTCGCGGTTTATATCGCGAGCACAAAGAGCGCTTACAAAGTTTGCGCCGATAAGCGCGAGGGTAAAACCATCCTTAAATTTAAGGAAGAAATTAAGCAGTTCTTCGACGAGAAGTTCCATATTACTCTTATGACAATTCCTTGTCTTTTAATCGGCTGCTTTACAGTATTACCTCTCGTATTTATGATTCTTATCGCGTTTACTAACTACGATAACGCTCACCAGCCCCCAGGAAACCTGTTCCATTGGGTAGGTCTTAACAACTTCGCTGACCTTGTAAACGTAACTAAGGGCGCTGTAAAGGCTAAGACCTTCGCGAACTTAGCGGGATGGACAATTATCTGGGCTATTTTCGCAACATTCTCGAACTATATCGCGGGTATGATCGTTGCTCTTATGATTAACAAAAAGGGTATCAAGCTCAAGGCTTTATGGAGAACTCTTTTCGTTGTTGTAATCGCTGTACCTCAGTTCGTATCTCTCCTCCTTATGAGCCAAATGCTCCAGGAGAACGGTGCTATTAACCAGTTCCTAAGCTTAATTACGGGACAAAATATAGCGTTTAAATTCCTTGATTCAGCGCTGTCGGCGCGTATCACGGTTATTATCGTAAATATCTGGATAGGTATTCCGTATACCATCCTTATCACATCAGGTATTCTTATGAATATTCCGGCTGACCTTTACGAGTCGGCTACTATCGACGGCGCGGGTCCTGTAAAGAGCTTTATGAAGATTACACTTCCGTATATGCTCTTCGTTACAACCCCGTATCTTATCACAAGCTTTATCGGCAATATCAATAACTTTAACGTTATCTACCTGCTCACGAACGGCGGTCCTACCACTGAGGAATACTACAACGCGGGTCATACCGATATCCTTGTAACCTGGTTGTTCAAGCTGACCATGGGTCAGACCCACGACTACAACCTTGCCGCCGCTATAGGTATTCTTGTATTTATTGTTTGCGCGACCTTGTCACTGATTACATTCAACCTGACTAAGTCCGCGAAAGACGAGGAGGCGTTCTCATGATAAAAAGTTATAAATTAAGACGTACTCTCGCAAATACACTTATCTATATTGTTTTAGCAATTTTAGGCATTATCTGGGTATCACCTCTCGCGTACCTCGTTATTCAGTCTTTCAGTAACGACCCCGGAGCTGTTCCCCAGACGCTTCTTCCCGAAACCTATGGTTTCAATAACTATGTAAAGCTGTTCACAGAAACAGAAAGCCTTAACTTCCCGAGATGGTATATTAACACATTCGTTATCGCTTGCTTTAGCTGTGTTATCTCTACTATCAGCGTACTTATGGTTGCGTATGCTTTCTCACGACTCAGATTCAAGAGCCGTAAGAAGTTTATCAACATCGGTATGATTCTCGGAATGTTCCCGGGCTTTATGACAATGATAGCTATTTACTATCTCTTAAAAGCTATGAACATCCTTACACTCGAGGGTATCTTCGGTATCCCGGGATTTGACGGCCCGATACTTGCGCTGATTATCTGCTACAGCTCGGGTGCGGGACTTGGATTCCAGATTTCCAAAGGCTTCTTTGATACAATTCCTCGTGCGCTCGACGAAGCCGCTACTATCGACGGAGCTACAAAGAACCAGGTATTCTGGAAGATTATACTTCCGATGTCTAAGCCTATCGTTGTATACACCGTTCTTACCGCGTTTATCGGACCTTGGACAGACTTTATCCTTGCTAAGATTATCGCCGGTGATAAGGTTAACAACTATACGGTTGCCATCGGACTGCAGAAAATGCTGGATAATGACCACCTTAACGGTTGGTTTAAGAGATTCCTTGCCGGCTCTGTACTTGTTGCCGTTCCGGTTACTCTCCTGTTCCTCAAAATGCAGAACTACTACGTTGAAGGCGTTACAGCCGGCGGCGTTAAGGGTTAATTCCCTGAAATGTAAAATAAAGGGCGGCTTTATGTCGCCCTTTTCTTTTCTAACTATGATGTTTAATTACGAAAACAGGCAGCCGCGTAATACGAACGCCCTGCTGCCTGACTAAAGGTATCCGATATGAAAAAAATAACCGCAATTATCTTAACTCTGACTATAATCGCGTCGGTGCTCTGCGCTTGTACGCCTCAATATAAAGGCCCTGTCGAAGAAAATAAAGTCTTAAAATCCACCGATAAATACCGCAACTACTACGAGATTTTCGTCGGCTCGTTCAACGACAGCAACGGCGACGGCACGGGCGATATAAAGGGTATTATCGATAAACTCGATTACCTAAACGACGGCAATCCTAAAACCGATACAGACCTCGGAATAGACGGTATTTGGCTCACGCCGATTATGCCGTCGCATTCATACCATAAATACGATGTTAAGGATTATTTCGCGATTGACGAGAGCTTCGGCACAATGCGGGACTTTGATAAACTGGTGAGTGAATGTCACAAACGTGGGATCAATATTATTATAGACCTCGTTTTAAACCACTGCTCAAAGTTCAACCCGCTTTTCGAGAGCGCTTGCAAACAGACTCTTAAAGGCGATTTATCTCACGACGCCAAGTATTTCGAGATAGAAAAGTACGACTCTAACCCTGGTGACGCCTATACCGAAATCGGCAAGAATTATTACTACGAGTCGAACTTCTCGCCATATATGCCCGAGTGGAATCTCTACGAAAAATGTACCCGGGATTACTTTAAGAAGATATCGAAATTCTGGCTTAAAGACCACTCGGTAGACGGTTTCCGCCTCGACGCGACAAAGTACTACACGAGCAAGAAGGGCGAAGGTATGGAGTTCTTAAAATGGTTCTACAGCGAGAGCAAGAAGATTAAGCCAGACGTTTATATGGTCGGCGAGAACTGGACGGGCAACTCCGAAATTGTCGATATGTACGAGTCGAAAGCCGACAGCTTCTTCTCGTTCGGATTCGCCGATTCGTCGGGAGCGTTCGTAACAGCCGTGCGTAACCACAGCGCGTTCGGCTTAGTATCTTCCGTCGAAAAATTTGAGAAAAATACTAAAAAGTCGAACAAAGACCGAATTAACGCCTTTTTCCTCTCTAACCACGACCAAAAACGCAGCGCGAACTACCTCAAAACCGTCGGCTTAAAGGGTACTAAAATGGCGGCGGCGCTCTATATGCTTATGCCGGGCAACCCGTTTATCTATTACGGCGAGGAAATCGGACTTATTCAGGATTCCTCAAAAAACGAGGACGAGTACAAGCGTGAGCCGATGATATGGGACAGCGAAAAGCTCCCCGATATTGTCGTGAACAATATCGCTAAAGCGGATAAATCCCACGCTCAGTTCGGCGGAGTTAAACAGCAGGAAAAAGACAAAAACTCGCTGCTGAACTTCTACAAGCGTATAATCAAAATTAAGAATCAAAATCCGGCTATCGCTCGAGGAACACTGTCCGAGTATAAGATAGGCGATCCCGAAATCGCAGCTTATAAAGTCACGGCTAAGGACGCTTTGCCATATTACATAATCCATAACCTTAGCGGCACCGAGGCAAAGGAGATAGAGCTGAAAACGCTCTCAACGCTCCGCGGAGATTTAGTCGCCTCGAACGACGATAAAACAGACGAACACGTTATCCTCGACAACAATACAAAACTAAAGCTTCCGCCGTATTCAACGGCAGTTTTACAGGAATTACCATAGCAAAAAGGCTCCCTCGGGAGCCTTTTTCATTTAAGAAGTTAAGGGTAGTAGGTATGAGAAAAGACATTTTAACTTAGCCCTAAGCCCTTAGCCCTAATTATCAATAACCCTTACCGCTACGGCGGTAATATCGTCGTCGTGACCGTCGTTTCGGCGTTTAATAGCTTCGTTTACTACCGTTTTCGCGAGGTCAGAGCAGTTGTTGTTATCCTTAAAATTTCGGATAATCTCCTCGAGCCATTTTTCGTCTTTCAGCGTTGCTCCGTCCGATACCATAACTATCACATCTCCTCCCCGAAGATTTACGCTGTCGCTGGCGAATTTAACATCTCCCAAAATCCCTACGGGCAGTGATTTTGAGGATTTTTTCAGAAGCCGTCCGCCTTTTTTAACGTAGCTGAATGGCGCGCCTGCCTTATTCATAACTGCTTTTCCGCTGAATAAATCGAGATTAATCATATCTACGGTCGATAGGCTCTCGTCCTCGCTCTTTACCATAAGCGCCGAGTTTACCACCTGAAGCGCGCAGTTCTCGCTGAGTCCCGCTTTAAGCAGGTTGGTCAGTATAGAAACGGTCATATTGCTGTCTACAGCCGCTCTGCCTCCTGTACCCATACCGTCGCTTATAAGCGCCACAAACTGCCCGAAGCCGTTTACAAAGCAGTTAACACAGTCGCCGCAAAGCTTACCGCCGCCGAAAACGTGCTGGTAAACGCCGACCTCTACGTCGAATACGGGTATCTCGCTGAGTACAATCCTCGTACGATCGCCGATTCGCGTAATGATCGGAGTATCGAAGCATCTCGCGCAGACAGAGGAAATATCCTTAGCGAGAGCGTCTTTGTTCAGCTTGGTTTTACCTCGGCTGAGTTCAATCTCCACCGACATTCTGCCGTTAGTGTCTATCATACAACCGCACTCCATAACAATAAATCCGCGCCTGTGCAGATATTCCTTAACCCTTGAGGCGCAGTCCGCGTCAAAGGTCTTATAGTTTTCAATTTCCTGAGCCATATCGCCGAGAATTTGTGAAAGTCCCGAAAACTGCCCCGCGACCATCGAGCGTATCTGAGTTACCCTCGCCGAAGCCTCGATACCGCCTAAATAATCTCGGTAACCGTTGTTTATCGAGTCGGCGACCTCAATTTTACGACAGCATTTTTTTGAGAATAAATCCTCAACGTCGCTCTCCGTGATGTAGCCCTGAGTTTTAAGAGGCGAGGACAGCCGTTTGAAATCCTCCGAAGTCGAGTTTTTGTGCCTGTTCCAACAGTACGACATCATCCCGCAGTTCTCGCACACATCGCGTGCCGCGTCCTTGTAAATGTATTCCACCTCGGGAGCGTAGAGCTTTTTAAGCTGACGGCTTACCGCGTTTACGCATCCGCTGACGTTTTTTAACGCTCCCGAGGCGAAATCAAGCCTCATTACAATTGAGTTCCTAAGCGATTTTTCGCCTTTAGTATTTTCTCTCGGCAGGAAAACCGGCGTTATATGCCTTTCTATATCCTTCGGCAAAATCATAAACACGACCGAGCCTATAATCGTTTCGACGAACATCGGCAGTATAAGGCTGTTGTCGCCCGCGGATAAAAGCATAACAGCGTTGCATATTATAAACCCCAAAGCGCTGCCCGCCTTGCCGAACGGCGCGAAAAGCCCGCCTATAAGTCCGCCGAAGCTGTAGCCCGCGCAGATAAACGCGAAGTTTACCGAGCTCATTCCGAAAATCGAACCTGTCGAAGCTCCCGAAATAGCTCCGCCCGCTACCGAGCCGTACCTGGCGCAGAGAAGTATTATAATCACCGCGGCGATTCTGCCAAGCGATACTTTTTCGAATTCAATACTGCTCAGCGACAGTATAAGCGCGCAACCGCTCATAACCAGGCATGCCGCCTCCGACTGGGAGAGTGCGGCGGGTCGTCGTCCCGAGGTCAAAAGGAACACCGCGCGCGAGAAAAAATACGCCACAGCTCCCGCTACGACCGCCTCTACCGCGACCTTTGATATATCCGAAACCGTACTCGAGCGCACGAAGATTAGCGCTATACCCGACGCGAATATCGGCAAAAACGCCGCGGCGGGCTGATAAACCGCGCTTTTGGAAATCAGCTTATAGTCCTCGATAAGCCATCTTAAAAGCGCCGTAGAAACCGATACAGCGACATACCTAAAGCAGTTTTCGGGCATAAGTATAACGTACCCGAGCGCCGTTCCGAACGCAGCGAACAAAAGCTTTTTTCTCGGTACAGCCGAAACGTAACTCGCCCCGAACGGAGCCAGCGAGCCGAAAATTCTACCCCGGCATATCACCACTCCCAGCAGAATGTAAAGCGCGTTCTCGGCTAACGCCCACACCATTCCGTCGTCCTCAGTCCGTTTCCTTAACGCAGTTTTCTGTAATTCCATATCTTTAGACTTCCTTTTCTTTTTGGTAAGACAATTATAATTACCCTCGACGGAAAGTTTTGTCATAATATGGACGACGAAAAAATATTTATTGCTTTCAGTTTTCAGCAGGTTATCTTTACACCGTAGGGAACACCCTCGGCGGTGTTTCAAGGCGGGTTTTCCCAAACAGCCGAGTTACCTCACGCCGACGGCGTGAATATCAATGTAAGACTTATCATTCTGAGCTTGCGAAGAATCTTAAAAGCTCCTTTGACTGCAATGCCCTCGACGTTTCCTCTCAGAATGATATTGCGAGAACTAAAAAAGAGCCGACCTTAGTCGACTCCTTCTTCTTCCATTCTTTTAGCTTCTTCGGCTTTATCCTTAGTCATATACGAGAACGGACCCGTAAGCGCGATAACGCCGTAGTAGTTTATTACTCTCCATATAAGCGCGGCGCTCTTTAAGGTACCGCTTATGAAGAATGTGCTGAAAAACGCCGTGAATCCCAGTTCCGCGGCTCCCGAAGCTCCCGGGATAGGTATCATACCGCTCATAAGGTTAACGAACGCCTGGGATGATATAAGCTGGAACGGCGTGGCGTGGGTAAATCCGAACGAGCGGAATATAAAATACGGAACTAAAAACATTGCGATAAACTGTAGTATCGTCAGTATAAACGCGCTGATTAAAAGCTTAGGCTTTTTGTAGATATCCTTGTTGCTGGTGTGGAAGTTGTTGAGCTGTTTATCTATACCGTCGATTTTCTCGTCAACATTTTTTATAATCTTAATCCTGTTTAAAATCTTAGCGAAAAACATTATAAGCTTTCTCGAAAGGTTCGGCGAAAAGCTGAACAGCAGTACCATTCCCGTAACAGCGAGCTGAGATATAAACCCGAACGCTAAAAGTATAAGTATATACGAAATGTTTTTGTTAGACATTATAAACGGAATATTCGAAACCACCGCGACAATGCTCATTAAGGTTAGTACAACCTGATACACCATAAACTTCTGCATCAAGCGCGAGGTAGCGTAGCCTACGCCGATGTGCATTTTAGAGTGTAATAAAAACACCTGCATCGGCTGACCGCCTGTAGACGACGGAGTAATCGCGCTCCAAAAAAGCCCCATAAATCCGACCCGCACAGCGTCAATAAACCGAAACTCTTTATGGTCGTCTTTTATAAAAAGGTAAATAACAATTGCCTCAATCAGCATATATAAAAGCTGAGAGCCTACGGCGGCAAGTATCCAATACCAAATAACCTCGGTATCGGAATGAATAAGGTCGTTTAGACCGTCCTTGCTGAAAAAGAAGTATAAAATTATTCCCGCGCATAACCCGATTACAAGCACGTTAAAAATATATTTAGGTTTAAAAAAAGAATTTTTCATACTGCCTCTTAAATGTTGGATATAACTCCCGTAAATACAGGGATATAGCTTTCGTTATCTACTACCGCGAATACAAACGGACGGTTGAAACTAAGTGTTTTCGAGGGTTGTTTCTTGGTAGAATTAGATTTAACGGCGGTACCGCTTCCTACACCGTCCTTAGTTATTTTGAACTCAAAGTTCTGTATAATATCACAAACGCTCGACTTCCAAGCGTAGGATAATCCCGAATAATCGCCCGTTTCTTTGAGGAAGCGGAGCGGTTTTCTCTCGGTAAAGTTGAGCTCGGTTTTTCTCGTAAACTCGGGAATACTCACCTCGCAGGTTTTAAAAACGCTCATCGAGTTCATAAGCTTTGCGAAGCTGTCGCCGTTTAGCTTTTTAAGGAGATTTTCGATGTTATCGTCCTTGGGCATAAACGCCGCGAATTTAGCGGGAGTGTTTTTTAAGTCCTTAACGAATCCCTCGGCAGTTTTACTCTCAAGGTAATACTCCGTACCGCTTAAAAATTTCACGTCAGAGGTTTTATCCGCGCCGTTGAACTTTCCGTTTGAGGTTTTCGAAAATCCTGTAAGCCAGCTGTCGCTCATATACGCGCTGTTTAAAAGCATAAGTCCCGCGTTTTTGTCGGGAGCGGAGATGTAGCCCGCCTTAGATTTTTCTGAGATATAAGAGTTTACCTTTTCGGTAAAATCCTTGTCGGAAAAGCTGAGCCTGAAAACTCCCTGGTTATAAAAGTCGGCGTTCGAAAGCAAAAACTTCTGGCTCACGGGCGTGTCTGAGTTTAAGAAAAAGTCGCCGTTTATGTTTATATATCTATTTTTTTCGATATTTCCGAGCTTTTCAATTCGGCTGTAAAAATATCCGCTCGAGCTGTTCAAGCCGTCTAAAGCGAGGTTCTCGCCTGTAACAGTTTTAATTCGGCTCTGGGTTTTTCCCGAAGCGGCGTTTTCTAAAAGTGAAAGCTGATAGTAAATCGCCGCGGGCGAATATGTTACGTTCCTATCTTCCTTGTACAGCTTGTACAGCATATCCGCCGAGAAGTTTACGGCGGCGGTTTTGTAGTCGTTGTAGGAAGTAGGATTAGTAGTTTCGCCGTTTTTAAAAATATAGGTGAGGTTTTCGTCAGCTTTAACGTCCGCGGTTAAATCTTCGCCCGGGATATTACCCGAGCATGAGCATAATAATGTGGAAAATATAATAATTACAAGGGAAAAGCAGATTAGTTTTTTCATTTATTTTCCCCCGAAAGCGAATACGCCAGTTCGCAAATCTGCTTGGAGGCGTTGCCGTGATAGTTCTTTTTACAGTTCTCGCTCATAATTCTTAGCTTATGGTTATCGTTTAAGAGCGCGTTCACCTTTTCCCCGCAGCTTTTGTCGAGTATAATTGCCACGCCTATCTCCTTTAAGAATTTAGCGTTATAGGCTTCCTGCCCCGGATAAGCGCTGTAAATAGCCATCGGAAGCGAACACGCCAAGCTCTCGCTCACCGTAAGTCCGCCGGGTTTCGTAATAATCAGGTCGGAGCAGTGCATATAATCTTCTACATTATCAACATACATCAGGAGCTTAGTGTTTTTGTTGATTTTAGTTCTGAATTTATTGTAAAGACTTGGATTGTTGCCTGTAATTACGACAAACTGACATCCTTTAGCCGAGCCCGAAATATCCTTATATACCGAAAGAACCTCGTTTACCCCGAAGCTTCCCGCCATAAATAACACGGTTTTGCCGTCGGGTTTAAGTCTGAGCTTGTTTTTAAGCTGAGCCTTGTCGGGAGTATCGTAGAATTTTTGGAATACGGGTATTCCGAACGCGTGAACTTTCCTGGGACTGATGTTATATCTTGTCTGGAAATCGTCCACCATTTTCTGACTGCTGACTATATAATGGTCGATACCGTCGGCTATGTAGGTGTAATGAACCTCGAAATCTGTAATAAGCGAGATGACGGGGGTTTTAATCTTGCGTTTTTTCTTTAAATCGCCGAGCATAGTTGACACAAACGCGTGGCACGATACGATAACGTCGGGTTTAAACGTCTCGATAGCCGCGATTAAGTGTTTGCCCTTAAATTTATTAACGGAGTTACAAAGGTTGTTAAGCGCCGACTCGCGGTCGGAATTACGGTAAATATTACCGTAGAATTTCGGCATTTTTTTAGCGAGTACAGTGTAACCGCCGCATATAAAGTTGTTATAAAGTTTTCCCGCAACTTCAAGCCCATCGACTATCTTGACGATATTCTTCGGGGAATCCGACTCAATATACTCTTTTAACGCGGTCGCGGCGCGTTTATGACCGCCTCCCGTGGAAGCGGAAAAAATCAAAACCTTCATCTAAAACTCCTGTTTATATATCAGCGTATAGCTGTACAAATACACATATATTCATTATATACAATTTTGGTTAAAAATTCAATATTTAACGCCAATCTTTAAGAAAAAATCTTGCGCCGATATTCGTTATTTTATTAAGTATTTCGGCGGATTAACTCATTATTAAGTGCAAGTTTAACAAATTTAAAAATTTATCGACATTTTTCAAATTTTTTCTTTATTTTTTACGAAAAAAGGTATAAAATGTATAGTGGTTATGTAGGTAAAGAAGGAGGAATTGCAGTGGCGCCAAGATATAATCTCGACGATTTTTCGGCTAACCGCAGATATAATACAAGAAAATCCGCCGCTAAACGCGTCGCTGTAAAGAGCGTTAAGCGCGGACCTTCCGCGCCCAAAAGATCTATACCCAAGCGTAATTCCTCTAATCGCCGACCTTCCGTACAGCGCGGGAAACGAAGCGCGGCGTTTACCTTCTTAGTGATTTTGTTAGTGGTAATAGTTGTGGCGTTAATCGGTTTTATAAGCTTTAATATTTACCGCGAATACCGAAAAGGACTTCCCTTTACTTACTCCGACGGAGTAAAGGTTTCGGGTATTGATATAGGAGGGCTGTCCGTTAAGGACGCCCGCGAAAAGTTAAAGACCGAAGCGTTGACCGCGGTTAAGGATTTTAACGCTAAGGTAAGGGCAAAGTCTTTCGAAAAAACCTACACTAAATCCGATTTTAAATATACCTTCGATTTTGAAACACCGCTCAAATCCGCTAAAATTTACAGTATGAAGGAACAGGGTATCTACGACAGCAAAAAGAGCAAAACTAAGGTAGAAACCGACGAGAGCACCGACTCTCCCGAGTTTACTCTTAAATATAAGGTAACATCCGATTCTATAAGAAACCAATCCAAAGCCGTCGCGAAAAAGGTGGATATCGCCCCGAATAACGCAAGGGTTACAAAATTCCATCCGTTCGCTGAGAACCGTTTTGAGTATAAGGAGGGCTCGGCGGGCTATAAGCTTGACCAAAACGCCCTCAATAAGAGCCTTAAAAGCGTTTTCTCGTCCGAAAAAACCGACTTCGAGTTCAACGCCAAGGTCGATAGAATCAGTCCCTCGATTACCGTAAACGATTTAAAAACCAAGATTATCGGTCTTTCCACCGCGTCCACCGTATCTCAGAATACGCCGAGCGGTACCCATAATATGACCGTAGCTATGAAGGCGTGCAACGGCTCGGTTATCGAACCCGGCGCGACATGGTCGTTTAATAAATGTACGGGCGACTCCAACCTCGAGTCCAACGGCTACAAAAAAGCCGCCGTTATATCCGAGAAGAAAATCGAACAGGGTACAGGCGGCGGAATCTGCCAGGCGAGTACGATTATCTTTGAGGCTGGACTTTTCTCGAATATGGAGATTATCGAACGCCATAATCACTACTGGGCTTCGACCTACGCCTACGCCGGCGAGGACGCTACTATCGACTACCCGACGCTCGACCTTAAAATGCGTAATAAAACCGACTACCAGATGTTTATGGAATGTCGCGTCGAGACAGGCAACAGGCTCAGGGTTAATATCTGGGGCTATCAGGATCCCGACTACGATAATATACGTATTCATTCCGAAAACTTCGACGTAAGTAAAACCGACTTTAACTCACGGCTTTTCCGAGAGCTGTTTAAGGGCGGAAAGATTATAAAAACGGAAGTCGTATGCGACTCCCATTACAGTATCAAAAACTCCGTAAAAACTCCCGACGCCGAAACCTACCGCACACGTGTTGACGGCTACGTTCAGTACGAGGACGAGGACTATATCCCGATGGATACGGGCGAAAGCGAGGACAGCGCGGAAGAGGACAGCGAAGAAGAGGATAGCGGAGAGGACAACGGCGAAGAAACCGCCGAGGACGAGAATTATTTCGACGAGGAGAGCGAATAGTGTGAAAATTCACACTATTAAAGATTTATATTGTCCGCCCGGTTTGCCGCAAGCGGCAACGGGCGATGACTATAATCGCATACACGCCTTATCCGCCCGCGGTAAGGCTGTAGGGAATTTTAACGGCTATATGCGGGCGGAAAGGCTATGGCGATTGATATGAACGAAATTATAAAGGCTATGAAAGATCGCAGGAGTATCCGTAAGTTTAAATCGGATATGCCCTCCAGGGAAGATATAGCGCAGATTATCGACGCGGGACTTTACGCCGCGAACGGTATGGGCAGACAGGCTACCGTGACCGTAGCCGTTACTAACAAGGAGCTGCGCGATAAGATTTCCGATATAAACCGAAAAATCGGCGGTTGGAAAGAGGGCTTCGACCCGTTCTATAACGCTCCCGTAATTTTGATTGTACTCGCCGAAAAGGACTGGCGCAATCGGGTTTACGACGGCAGTCTTGTAATGGGAAATATGATGCTCGCGGCTCATTCCTTAGGGCTCGGAAGTATCTGGATACACCGCGCCAAAGAGGAGTTCGAGCTCGACGAGTATAAGGACTTGTTAAAATCGCTCGGCGTCGAGGGCGAGTGGGAAGGAATCGGACACTGCGCCGTAGGTTACGCCGACTGCGAGCTCCCGAAACCCGCCGAAAGAAAAGACGGACGTGTTTTCTGGGTGGAATAATATATATTATACGGGCTGACTTTATGTCGGCTCGTTGTTGTTTTAAGCGAGTATAGTATGACGCTGATTTGTAAAAGTTCGCATTTGCCTTCTCCTTGAGGAGAAGGTTGGCAATTCGCTCCAAGCGAATTGGTCGGATGAGGTGTAAAACTTTTTGATGTGATAGGAAAGCGCGGAATTTTGCGCTTGACTTTTTTATGTTATAGAGTATAATTTGTATAACAAATCATACTTATGAGGTGAAGAAAATGGCAGCTCCTAAAGGTAAATACGCGTGGACGGCGACGGTAGGCGAAAAAGGACAGATAGTAATTCCGAAGCAGGCGCGCGATATATTTGATATTAAAGCGGGGGATACCCTCCTGCTTCTCGGCGACGAAAAACACGGTATCGCTATTCCGCCCAAGGGTACATTTTCCCATGTATTCGACGAAGTGTTTAATAAAAAGGACGGCGAATAATAATGAAAAAGATATTTTTCTTTTCAATTCCCGCGCACGGACACACTAATCCGATGATGCCCGTAGCCGCCGAGCTCGTTAAACGGGGTAATACGGTTCGTTTTTATTCGTTCAACGAGTTTGCCGACAGGATTAAAGCCACGGGCGCGGAGTTTATCTCCTGCGATAAATATCTCGGCGAGCTTACTAAAAAGGAAGAAGAGAATTTAAAGGCGGTATCCACTACGGAAATGACCTTACAGGATATCCGCGTTACATTAAGTATGGATGAGTTTCTCGACAGCGAGTTTAAATGCCATAAACCCGACGTCGTATATACCGACGCGGTATGCTTCTGGGGTAAGCTGAACGCGTGGAAGCATAATGTACCACTCGTTGTGTCTACAAGTACATTCGCGTTTAATCAGCTTTCGTCAGGTTATATGAAACATAGCCCTAAGGAAATGGCGGATATGATTTTCGGATTGCCGAAAATTTCCAAGGAGCTTAAAAAGCTCGAGCCCTACGGCTACCACGTAAAAAGCGCCCTATCGCTTGTACAAAACGACAATAAAACCGATTCGGTTGTCTATGCCTCGAAAGGATTCCAGCCGTATTCCGAGAGCTATTCCGACCATTACTTATTCGCGGGACCGTCGATATTCTCGAAGATAAAGCCCACTAAGGAAAAAGAAAGACCTCTTTTGTATATTTCTCTCGGAACGGTTATAAACGACCGTCCCGACTTTTACGATAAATGCTTTAAGGCGTTTAAGGATATGGAGATCGACGTTATAATTTCCTGCGGCAACACGGTAAAAATCGAGTCGCTCGGAACTATACCCGATAATATAAAAGTTTATCCGCGGGTAGACCAGCTCGAAGTATTGTCGCGAGCCGACGCGTTTATTTCCCATTGTGGAATGAACAGCGTAAGCGAAAGCCTGTATATGGCGACTCCGCTTGTACTCTATCCCCAGACTGGCGAACAGCGCGCCGTAGCAAGACGAGTAAAGGAAATCGGCGCGGGAGTTGAGCTTAAAGATGATTCTGTTGAGGGTATTAAAAGAGCGGTGTCAGAGCTTCTGAATAATAAACCGTACAAGGACGCCGCTGTTAAATGCTGCGAGGAGTTCCGTTCCTGCCTTGGAAGCGCGGGAGCCGCTGAGTTTATAGAAAACGCTCCGCATAAATCGAACGGAAAAGATTTACTCGCCGACGTAAATAAGGCGAGCGGAAAATTCAGGATTGTTTATTGGATGATAATTGCTCTTATAATTGTCCTGTTCGGTATTTTTATCGGCTGGGGTTATGTATGGATAATCGGAGTAGCGGGTGGAACCTTGTCTTATCCTATAGGTAAAATCGCCCAAAACAAAATCTATAAATCAATGGTAAAAAAACTATAAAGAAAGAGGAGCCGGCTTAAATCCAGCTCCTCTTTCCTTACCCAAAAACTTTTTCTTCTGCTTTTCCGTCGTGAGTTACCCTGTATAGATCATCTTTTTCGTCGCAGTAGTAAACCCACTTATCTCCGAAAACAAAAACATCGGCAATATTTTTATTTTTGACTATAGTTTTTGCTTTACCTGTATTAATATCAAGCGCGGTCAAACTACCTGTAACTGTGTCGTATAATGAGGTATCCGCGCCGATAAATAAAAGATTGCCAAAATTCGCTAAAGAGGGATATTCCTCATCGCTTTCGTATATAGTCTTACAATTATCCGTTGCGTCGTAAACAATAGTGTTATCGCTGTAATCGACAACAATAACCTTTTCTCCGCATTTGAATAATTCTAAATTAATTAACTCTTTCTTAAAAAACTTTTCGTTTTTAATCTTTTTACTGAGAATGTATTTCTTATTAATTAGGTCGTATTCCTTTATACGCTTGTCTTTGCTGATGTATATAAGCGTATCGCCGTCGATTTTATATAGTTGAGTAGTTACGGGGTCGTCAATATCTCCGTCGGCTATAATATCGGAACCATTATCAAAAGCAACTTTAGTATTAGTTCCGTCATAGCTTACGTAAATTTTATAGTGAGTCGGTAAATAGATTCTATCTTTGCTTACAACATAATTAATGTAGCCGTTCTTTTCAGCTTTTTTAAGTTTAGAAAAATTTTCTATATTCCCTGTATCTAAGTTTAAGTGTGATATATCATCTATATAAAACATTCCCCGGTTTATAAGTAAATTGTCCTTGAAAGCGTCCAGATTAGGAGACGTCCAGCTTTTGATACTGAACCCGTCCCAATACTTAAGAGAGCTTCCGTTAGGCGTTATTTCAAATACCCCATGCCTTATGGGAGAATTGCCCGCGTAACTGTAATAAAGCTTGTCGTCCATAATTTCGAGTATGTGCGATGAAACGCTTTTACGCGACAGGTTTTCGTCGGGAGTAAATCTGCCTCTAGGCCAGTATAGGTAATTGAAAATATTAATTAATAAAAATACTACCGCTAATACTCCCGCGGCAACGGAAATACCGATAACCGCGTATTTTTTATTGCTTTTCATAATTGTCCTCTGTTTTATTATTAAACCTTCTCGCGAGAGTACCTATGCCAAGCCCGATAAAAGATACAAACGCTCCCATACTGTATGTAGCGGGATTTAAGAAAGTAAATATAGCTATCGGAGCTGTTTCGTCCGGTAAATAACCACCGTAAAGTAAATAAGATAATTGTTCCGCTAATCCGAAAGTTATACCGAAAAACAGTATTAAAAACCAACGTTTTTTACCCCAAGCCTCATCTATCCCGATTAAAAGAGATATGATAAGAATTACGAAAGGAATAACGGCTGAAATAACGCTTGCGCGGGTTATATAGTACACGTTTACGTAAATTATAAGGCTTAGTATATATACTCCGATTTCTACCGCTTTATAGATTTTTCTCTTGTTTTTAATTAAAGCTACCGCCTTGTCTATGTAATCTACATAAGACGAGGTTTCGTCTTTTTCTTTTAAAAGCTCGTCTAAGCTTATGCTGTACAGGCCGCTTAGCTTAATCAAGCTTGCTATATCGGGGTAAGTCTTACCGTTTTCCCAGCTTGACAGAGTTTGTCTGCTTACACCTGTTTTATCTGCGGCTTGTTGCTGGGACAGGTTAGTTTTCAGTCTCGCTGTTTTTAACTTTTCGTGAAGCTCCATTTTTCAACCTCGTTTTTATTTTTACGAAAGTTCCTTTAATAATTATACCGAGTACGATTCCGATAAAGGAAACCGCGAACATCGGCAGGTACATATACGCGAATCCGACAAATACATCGCCTTTCGTCAGCAATGAGTTCACATTAAACGTACAAAAATCCATAAAACATCCCGCGTAAGCGAATACGGGCATTAAAAACCATCTGTATCTGCCCCAGTTGTCGTCGATTCCGACGATTATAGAAAAGCTTAGAATAAAAATCGGGAATAAAATGTACTGCGTAAAAATAACATAGGAAATTCTATTATATGCTTCGGGAGGGTTTACGTAGTAATTAACGAGTATAAATATCCAAATCGCGAAAAAGATAATAATTTCAATTATTATCGAGAGTTTTAGCTTAAAACTTTTCTTCTGCGTGCTGTTATTTATATAGCGTATGTATTCGGTGTTTTCTTTTAATAATTCGTCAAGGCTGAGCTCGTATAAATCGCTCATATTAACGACAGCCGAAAGCTCGGGATAAGTTTTGTTGTTTTCCCAGTTCGATACAGTCTGACGGCTTACACCGAGAGCTTCGGCGGCTTCGCCTTGGGTGAAATTCGCTTTTTGACGAGCGGTTTTTAACCTGTTTCCTATATCCATATTTTACTCCGTAAATTGTTATATTTTTATGATACCGCCGCGGGTGAAATAAGTCAACAAATTTATCTTTTCCATCGTTAAAATTTATGTCAAAATCCTTTTACATCCGCATAATAAACGGCTTTTTTCTGCGTAAACTAAGCGTGAAAGGGTGATTTTTTGATTAAAAGAATTGGAAGATACTCGCTTGAGTTTGACGGCGCGAATATTACGGGCTACGGCTCGGTCGGCGGTAAGAAAGAGGGCGAAGGGCCTCTTTCTGAAAATTTTGATAAGCTGATTTACGATTCCTACGCGGGACGTAAAACCTACGAGCAAGCCGAAAATCTTTTCCAGCAGGAAGCCTTCGAGCTCGCCTTGAACCGCGGCGGCAAAAAGGCGGAGGACGTAGATATGATTTTCGCGGGAGATTTACTTAACCAGTGTATAGGCTCGAGCTACGGGCTGAAGGTATATAATATACCGTACCTCGGAATTTACGGCGCTTGCTCCACTATGGCTGAGGGGTTAATTCTCTCGGGAATATCGGTGTGCTCGGGCGCGAGCCGTTTGAGCGCGTGCGTAACCTCGTCGCATTTTTGTACAGCCGAAAGACAGTACCGTTTTCCGCTCGACTACGGCGGTCAGCGTACCCCGACTTCCCAGTGGACAGTTACGGGCAGCGGAAGCTGTATCGTTGAGCCTGACTCAAAGGGATTGGAGCTTCACCGAGCCTTAATCGGAAAAATCGTAGACTACGATATCGCCGACCTGAATAATATGGGCGCCGCTATGGCTCCCGCGGCGGCGGATTCCATAATCGATTTTTTGAACGATACGAATACTTCTCCCGAGGATTACGACTTAATCCTGACGGGCGACTTGGGAGCGGTCGGCTCTAAATGTCTGTACGAAATTCTCGGGCGTGAGGGTATAGATATTAAAAACCGCCACAACGACTGCGGTTTAATGATTTTCGATAGAAAAACTCAGGATGTACACGCGGGCGGTTCGGGGTGCGGATGCTGCGCGTCGGTGCTGTGTTCGACAATTCTGCCCGCTATCGAAAACGGAAAGTACAATAATATCCTGTTTATCGCTACAGGCGCGCTTATGAGTACAACCTCGTCCCAGCAGGGCGGCTCAATCCCCGCTATAGCCCACCTCGTCAATATTACGAAATAATTTTTATAAAAAGGTTATAAAACAAATTCACTGTCTGTTTTATAGGACAGTGAATGAGCTATAATATTAAATGTAAGCTTAAATGTAAGGACAAGTTAGTCAGGCTTATCTTCGTCGTTTGTAGAGTTTTCTTTGTAGATTTCTTCGATAAAACCTGCTGTTACAATACCCGACGGTAATGCGATTACCGCTATTCCGAAAAGAGAAGATACAATGGTGATTGCTCTGCCGACAGTTGTCACAGGAGATATATCACCGTAACCCATAGTTGTAAGTGAAACTGTTGCCCAGTAAACCGCTTCGAAATAATTGTTAAACGAATCAGGCTCGACATTAAAGACGACTAACGCTGAGATAAGTATATAGACTACAGCGATAACTAGTACGGTCAAAAGCGGTTTGCGCTGGCGTTTTAAAACCGCGATTATTATACGCAGACTTTTTGAGTACCGCACAAACTTAAACACCCTCAGCACGCGCATTGTTCGGAAAAGTCTGAATATTCTGAATATACGGAAACTGTTGCTGATAAGCGATACAGAGGGCAAAATACTCAATAAATCAATTATCGCCATAGGTGTGATTGGATAAATAAGAAATGACAGTTTACCTCTGTTTAGTTTAAAGTCCGCGGTAAATAACCTTAATATGTAATCTATTATAAAAACAACTAAGGCGACTTTATCAATTATAAAGAAAAGTAAATTTTCTTCTTTGAACATTAGCGGTATAAGACTGCCTATAATGACTACCATCATAAATACGTCGTAAACATTACTCAGACGGTCATTTTCATTAGCGGATTCTATTATTTCAAAAAATCTTTTTCTCATATCTTACCTCAAAAAAATTTATAATTAAATTTTACATAACAAGAGTAGTAAAGTCAATAAAAAACTGCAAAGGAAGGTTATTATGAAAAATTATTCGAATTACTCAAAAACTCAAAACTACCGCTCGGGGAACGCTTCGGTGAGAGCTGTCCGCCAAAGCCGAAGAACTCCGACCGCTTCTCAGTACATCACGCTGACCGTGTTCGCGGCGGTTGTACTCGCCGTAATCGCGGTAGTCGGCGTGGCGTTGACCGCTTTCGCTAAGGAGAGCAGTAAGTATTATATCCTAGAGCGCTCCTACAGCCATTGTAAAAGCGCTGCTACGGCTCAGACCCCATATTCAGATCTTGGTTACACAGAAATCAAGTATAAATAAATCTTTTTTCTCCGAGAGACCGTTCGGCTGAGCCGGGCGGTTTCTTTTTTTAAAACTAATTCTAGAAAACCTATTGACATAGTAGGTTATTTAGTGTATAATACAGAAAAATTCTAAGGAGAAAACGTATGAAGATTTACGCGGATAACGCGGCAACTACTAAAATCAGCGATACCGCTTTAAATACAATGCTCGATTGCATAAAGAATTTCTACGGCAACCCCTCAAGCCTATATACTATCGGTCAAAAGGCTAAGGAAAAGCTCGAAGAAGCGAGACTTTCAATTGCCGAAATCATTAACGCTCACCCGAGCGAAATTATCTTTACCTCGGGCGGCAGCGAAGCCGATAACCAGGCTCTGCTCTCGGCGGCTGAGATTGGAAAAGCCAAGGGCAAAACCCATATTATCTCGACCGCGATAGAACACCACGCTATTTTGCATACGCTTAAACGTCTCGAGAAAAACGGCTTTACCGTAACGCTTCTTCCCGTTAAAGAAAACGGAATTGTGGACGCGGACGAGCTGAGGGCAGCGATTAGAGAGGACACCTGCTTAGTTACTGTGATGGCGGTAAATAACGAAATCGGTACAATCCAGCCGATTAAAGAAATCGGAGAAATCTGTAGGGAAAAGGGAGTGCTGTTCCATACCGACGCTGTTCAGGCGGTAGGACATATGCCGATAGACGTCAAGGCTATGAATATAGATATGCTCTCCGCCTCGGCTCATAAGTTCAACGGTCCCAAGGGCGCGGGCTTTATGTATGCCCGAAAGGGTATAAGGCTTACGAATTTAATCGAAGGCGGCGCTCAGGAAAAGGGTAAGCGCGCGGGTACCGAAAATGTCGCGGGTATAGCCGCTATGGCGGCGGCGCTTAAAGAATCCGTCGAAAATATGCAGGCGGTAAATGAACGCCTTACCCCTATACGCGACTATATTATAAAAGGCTTAAAAGAAATTCCGCACTGCGCCCTAAACGGCGACGAGCGCGAGCGAATGTGTAATAGCATAAGCTTCTGTTTTGAGGGTATCGAGGGTGAATCGCTCCTGATACTTCTCGACCAAAAGGGAATAAGCGCGTCCTCGGGAAGCGCCTGTACATCGGGAGCGTTAGATCCGAGCCACGTACTTCTCGCGATAGGACGGGTTCACGATGTAGCCCACGGCTCGCTCAGGATAAGCCTCGGCGCAGACGCGACTATGGAAGAAGCCGACTATATTATTAAATCCGTCAAGGAAGTAGTCGAGTATCTTCGAGGATTTTCACCCGTATGGCGTGACTTAACCTCAGGCAAAAAAGAATTTATTTTGTAAATTAGGAGGACATTATGGCATTATACAGCGATAAAGTTATGGACCATTTTCTCAACCCCCGCAACGTCGGAATTATCGAGGACGCTGACGGTGTCGGAGAAGTAGGAAACGCTAAATGCGGAGATATTATGAAAATGTACCTCAAAATCGAGGACGATATTATAAAGGACGTGAAATTCGAGACTTTCGGCTGCGCGAGCGCCATAGCCTCGAGCTCTATGGCTACCGAAATGATAAAAGGTCAGCCGTTAGAACAAGCCGATCAGCTCACCAATAAGGCGGTAGCTGAGGCGTTAGACGGACTTCCGGGATATAAAATGCATTGTTCGGTTTTAGCCCAGGAAGCTATCCATGAAGCAATTAAAAATTACGAAGAAAAAGGAGAAAACAAAAATGAGTGAATATAAATTTGAAACAAAACAGTTACACGTAGGCCAGGAACAGCCCGATCCCGCGACAGACGCGAGAGCCGTTCCTATTTATCAGACAACATCATATGTGTTCAGAAACAGTCAGCACGCCGCCGACCGTTTCGGCTTAGCCGACGCTGGCAATATCTACGGACGTCTTACTAATACTACCCAGGACGTGCTCGAAAAGAGAATCGCCGCTTTAGAGGGCGGTTCAGCGGCATTGGCTCTCGCTTCGGGAGCCGCGGCTATCACCTATACTATCGAGGCTCTCGCCGCTAACGGCGGTCATATCGTAGCCCAAAAAACTATCTACGGCGGAAGCTATAATCTTCTGGCGCATACCTTACCTCAGTACAACATCGAAACTACTTTTGTAGACGCGCATAATCTTGAGGAGCTCGAGGCGGCTATCAAGGATAACACACGAGCGGTTTACCTCGAAACCCTCGGCAATCCGAACAGCGATATCCCCGATATTGACGCTATCGCGGAAATCGCCCATAAGCATGGACTTCCGCTCGTTATCGACAACACCTTCGGCACGCCTTATCTAATCAGACCTATCGAGCACGGCGCCGATATCGTGGTACATTCGGCGACTAAGTTTATCGGCGGTCACGGCACAACCCTCGGCGGAATTATTGTCGAGTCGGGTAAATTCAACTGGAAGGAAAGCGGAAAATATCCCAATATCGCCGAGCCTAACCCGAGCTACCACGGAGTGTCGTTCTACGACGCTGTAGGCCCCGCGGCTTTCGTTACATATATCAGAGCGATTCTGCTTCGTGATACAGGCGCGACAATCTCTCCCTTTAACGCGTTTCTGTTACTTCAGGGAGTAGAAACCCTCTCGCTCAGGCTCGACAGACACGCCGAAAATACTAAGAAGGTTGTCGAGTTCTTAAATAAACATCCCAAGGTTGAAGCCGTTAACCACCCGTCTTTAAGAAAACATCCCGACCACGCTCTGTATAAAAAATACTTTAAAAACGGCGGAGCGTCTATCTTTACATTCGAGATTAAGGGCGGTAAGGAAGAAGCTTGGAAGTTTATCGACAACCTCGAGATTTTCTCGCTTCTCGCGAATGTCGCTGACGTTAAGAGCCTCGTAATCCACCCCGCTTCGACAACCCATTCCCAGCTCACCGAAGCCGAGCTTCTAAGCCAGGGTATTAAGCAGAACACAATCCGCCTTTCTATCGGTACGGAGCATATCGACGATATTATCGCGGATTTGGAAAAAGGATTTTCCGCTATTTAATCAGCCTTTTCATTCCACACCTATAGACATAAACATTATGAGTAACCCCGCTTTTGCGCGGGGTTATCTCTTTTTCTTGAAAAAATTACTTTTTTATCTTATAATTTAATAAACTTGCGAGGTGCGCTATGGACAGAAAAAATCTAAAAAGAAAATCTATAAGCTTTTACGGCTTGGTTCAGGGCGTGGGATTCCGCTATCACGCGAGCCATGCCGCGAGCCTGTACGGAGTAACGGGCTGGGTTCGTAACGAATACGACGGCTCGGTTACTATGGAAGCTCAGGGCTCGGATACGCAGATTAACGACGTGATTAACGCTCTCGAAAACGCGCGGTATATACAAATTGACAGCATACGCGTTAAAGAAATTCCCGCTGTGGAGGACGAGCGCGGATTCAGAGTCCGTTATTAGTGAAAAAAGTTGGTATTATGCCGTTTTTGCTTTACTTTAAAAAAATTATATATTATAATTTAAAAGCGTTTTGAAATTAACAAAAGGAGAAAAACTATGAAGAAAACAATTTCTGTTTTACTGGCTGTATTAATGCTGGTTTCGGTTGTTTGTACGGTTAGCTTTAACGCCGAGGAAACGAAAAAAACTATCTCGTTTAATACAGAAAACGCGCTCTACGCTCACGCTGTCGCCGAAAGCGATGACGCTGAGGCTTGGAGCGAGTGGCAGTGCGAACACGACGAGGATTACGGCGATATTAATACCTCTCAAAAATACTTCTTCCTGCCGTCGTCCGCCGACGATAATAAGGTCGAAATCTACAACGCGTTTTCTGCTGACGTAGAGGTGAACGGTACAGTTATTCCCGCGGGAAAAACCGCTGTTGTAAACTACGACGAGGGTAAAACCTATACCGTAAAGGCTAACGGAAAGGATTATAAGCTCACGCTTATTAAGTCGAGCGCCGAAGCGGCGATTTATGTCAACAACAGTGACGCCGACGGAAAAGGCACCGAGCTTTTCGCTTATTTAAGCAGCGATAAGGATTATTCCGCTAAGGCTGCGGGAGCTATCGTTACTCCCGACGGAAAAATCGACAATACGCCTGTTAAGAAGATTAAGGGCAGAGGTAATACAACCTGGGGCAAGGCTAAAAAGCCCTTCAATATTACCTATGATAAAAAGGTGAGCATCGCGGGTATGGATTCGTCCAAGAAGTATTCGCTCCTCGCTAATTATCAGGATGACTCCCTTTCGAGAAACCGCTTTTTATACGACCTTTCCGACGCTGTTGGAATGCCCTATGCCCCGGATTCGAGATATGTAGACTTTTACGTTAACGGTTACTACTGGGGCTCGTACCAGTTGACCGAGAAAATCGAGGTCGGCTCCGACTCGCTCATTGATGACTTCGGGGAAGATGATTACCTCGACGCCGAAGGCAACGTAAAAGAGGACTTCCCGTTCTTGTGCGAGGTTGACTCGAGCGCTGTCGAGGGCGAGGACTATTTCGTAAAGCTTTCGGGAGGACCTAAAATTACCATTAAAGCTCCCGAGCTCTCCGAGGAAGATAAGGGCTACAACGAGGTTAAAAACTACGTAAAGACTAAGTTCGACGCTTTCTATAACGCCGCGAGAAGTAAAACCGCCGACCTCTCTCCCTACGCCGACGTTGATTCGCTCGCGAATATCTACCTTATCAACGAGCTCGGCAAAAACTGGGACGCGGGCGTGTCGAGCCTGTTCTTTACCTATAGACAGGACGAAAACGGCGCGTTTAAGTTCTACGGCTCGCCCGTATGGGACTACGATAACTCGCTCGGCAACGCTGTCGGCGTTCAGTACGAGCTTATGAGTATCGGGGTTAACGATTACGAGGATTACACGGGCTGGTGGTGTAAATATAAGGGCAAGAGCGGAAGCAGTAAAACTTCCTCAAATATTATGAACCGCTTCGCTCAGAACACGCCGATTTTAAACCGCGCAAAAGCTCTCTGGGCTGAAAAGTACATTCCCGCTATCGACCACTTCACCTCCGTTAAGTCCGACGAAACTATAAATAAGGATTTCTATTCGGCTCAGGATTACTACAAGCTCGTTAAAAAGACCGCCGAAATGAACTATAAGAGCGGATGGCTCTTAAATACAGGCAGTTGGATTGCCGACCACAGCTCTCTCACCAATGCATCGTTCGATAAGGAAACTAACACCTACTACGTAAACAAGTACCCGACTTCCTATTCGAATAATTTCGAGGGTATGTACAACTACGCCCGCGACTGGATGGTAAGCCGTTCGGCTTGGCTGTCTAAGGAGATGAGCGATACCGCCGTTTCGGAAAAGGTGAACGATAATACCGAGGACGCTCCCAAGGTAACCGCTGAAATCTCCGCCTCAAAGGCTTCTCTGAAAGCGGGTAAGACTAAAACTCTAAAGGTAACGAACGCTACGGTTAAGAGCTGGGCAACCTCTAAGAAAGCCGTAGCTAAGGTTACTAAGAACGGAAAAGTTACCGCGCTTAAAAAGGGCTCGGCGACTATAACCGCTGCCCTTACCGACGGTAAAAAGCTTACCTGTACGGTAAAAGTAACCTCGAACCCCTCGATTAAGGTCGGCGGTGAAAAATTCAAAAAGTCGAAGGTTTATACGCTGACTAAGAAAAAGCCCTTAACCGTTAAGATTAGCGGTAAAGCTTCCTCGGTTAAGAACTCCTATAAATCCACTAAGAAAAAGGTCGCCAAGGTTGTTTCCAAAACCTCGGCTAAAAAGCTTAAGATTAAAGCTTATAAAAAGGGAAAAGCTAAAATAACCGTTAAGGTTAACGGCGTAAGCTTTAAGATTAAAGTAAAGGTTAAATAATACGTAATACGCGCAGGCTCACCTCGAGCCTGCGTTTTTCATTACTAGATTATATCCTACACCCTACATCCTACCCCCTAAATCCTAAATTTAGAATTTGTTTGCTTATTATAAACTAAATATTATAATTATTATTATATATATTATTATATGTGGACATTTTGTCCCTAACATATAGACAAATTGTCCTACCCTCTAGACAATTTGTCCCTTACCCGAGAAAACTTGTCCAATGGTAAATATTTGTTTTTGTATTATAAACTATTGTTTTATTTATTATTATATATATTATTATATGCGGAAAAATTTTCCAAACCTGCGGAAAAATTTTCCAAACCTGCGGAAGAATTTTCCGAACTTGATGAAAAATTTTCCGAACCCGCTGAAATAATTTCAACTATCGTAGATATACAAAACCGAGCGGTAATTTTAGGTATATTATACAAAAAAATTGCAATATTTGAATTTATTTTCTTTTAGATAATTCTCTAAAAGAAAATAGAAGATTTTTCACTCTGCTATAATTATCATAAAGAATATTGTGGGATTTTGCTTTTTTTATTCGCAAAATTTCGCATAGGAGGGAAAAGTTTTGAAATATTTTTCAAAGACAGAAAACATTTTAAAAGCAAGATTTTTACCGATGCTTTTAGCTGTTTTGATCGTTGCTTCTACGTTAACGGTAGCTTTCTCCGTCACAGCCGGAGTTGACGCTTCCGCGGCAACAAGCACCGATTTCGCCGTACCCGTAGGTACAAAGGCCCAGTCGCAGGCAAAAGACGCGTTCTGGGTTGACGCTACTTATTTTGATTATCTTTCCGATCAGGAACTTCAGAATGGTTGGCTCAAGCCTATTCAGGCAGGTACACGTTATAACGGCTCCGAGGATAACTGGTATCCTTTCTACCAGTTTAACAGACTTATCAGCAACAACGTTGGTAACTGGACACATCCTCTTTACTTCGGTAACTTCTGTAATAACCACGACGCGTATCCCGTAATTGACGGCTCAACAGGCGAGAGAAGAACTCACGGCGGTCCTTATGATACAGCTAAACAGGGCTTAGCTAACTTTAACTACCTTGAGAATAACTCTAACGCGCTTGTAGATTATCATACTTCCGTTAAAGGCTTAGCGGATACAACGCTCCAGAACGGCGATATTAAAAACGCCGCGGGCAACAAGATGATTTACTTCGACGCTGCCGCTTTAGGAAGAAACGCTAAGACAATTTCGTCCTCATTCCCGTTCCGTTCCAGCAAGAACGGCAAGGTTACTACTTATTCTTTCGACTCTCAGGGAGCTAAGGATAACGTATTCTTCGAGTGGGACGGTACTACTCCCAAGTCCGTAAACTACGGCCAGGGTACTACCTACGGCGTACAGGACGCGCTCAAATACTTTATGAACCCCGACGATACATACAGCGAAACAGGCAAGCCCTATAAGGACGGCACTTACTACGGAATCTATCCGTTCAATAACTCCGCCGCTACTAAGGGAAGCCGAGGCGGTAACGATAACCTCGACCACGGTTTCGGTATCAAGATGGATATGGACTTTAAGGTTCCGAAGGACGGTCTTTTAGACGACGGCTCTCCTGTTAAGTTTACTTATACAGGCGACGACGACCTTTGGGTATATATTTCTAAACGTGACGGCTCTAACTCCCAGCTCGTTCTCGATCTCGGCGGTAACCATAAGAAAGCTTCGGGTACCATCGACTTCAGCAAGATGGAAGCTACAGCCAGCAAAACGGCTCACGTAGGCGATACCAACAACAGCAGAGGTATTTATATCTACGATAAATACAACTGGGGAGATAATATGAAGGTTCACGCCTGGAGCAACGACCGCGGCGGTGAATGGTACGACGTTACTAAGTGTAACGGATTCCCCGAGGCTAACGGCGAGAACGGCTCTAAGGTTAACGTTTATTACGTTTCAGCCGACGCTAACGGCTCCGGCGGAACTAAGCTCAGCGATATGGATCAGTTCGCTGTTTGTAAGGCTAAGGACGATTGGTCCGAGACGCCTAAGAAAGACGGCACCGACGACGCTGTTTCGGGTAAGGTTTCCGAGCATATCAATATGATGACTTATCCCGATAACCCGGCTTATACAGGCGGCGGCCCCGTAATTCCTCAGGTTGACGGAAAAACCGAGACCGAAACTACTAACTTCGGCTTCGCTCCTCTCAACAGAACTCAGTATCAGACTCTCGACGAGAACGAAGTTTATCATATGACCATTTTCTATATGGAGAGAGGCTTAATCGAGTCCAACTGTAGTATGGCGTTCACTATGACTCCCGCTCAGAACGAGGTTGCCGTAACCAAAGAGGTTAAGTACGACGGTCTTAACGGCGCTATCACAGACGCTGTCGGCGACGAGTTAAAGAACGAGGAGTTCAACTTCGCCGTAACAGACGGTACTAAGGAATTTGACGCTAAGCTTAAAGACGGCGAAAATACAGGCGAAGACCTTAACAATAAATACGCTTCGGGAAGCAAGCTTAAAGTAACCGAATCCTACAACTCGAACTTTACTTATAAGACTTCCTGGCAGGTAGTAGACCTTACCGCGAATGAGAATGTCGTTGCCAAGAGCGCCGACAACGCTGATTCCAAGGCTACCGACGAGTTCGAGCTTAAAAGTTCCACGAGCGATCTCGATCCCGCTAAGATGAGGGCCGATTTTGTAAATACGGTACAGGCGGCTCCGCTCACAATCGAGAAGAGTATTATAGACAGCAACAGTCAGGCTTCCTCCGATACCGACGACTTCACATTCACTATGAAGGTCGATATCAAGGGCGGCACCGACTATAAGGCTTATCCGCTTTATTATTCGACAGACGCTACAAACGCTAAGCAGATGAGTCAAAGCGGTGAATTTACATTCAATTCATCCGATAAGGTAACAGTTGTAGGTCTCCCCGTAGGCGCGACATACCAGATTACCGAGACAGATAAACAGGGCTACACAGCCGCTGAGAACCCGATTACAGGTAAAATCGCCGAGGGCGATAACAACAAGGCTTCATTTACAAATAAACAGGATCCCACCGAGCCTCCTACAACAGTTGCTCCGACAACCGCTGAACCCACAACAGCTGAACCGACTACAGTTGAACCCACAACAGCTGAGCCGACAACGGCTGAACCCACAACAGCAGAGCCGACTACAGAAGAACCTACCGAGCCTCCTACAACAGTCGCTCCGACAACTGTTGAACCCACAACAGTTGCTCCGACAACAGTCGCTCCCACAGATCCTGTAACCGAGCCCGCTACAGAGGTAGAGCCTACTCCCGAAATTAACAAGAAAATCGTTAATTCTAAGTACACCGACCTCTACAGCACAGCCGCTATGCAGGAAAAGGTGACATTCGCTCTTACCTCTAAGGTAACAGGTACAACTACAAGAAAGCTCAACGGCTATACTATCGTAGATACAATGAGCGAGGGCTTTACATTTGATAAGATTAAATCCGTAACACTCGACGGTAAAAAGACTCTTACAGATTCTCAGTATAAGGTTAAGAAAACCGACGAGGGCTTTGATGTAGATATTGATAAGTCGGTTCTTTCCGATAACGATTTCTACAGCTATAAGGACGTTATCGTAACTTACACAGCTACTCTCAACAAGGACGCTGTCGTAGGCTCCGAGGGCAACCCGAACAGCGATTCGCTCAAGTGGATTGACGCTGACGGCAAGGCTCACGAGAAGGACGGTAACGAGGTAGTAGTTTACACATTCCAGATTGACGTAAATAAGGTTGACTCCGAAACCGACGATCCGCTCAAGGGCGCTCAGTTCGCGGTATACGCTTCCGAGGACGACGCTAAGAACGGCGAGAACGCTATCGCTAAGGCTACATCCGACGAGGAGGGCTTAGCTTCATTCACAGGTCTTGACAAGGGTACCTACTACGTTAAGGAGACTAAGACAATCAAGGGCTACAACCTTAATACTAAAGTTTACTCCGTAAAGATTGAGCCTAAGTTCTCCGACGGCGAGCTTGAGTCTCCCGACGACGGAATTGTTGAGGTCACTATCAAGAATACTCCCGCTAAGCTTCCTAAGACAGGTATGGTTCCGACTATGATGTTCACAGGCATCGGCGCTATGCTTATCGGCGGAGCGGTTATACTCTTCCTAATCGCTTTAAGAAAGAAGAAGTATTCAAAGCTCAGCCACTAATTGATTCATAAAAGGACTGCTCCGGCAGTCCTTTTTAGTTCGAGGCAGGCAGTTTTCAGAAGTCTGTTAAGAGCGAAGAACACTCGTACCCCTTATTAAAGGAAATTCCCCCGTTGGGGGAAATGTCAGCGAAGCTGACAAAAGGGGTGCCGCCCTCGCTTAGAGGGTCAAAATCGCTACGACCTTTAGGTCGTCGATTTTGGGGGATTAGATAGCGAAGCGGTCTATTAGCGGGTGTTTTCTATAAGCTTCGTAAAGAAACAACTTAATCCCTCGAAATCGGCTCACGAAGCTCGCAACAATTTCGGTCCCTTTGAAAAGGGACACGAGATTCTTCCTACACTCAATTCTCCATTCAAACTCCGTTTGCATTTAAGCTTTCTATGTACTATAATAGATTTAGTTTCTATCGGAGGTGAAAGCTTGAAAAAGGTAATTATAATTATCGCGTCGCTTATGCTTGTTGCGGGAATCGGATTTTTGCTTTTCGAGCCTGTTTCAACCTCCGTCAACAATTACACCGCTAATAAAATTGCCGACGAGTTCGACGAAATCGTCAAAAAAGCTAAAAAAAATACCGGAAAAACTTCGAAAAAATCAGCTTCGGACACGACCTCTTCGGGCGAAAAGATTACCGCTCCGACTAAAGAACAGCTCGACCGTCTGTTAAAGGCGAGTAAAAAGTATAACAAAAATATTTTCTCGAACCAGGGTACAGTCAGTACGAGCGACTACTCCAAGGCGGCGATTAACCTTAATAAATACGGGATTTATAATAATATTTACGGTTACGTATCTGCTCCCGCGATTAATATGAGGCTTCCGATTTACCTTGGCGCTAACGATTCTATGCTGAACTACGGCGCGGCGCATCTTTGTAACACCTCGCTTCCTGTTAACAGCAAGAACGCTAACTGCGCGCTTGCGGGGCATTCGGGCTATACCGGCAGGGAGCTTTTTAATAACGTAAAAAATTTAAAGACCGGCAATACCGTTACCGTAAAGAATTACTGGGGTACGATTAATTACAGGGTTATTAAAACCCATATCGTCGCTCCCGAGTACACTAACGATATCGTTATCCGCCCGAAAAAACAGCTCCTAACGCTTATTACCTGCGTATCCGCGGGCGGCGATAAGTTCAACAGGTTTATAGCTGTGTGTAAAAAAGTTTAAATGACATAATTTTACGCTTTTCAAATCGGCTTGGCTGTGCTATACTTATAGAAGAATTATTTTTAAACCGAGGTTAGCTATGTTCAGACGAGTTCAGGCGCTTGACGATAAGGTTATAGATAACATTATCAAATTCCGCTCACCCTTGAAAAACAAAATAATGATAGCTGCTTCAACCGCGGGCAACGGCGGTATGATATGGTTCGCCATATGTATGCCGTTTTTGATTTACGCGCCGTGGAGAGTTACGGGAGCGAATATAATCTTCGCGCTCGCTTTTACACAGACGCTCTGCGAGCTTATTCTAAAGCACATAGTTCGGCGCGAGCGGCCTGTATGGAAGCTTTCCGACGAAGAACAGCTTATACATAGACCTAAGTATTACTCTTTTCCGTCGGGACATACTTCCGCGTCGTTCTGCGTAGTTTCGGTAGCGCTTATCAGATGTTCGCCGATAACGGCGCTTGTTGTGTTTATCTGCGCGGTTATGATTGCTTTCTCGAGAGTTTACCTTAGAGTACATTACCTCTCCGACGTACTTGTCGGAATGGTTCTGGGGCTTGTGTGCGGACTGGCGAGCGTGTCGCTGTTCGAACAGCTTTTGCAGGCTATTGTTTAAACAATATATACAAAATCAGGGTGTAAACCGCCCTGATTTTTTCTTTTTGGAATTATTAATTTTTTAAAAAATATATTTATTTTTCTTTAATGTAATTGACAAGCCTATATTACTATTTGTAATATAAAAACGGGTAAAAATTGCTTTAAAGAATATTGTTGAAAACTTTGCGGAGAATGTGGAAAGTTAAAAAATGTTCAAAAAGAACGCTGATAAACACTATATTCAAAAATAGTTCTTAACATTATCCACAGAGTTTTCCACAATTTTGTTGAACAAAAAGAACTATACAAATAGTATATTTCTTTTTAAAAATTAATAAATCGTCTTTTAATTCCATTTAGAAATTAAAGGTTACCGTAATGTAATATTTTCATTTAAAACCGAGTTTTCTCATATACTTTACTGTTCGAAAGGAGCTTGTATATGAGGAAATCTCTTTTTAATTTTATGGAGCTTAGCGGAATAATATTCTGTATGATAACAGTCAGCCTGCTTAGAAACGTGTATACCTTTTTAAAAGGCAGTACCGCGGGGATTCTGTTCGGCTCGGTAAATTCAAGTATCTGGGAACAGCTAAAGCCTATTATCCTCGTTTATATAATGTACGGCTTAACTGAGCTTATGGTTACCCGCCCGTATTTTCGGAGGTTCGTATGCGCTAAGGCGCTCGGAGTTTACGCCTGCGTTTTGATATATATTTTGCTCGCGCGGATTATTCCCGACGGCTACAGCGAGCCGATAACGCTCGTCGCGCTGGGCGCGGGATTTGCGTTGTCAAAAGTCTTAACGCTTATGGATAAAGATATCTCGGGATTCTTTTTTGCGGCGTGTTTTATGCTGCTGCTTATATTTATAATGTACTTTTCGTTCAGCGCTTTTCCGCCGAAGCTCGACCTCTTTCTGGATAAAGAAAGCGGTATGTACGGTATTATTCCCGATTATATTGACATAGGAGCGCATATGCTTAGCGTTTAGGGCGCAGGATGAAGGTGAATTTTGATTTAATTCTTATTAAAAATTATTAAAGGCTAAAGCTTTGCTATACTATAAAATGGTATATTATGATAACGAATTAGATAAGGAAGTAATATATGGAAAACCCGAATAAAAAAGACGATATAATTATCGGCAGAAATCCCGTCAGCGAAGCTTTAAGAGGCGGACGCGAGATTGACCGTATACTTGTAGCTAAGGGCGAGAAAAACGGCGCCGTAGTCGGTATACTCGCTAAGGCTAAGAAAAAGAATATACCGATTAAGGAAGTCGATGTAAAAAAGCTCGACTACGCATCGGGACACTCTAACCACCAGGGCATAATCGCCTATACCGCCGTTAAGGAGTACGCTTCGGTAGACGATATTTTTAACCTCGCCGAAGAAAGAGGCGAAAAGCCGTTTATCGTCGTGCTCGACGAGATAGAAGATCCCCATAACCTAGGCGCTATTATCCGTACCGCCGAGTGCGCGGGAGTACACGGCGTAATTATCCCGAAACGCAGAAGCGTCGGGCTGAGCTTCGCCGTGTCGAAGGCTTCGGCGGGAGCGGTCGAGTATGTGCCTGTGGCGAGGGTTACCAATATAAGTAATACTATAGAACAGCTAAAAAAACGCGGTGTGTGGGTATACGGCGCGGATATGAACGGTACCGATTATAACGACTGCGACTTTAGCGGAGCGGCAGCTCTCGTTATCGGAAACGAGGGAAAGGGTATAAGCCGTCTTGTCCGCGAAAAATGCGATGAGATTGTATCGCTTCCGATGAAGGGTAGGATTAATTCGCTTAACGCTTCGGTAGCCGCGGGAATTTTGATGTACGCGGTTGCCTCAAAAAGGATTGATTAGATGAGAAATAAAAAACAAAAGTCAGAACCTCAGAAGTCTGATTCACAAAAAATAAATATTTCCGCGGAAACTGTCGATACTAACGAGAAAGAGTTCAGGCTCGAACAGATTCTCGCCGAAACGAGATATATTTCCGAGCGCGACGCTATGCGTAAAGCCGCCGAAAAATACGGCGTTCGTCCCGAGATGGACGAGATTTTCAGCACGGCTGATAAAAAAATTAGGCTCACCAATAATAACCCTCTCGATATTGATAAAGAGGAACCGCCCGCTGAGGAAAACTCGATTAAGGGCGAGAAAAACGTCGCTACTATGCAGGCTGAAATGCTTATGGATTCGGAAAATGAGGAAGAAAGCGTAATCAACCTCACTCCTGAAATTCCCGAGGACGCTGAAATCGCCGAGGACGTTATCGAGGATACGCCCGTATTCTCCGAAGTCGATCCCGAAATCGGAACCGTGTTCGGCTCGGGCGACGGCTCGCTTGATATTCTAAAGGACAAGCCCTCGACAAGCGCTGCCCGCGACGATAATTACGAGAAAAAGTTCGGCGTAAAAAAGCCTAAGCCCGACGCTAAGACTATCCGCTCGAAAGTTCCGGTGTATAAAGAGGACGACGAAATCGAAAAGCTCCACGTTAAAGCGGGAAGATTTTCCGAGGTTGTTAAGGGCGAGTACGAACAGTATCTCCGCTCAAAAAATCCCTCTATTTCTCAGGTTATAAAGCAGGAGATGGCTAAGGTCGAGACTATCACCCGGGACGGCGATACACGTACCCGTAAGGAAAAGGTGCTTTCGGCTGTTGTAGGATTTTTCTCTAACGATAACTCCGACGATTCCGACCTGCCCGTAGACCAGGTTGTTACCGTTGACGACTATACCGGCGAAGAAGATAAACGCAGTATCTTCTACGAGCTTAACCTTAATATAAGAAAGCTGTTCGTAAGAAGTACGTTTATGAGCATTATAACCTTTGTGCAGCTTATACTCACGATATTTGTCGGGATATTCCCCGACACGCTGCTTAAAGCTATACCCAATTCGCCGATTATCTACGCTATTTTAAACCTTCTTATCGCGGGCTCGGTTATATTCGTAAACCGAGTAACTATTTACTCGGGACTGATTCCGCTTGTAAAGCTAAAGGGCAACTCCGATACCGCGCTCGCGATAGCCTCTATCGGTATGGGGCTTCAAAGCTTAATCTCGATGTTCAGACTTGTCGGACAGACTAATTTCGAAATCCAGTTCTACTCGATAATCGTATCTATCGGCTTCCTCTGTAACTGTATCGGAAAGCTGATGATGGTGCTTAGGGTTAAGGATAACTTTAAGTTTATTTCGGGAGAAACTCCGAGCAGAGCGGTTAAGATTTATACTAACGAGGAAATCGCTCGTAAAATGGTAAGCGGTACGGTTAACGACAGCCCGATTATAGCTTACCACCATAAAACAAAGTTCCTCTCGAACTTCCTTAAAATCTCCTACGCTCCCGATCCGAGCGAGGATTTAGCGGGTAAAATCGCTCCCGTTACGGCGATATGTTCGCTGGCGGTAGCTTTCCTGTACGGAATAACCCACGCGTCGTTTACAGGCGCTGTCGATACCTTAGCGGTTATGACCGCCGTAAGTATTCCAATCTGTACGCTTTTAGCGGTGAATTTGCCGATGCGTATGCTGTGTAAAAAGCTCAACTCCGCGGGCGCTATGATAGCGGGCTATCCGTCCGTTAAGCAGTTCTGCGACACTAATTCCGTAATGGTAGATTCTACCGACCTTTATCCCGAGGGAACGGTTAAGCTCGACGGTATTAAAACCTTCGCTAACCACCGTACCGACGAGAGCGTTCACGCTGCGGCGGCTGTACTCAGGGAAGCGGGAAGTCCGATGGCTTCGGTATTTAACCGCGGAATGTTGAACAAAGAGCAGAACGACGCTCTGCCCGAGGTCGAAACCGTGCTTTACGAGGACGGAATGGGCTTAGTCGGCAGGGTGAACGGCGAGCGTGTACTCGTCGGAAACCGCACCTTAATGCACAAGTACAATATCAACACGCCTTCCGAGGATTACGAGGAAAAGTACCTTATCGAAGGCAGAAGAATTACATATTTAGCCCAGCAGGGCGAGCTGATTTCGATGTTCGTAACCACTTATACTCCCGACCCCGAAATCGCCGCGTCACTTAGAAAAGGCGAACAGAGCGGGCTGAGTTACCTAATAAGAACTACAGACTGCAACATTACCGCCGAGCGTGTTTCCGAAGATTTCGGACTTTACTTCAGAAGTATAAAAATACTTCCGACAGGTCTCGGTAACGTCTGCAAGGAAGCTCAATCTCAGGTAGAGGATAAGTCGAGAGCTTACCTCGGTACGCGCGGAAAAATCTCCTCTATGGTGCGCGGAGTCGCAGGCTGTATAAATATCAAGGGCAATATCTCGCTCGCTATAGTTATCCAGCTTATCGCGCTGATTTTAGGGCTTTTACTCGTGGCGACATTATGCTTATACGCGGGAAATACCGTTGTCGGAACTATTCAGATACTGGTGTACTCGCTGTTCTGGGCGGCGGCAGCGTTGATATCGCCGCTGATACAAAGAAGTTAAGGGGGAAACATTATGTTAATTGCTCCGTCATTACTCTCGTGCGATTTTTCACGCTTCGGAGATGAAATAAAACGAATGGATGAAGCGGGCGCGGATTATATGCACCTCGACGTTATGGACGGGCATTTTGTGCCGAATATAACCTTTGGCGCGCCTGTTATGAAATACGTCAGAAAATTCTCAGACAAGGTTTTCGACGTCCATCTTATGATAAGCGAACCGCTTAAATATATTGACGATTTCTGCGACGCGGGCGCCGATATAATTACGTTCCATATCGAAAGTGACAGCGACCCTGCGGAAACTATCGAAAAGATAAAGAGCCGAAACGTAAAAGCGGGGCTGGTTATTAAACCGAAAACTCCCGCCGAAAGCGTTTTTGAGTATCTCGACAAGGTCGATATGGTGCTTGTTATGACGGTTGAGCCGGGCTTCGGAGGCCAGAGCTTTATGGCGGATATGCTGCCGAAGGTTGAGGCCTTAAAAGCCGAGATAAAAAGAAGAAACCTCGACGTGCTGATCGAGGCGGACGGCGGAATCGGAGCGGGCAATATCGCCGACTGCGCTAAAGCGGGCGTAGCCGTAGCCGTAGCGGGTACAGCGGTATTTAAAGCCGAAAACCCGAAAGAAGCTATTTCTCAGCTTAAACAACTCGCAATGTAACGAATATGCAAAAACACGGAGCCGACCTAAGTCAGCTCCGTGAATTTTTAGCTTGTAACTTTAAATTTTAAATTTTAACTCTTAACTCTTAACTTCTAAGCTCTTACCGCTCTTTTTAGGAGCATTACTTTTTTGTAGAGAATTTCTCTCTCTTTATCCTTACTCTTGGGGTTTTTAGCGACAGCCGCCATCGCGCTCTTTATAGCGTCCTCCATCATAAAGATTACGTATTTAAAATTCTCCTCGTTTTTGAGATTGAGGTTGTTGTGGCTTACATACGGCGCGAGCTTGCCGACGAAGTCGTATTCGTGGAAGCGGTACTGCATATACTCGGCGATTAAATCGCTGTTTAAATTTGCCCTGTCGGTCATAGTTATCATATCGTTGTAAGCTTTATCCTCCGAGGTCATTACGTCGAAAATTTTAATCGGAATTTCAAAAACATCGCCGCCGTTTAAGATAAGCTCCGACTTAATAAAGCTTACCATCTTATCGACCATATCGCTCGTCATAAGCTCGACTAAATCAAGCTTATCGTCAAAATACTGGTAGAAGCTTCCGCGTGAGATACCGGCGTTTTTGATAACGCTGTTTATCGTAATCTTTTTCTTATGGCCTTTTCTGAATTCTTTTCTTGTAACGTCGATAATCTTCTCGCGCTTTTCGGGCGGAAGATTGTAGAATGTGCGTTTTATCATATTGAAGCCTCCTATTACCTTGATTTATCTTTTAGATTATTATAGCCTTAAAAACGCCAAAGTCAATACTAAAACGGAAAAATTCAGATAGTTTTCACAATAATTATCGCCGAACGTTCTTGTAGACTTCATAATTCTGTCACATTCGGGGTTTATTATATAACCACAGTAAAGAGAACTTTACTGATTGCATTGATAACATCTTTTCTTTATATCATTTTTTTCATAAATTTTCCTTCCTATAAGCAAGGGCTCCCGTTTGGGAGCCTTTGCTTTTTCCATCGCTCGTGCGCAAAGCGCAACTGAGCGGGAAATATAAAATAATGTCCGCTTTATAGGAGTGGGGTAAACTATGAAATATAATAGTTAGACGATTTTTTAAAATACCTTAGGAAATTAGTGAAATGACCTATAAAGCACGACAAGGGCTCCCGTTTGGGAGCCTTTGCTTTTTCCATCGCTCGTGCGCAAAGCGCAACTGAGCGGGAAATATAAAATAATGTCCGCTTTATAGGAGTGGGGTAAACTATGAAATATAATAGTTAGACGATTTTTTAAAATACCTTAGGAAATTAGTGAAATGAACTATAAAGCACGACAAGGGCTCCCGTTAAACAGGGAGCCCTTGCTTTTGTCTATAAAAAATAACTGCCGAAAGACAGTAGACGGTTATTTTTAAAATCGTTAAAATTATACATTAAACCTGAACAGTACGACGTCGCCGTCGTTCATAACGTAGTCTTTACCCTCGCTTCGGTAGAGGCCTTTTTCTTTAGCCGCGGCGATTGAACCGCATTCCATAAGGTCTTTGAAGCTTACTACCTCGGCTCTGATAAATCCTCGCTCAAAATCGGTGTGGATTTTACCCGCCGCCTGAGGAGCTTTGGTGCCTTTGGTAATAGTCCAGGCTCTTACCTCGGGCTTGCCCGCGGTTAAGTAGCTTATTAGTCCTAAAAGCGAGTAACATTCCTTAATAAGACGGTCGAGACCGCTTTCCTCTAAGCCTAAATCGGCGAGGAACATTTCCTTTTCTTCGTCGTCCATATCGACGATTTCAGCCTCAATCTCGGCACATATCGGGAGAACTCCGGCGTTTTCCTCTTTGGCGACTTCTCTGACCATATCGAGAAATTTATTGCCCTCGATACCGTTCGAGAAATCCTCGTCGCTCATATTCGCGGCGTAGATAATCGGCTTGGTGGTTAGAAGCGCTACTTCGGAGATAATCTTCTTTTCTTCGTCATCCATCTCTACCGAGCGGGCGGATTTACCGGCGTTTAAGGCTTCTAAAACTCTCTCGAATAAATCGAGGTGAGCCTGGTATTTTTTATCGCCCTTAATGAGCTTCTTCGTCTTGTCGATTCTTCTCTCGAGCATTTCTACGTCGGAGAGTATAAGCTCTAAGTTGATGGTTTCTATATCGCGCTTTGGATCGATGCTTCCGTCTACGTGAACGATGTCGGTGTTCTCGAAGCATCTTACGACGTGGACAATAGCGTCGCATTCGCGGATATTAGCGAGGAATTTATTGCCTAAGCCCTCGCCCTTTGACGCGCCCTTTACAAGCCCCGCGATATCTACGAACTCAATCATAGCGGGGGTGTATTTATCGGGATCGTACATCTCGGCTAATTTGTCGAGACGTTTATCGGGAACGGCTACCACGCCTACGTTCGGCTCAATTGTGCAGAACGGATAGTTAGCCGACTGCGCTCCCGCGTTTGTTATAGCGTTAAAAAGTGTGCTCTTTCCGACATTCGGAAGTCCGACAATACCTAATTTCATTTTTTATCTTACTCCTCATATACTAAACTTTAGTAATTATAACATAAAACCATTTTAATCACAATAAAAATAAGAAATTAAATAACATACAGTAAAATAGTTGTAAAGTTTTCTTTGTCGACAAGATTATTATTGTGTGATATAATAAATCTGTTGCCGCCCCCAGACAGGCAAGGGAAGGGGGTGCTGTCATTGGAGCTTTTCATAAGTTTGATTTTGTCTATTGTGGCAAGTGTAGCCGCCTACTATATTTGCAAATGGTTGGATAGACATCGCTAACGGCAATCAGCCTAAGGGTTAAGCCGCCTTGCAAAAACGGAATAGAAATCCCCACGAGATTGCGCCTCGTGGGGATTTTGCTGCCTTTGAAAACTTTTCATAAGCTTTGCCTGACAATATTATATAACATATTTCAGACAATTGCAAGTATTTGTCATAATATTTATTTTATTCATAAAATTATGCGTTTGCTACAAAAAAGATTTTCCGTATATTACGCTCAGAACTCCGACAATAATCGGCTGGTGGACGATATAGATAATAAGCGTATGTCTGCCGATAAACGCTAGCGGTTTAATGTGAGGTTTAGCGAGGACGTCGGGGATTTTATTCGTATATCTTCCGAGTATAGCTCCGATTAAAAACATAAACATCCACGGCAAAAGCGGGTTGTAGTCCGCCGATCGAAACGAGCTTGTACAAAATCCGAGCGGAGCGGCCAGGTCGGTTTGATACAAAAACTCGGGGAGCTGATATGTCCATATTCCGTCTGTTCCGATATATCCGCGGTGTACGTTAAATGTCAGCACAAACAGTACCGCGAATAAAACTATCCCGAAAACCGCGGGGATTTTATCGACGTATTTTTTTATTAGCCCGAAGCCGATATTCATCACCGCGAGAAAGTGCAGTATTCCGAACCATATTATCTGGTCGGGCATAATTATCCACAGCACAAGCGTTATTCCCGCCGAGATAGCGAGAAGTTTAAGTCCGCGTTTTACGTTATTTCGGCTCAGCTGAAATGATACTCCCGAGATAAGTATAAACAGCGCGGGGATAATCGGCTGCCATCCCAGCATAGATACATACGCGCCTCTTACCGCCTCAATATGAAAAACTACGTCCATCGAGTAAATTAGGTGGCAGATTACCACGGCGATAATCAGCGCGCCCCGTAACTCGTCTATAAGATTAATTCGTTTTTTCATACGATACTCCTTGCGGTTTTACCGAAAAATTGATACAATATATTCTATCATAAATTAACTTTGCTAACAAGAGAGGTTTTATATATGCTTAATATAGGCGACAGCTTAGAGATAAAAGAGAGTGTTACTCCCGAAATGCTCGCGGTTTATATGGGCAGCGGAGATTTAGAGGTTCTCGCTACTCCCGCGGTAGCCGCGCTTATGGAAAACGCCGCTTCTACTCTCGCTAAAAGGGGTGTCGATGACGATTTTACCACCGTTGGAACTATGATTAATATCGAACACGTAAGCCCGACTCCTGTAGCGGCTGAGATAAGAGCTAAGGCTGTTCTTAAAGAGAGTGACGGAAGATTTTTTAAATTCGATATCGAGGCCTACGACGAAAAGGGGCTTATCGCTAAGGGCAGTCATACGCGCGTGAGCGTTAACTCCGGGAAATTTCAGAAAAAGGCGAATGAAAAGTTCAGTGAAGTATAAATATATTCTGTTCGATTTAGACGGAACGCTCTCGGCGAGCGCTTCGGGTATCAGGTACAGCTTAGAGAAAACCTGTGAGGAATTAAATGTAACGGGAGTGGATTTTTCCGATTATACGAAGTACATCGGCCCGCCGTTAGTCAGCACATTTAAGAATATATGTAAATTCCCCGATGAGCTTTACGATAAGGCGTACGATATTTATATGCGTCATTACGCCGAAAAGGGTATTTTAATGAATAAGGCTTACGACGGAATTGAGAATGTGCTTACAAATCTCAAGACCGAGGGTTATAAGCTCGCGGTATGTTCGTCTAAGCTCGAGGAAAACTCCGAAAAAGTAGTTGATATAATCGGTCTTACTAAATATTTCGACGCGATTTGCGGTTCTAACCGCGACAGTACCCGTAAGGATAAAAAGGACCTGATTCCGTACACTGTCGAAAGGCTCGGCGGAAATACAGCCGAAGCCGTTATGATAGGGGATACTTACTTCGACGCTTTGGGAGCGGAGCTTTGCGCGGTTGATTTTATCGCGTGCGGGTTCGGTTACGGAAAGGTCGAGGATATGCTTAAACATCCGTATATAGCGGTTGCCGAGAAACCCGCGGATATATTCGATATTATAACCAAGTCTTAAAAATCAATCTCCCGCATATAATCAAGCGGGTGATTGTATGCCGATTATTTATTTTAATAAAAAACATTTTATAAAACTCGCGGCGGCAGCGGTATGCGCGCTGACGCTTACGGGGATTTGCTTTTTAATCGGAAGCGAACGCGGAGGTTCAGCCGAGGAGTACGCCTCGAGCGACGAAATCGGAAGATTTTTTACCGAGGTTTCCGATACGAAATCCCGCGAGGAATTTTTTGCTCAGTTCGGGATAAAAATTAAACCTAAATCCGAGATTAAGGACGAGGTTATTATCCCCGAAAAATTCAACGTTACTTATAAATACTATAATACCCTGCAAAAACAGGCGGGCTTTAACCTCGAAAAGTACAAGGGCGTTAAAGCCGAGAGAGCGGTTTATACCGTCCGCGACGGCGAAAAGGCCACTATACTTATCTATAAGGGAAATGTAATCGCCGGCCATATCGAGAGCGGAACCTACGGCGAAACCTATAAGCCGCTGACAAAATGGAGTAAAAATGGAAAGACTGGATAAAATTTTGGTCTCACAGGGCGTAGGCTCGCGGCGTGAGGTTCAAAAATTAATAAAGAAGAAGTCCGTTACGGTAGACGGGGATTTGATTTTGCGTCCCGAGTTCAAGCTCGACCCCGAAGAATCCGAAATCGCGGTTAACGGACAAGCCTTGAGCTTTAAGAAGCATATTTATATTATGCTCAACAAGCCCGCGGGCGTTGTATCGGCGACTAAGGATAATTCCCAAAAGACCGTACTCGATATTCTGCCCGAAAATTTGAAGCGGAAAGGGCTCGCGCCTGTCGGCAGGCTCGACAAGGATACCGAGGGGCTTATGATACTCAGCGACGACGGAGATTTTGCCCATAAAATTCTCTCGCCTAAAAAGCATATCTATAAGCGCTACTTCGCAAGACTCGACGGCGGGTTAAATACGGAAATGATAGAAAACTTTAAAAACGGTATTGAACTTAGCGATGGTGAAATATGCTTACCGGCTAAGCTCGAAATCGCGGATAAGAACAGCGCCTATGTCGAAATCTGCGAGGGAAAATTCCATCAGGTCAAGAAAATGTTTTTAACTCAGGGGCTGAGCGTAATATATCTCGAACGCGTGAAAATAGGCGGGTTGGAGCTTGATGGCAATTTACACAGAGGAGAAGCCCGAGAGTTGACAAATTATGAAAAAACCGCAATATTTATCGGCAAATAGCACAAAAAATAACAGGTGGTTTTGACATCGTACTCGTTTTATATAAAAACAAGCACAAAACTTTGGTTATTTTACAAATGGTAAATTATAGATTTAAGTGTTAGAATATATATGTTGAAAAATTGTTATTTAACATTGGAGGAATAATGTATGGCAAATGTAAGTTTAAGACATGTTTATAAAATCTATGACGGCGATGTTACAGCCGTTTCCGATTTTAACCTTGAAATCGACGATAAAGAGTTTATTATCTTAGTAGGCCCTTCAGGCTGCGGTAAATCTACTACACTTCGTATGATCGCCGGTCTTGAGGATATTTCTAAGGGTGAGCTTTACATTGGCGATAAGCTTTGTAACGACGTTACACCTAAGGATAGAGATATCGCGATGGTATTCCAGAACTACGCGCTTTATCCTCATATGTCCGTTTACGACAATATGGCGTTCGGACTTAAACTCAGAAAGATGCCTAAGGACGAGATTAAAACCCGCGTTGAAGAAGCGGCTCGTATCCTCGGTATAGAGCAGTACCTCGACAGAAAGCCGAAGGCTCTCTCAGGCGGACAGAGACAGCGTGTTGCTTTAGGCCGCGCTATCGTTCGTGATCCTAAGGTATTCTTACTTGACGAGCCTCTCTCAAACCTCGACGCTAAGCTCCGCGCTCAGATGCGTACAGAGATTTCCAAGCTCTATCAGAGACTCGGTACTACATTTATTTACGTAACACATGATCAGACTGAGGCTATGACAATGGGTACTCGTATCGTTGTTATGAAGGACGGTTTCATCCAGCAGGTTGATACTCCTCAGAACCTCTATGATAAGCCCTGTAACGAGTTCGTTGCCGGATTTATCGGATCGCCTCAGATGAACTTTATCGACGCCAAGGTTGCTAAGGGCGCTAAGGGCATTACTATTAACTTCGATAAGTACGAGATTCCTGTTCCCGAAGATAAGGCTAAGGCTTTAGAGTCTTATGTAGGCAAAGACGTTGTTCTGGGTATCCGTCCTGAGCACGTTCACGATGAGCCTGAGTTCCTCGAGAAAGTTGACGCCGACACAGTTATCACAGCTAACGTTGACGTTACTGAGCTTATGGGCGCTGAGATTTATCTCTACCTCAGCATCAACGGCGCGCCTATAACCGCGAGAGTTGACCCCGCTTCTACCGCTAAACCCGGCGACAACATCAAGGTTGCTTTCGACCTCAGAAAGATTCACGTTTTCGATAAGGAAACTGAGCAGACTATTACTAACTAAGATTTTTACTCAAGTTATTCTTGATAATTTGTTATTGGAAATCAATCCTTTTTAAACGTACGCTCCCATTTGGGAGCGTTCGTTTTTATGGGAAATTAATAGAAAAAGGTCGGAAGCGGCTGCTTCCGGCCTTTGCTGTAACCTGTGACCTATAACCTAAAATATATTAATCAAAACTAAGCTCGTTAAAGGTTTCGTCGAGCATTACGCACGACTCGCTGAGCTTTTTCATCTCGCGGATATCAAGCGATAAATCTATCATTCTTACCGCACCGTCATTGTTTACTATACACGGATTTCCGACATATACCTTCGACGGAATAAGCTTGCCGTAGGTACATTCCATCCTCGCGCTAACGGTGAGTATAGAACTCTCATCCTGCAAGATTGCCCTCGCGACCCTGCAAATTGCCATTCCGATACCGTAGTAAGTCGCGCCCTTTGCCTCGATTATTTCGTAAGCCGCGTGGCGTACGCTCTCCTCGATATCCTCGAGGTCGTCCATTTTATATCTGTCGTTATCCATAAGCTCGTCTAAAACGGGCTTTGAGCCGAGTGTAACCTGTGACCAAGGCACAAATTCGCTGTCGCCGTGTTCGCCGATAACGTAGCCGTGGATATTTCTCGGATCAATGCTGAAATACTCGCCGAGAAGATAACGCAGTCTCGCCGAATCGAGAGTAGTGCCCGTGCCGATTACCTTATTGTTCGGGAAGCCCGAAAGCTTTCTCGTAACTCTCGTCATAATGTCTACGGGGTTGGTGGCTACTACGAAAATTCCGTCAAAACCGCTGTCCACGATAGGCTGTACTATAGTTTTGAAAATCTCGAGGTTTTTCTGGAGGAGCTGAAGCCTTGTTTCTCCGGGCTTCTGACCTACGCCCGCGCTGATTACAACAATATCGGCGTCCTTACAGTCCTCGTAGTGACCCGCGTAGATTTTCATACTTGTTTTAGAGAAGGCGAGACCGTGGTTTAAATCCTTAGCTTCGCCGATTGCTCTCTGTTCATTTATATCGCATAAAACGAGTTCGTCGCAGAGGTTCTGGTTCATAGCCGCGTACGCGAAGCTCATTCCGACCATACCCGTTCCGACTAATACAATCTTTTTCATACTGTTTCCTCCTTTATATTATTTCTTATTAAGATTAGCACAATTTAGGTGAAATGTAAATAAAAATTTAACTGTAAAGGTAATATTATTTACCTATTTTTTTATTTGCAATTCCTTGAAAAAAACTTGCAAATATGATAGAATAGGTTAAAATTGTACTTATTAATAGTATAATGTTAAGTGTACCCTCTTATTCAGGGGATACATATTAATTTAATTGGGGGTTAGTAAATGGATAATCGAACTGTTGATTTGTCTTTGCTTGACGGCGTTCTGAAGGAGTACGCTCAGGTTAAGGGCAGCCTCATAACCATTTTACAGAACACACAGGATATTTACGGATATCTTCCGCGCGAGGCTATCGAGCTTATTTCGGAAAAAACGGGTATCGCGGCTTCCGAGATTATGGGCGTAGGTACATTCTATACCCAGTTTAGATTTGAGCCTGTAGGAAAATATCTGATTATGCTTTGTCAGGGAACCGCCTGCCACGTTAACTCGTCTGAATTAATCTTACAGACTATTAAAGACGAGCTGGGCATCGACGACGGACAGACTACCGAGGACGGACTTTTCTCGCTTAAATGCGTCGCGTGTCTCGGATGTTGTTCGCTTTCTCCCGTTATGATGATTAACGAGGATACGTACGGCAGTCTTACTCCCGACAAAACAAAGAAAATACTTAAAGAGTTAAGGGAGGCTGCACAGTGAGAATAGTAATCGGCCAGGGCTCCTGCGGTATTGCCGCGGGCGCTGAAAAAGTAAGAAAAGCCCTTCTTAAAACCAGTATCAACGAGGCGGACATCTCTATTACGGGATGTATCGGTATGTGCTACTTAGAGCCTATCGTTGACGTATATGACGACAATAATAAGCTTACAAGATTTGTAAAAGTAAGCGAAAACGACGCTGAGAATATTGCTTCCTATATTGAAACAGGCGACGAGAAGTTTGTGGAAAATCTGATCGTTTCCGAGGAGGACAGCGAGTTCTTAACCAAACAGACTCGTATAGCTCTGAGAAACTGCGGTATTATTAACCCCGAGAAGATCGAGGCTTATTTAGACGCCGACGGTTACACAGCGCTCAAGAAAGCTGTTTGCGATATGACTCCCGAGGATGTAATCGAGGTTATTAAGACTTCGGGACTCGCGGGCCGAGGCGGCGCGGGATTCCCGACATGGTTTAAATGGAACGCGGCTCGCCAGAGCGAAGGCGATGAAAAATACTTAATCTGTAACGCCGACGAGGGCGACCCGGGCGCGTTTATGGACAGAGCCGTTATCGAGTCCGATCCTCATAACTTAATCGAGGGTATGCTCATCGGCGCTTACGCTATCGGCGCTAAGCACGCCGTAGTTTACGTAAGAGCTGAGTATCCGCTCGCTATTAAGCGTCTTAAAAACGCTATCAGGCAGGCTTCCGAAAAGGGTATTATCGGCGATAATATTTTCGGAACGGATTTCTCCTGCGACTTTACGATTAAAGCGGGCGCGGGAGCGTTCGTATGCGGTGAGGAAACCGCGTTAATCGAAAGCTTAGAGGGACATCGCGGTATGCCGAGATTAAAGCCTCCTTTCCCCGCGCAGTCGGGATTCTGGAGAAAGCCCTCTAATATCAACAACGTTGAGACCTTCGCTAACGTCGGCTGGATTATCAACAACGGCGGCGAGGCGTTCGCGGCTATGGGTACCGAAGGCTCCAAGGGTACTAAGGTATTCGCCGTGACGGGTAAGGTTAAGCGCTCGGGACTCGTAGAGATTCCGATGGGTAAAACCTTAAGGGACGTAATCTTTGATATCGGCGGCGGTATGAAAACCGATAAACCGTTCAAGGCTGTTCAGATGGGCGGCCCCTCGGGCGGATGTATCCCCGCTGATTTAATCGATACAGTAATCGACTATAAGGCCTTGGGCGCTACAGGCGCTATTATGGGCTCCGGCGGAATGGTTGTTATGGACGAAAGCACCTGTATGGTAGGTATGGCTAAGTTCTTCCTCGACTTTACCGCTAAGGAAAGCTGCGGAAAATGTATCCACTGCCGTATCGGTACGAAGCGTATGCTTGAAATGCTCGAGCGCATTACTAAAGGCGAGGGTAAAGAGGGCGATATCGAACTATTAGAGGAGCTTTGCTACTCTATTAAGGACGGCGCGCTCTGCGGTCTCGGACAGACTGCTCCGAACCCCGTACTCACTACTATTAAGTATTTCCGCGATGAGTACGAGGCTCATATTAAAGATAAGAAGTGTCCCGCGGGCGAATGCAGCGACCTTATCGAGTATAGAATCGATGCCGATAAGTGTAAGGGCTGTACGCTCTGCGCGAGGAACTGTCCCGTTAACGCTATCAGCGGAACGGTTAAGAATCCTCACGTTATCGACACTGATAAATGTATTAAGTGCGGCAAATGTTACTCTGTATGTAAATTTGGCGCGGTAGTTAAAGAATAATAAGGAGGGGTTAGTATGATAAATTTAACAATAAACGGTAAAGCCGTTCAGGCCCCTGAAGGTTCTACAATTTTAGAAGCCGCCCGCTCGGCGGGAATCTATATCCCTACTCTCTGTTACGATGAGGCTGTAGAGGTTTACGGTGCTTGCGGACTCTGCGTGGTTGAGGCTGAGGGTATTCCTAAGCTTCTCCGCTCATGCTCGGCTAAGGTGAGCGAGGGTATGGTTGTTAATACCGAGAGCGAAAGAGTTGTTCAGTCGAGAAAAATCGCTATGGAGCTTCTTATGTCAGCTCACGACGGCGACTGTGTTGCTCCCTGTCAGCTCAACTGTCCCGCGAGAACGGATTGTCAGGGCTACGTTGGACTTATCGCTAACGGCGAGTACGACGCCGCATTAAAGCTTATCAAAAATAAAATCGCGCTTCCCGCTTCTATCGGACGAGTTTGTCCTCATCCGTGCGAGAAGGCTTGCCGCCGTCAGAACGTAGAGGAGCCGATTAATATCGCTCAGCTCAAGGCGTTCGCGGCTGATATGGATTTAAAATCCGACAGTTATATTCCCGAAAAACAGGAGCCCTCGGGCAAGAAGGTCGCTGTTATCGGAGGAGGTCCCGCGGGACTTACCGCCGCTTACTACCTTACAATTATGGGCCACAGCGTAACTGTTTACGATATGATGGATAAAATGGGCGGTATGCTCCGCTACGGTATTCCCCAGTACAGACTTCCCAAGGAGGTTCTCGATAAGGAAATCGCTATTATCGAAAAAACAGGCGTTAAGTTCGTTAACAACGTAAAACTCGGCGTAGACTTTACCGTTAAATCTCTCAAAGAGGAGAACGACGCGGTAATCGTAGCTGTCGGCGCTTGGAAATCCAGCTCAATGCGCACTAAGGGCGAAGAACTCGACGGCGTATACGGAGGCATCGACTTCCTCAGAGCCGTTATTCAGGGCAACGCTCCCGAAATCGGCGAGAAGGTCGCTATCTGCGGCGGCGGTAACACCGCTATGGACGCGTGCCGTACAGCAGTACGTCTCGGCGCTAAGGAAGTTTATGTAGTCTACAGAAGAACAAGAAACGAAATGCCCGCCGACAAGCTCGAAATTGACGAGGCTGAGGAAGAGGGCGTAATCTATAAGTTCCTCACAAACCCGCTCTCCTTTAACGGAGAAAACGGTAAGGTTAAGTCTGTAACGCTTCAGGTTATGGAGCTCGGCGAGCCCGACGCTTCGGGCAGACGCAGACCTGTTCCCGTAGAGGGTAAGACTGAGGAAATCGACGTCGACAGCGTAATCCTCGCTATTGGTCAGAAGCTTGTCACCGACGATGTAACCGAGCTCGAGCTCAATGACAGAGGTAATATCGTAGCTGATAACGACTTCTTTACTACTAATATCGACGGCGTATTCGCTATAGGCGACGCTACTAACCGCGGCGCTTCTATCGCTATCGAGGCTATCGGTGAAGCCGATCGCTGCGCTAAGGCTGTGGACGCTTATCTTAACGGAAAGGCTCTCGACACACGCGTGCCTTATATCAGCAAGCGTGACGAAAGCACAATTGATTATTCCGACCGTGAGAAAGAGAGCAGAATTAATCCCAAGGTTCTCCCCGCGGATGTAAGAAATAAGAACTTCGACGAGGTAAGCTTAGGCTTTACCGAGGAAGAAGCTAAGAAAGAAGCCAACCGCTGTCTCGAGTGCGGCTGCCGTGAGTATTATAAATGTAAGCTCTTAAATGTTGCTCAGAGATACGATATCGAGCCGGAGCGTTTCAAGGGCGAAATGCCTCAGAAATATACTCACGACGAAAACGCGTTCATCGAGAGAAATACTTCTAAATGTATTCTCTGCGGACTTTGCGTGCGTTCCTGTAGAGAGGTAATGAATTTATCCTCTATCGGACTTATGGGACGAGGCTTTAAGACCGACGTTTCTCCAGCGTTCTCGCTTCCGCTCGATCAGACTAACTGTAATAACTGCGGACTGTGCGTTCAGCTCTGCCCGACAGGTTCTCTTACAGAGAAGTTTAACCTCGAGAAACAGGTTCCGCTTGACGAGAAATATACCGAGGAATTTGTCGATATCGACGGCAAAAAATCGAGCGTTCTCGTATCGCGCTATAACGGAAAAATCCTCAGAGTTATTCCCAACGACGAGATTTCCCGTAACAGCGGACTTTCAAGAGCAGAGCTTCAGGCAAAACTTAAATAATAACATTAAGCGCAGGCTCTTTGTCGGAGCCTGCGCGCTTTCTTATGGAGGTAATTAATTCGGTATTATTTCAGTTTAAGGGTGAGAAAGTTTGTCCTCACATTTGTATAATATGGCATTTACAAATTTTTGTGCATAAAATTGTGCAGTTATACTATTGATTTTTAGCCCGATTTATAGTATTATCAAAATGGTGATTTATATGAATATAAAACAAAAAGTATATTTTATGGGAGCGGCTTTAGTAGTTGCTTCGTTAATGGCTTCCTGCGGCAACGCTCCCGCTCAGAATAACTCAAAAACCGCTGACGGTTCTAAAACTCCCGAAACCACCGCTGTTTCGGATAGTAATACTTCTAAAACCGACAGCGCGTCCAAAACAACCAAAAGCGCTAAGGCTTCGTCCAAGACTTCCAAAACTACCGTAAGCGGGAAATCTTCTTCTGCCGCTTCTTCTGGAAGTAAGACGAGCTCCAAGGCTTCCTCAAAAACAACTTCTAAGAAAGCTTCTAAGAAAATTTCTGAGAAGAGCTCGGCTTCCTCGAGCAAGACATCTTCCAAGAAGTCTTCTAAATCAAGCACTTCGTCGAAAAAGAGTTCCAAGACAAGCTCGAAAAAATCTTCCGACGACAGTGTAGCAAAGGATAACGTGGAGGTGGATTTCAGTGATCTTTAATAAAGCAAAAAAAGTAATCGCGGCGGCTTTAGCTGTTACAATGATTGCTTCTGTATCGACAATATTCGCGGTTAACGCTGAGGAAAAGATTTTACTCGGCGACGTAAACGGCGACGGAAAAATTAACGTAATGGACGTAACCGCTATCCAGAAGATAACCGCGGGACTTAAAGACGCTCCCGATAATTACATCGAAAAAGGCGACGTTAATTTAGACGAAGTAGTTAATATCAAGGACGCTACTATTATCTCTAAGTACGTAGCTAAGCTTGTTTCCGAGCTTCCTGTTACAACTCCTGTCGAGGACGATACTACAGCTCCCGAGGAAACTACTATCGCTACAGAACCGGGCTCAGAGGAAACTCAGCCCGTAACTCAAGTAACCGAACCGACAACAGCGGCTCCCACTCAGCCCGAAACTGATGAGGACGGTTACGGACATAAGATTTATCAGCCATGATATTCAGGTATAAGATAGCTGATATTGTATTCGACGCTGATATAAGATATCGTTACACTTATAATATTATGAAGGATTACCTCGTAGACGACGAGCCTGCGAGGTTCTCCATTGTTATAACGGATGAGGATATACAAAACGAAAGAAAGCTTTCGCCCCATTCTTTAAGCGACCCGAGCTATGAGTGTACCGCGGTCTACCGCAAATATATCTATGAGGTGCTCGATAAGTACGACGCGTTCTTTTTCCACTGTTCGTCTATCGAGGTAGACGGCAAGGCTATTATGTTTACCGCGAAAAGCGGTACGGGTAAAAGTACCCACCGCAACCTTTGGATGAAGAATTTTGGAGATAAAGTAAAGATTATCAACGACGATAAGCCTATTATAAGAAAGGTTGACGGCGTTTTTTATGTTTACGGAACTCCATGGCGCGGTAAAGAGGCTATGGGCGAGAACGTAAAGGTTCCCGCTAAGGCGCTGTGCTTTTTATCGAGAGCCGAAAAGAACTCTATCGGCTCTATTTCTACGAGCGAGGTTGTCGCTAGAGCGCTCAACCAGACCGTCCGCCCGTCTGACGCGGGGCTTATGGGTAAGCTTCTCGATTTACTCGACGGATTTTTACAGCAGGTTAAGTGTTACGATTTAAGAGTTAATATGGACGATGAAGCGGCGATTACCGCTTATAACGAGATTATGAAGGAATGAGTTTATGAAAGTAAAAAACGATTATCTGCTTCGCAACTTCGGCGACGATTATATCGTTGTAGCCGTAGGGGAGGACAGCGAAGATTTTAATAAACTTGTTACGCTGAATTCGGTCGGAGCTTTTATTTTTAAGGCGCTTAGCGAGGATATTACCCGCGGGGAGCTCGTCGATAAAATGGTTGACCATTATGAAATCGACCGCGCTACCGCCGAAAACGACTGTGACGCTTTTATTAAAAAGCTCGGCGACGCGGGACTTTTAGATGCCTAAAAAAGTTGAGGATGTTATCCGCGAACGCGGGTATTATATGACTAAAACCAAGGGTATGAGTATGTACCCGCTTATAAAATCCGACTGCAGCGACGTCTGTATCGTTAAAATCGACGGCGAAATTCAGAAGCACGACGTAATCCTTTATAAAAGGAAAACAGGCGAACATGTACTCCACCGCGTTCTCGGTAAAAACGACGGCGGATATATATGCTGCGGCGATAACCAATGGATTCTCGAGTACAATGTTACCCGGGATATGGTTTTGGGTAAGCTCGATTCCTGGTATAAAAGAGATAAAAAATATACCGTGCGCGATAAGCGGTATTTAAGATACGTTAAATTCTGGTGCAAGTCCTTAAAGCTTAGAAAACTTATGCTGAAGCTTATGAGGTTTAGGTATAAGCCTAAGGAATGGTGCTACAGGATTTATAAAATACTTTTTAAAAAGGTTAATTGATGGAAAATGTTATTTCGGTAAAAAATATGCGTGAGAGCGACGCTTTCACGATTAATACCTCTGTAAGCGGCAAGGAGCTTATGCATAGGGCCGCCGCGGGCGTATATAAAAGCGTTAAGTGGAGAGGTAATATAGCCGTTATCTGCGGCAGCGGTAATAACGGCGGCGACGGTTACGCTTTGGCGGAAATCCTTTTTGATAACGGATACCGTCCGGTTATTCTTAGGGTGAGCGATAAGCTCTCCGACGACGGAGCGTATTATTACAGCCGTTGCAAGAATAAAGGTATCAACGAAAGCTTTTGCGACGAATATACCGAGCTCGGCTCTTACGATATAATTGTCGATTGTATTTTAGGAACCGGATTTTCGGGCGAGCTTAGGGAGGATATGGTTTCTCTCATCGAGAATATTAACCGCTCGTCCGCTTATAAGGTCTGCGTAGATATTAACAGCGGACTTTCGGGAGTTAACGGTACGGCGAGACCGGTTGCCGTTAAATCCGATTTAACCGTTTCGATAGGTTATTTTAAAACAGGTATGTTTTTAAACGACGCGCCGAAATATATCGGCTCGCTTAAAAACGAGGATATAGGAATAAAGCTGTTGAAAAAGCAGTATTATTTAATCGGGAAAGACGAGCTCAGCCCGTTTACGGGATATTCGAGCGTATCGCTTTCGTCCGATAGGTTTGCCTTAGAGTACGCTACCGATGAGGACGAGTTCAGAAGAAGTCCGCTGAAGGTCGTTTCTAAGGAGAGCTGTGACAGCAAGAAGATTTTTGTAGTAGATTACGGCGGAAGTAAGCTTATAGTCGATCAGACCTACGTTTATTTCCAATCCGATAAAGTTATATAGGAGGAAATATGGAATTAATTAACGGAAGTAAAAATATTACCAATCCCGAGCTTTTGGAAGCTATAGAAAAGATGCAGGCGGATAATAACCCCGATAACGTAAACAGAATGATTGACTGTGTGATGCAGGCTCAGTTTATTACTCCAGGCGTGGTGTCTAAGCCTCAGAACGTCGCTAAAACCGAAGGCAACGGAACTGTTATGCAGCAGGAAACTCAGGTACAGTTCCAGCTTATCGAAAATCAGAACAAGGAAAAATTCTTCCCCGCCTTTACCGACCAGGAGGAAAAGAAAAAATGGACTGTTTCCGAGGGCAAGGACGATGTAATTATGACCTTCGACGGCTTCGCTCAGGTGCTCGCCGAAAAGGATTGCCACGTAAAAGGCTTTGTAATTAATCCTTTCGGAAAGAGCGTAGCTTTCCCGAAAGATATGGTGATGTCGCTTAAAAAGCAGAAGGACGAGAGAGAGAAGAACTCGGGACTTCGCGAGCAGACATTTACCGCCGACGATAAGGTAGAGCTCGGCGACCCCGATCCTGACAAATATCCGATAGATATGATGGCTTCTATCATAAACTATCTCCAGGAACGCTCCGACGTAGACGCCGCTTACCTCAAGATGTTTAAGCGCGAGCAGGATGAAAAGGCGAGTTACCTCGTTATTGTAGATTTTCAGGGCGATAAAATGGAGGAAATATTCAAGGGTATTTCGATGAGCGCTTCTCCTCATCTCGACGGCTACCAGCTTTCGATGATGCCTTACTCGATTCCTTTCGCTCAGAAAGCGGTTGAGGACGTAGAGCCGTTCTTTACCGCAGAAGATTAAGAGAATTTAAAAAGCCGGTTTACTTTTGTAAATCGGCTTTTGGTGTAGAATGAAAGATTTAATTAAGAATAAATATATCGCGTATCTCGGCGCGTTTATATGCGCGGGCTTATGGGGAACGGCGTTTCCGCTTATTAAGCTCGGTTACTCCTCGCTTAAAATCGAGGGTTCGGATGTAGCGTCAAAGCTACTTTTCGCGGGCGAGCGGTTCGCTTTAGCAGGAGTCTTGGTGTTCGTTTTCGGGCTTATAATCTATCGAAAACCGCCGCTTATCTCTAAGGGTGATTTCGCTCCTGTCGCGTTGCTCGGTGTAGTCCAAACCGCGCTCCAATATCTTTTCGCTTATGTGGGCGTAGGCTTTACAACCGCTGTGAATACCTCGATTATAACGGGTACGGTTTCGATGATTTCCGTAGCTCTCGCGGCTCTGTTTTTTAAAAACGACAGGCTCACTTTTCTGAAAACCGCGGGCTGTATACTCGGGCTTTGCGGAATTGTGTGCGTGAATTTTTCGGACTTTTCACTCGGTTCGACGACTTTTTTCGGAGATATTATAGTTTTGCTCTCGGCGTTTTCGGGAGCTTTCGGAAATATTATCACGAAAAAGATTTCCGGCGGAAGAAATCCGCTCTCGGTAACGGCGTTCCAGCTTTTTATCGGCGGAGCTATACTTTTAATAATAGGGCTTATCTTCGGCGGACGGACAGTTTACCGCGACGGCGGTTCATGGGCAATACTTTTATGGCTTTCGTTGGTGTCGTCGGTAAGCTTTTTAATCTGGACGGCGCTTTTAAAGTATCATTCCGTAAGCCGGATTACAATTTTTACAATGCTCGTTCCGATTTTCGGCACGCTGTGGAGCTGCTTCCTGTTAGGCGAGGATATTCTGAGGGTAGAAAACCTCGTGTCGCTCGCGCTGATAGCTGTCGGAATAGTTATGGTTAATATTAAGGTAGGTAACAATGAGGATTAACGGCGTAGTGTTCGATATGGACGGCGTTTTACTCGACAGCGAAAAATACTATATAAGGTTTTGGAGCGAAGCGGGAAAGCTCTGCGGTTATCCGTTCGAGGAAAAACACGCCCTCGCCATAAGGAGTATGGCTCGTCCTTACGCTATTGAAAGGCTGAAGGGCTTTTTCGGTGAAAGCTTCGATTACGATAAGGTAAGGAATAAGCGTATTGAGCTTATGGACGAATATATCGAAAAGAACGGTATAGAGCTAAAACCGTACGCCGAGTATATACTCGCTTGGCTTAAAGATAACGGTTTTAAAATCGCGCTGGCTACGGCTACTCCGCCCGAGAGGGCGAGGCGTTATCTTAAATCTGTCGGGCTTTACGATAGCTTCGACGAGATTGTGACCGCTTCCATGGTAAAAAGAGGTAAGCCCGCGCCCGATATCTACGAGCTTGCCTGTAAAAAGCTAGGGCTGAATCCCGATGACTGTATCGCTGTTGAGGACAGTCCTAACGGAGCGTTATCCGCCTTGGACGCGGGTTGCGTTACGGTTATCGTTCCTGATATGGACGAACCCGGCGACGATATAAAAAACAGGGTTTTTAAGGTGTTAGATAATCTAAAGATGCTTTCGCCTTTAATAGAAAAAATAAACGGAGAAAGTTAAAATGTTAGACGCAATTTCAAATTTCTTAAACGCCGCCGACGAGTTTGTTTGGGGCTGGTTTATGATAGTTCTGCTTTTGGGAACTCATATTTTTATAACCATACGCACAAGATTTGTCCAGCGGAAAACCCTTAAAGCTATAAAGCTCTCGGTATCTAAAGACCCCGACTCCGACGGAGATATAAGTCCGTTCCAGTCGCTCGCTACGGCGCTCGCCTCGACTATCGGCACAGGTAATATTATCGGCGTGGGTACGGCTATCGCTTTAGGCGGTCCCGGAGCTGTGCTTTGGTGCTGGCTGACGGGTGTATTCGGCATAGCTACTAAGTACGCCGAATCGCTCTTAGCTGTTAAATACAGAGTTCGAGCCAAGGACGGAAGAATGCTCGGCGGAGCTATGTATATCCTCGAAAGAGGCTTAAAGATGAAATGGCTCGGAGTTTTGTTTGCCTTGTTCGCGCTTTTCGCGTCGTTCGGTATCGGCTCGGGAGTTCAGGTTAACGCTATCTCAAGCATTATGAACAGCGCCTTTAACCCGAAAAACACCTTGAATATAACGCTTTTCGGTCATAATGTTTCTATCGTTTCTATAATCATCGGCGTTTCGGTCGCAGTAATTACGGCGGTAGTAATCTTCGGCGGAATTAAATCTATTTCGAGAGTGTGCGAGTTCTTAGTTCCGGGTATGGCGGCGCTTTACGTTATCGGATGTATTATAATCCTCGTTATGAACTTTAACTACCTCGGAGACGCTGTTATGCTTATTTTAAAATCCGCGTTCTCGACTACAGCCGCCGCGGGCGGATTTGTGGGTTCGTCGATTATGATTGCGGCTCGTTACGGAATCGCGAGAGGACTTTTCTCCAACGAATCAGGCTTAGGTTCCGCGCCGATTGTAGCCTCAGCGGCTCAGACGAGAAACTCTGTGCGCCAGGCTCTCGTGTCCTCGACAGGTACTTTCTGGGATACGGTTGTAGTATGTCTTATGACCGGACTTGTACTCGTAAGCTCGGTTATTAAACATCCCGCTCTCTTTAACGGAGCCGACGGCGATAAGCTTACATATACCGCGTTCCAGCAGATCCCCTACGTCGGAACTCCGATACTCGTAATCGGTATCGTGGCTTTCGCGTATTCTACCGTACTGGGCTGGTCGTATTACGGCGAGCGTTGCGTAGAGTACCTGTTCGGCGTAAAGGGTATGATACCCTATAAGATAGTATTCGTACTTGTGCTTTTGGCAGCTCCCGTTATCTCGCTCGATATGGTATGGGTGCTTTCGGATATATTCAACGCGCTTATGGCGATTCCGAACCTTATAGCAGTAGTGCTGCTCTCGGGAGTTGTTGTCAAGGAAACGAAGTATTACCTCTACGGCAACAGGCTTGACGAGTATGATAAGTCGGAAGTTCCAAACTATAATAAATAAGTAAAAGAAAGGAGCCTGTTCAAAATTGAACAGGCTCCGTAAATTTTATTTTATAATTTTAATCGCCGTTTCGGCTTTACTTATTATCCTTAAATCGTTGTCGTAGGAGCAAAGCTTTCTTGCCTGCTGTAAATCCACCCAAACGTACTCGGCGATTTCTTCCTCCTGGATATGAACGTTGTCGGTAAACGCCTGAGCCAAGAAGAATACAACGTGCTTGCGGATTTTACCGAACGGACAGTAATCACTGACCTCCCTGAATCCCTCTTTAATCTCGACGTCGAGCGAGGTTTCCTCCTTTATCTCGCGGATAGCGGTTTCCTCTTCGGTTTCGCCGATTTCAATATGTCCCTTCGGAAAACTCCAGTACCTTCCGTTATTGTTTTTAACGAGAAGGATTCGAGTGTTAGACTTTCCGTTATAGAACACTACCGCTCCGCAGCTCTTTTCGTAAAGGCATTTAAGCGAGGTGAGCGTCGTGTTTTTTAGATAAGAGAACTCGGTTCGAATCTCGGGCTCGTAATAAACGCTGTTTTCCGAAGCTACTATTACGCGCTGGTCATCCTCGCCGAAAGCAGCCAAAGCGATTACGATACCCTTAAAATACTCGTTGACAGGCTTATCGGAAAGGACATATGCTTTTCTACGCTGGGAATTATCCGAGCTAAAATAGCCCGAGTAAATATTTTTGGTAAGCTTGCCGAAAATATTTACGCCTACTTTATCAGCTAACATATCCTTTCCCTCCTTTAAAAATTATTCCGCTTCCGCGTCGTAATCAGTATCCGTACCTGTGTCGTAATCCGAATCCAACTCAGAATCCGCGTCAGCGTCTGTGTCGGTATCTGTATCGGTTTCAGTCGAAATCAGTTTCTTTAGACTTGCGAGCTGGTCGGAATCCGCCGAGCTGTCTGTATCGCTTATAAACAGAACGTCCGTAATTCCGTTTTCGTCGCACAAGCTTTTAAGATTTCCGTTATACTGAGTGTAATCTATCGAATAAATTTCCTCGTAGTTGTAGGTGAAATATGGTACCGAGGAGTTACCTGTCTTGTTGTGGATTATCGCGATTTTACCGCTCGCCTTATCGCTTTCGCTCTTAATTACCTCGAGCGGATTTTTGCCGTAAAGGAATACGTCGTATGCCGAATCTCCCGACTCCGCTTCCTTGTTGTAAACGCTTTCGGCAGTGAACGTTTCGTCGTCAGCCGTTGTGATTGTATTGTTTATACTGTACGGAAAATCCCAGTAAGTAATCATATCTACGCCGAGCTCCGATTCGGTAAGGCCGCTATAGTAACCGGTGAAATTCTGTACCGCGGCTTCCTTGCAGGAGCTTAGGGCGATTTTAGATTTCTTCATCGTATCGACAAAGGATTTATATACGCAGTATCCGCCGAGAGCTGTCGGATTGTAATCCGAGTCAAAGAAAATATAGTCGTTACAATGAGCCGAAAGCTCGTTGTAGGTGTTGATGTACTTTACCTTTTTGTCGTATCTTTTATAAGCGGCTTTGATGTAGTCCGCCTGAGATTTTGTAGTAAGTCCGCCGTCCGTGTTCTTCATACGGTTCGGAAGACCCGTTTCGGTATGAGTCGGGAAAATCGACGAGTAAACGTTTACTCCTCCGCCGAGAGTAGTTTTAACCTCGTTTATATACTCGGCGTACGCCTTAGCGTTATCTTTAGTTCCGTTGAACGCCGCGAACGCTTTTGAGTTCCATACATAAACCTCGTTTTCGAGAGTGCCGACGCTTTCTGTATCGTCATCCTTGATATCGGGTTCTCTGAACGTGATGCCGTCGGTTGTTTTGGACTTGGCTTTAGCTTTAGTGTTTGCCGAAGTTCCTGTGCCTAAAGTTGCGGTGTTGATGGTCGGGTCGGTTTTTGTGCTTCCTGTACATACACAGCTGAATATACAGGAGATAAGCGCTATTATCAGCGCGAAAACCACAAGCCCTGTCAGGATTATTATTACTCTGTTTCTGAATTTTTTATTGACGTGAATTTTACGGTCATAAGACCTGTAACCGCCTCTGTTATTATATGCCATAATCTGCCTCCCAAATAGGTCAAAGGTTATTCTTAGGCGTAAAAAAATACATATATACCTCATTATACACTAAAAATGTACGGTTTACAATGCTTTTTTCACTTTTTCGGCTTATTTTTTATATAATAATTGATACTTAACTTGCAAGAGCAAATAATCTGTGGTAAAATTCTAAGGTATGGTTAATTATTTATTGAAAAGAGGATTATAAATGGAATATAAGTTTTCTGATAGAACCAATAACCTTAAACCCAGCGCGATTAGAGAAATTTTTAAGTACGCCGCCGACCCGACGGTAGTATCGCTTTCCGCGGGAAATCCCTCTCCCGACGCGTTTCCGATTAAGGAACTCGAGGAGATTTCAGCCCGTCTGTTCAAGGAAAATCCTATCGGACTTCTTCAGTACAGCGTTACCGAGGGTTACACTCCGCTTAGAGATTATCTTAAAAAGTATATGAAAGATAAGTATAGTATCGGAAGCGACAGCGACGATATTTTAATTACAACAGGCGCCCAGCAGATTATGGATTTTTCCACAAAGGCACTCGTTAACGAAAGGGAAGTTGTTATCACCGAGGCGCCGAGCTTTATCGGTTCGCTTAATTCGTTTAGAGCCTATAACGCCAAGTTGGTCGGAGTTCCTGTCGAGAGCGACGGTATGAATATCGAGCTTCTCGAAAAAGCGCTCAAGGAAAATGATAACGTAAGATTTATCTACACAATTCCGAACTTTCAGAATCCCTCGGGCGTTACAATGAGCCTTGAAAAGAGGAAGAAGCTTTACGAGCTCGCCTGCAAGTATAATGTGCTTGTTTTAGAGGACAACCCTTACGGCGATTTGAGATACAGCGGAGAGTTTATCCCCGCGATTAAAACTCTCGATACCGAGGGACGCGTTATCTACGCGGGAAGCTTCAGCAAGGTTATCTCGCCGGGTATCCGCGTAGCTTATGTTATAGCGCCTAAGCCGATTATACAGAAGCTGACTGTTTGTAAGCAGGGAAGCGACGTCCATACTAATATCTGGTCACAGATGCTTTGCTATGAGTTTTTAACCAACTACGACTTCGAGGCTCATCTCGAAAAGCTCAGAACCATTTATCGCAAAAAAGCTAAGTTCGCTATGGATTTACTCGATAAATACTGCGCTCCCGAGATTACCTACGATAAAATAGACGGCGGTCTGTTTATTTGGTGTAAGCTTCCGAGCGGAGTCGATATGCTCGATTACGTCAAGAAAGCTATCGAGCGCAAGGTTTGCGTAGTGCCGGGCAACGCGTTTTTGACCGACGAAAACGACAGCTCCGACGGATTTAGAATCAATTTCTCCACTCCGACCGACGAACAGCTCGAAAAGGGTATTAAAGCGCTCGGAGAACTTATAAAAGAACTTGTTTAATGAGGTGCAATATGGAAACAGAAAAGAAAAAAGTCGCGCTTAGCCTAATCCAGCCCAGCGGTACAATTACGCTCGGAAACTACCTCGGCGCTATCAGAAACTGGGTAAAAATGCAGGACGAGTTTAACTGTATTTTTGCCTTAGCCGATTTACACACAATCACCGTCCGCCAGGAACCCGCTAAAATGCGTAAGAATATTATAGACGCCTACGCTTCAATTCTAGCGTGCGGTATAGATGTAAAAAAAACTCTGTTCTTTATTCAGAGCCACGTACATACTCACGCCGAGCTCGCCTGGATTTTAAACTGCTATACTCAGTTCGGCGAGCTTTCGAGAATGACTCAGTTTAAGGACAAAAGCGCTAAACACGCCGATAATATTAACGCGGGACTGTTCACTTATCCGTCGCTTATGGCGGCTGATATTCTGCTTTATCAGGCGGACTGCGTTCCCGTAGGCGCTGATCAAATGCAGCACATGGAGCTCGCGCGCGATATAGCTAACCGCTTTAACGGACTTTATCCCAACGTGTTTAAAGTTCCCGAGGCGTATATTCCGAAAACAGGCGCTAGGGTAATGAGCCTTCAGGATCCGACTAAAAAGATGAGCAAGTCCGACGAAAACGTTAACGGATGCGTACATCTTCTCGATCCTCCCGAGGTTATTATGAAGAAGTTTAAGCGCGCCGTTACCGACAGCGAGGCGTGCGTCCGTTACGGCGAGGGCAAGGACGGTATAAACAACCTTATGGATATTTACGGCGCTGTTACGGGACTTACCCGCGAGCAGATTGAACACGACTTCGACGGCAAGGGCTACGGCGACTTTAAAACCGCCGTGGGCGAGGCTGTAGTCGAGGCGTTAAGACCCGTTAAGGAAGAATACGAGAAGCTTATCGCCGATAAAGCGTATCTCGAAAGCTGTTACAGAAAGGCGGACGAAATCGCGCTTAAAATTTCGTCGAGAACTCTCGCTAAGGCTAAGAAAAAAATCGGATTTATATAAAATTCGGGCTGTACGAGTTTATCGTACAGCATTTTTCTTTTCGCTCGCAATAATAACCAAAAACGTCAGATAATTTTTATACATAATTCACAATTGATTTTGTTACAAATTAGTTATAGAATAGTAGATGAATTATAATATGTTTTTATTATAACGGAAATTTTTGCAAAGGAGAGAAAGAAAATGCAAATGTTCAAAAAATCAGTTGCTTTAGTGCTTTCCGTTCTTATGTTACTGTCTATGCTCACAGTAGCGGCGGGAATGTCTGCTTTTGCGGCTGAAACTTACAAGGTAACGGCTAAAAACACCCAGGGTGTGTTTGCCGATGTTGCCAAGATTTATAAGGCAGGGGATGAGTTTGACCTGAAAGTGAGTCTTGAGGCTAAAGAGCTTTTATTCCAAGCGCAGGGTTATGTGTATTTTGATACCACCGCTCTGTTTGCCACAAAGGTCACTAAAGGTTCTCCCATATCAGATAGTAACTTGAACTTTGTATCCGGTGGCGCAAATGATCAGGAATTTCAAACTAAAAATGGCTGTGTAAGTATCACTCTTAGCGGTGTGGATGCGGTCGATTATAAAACATCACAGCTGTTTTTCACTGTTCACTTTAAGGTAAAGGATACGATTACAGCTGATCAGATTATTAACGTTGATTTCAGCTTTATTGATGGTACAACCGGTACTACCGCCAAAGAATACATGTCAGAGAAATTCCCTTACATTGATAAGAATGCGACGGTTGCCGCTCAGAAGGATAATTTCTCGATGACTGCCGAATTAACAGGCGGCTCTACAGAGCCCGATACACAGCCTGCAACTCAGGCTCCCACAACTCAGGCTCCCACAACAGAAGCTCCTACAACCAAGGCTCCCGATACTTATACAGTATACTTCACAGACGCTCTCGGTTGGGGTACACCTAACGTTTACTACTGGAACGACGGTCCCGAATGGCCCGGCACAGCTATGACTTTAGATCAGGAAGATAACGGCTTCGGCCAGAAGGTTTATAAGGCTACCGTACCTGCAAATGTTGCGGGTATCGTATTCAACGGCGGCGGAAAACAGACTGTAGATATTAAGTCTGACATCAAAGACGGCGCTCAGTGGTATCCTATCAATGAGAAAGACAACCAGGGCCACTACAAAGTAGAGCTCGCCGGCGGCGAACAGCCTACAACCGATGCTCAGGAAACAACAGCTCCCGTAAGCGATACGGACTACTACCTCTTCGGTTATATCAACGGCGCTAACTACGCTTGCGAAGATGATTCCGCTAATATGGGCGACTATAAATTCGTAAACGGTAAAGTTAAAGCTACATTCGACCAGACAAGCTACGTTGCTGTTAAAGAAGCCGGCAACGCTAACTGGTATATGACTGACGGCTGGCAGGGTGAAGTTAACTCCGCTACACTTTACAACACAACTTCTCTCGGAACTGACGCTGACAAGCTCTTTGTTCCCGGTAATGTGGAAGTTGAATTTACTCTCGTTAAGAATGGCGACGGTACATTCACACTTTCTTATACAACTAAGCAGGAACCCACAACTCAGGAACCCACAGAGGCTACTACAGCAGCTCCCGAGCCGACAACAGCAGCTCCCGAGCCGACAACAGCAGCTCCCGAGCAGACAACAGCAGCTCCCGAGCAGACAACAGCAGCTCCTGAGCAGACAACAGCGGCTCCCGAGCAGACAACAGCGGCTCCCGAGCAGACAACAGCGGCTCCCGAGCAGACGACAGCAGCTCCCGAGCAGACGACAGCAGCTCCCGAGGAGACAACAGTTGCTCCTACAACTCAGGCACCTGAGATGTACACATTCTATTATCTGCCCTCAGCCGAGCAGGAAGCGGCAGGTAATACATACAAGCTCAGCTTCAACGATCCTAACGGAACTAATCCTGAAAACTGGCATCAGTACACATTTGCTCAGACTCCTATCAAGATGAACGGAATTAATCTCTACAGTGTATCCGTTCCCAAGGACTTTGATGATGTAACAGTATTACAGTATCAGGTATATAGCGGTAATAATTGGGTATCTGAGAACAAGTTTGATAACGTTAAACTCAGCAATTACAACAACCAGGTAGTAAGAGCTGACGGTACAATCGAACCCGAACAGCCGACAACAGTTGCTCCCGAGGAAACAACAGCAGCTCCCGAGGAAACAACAGCAGCACCCGAGGAGACAACAGCAGCTCCTGAGGAGACAACAGCAGCTCCCGAGCAGACAACAGCAGCTCCCGAGGAGACAACAGCAGCTCCCGAGCCGACAACTGTAGCTCCTCAGCCCACAACAGCAGAGCCTACAACAGTCGCTCCTACAACTGCTGAGCCTACTAAGGCTACACAGGCTCCGACAATCGCTCCTTCTAAGGTTGACTTTAACAAGCCCGTAGATGAAGCTTCAGCCGTAAACGCTATCTCTAAGGCTAAGTCCGACGGAGATCCCAAGGGCTCCAAGTTCAGCGGTCTTAAAGCTAAGGTCGCAAAGACTACCAAGAAGTCCAACAAGGTTACTTGGAACAAGGTATCAGGCGCTAAGAAGTATATCGTAATGGGTAACAAGTGCGGTAAGACTAACGGTAAGTTTAACGCGTTCAAGAAGCTCAAGACTACTACAGGCAAGAGCTTTACTCATAAGGGCTTAAAGAAGGGTACATACTACAAGTATCTCGTACTCGCTGTTAACTCTAAGGGTAAGGTAATTTCCGCTTCTAAGGTAATGCACGTTGCTACTAAGGGCGGCAAGGTTACTAACTATAAGAGCCTTAAGGTTAAGAAAGCAAGCTTCACACTCAAGAAGGGTAAGACTGCTAAGATTAAGATTACCAAGAAAGTCAAGATGGCTAAGGGTAAGGTTAAGAACCACCGCAAGATTAAGTACGAGTCAGCTAATACTAAGATAGCTACCGTATCGGCAAGCGGTAAGATTAAGGCTAAGAAGAAGGGTACTACTTACGTATACGCTTACGCTCAGAACGGCGTATTCAAGAAGATTAAGGTTAAGGTAAAATAATCTTTTGTCACCCTATTTTAGACTAAAACTTAATATGTTTACCTAAATTATACAAGGTGCGGATAGCTTTTCTGCTATCCGCCCTTTTTATGTACAGATTAACGAAAATTCCCAAAAAGAATAATTATTTGTTGACCTATCGGGGAAAGTGTGTTACAATAAATAAAAATAAGTGTCAAATTATGTCTGTAGCGGATATAATATAATACCGAATTTTATTCGGTTGACATTAGAATCAGCAGAAAACTAAGATGAACTTATTTTGATTTAGAGGAAATTATTATGAACAAAGTAATTAAAAAAACAGCTTCTTACTTACTTATCGCGGCGCTGCTTTTTACTGCGTTCGCGGGCTTACAGTTTGTAAGTACAACAGAAGCCCAGGCGGCTTCTTATCCGACAGGTTATCCTAATACATATAAAAACACGGGAAATTACGCTAACGATATTATTGGTGTGGCGAGAACTCAGGTCGGATATAAAGAAAATTCAGTAGGCACAAAGTACGGCTATTGGTACAGCCCGAGCTTTGTCGGAATGCCTTGGTGCGCTATGTTTGTAAGCTGGTGCGCTAATCAGGCAAAAGTACCCCAGAGTGCTATTAAAAAATACGCTTCGTGTAGTACACAGGTTGCGTGGTTTAAATCTATAGGAAGATGGCATAATAGTAAATACTACGGCGGAAACTATACGCCTAAAAAGGGCGACGTAGTATTCTATCGTGACGGCGGAAGCTCCGCTGTATCTACCCATACGGGTATCTTAGTAGGTTTAAACGGAAATTATCTCGACGTTATCGAGGGTAACGCCACTAACGCGAGTGTTACCCACTATACTACTAACGCCGCTCGTTCTCTCGGTAATAAATACGTTATCGGTTACGGTAATCCTAAATACGGACAAGCCGTTACTACCGAGAAAGAGCCTGATTCCTACGAGAATTGGCAGGTAAACGTAGACGCTTTAATCCTTAGAGAAAAGGCTAGTACAAGCTCCGATAAGCTCGCTTCTATCGGCTTCGGACAGATGCTCGAGGTTACTAAGTTTGACCTCGCGGGCGGATATCTTTGGGGTTATACTAACTTTAAGAATAAAGCGGGCTGGTGCGCGCTTAACTACTGCGACTATATTAACGGAAGTATAAACGGTAAATATTACCAGCTTCCGCCTAAGTTAAGCTCCGGTAAGATGACTGTATGCGTAAAGGAAACTAAAAAGCTTTCTGTTACAAACGGTCTCGGCGCGTCTTATTCGACCTCGAATAAAGCCGTAGCTACCGTAAGCAAGGGCAAGGTTACAGGCGTTAAGGAAGGTACCGCTACCGTTAAGGTTAAGACTAAAACAGGCAGCGTAAGCTGTAAGGTAACGGTTGTTAAACCTTATATGAATAATACTAAACCGATTTCCTGTGTGGGCGATACGGTTAAGCTTAAAGTAGTCGGTGCGACTAAGACTGTTAAATGGAGCACCTCCAACAAGAAGGTCGCTACCGTAAACAGCAGCGGTAAGGTTAAGGGTATCTCCAAGGGTACGGCTACTATCACCGCGACTATGGGTTCGCTTAAATACACCGCTAAGGTTAAGATTTATAAATATCCCAAGACCTACGAGAACTTCTCGACAGCAAAGGCTATTTACCTGAAGAGTGCGTATAAGGGAACTAAAAACCTTTTGAAGATTCCTAAGAATAAAACTATTAAGGTTTCCGAGGTTAAGTATTCAAGCACACTTACATGGGGCAAGACCAAGTATAACAAAAAGACAGGTTGGGTTGCGCTCAACGACTGTAAATACTTAAACGGCTCGTTTATGGGCAAGGCTAAAAAGGTTCAGCCTTATCTTACTAAGACTTCTAAGAAAATGTATCTCCAGAATACATTCGCTCTCGAAGTTAAATCCGCTTCGGCTTCACCGTCGTTCGCGAGTCTCGATAAGAAAATCGCGAAGATTGATAAGAAGGGTATCGTAACAGGTACCAAGGAGGGTACGACTTACGTAACCGCTACAGTTGGCAAGACTGTTCTTAAATGTAAGATTGAGGTGGACAACCCTGTTATCTCCAGCACATCTGTTAATTTGCTTAAGAACAAGACCAAGGCTCTTAAGGTTACGGGCGGTAACGGCACAATTACCTGGAAGAGCGCTAACACTGCTGTCGCTACAGTAGACGCTAACGGTGTTGTAACAGGTAAGAAGTTCGGTGAAACTACTGTTACGGCTGTAAGAAACGGCGTAACTCTCAAGTGCGTTGTTAAGGTGTTTGCTCCTAAGCTTTCGGCAACTAAGCTGACTATGAAGGTCGGCGAGACTAAGGAGCTTACCGTAAAACAGTCCACAGGAGCCGCTCCCGTATGGACAACCTCCGCGAAATCCGTCGCGAGAGTTGCTTCGGGTAAGGTATCTGCCGCTAAGGCAGGAAACGCTACGATAACCTGTAAGGTAAACGGCGTAACGCTAACCTGCGAGGTTGTTGTAAAGAAATAATTTTAATGTTAAACGGCTGACTTCGGTCAGCCGTTTTCGTTTATGTTCCGGAGATAAAAATAACGGCAGTTCCGATTTACAGAACTGCCGTTTTGTAATAGCTCTATTCAGTTCACGGAGTAGCGATATCGTCTAAAATGCCTGTAATATGGGCGATAGTTACGCCGTAATTAGTCATCGGTACGTGTTTATCCTTTGCCTTATCTATACGGCTCATTATGTATTTGCGGTTAAACATACATCCGCCGCACTGAATAATAAGGTCGTAATCATTTAGATTCTCGGGGAAATCTGTTCCCGAAACGATATCTATTTTTAAATTCTTTCCCGCGCGCTTGCGGAGCAGTCGAGGAATTTTAACGCGTCCGATGTCCTCGTTTAGCGGAGCGTGAGTACAACATTCGGCGATTAAAACCCTGCTGTTTTCGGTAAGGCTGTCTATCGCCTTAGCGCCCTCAATATAATACCCAAGGTCGCCCTTATACGCCGCGAAAAGCACCGAAAAACTCGTCAGCATACTTTCCTCGGGCTTTTTATCGTGAACGAAGTCGAATACCTGAGAATCGGTAATAATAAGCTTAGGAGTTTTCGAAAGAGTTTTAAGCGCCGTTTCAAATTTATCGGTAGTACAAGCCGAAACGATACATTTTTTATCGAGAAGCTCTCTTATCGTCTGAACCTGCGGGAGAATCAGACGTCCTTTCGGAGCCTGAATATCCTGGGGCATAACGAGCAGAACTATGTCGTCCTCGCCGCATAAATCTCCCGTGATAAACGGAGTGTTTTTTTCGGACGGAATAAGCCTAATAAGCTGTTCTTTAAGCTCGTCGATACCGATTTTATCGACCGCGCTTACCTGCAACGGCTTCTCGCCGATTTTGTTGCGAACCTTAAAGGCGTAAGCCGAACCGTTTATAAGCATATCAGCCTTGCTTACTACGGGGATAACGGGAATTTTTTTCTCCTTAAAGAAGTTGTACCAGTCGCACTCCTTCGTAATATCGCTCCCCGAGAAAAGCACAACGGCTATGTCGGTTTTTTCGGCGGCTTTTTCGGTTTTTTTAATTCTCATTTCCCCGAGCTCGCCTATATCGTCGAAGCCCGCTGTGTCGATAAGCACACAAGCTCCGATACCGCTTATTTCCATCGCCTTGTTTACAGGGTCGGTAGTAGTTCCCGCCACTTCGGAAACAATGCTGACCTGCTGGCCTGTAAAGGCGTTGATAAGCGAGCTTTTGCCCGAGTTTCTTTTTCCGTAAAATCCGATATGAAGGCGGTTTGCGGATGGAGTGTCGTTTAAGGTTGTCATAGTTTCACCTCGTTGTTCAAAATTAATTAAGTATTAAAATCTGAAATCACGCTTGTTGTTCTCGATATCGACGAGATGTTCTTTACAGATTTGTCTTACCTTTTCGTTGGGAATGTTGTTGAGTTCCTTTTCTATCATCTTTTCGCCGATAGCCTTGGTGTCGTCGCTCGCGTAGTCCATAAGGTATTCCTTTAAGGTCATAAGCGCGTTCGGGTGACAGCAGTTCTGAATCTGACGGTTTTTACAAAGCGTCATAAACCTGTCGCCTGTTCTTCCCTCGCGGTAACAAGCCGTACAGAACGACGGTATATAGTCGTTTCTCATAAGCCAGTTTACAACCTCGTCGAGAGTACGGTGGTCGCTTACGTCGAACTGCTCGCTGTTCTCGGCTTCATCCTCGTCGGCGTAACCGCCTACCGAGGTTTTGGAAGCTCCGCTGATCTGCGATACGCCGTAGTGGATAACCTTATTTCGCACTTCCTCGCTCTCGCGGGTAGAGATAATCATTCCGGTATAAGGCACGCATATTCTGATAAGGGCGCAGATTTTTCCGAAAATTTCGTCTGAAATTCCGTTATCGAAAACATCGGGGTCGATATCGTCGGCTCTCTTGATACGCGGAACGCTTATTGTATGCGGACCTACTCCGTGTACAGCCTCAAGATGCTCAGCGTGCATTAAAAGTCCCGCGAACTCATAACGGTAAAGCTCAAGTCCGAAAAGAACTCCGAGGCCTACGTCGTCGATACCGCCCTCCATAGCTCTGTCCATAGCTTCGGTATGGTAAGCGTAATTGTGCTTAGGACCTGTGGGATGGAGCTTTTCGTAGCTTTCCTTGTGGTAAGTTTCCTGGAAAAGTATATATGTTCCGATACCCGCTTCCTTTAGCTTGCGGTAGTTTTCTACCGTAGTAGCGGCGATATTTACGTTGACGCGTCTGATAGCGCCGTTTTTGTGCTTAATGCTGTAGATAGTCTTAATCGACTCGAGTATGTACTCAATCGGGTTGTTGACAGGATCCTCGCCCGCCTCAATCGCGAGACGCTTATGTCCCATATCCTGAAGCGCTATAACTTCCCTTTTAATTTCTTCCTGAGTAAGCTTTTTACGGCAGATGTGCTTATTTTTAATGTGATAAGGGCAGTAAACGCAACCGTTTACGCAGTAGTTAGAAAGATAAAGCGGAGCGAACATAACGATTCGGTTTCCGTAGAAATCTTTTTTAATTTGTTCCGCTAGCGCGAACATTTTATTAATTCTTTCTTCATCCTCACACGCCAAAAGCACCGAAGCTTCGCGGTGGGTTAAGCCTTTAAGCTGAGCTGCCTTATCGAGCAGGCTGTCGATAAGCTCCAGATTATCTTTGTTTTCGTCGGCGTATTTAAGAGTTTCCATAATCTCATTATGGTCGATAAACTCCTCCGCCTTTAATGATTTTGGATTATACATCTTTTTATCTCCTCGATTTCATTTTGTGTCTGTTATTTATAATATAATTGTGAACCGCGCGTTACGAATTATTTTTGCTGTCTCCGCGCGATATCGCTATTTTACAGCCTACGCTTTCAATCCTTTTCTCCAGACAGTTTTTACACTGAGCGCTTTCCTCGCCTGTACAAACTTTATTGTCGTAGAGTTGATAATCTCCGCGGACTTTTACGGGCGATAAGTTCGGCATAACTACATTCGCTCCCGCCTGTATTCCCATCTCGCGCCCTCTTGGGTGAATTGTCGCGAGCGCTGTAGTCGCGGGTAAAAGTACCTTCGGTATCATAATTCTGATTATCGAAAGCATCAGAAGCGTCTGCTCGAGAGTGCCGTCCGAAGCGTTCTTGAACTCGGTGTCTTTATGGTGGATAAACGGTCCTATACCGACCATCTGAGGATTGAGTTCTTTTATAAACAGCAGGTCGTCCGCTAGATTCTGAGCGGTTTGATACGGCGAGCCTACCATAAATCCGCAGCCTACCTGAAAGCCTATCTCCTTTAAATCGTAAAGGCAGCGAATGCGGTTTTCGAATTTCTGAGATTTCGGGTGAAGCTTCTCGTAGTGGGACTTATCAGCCGTTTCGTGTCTTAGAAGGTATCGGTCGGCTCCGCAGTCGAAGTACCGCTGATAGCTTTCTTTCGGCTTTTCGCCGATAGATAACGTCAGCGCGCAGTCGGGATATTTACCCTTTATCGCCTCAATTATTTCGCATATCCGCTCGTCGGTAAAGTACGGATCCTCTCCGCCCTGTAGTACAAAGGTGCGGAACCCGAGCTTATAACCCTCGGCGCAACAGTTCATAATCTCATCGAAGCTGAGCCTGTATCTCCGGCAGTTTTTATTATCCCTGCGTATTCCGCAGTAAAGGCAGTTTTGTTTACAGTAATTCGTAAATTCTATAAGCCCTCTTATAAAAATATCGTTGCCGTAATTTTCTATACGGATTTTTTCGGCTAAAGCCCTGAGTTCTTCATGTGTATCGGCGTTCGAGTCAATTAGCTCGATAAACTCGTTTTTCGATAAGGTTTTATCCTTATACAGTTTCTTTACTAAATCAGTCATTAAAAACGTACTTTGAATAAGCTGTCTTAGCGCTTACGGAATCAAGCTTTCCGAGCTTGCCCGAGAATGTCGAAACGACGTCCTGAGGGGCGTCCATAACTATGCTGATAATCGAGATGCCGCGTTTTTTATACGGAATACCCATACGTCCGACAACATAATCGCTGTAGTCGCTTATAAGCTTATTGACTTCCTCTACTGAATTTGAATTCTCTAAAATAATGCTGATAACAGCTACTCTTGTTTCCATATATTAATGCTCCTTTCTTAATGTTAGGGCAAAGGGCTAAGGGCAAAGGGGAAAGTGAAATATGTGCCGTATAGTATAATTTGTCCTGTTAGTTATCTCTGGTTTATAATTTGTTTATTAACGAGTTTAGCATTTTTGATATTTCTTCAGTTAAATCAATTGACGGCTGGATTTGTTTTTTAGACAAAAAATTCAGTCGCTTGCAAATATAAAGCTGAGTCTGCAATTCGGAATTTGAACCTCGGGCAAATGAAAGAAAGTTAATATAATCCTTTGTTGAACGTCTATCATATCCTTCGGCAATATTAGATGGAATAGAGATAGCTGAACGACGCATTTGGTCGGATAATACATATTTTTCTTCGTTAGGAAGGAACTTCATTAGTCCATAAATATTCTCAACTAATGTCATTGATTTTTGCCAGACTATCAAGTCTTTATAACTTTGCATAAACTTCTCCTCTTGATAATAAACTCTAAGTTATAAAATACTTAGCCCTTACCCCTTAGCCCTTTGCCCTAATAACAAAAAATGCCGTACCGAAAGGCACAGCGTCTAATTTAAATCGAGCCTTTCACGTCAATACACATTTCCGCGTCAGTGTTATTATTTTAACACAGTTAAATAGGTTTTTCAACCCTATTTTTTCGTTGAATTACATAAAGATTGTATGCGGTTTTTGTAGGGTTATACAAAGTTTTTTGATTTAATTGCAAAGCGTGTTTTTTAATAGTAAAATGATATTGGTGAATTTTTATGAAAGATAAAAAACCTGCCGATATTCTGTTTTTTATCGGTATATGTATTATCATCATCGGAATACTGCTCGGCTGTGTGCTTGGATTCGTTTTCGGAGAAGGCGGGTTTAATTTCGTGCCGTCTATAACGTGCTGGCTTCTGTCGGTAATCAGTGGAACAGGTTTTTTAACCGTTTCGGGAAGCTTGAGTGAAGCTAAAGAAAAAGAAGCCGAGGATGACGAGTTTATAAAGCTTCTTATCGAAAGCGTTAAAAACGAGGAAGATAATAAAAAAGAATAAGATTTCAAAAAAGCTTCATTTTGAGGCTTTTTCTTTTTTACACTCGACTTTATAACTAAAACGTGGTAAAATTTACTCGAAAGCGAGGCGCTCATTATGGATAAAATTCAGAAACTTCAATCTATTATAGATAACTCCGATAATATTGTTTTCTTCGGCGGAGCCGGTGTAAGTACCGAAAGCGGTATTCCCGACTTTCGAAGTGTTGACGGATTGTATAACCAGAAGTACGATTATCCGCCCGAGGAGATTTTGAGCCATACATTCTTTATGAAAAAGCCCGAGGAGTTCTACCGCTTTTATAAGGATAAAATGCTCGAGCTCGATATTGAGCCGAACGCCGCTCATAAAAAGCTCGCCGAACTCGAGCGGGCGGGGAAGTTAAGAGCGGTAGTTACCCAGAATATTGACGGATTGCATCAGAAAGCGGGCAGTAAAATCGTCTATGAACTGCACGGAACGGTTCATAAAAACTACTGTATGAAGTGCGGAAAATTTTTCGACGCCCGCTACGTAAAGGCGGCTGAAAAAATCCCGTACTGCGACGAGTGTTCGGGGCTTATTAAGCCCGACGTTGTACTTTACGAGGAAGGCTTGGACGACAGCACAGTCCGCGGAGCCGTTAACGCTATCGCGAACGCCGACGTGCTTATTATCGCGGGTACAAGTTTAACCGTATATCCCGCAGCGGGAATGGTGCGCTATTTCAGCGGAAGCAGCCTTGTTCTTATAAACCGCGACCCTACGCCTATGGACAGCGCCGCGGACTTGGTTCTGCACGAAAAGGTCGGCGAGATTATGTCAGAGATTAGGGTGTAGGATATAGGGTATAGTTTAAGATAATGCATACACCCTAGAACCTACACCCTAAAAAAGAGGAGAAGAATGAATAAGTATAAATTAATCGCATTTGATGTGGACGATACGCTTTTGACCACGGAAAAGGTCATAAGCCCTAAGACAAAACAAGCGCTTTTAAACGCTCAGAAAAACGGAATAAAGCTATGTGTAGCTTCGGGACGGCTGCCTTACGGAGTAAAGCCCTACGCTGAGGAACTCGACGTACTCAATAACGGCGGTTATTACCTCGGCTTTAACGGCGGAGCTGTTCTGAACAGTTATAATGAATTGATAGGTACAACTTATCTCGACAGCAAGTACATAGATCCTGTTTACGAAGTTCTTCGCCCGACTAATGTAACGACAATGGTTCACAAGGGCGATATAATCTACGCAGACAGAAAGGTTAACGACTATACACATATCGAGCCCGACGTAATCGGGCTGCCTCTAAATCTCGTGGACGATATAGCTGAGTTTGTGGATTGGAAGCTCCATAAAATTCTGCTCTGCGGAGAACCCGGGGAGCTTAAAGAGGTCGAAAGTAAGCTTAAAGCGAAGTTTGAGAACGAAGTCGATATCTATCTTTCGGCTCCGTGGTTTTTGGAGGTTATGCCAAACGGCGTCAATAAGGGCTTAGGTGTAAAAAAAGTCTGCGCCGATATGGGAATCGGTATAGACGAGGTAATAGCGTTCGGCGATAATTACAACGATATTCCTATGCTCGAAATGGCGGGGCTGGGTATAGCTATGGGCAATGCCGACGGCGAGGTTAAAAACTCCGCCGACTATGTGACCGATACCTGCGACTTAGACGGAATCGCTAAAGCTCTTGGTAAATTTCTATAATAGATATACAAAAAAGCATAGATAAATTCTATATTAAAGCCGAGTTATTTTTCTGTATTAGAAAATAAACTTGGCTTGTTTTATGTTATAATTACTTTGATTAGGACTCTATTTAGGAGGATTGAAGTTTATGAAGAACGTGAAAAAGATTTTGGCGATAATTCTCGCGCTTGTAATAGTTGTGAGCGTCGCGGTGATATCTTCTTCCGCTGTATCTGTCAGCAAGGAAAAGACTTCCGCCGCGGGAATTACCGTCCACTACTACAGCCAGAACGGCGTTCCGAGTATCTATTACTGGAACAGCCTTCCGACTAATATCTCTACCAATTACCCCGGTCCGAATATGACTAGCGAGGGCAACGGTTGGTACAGATATACTTTCTCAAATGTGACGAAGATAAATGTTCTCTTTGTCACAAACGGAACTCAGTCGGAAGAGTTTTCGATGAATGTTGCTAACGACAATGCTAATGCTTGGTGGGTAAAAGGTAACAGAATATCGACAAAAGATCTCTCTAAAAATATTGCTTGGGAACGTACCGATATGCGCGAGGACAGTATCTACTTTGTAATCACTACTCGTTTTTACGACGGCGATAAGTCGAACAACTTTCACTGCTGGGATGACGGCAAGGCTAATAACCCCGACACCGACCCCGCGTGGAGAGGCGACTTTAAGGGACTTATTCAGAAGCTCGACTACATCAAGGCTATGGGCTTTACAGCTATCTGGATCACTCCTGTTGCTGAGAACGGCGGTGGATATGATTATCATGGTTACCATTCCTTTAATTTTGCTAAAGTAGATCCTCGTTATGAAAGTAGCGGCGCTACTTTCCAGGATTTAATTGATGCGGCACATGACAAGGGAATAAAAATTATTCAGGACGTAGTATGGAATCATACGGGTAATTTCGGTGAGGATAATCTCTGCCGTATGTTTACTAAAACGTATACCAAGGGAACTGCAGAAAAGCCCGGTACTTATTCTATGGAAGTAATTAAGGGCAGTGAGCTGGATAAATCCTATCCCAATTACAATAATATGGATCCTGATTCCCAGTACCATGCCAGACTTAATGTTATGCAGGAGGCAGGGCATAACAGTAATAAAGCCTATCACCCGGGACAAATTTCGGGATGGGGCACCAGAACCGAGCAGACAGGTTCAATTGAAGGTGACTGTCGTGATGTTAATACGGAAAATCCAAATGTCGCTAAGTATATTACCGATACCTATAAAAAATATATTGCAATGGGTATTGATTCGTTCCGTCTTGATACAGAAAAGCATATCAACCGCTGGACTCTCAACAGCGCTTATTTCCCTAAGCTTACTACCGAAAAGAATTTTTTCCTGTTCGGAGAGGTTTGTTCTCGTTATAGACAGGTTATAAATGAAGGAGGGGCTTCTGACTCACCGTTCTTCTACACTTGGAAAGAAACCGACAGTAAATGGACTTCGAACTGGGGACCATCATTTAGCGACACTGACAGCAATGTTGAAAAAGCCTTACAGCATTTTGATACTTACGCAAAAAAAAGTGGGTTACCTACATCTAATAACGCATTGCTGAACGGAACTACTTATCATACACCCGATTATACGAAGTCTAACGGAACAGGTGTTATAGACTTTCCGATGCATTGGAATTTCCAAAAAGCTATTGATGCTTATAACTGTACTCTTGGCGATGATAACCTGTATAATGATGCTACTTGGAATGTAACCTATGTTGATTCTCACGACTTCGGCCCCGATCAGAACCCCGAAAAACAACGTTTTGCGGGCGGTGCGCAGGCTTGGGCTGAGAATATGAACCTTATCTTTACTTTCCGCGGAATTCCCTGTATCTTCTACGGCTCTGAGATTGAGTTCCAGAAGGGTGTGCCTATTGATGATGGCAATAACACGCCTCTCTCAAAGACAGGCCGCGCGTACTACGGCGACTATCTCGAAGGTAACGTATCCGCTTCCGATTTCGGTAAATATACCGCTTCGGGTACGGTTCAGTCCACTCTTAATAAACCGCTTGCCCAGCATTTAAGAAAGCTTAATATGATCAGACGTAAGGTGCCCGCTCTCCAGAAAGGTCAGTACAAGTCCTTCGGCAATATGTGTTACCTCCGCCGTTACACAAGCGGAAGCACCGATTCCGTTGCCTGCGTTGCCGTTACCTACGGAGCTACATTCTCGGGTATTCCGAACGGCCGTTATGTTGACGCTGTTACAGGTGACGTTAAACAGGTATCGGGCGGAAGCCTCACTGTATCCGCTCCGGGTCAAGGAAATATGCGTGTTTACGTAAAAGACCTTTCGGGCAAAATCGGCGATACAGGAGCATATCTTAGGTAATATAACCGCTAATATAAAAAGTTGCAATTTTAACAGATATATGTTATAATATATTTCTATAGTAGAAAAATTGCACAAATATCCAAACTATAAAGGAGATGGTGCGAGCCGTCTCCTTTTTGCCTAATAAACGTATTCCAAAATTAAAAGGAAGTGAATTTAATGCCCAGGGATTTAGCCTACTATGATACTAACCGAAAGCTTAGCTCGCTTACCGATAAGCTTATGCGCAACAGCGTAATCGACAAGGACCTCTACGCTAAGTATGATGTAAAAAGAGGACTTCGTGATATAGACGGTAAGGGTGTGCGTACAGGTCTTACCGATATTTCCGAGATTCTACAGAATAAAGTTGTCGACGGTAAAACCGTACCCTGCGACGGACAGCTTTATTACCGCGGATACGATATAAATGATGTTGTAAAAGGTTTCGTAGACGACGGACGTTTCGGATTCGAGGAGGTAGTTTATCTGCTTCTTTTCGGAGAAATGCCGAATATTAAGGAACTCAACGACTTTACTACTATGCTCGGCGCGTATCGCACTCTGCCGACTAACTTTGTGCGCGATGTTATAATGAAAGCGCCGTCGGCTGATATGATGAATACCTTGGCGCGTTCTGTGCTTACGCTATACTGCTACGACTCTAACCCCGCCGATACCTCTATCGAAAACGTACTTCGCCAGAGTATGCAGCTTATCTCCGTATTTCCGCTTTTATCGGTTTACGGCTACCAGGCTTATAACCATTATTTAAGAAACAAGAGTTTGTTTATTCACGTTCCCGATCCTAAAAAATCCACCGCGGAGGTTGTGCTTACGCTTCTCCGTCCCGACCAGCAGTACACCGATTTAGAGGCTAAGGTTCTCGATATGGCGCTTGTACTTCACGCTGAACACGGCGGCGGTAACAACTCCTCGTTTACTACCCACGTTGTAACTTCTTCGGGTACTGACACTTATTCGTCCGTAGCGGCGGCTTTATGCTCGCTCAAGGGTCCTAAACACGGCGGCGCTAACGTGAGAGTAAGCAAGATGTTCGAGGATTTAAAAATCAACGTGAGGGATTGGGCTGATGACGAACAGATTGAGTATTATCTCGGCGAAATTATTGAAAAAAGAGCCTTCGACCGAAGCGGTCTTATCTACGGTATGGGACACGCGGTTTACTCTATTTCCGACCCGAGAGCGCGTATCCTTAAGGACTACACGGGTATTCTCGCTAAGGCAAAAGGCCTTTCCGACGAGTACGAGCTCTATAAGAGCGTAGAGCGTTTAGCTCCCAAGGTTATTGCCGAAAAGAAGAAGATTTATAAGGGAGTTTCCGCTAACGTCGATTTCTACAGCGGATTTATCTACAATATGCTTAATCTTCCGACCGAGCTCTATACTCCGCTGTTCGCGATAGCTCGTATCGCGGGCTGGAGCGCTCATAGAATCGAGGAACTCATTAACGGTAATAAGATTATCCGTCCCGCTTATATGAGTATTTCCGAGCATAAAAGATATAAAAAACTTGAGGATAGATAGACAAAGGGGACTTAATGTCCCTTTTGCTATACAAAATGAGGTTAAAATGGAAAAAATATTATCAGTATTAATCGCGTCAGTTGTTCTGCTCAGCGTGTTTATTTGTACCGCGGGAGCCGAGGCAAGCGCTTCCGTTAAATCAGGGGAACAGACTTACTCCGTCGATAAGGGCGATACCTTGACTTATACCCTCGAGCTTCAAAACGACGAGGTTATCCTCTGCGGCGAGCTTCAGATTCTGTACACAAGCGACGCTCTTAAAGCGGTTGAAGCCCAGTCCTATAACGTAAAAAACTGCATTAAGAATATCGAAATCCCGGGCGAGGTTAACGTGAATTTCTCAACGCCCAAGGGTCATAATTTTATCGAGAGAAAGACATTTCTCGTTATAAAATTTGAGGTTGTCGGAAATGTTGACGGCGAAATTAAATACGCGCCGATTAATTTCTATAATCTTAAACAGAGCGATATTACCGACAACATTAAGTATTACGAGAGCGTTGAGATTGTAAAAGCTTCTACCGAGCCCGCTTCCGAAGCTACACCCGACGAAGCGCCTACCGAAGCTACTCCCGATGAACCTGCGACCGAAGTAACCACGGCTACTCCCGACGAACCGGTCACAGCGGAAACTACAGCTCCCGATTCGGAAACCGAGACCTCAACCTCTCCCGAAACCGAAGTTACTACTGCTCAGCCGACTGAGCCGCCCGAAACAACAGAACCCGTGACCGACGCTTCGGAAACCTCCGAGGCGGTTACCACCGCTCCTGTAGATACAACCTCTCCTGAGACAACTCCCGCGACCGAAGTTCCATATGTGACTAACCCGATTACCACCGAGCCTGTCGAAACAATTAAAGCGCCTGCGCCGAAAGAAATTATAGATAAAGCCGTTAAATCCGGTACAAAGGATTTAAAGGGCAGTTCTTTTACCGGCCTAAAAGCCCGCGTTTCTAAGGTTACAAAAAACTCGGTTACTTTAAAATGGAATAAAAAAGCAAAATCTTACCTCATCTATGGCGGAAAATCCGCTAAGAAAGCTAAGTACCTCGGTACTACCTCTAAAACCACCTTTAAGATTAAAAAGCTAAAGAAAAATACAGCGTATAAGTTCTTTGTAACGGCTTGTAATCCAAGCGGTACTGAGTATATGACTAAAAACGCGCGGTATAAGCTTTTTGAGGAAGCGTGCAGTCAGGCGGGAATTAAATATGTATCTAAGAACGTATTTATCTCGACTAAGGGTAAGAAATTTAACTACGTAAAGAAAATTACACTCGCAAAAAAGACGGTTAAGCTAAAGGCGAAGAAAGCTTCTAAGATTAAGGCTAAGGAAGTTCTAAAGTATAAGAGCCGAAAGCTGAAACGCTATAGAAAGCTCAGCTTCGAAAGCTCTAATAAAAAGATAGCGAACGTCACATCCAAGGGCAAGATAAGGGCTAAGAGAAAAGGCACAGCTTATATCTACGTTTACGCCCAGAACGGAGCATTCGCGAAGGTGAAAGTTCAGGTTAAATAAGCCTGTCTTTTAAACTTTGTTGAAAATGCTGATAAAAATAGCATAATGCACAAAACCCGCACATTTATTTTGTGCGGGTTTTAGTTTTATATTTTTGTAAATTCTATTGTGCAATTTTTACAAAAATGATATAATTTTAGAGTGAAACGTTTGCAAAATATCAAATTTGCTAAAAATCTTATATGAAAGGGTTGATTATTTTGAAACAATATGATGCCAAAAACATTCTAAATATCGCTCTCGCGGGTCACGCGGGATGCGGAAAAACTTCTTTAGCGGAGTCTATGCTCTATTTAGCTAAGGCGAGCGACCGCTTCGGAAGCGTAAGCGACGGTAATACCGTACTCGACTACGACGCTGAGGAAATTAAGCGACAGGTATCTCTTATGACCGCGGTTGCTCCTCTCGAGTGGAAAAACACCAAGATTAATATTATCGACACTCCGGGTCTTTTCGATTTTGAGGGCGGAGTTTCCGAGGGTATGCGCGCGGCTGACAGCGCGTTAATCGTAGTTTCGGGTAAAGACGGCGTAGGCGTCGGAACCGAAAAAGCCGTTAAGGCGGCTGTTAAACAGGATATCGCTAAGATATTCTTCGTTAACGGAGTTTGCGACGAGAACGCTCGTTTCTATAGAGTATTTGAGGACTTAAAATCTACATTCGGCCCGTCCGTATGTCCTGTAGTAGTTCCTTATATCGAAAACGGTAAGGCTGAGGTTTATGTAAACCTCTTTGAGTACCGCGCTTATAGATATGAAAACGGCGTTGCTACTCCCTGCGATATGCCCGACTTAGGCGATCGTTTAGAAGGACTTAGAGAAGCTATCAAGGAAGCTGTAGCCGAGACAAGCGAGGAAATGCTCGATAAGTTCCTCGAGGGCGAGGAGTTTACTCCCGAGGAAATTGCCGTAGGCGTATCTCAGGGCGTAAAAGACGGCTCTATCTGTCCTGTATTCTGCGGCGACGCTCATAATACATTCGCTATAGATATGTTCCTTAACTCGTTAATCTGGCTCGCTCCCAAGGCTGATTCCCACGATGAAATCGGCGTTGACCCCAACGGTGAACCCGTAGAGGTAAGCGTATCGGCTGACGGCGCGGCAGCGGCTATCGTGTTTAAGACAGTATCCGACCCGTTCGTTGGTAAGCTCTCTTACGTAAAGGCTGTTTCGGGCAAGATTTCTTCCGACGTACCCGTTATTAATATGAGAACAGGCGAGCCCGTTCGTATCACAAAGGTTCTCACCGTCCGCGGTAAAAAGCAGGAGGACGCTAAGTTTATCGGTGCCGGCGATATCGGTGCTATTCCTAAGCTCAACGACGTTAAAACAGGCGATACGCTATGTTCACCGCTCAGAAAGGTTACCTTAGAAGGTATCTCCTACGGAGTAAGCTCCTACGCGCGCGCTATCAAGCCCAAGACTAAGGGCGACGAGGATAAGGTCGCTCAGGCTGTTAAGAAGATTATGGAAGAAGATCCGACTATTAAGTATTTCCACAATCACGAAACTCACCAGATGCTCGTTTACGGTATGGGTGAACAGCATCTTGACGTTCTTATCTCCAAGATTAAGAGCAAATATAACGTAGACGCTGTACTCGATACTCCCAAGGTCGCTTACAGAGAAACTATCCGCAAACCTGTTAAGGTTCAGGGACGCCATAAGAAGCAGTCGGGCGGACACGGCCAGTTCGGCGACGTTTGGATTGAGTTCTCTCCCTGCGACAGCGATTCTCTCGAGTTCACCGAGTCTATCGTCGGCGGCGCTGTACCTAAGGGATTCTTCCCCGCGGTAGAAAAAGGACTTCGCGACGCTATCCGGAAAGGCCCTCTCGCGGGTTACCCCGTAGTCGGACTTAAAGCTAACCTCTACGACGGTTCTTACCACCCCGTAGACAGCTCCGAGATGTCGTTCAAGATGGCGGCTCAGATTGCGTATAAAAACGGACTTCCCCAGGCAAGTCCCACACTCCTCGAGCCTATCGGCGCTTTAGCGGCGACAGTTCCCGACGACCATATGGGCGACGTAATGGGCGAGGTTACAAAACGCCGCGGCAGAGTTACAGGTATGAATCCTGCCGAGGAAAAGGGAATGCAGGTTGTAGAAGCTGAGGTTCCCGTAGCCGAGATGGACGATTTCGCTACATTTATCCGCCAGTGTACTCAGGGACGCGGAAGCTATACCTTTGAGTTCGTACGTTACGAGGACGCTCCCGCTAACGTAGCTTCTAAGGTTATCGAAGAAGCTAAGGCGGACGAATAATTTCACAATCTTGTTTTTTTCAAGGTTTATAAAGAATAGGCATAACGATTTAGGGCTGACCGTGCGGTCAGCCCTTTCTACATTACTATTGACGTTTGCGAACAAACGTGTTAAAATTTATTTGTGAGCTATCCTAAAACGGAAGCGGTTAGCCTTCCCGCAAGGTACTGTGAGCCTTGTTTACATAGAAACCCGTAAGGGAATATGTATTGGGAGGGGATTGCTATGTACGAAATAATTCTGTACTTAACAATTGTACTCTTGATAATTATATCATTTAAATATGATAAATAAAAAGAGTAACGACCGCTCAGTCTAATTAGCGGTCGTTATTCTTATAATAACACTCTAATATACGGCTAACCGTTTCTCGGATAGCTCCGTTTCTATAATCATTATAGCATAAATATATTCTTTGTCAACTTATTGTTATCAATCCCTGAACTCAAATAAGCTTTTGACGGGAATACTTAACGCGTCCGCAATCGCGAAAATAATAGAAAGAGACGCGCTTACCGTTGCGTTCTCTATTCGTGATAAATGCAGGCGTGAAATGCCGACAATCTCGGCGAGAGCCTCCTGAGTAATATTCTGTTCTCTGCGGTAATACGCGATATTTAATCCGACTTTTTTAAATGTATTGTAATACCTTGTGTCCATCATTATCACCCAATATTATTGTATTACTCGAGAGAGTAGTTATCCATTAACTATATAGTAACAAATGATATATAATAATATACATAATATACTAAATAATATATATTGACTTTAGAAAATACGGGTGTTATAATAAATTCAAAGAATACGTAATAAACTTTTTTGAAAAAATTTTAAAATTCCACTCTAATTTTCCCGATTTATTCCGTCTATATTAATAGGGGGATTTAATTTCCGTCTAAGAGGCTTAAAGTATTGCGATATAATATTATTAATCAGGAGGTAACCTTATGAAAAATCTTAAAAAAATAATGAGCGTACTGCTCACGGCGATGATAGTATTTTCCGCGGCGGCGGTAATTCCGACGGCTTCGGCTAAAACGGTTAAAAAGCTAAAGAAGCCGACTAAGTTCAGCGCGAAGCTTAAAAGCTCTTCGGACTTATTAGGCTACGGAAGTTACGTACAGCTCAGCTGGAAAAAGGTAAAGAACGCTAAGAAATACGAGATTTACCGCGCTAAGCTTAACGCTAAGGGCAAGGGAAACTATAAGAAACTCAAAGCCGTTAAAAAGGTTAAGTATAACGACTTCTCTATAAATTCAGGCACATATTATAAATACAAAGTCCGCGCCGTAAACGGAAAGGTAAAGAGTAAATTTTCCGCCGCTTCGAAAAAGCTCGGCTATATGAATACTCCGACTTTCGGGGTCGGTATGAACGAGAAGTGCGACGCGATTGATATGCAGTGGTTTAAGATAGGCGGAGCGACGGGTTATAAGATTTATAAGAGTACCGATAAGGGTAAGAGCTATAAGCTCCTTAAAAGCTCTAAATCCTTTAAACAGAAGGATGGAGTGTACACTTATACCGATACTTCCGTTAAGCTCGGCGAGCATTATTACTACTACATAACCGCTTATAATTCGGTAATGACTTCGAAGAAAAGCAACGTCTACCGCAAGGTGTTTAAGGACTACCAGTTCGCCGTACAGGCGGGCGATACAACGAGCGTTAACTTCCTCTCAATGCTGACATCGTTCGGCTATGATGACGTAGAGTCCGAGGACGAGAGTATCGCGACCTGTAAAATCTCCGAAAAATCTTCGGGAGAGCAGGAGCTTCTCCTCACAGGTGTAAAAGAGGGCTATACTTATCTTAAATTCAAATCCGAATACGACACCGCTAATGTGGGCAGAGTTAAGGTTAAGGTGACAAACGAGCCCGTGTACGATTTTGTGCTGAAAAAGGGCGAGAGCGCCGAGGTTTACGATTTCGATTCGATTAAAAGCGATATCGATAAGTTCAAATCTATGGGGATGAAGATAAAGATTTCCGCGGTTTCTAACGCTCCCGAAATCGCTAAAATCACCAATCCCGGTTCGCTTAACTTTAAAATAGTCGGCGTTTCCGAGGGCGAGGTTCTCGTAAAAGTTAAAATATCCTTAGACGTTGAGGGCGATACACAGGATGTATTGACCGCGAAGTATATGGTTAGGGTAACAGAAGTAATCTGAACCTCGGTTTTGTCGGACAGATTTCCGCCTACCCTTTGTTAAAATGCTCGGAAACCCTTAAGGTTGATGGTTAAAAAAGGGCTTGCTTTACGCAAGCCTTTTTAGTTTGGAGTAAAATACTTGTCCCCCTTGTTAAAGGGGGACAAGTATGCTCTCCGCCGATAAGTATGATAGGTAGGTACTGCCCGACCTAAACTTCACATTCCACACTCAACACTTTAATTATTAAAAATATTCTTCTCACACATTCTCCTTGCCTCCATAATATGTAGTGTTAATAAATTAAATGGAGGTAATTAACTATGCCCGATGTTCCTTTAAAGACGTCCGCTTCTAATAATTGTTCCGACGACGCGGAGCAGTCCTTTTGCATAGACGCCGACCGTGTCTACGATTCGTGCGGAGATAAAGATTGTCTTTCGGAGATGAGAGTTTTCTTTACCGAAGCTAACCAGAATATCATAAACACCGCTGTGTCGGTAAGAATCAGAGAGGCTAATATTCTTAATACCGTTGTTAACGTAGAGCCCGTAACCTACCACTGCGGATTTTACTCGGTGGATATGACCTTCTACTTCGAGATTGTCCTCGACGTTTACTCGAGCGACGGCTCCGCTCCGACTACCGTAAACGGACTTTCCGTATTCGCTAAGCGCGTTATCCTTTACGGCGGAAACGGCAACGTAGCCGTATTTACAAGCGAACCCGAAAGTACCTGCGTTAACCCCGACGAGTCGAGCTTGCCTGTCGCAAAGGTTCAGGTAGCTCAGCCGATGGCGCTTACCGCCTGCCTTACCGAGTGTTGCAGTCCGTGTATGCCGAGCGCGGCTATTCCCGACTGTGTAACCGAGTATTTCGGCTCGGCGATTGTGCCGTCGCAGGCTCGATCTGTTCTCGCCACCATCGGTGTGTTTACGATAGTACAGCTCAAGCGCACTGTCCAGATGCTGATTCCCGCGTTCGATTTCTGTGTTCCCGATAAGGAGTGCGTAACTTCTACGGATAATCCGTGCGATATGTTCTCGAGGGTTGACTTCCCTGTAGAGCAGTTCTTCCCGCCGAACTTAGCGGATATCGATCCCGATAATATTGAGACTTGCGGGTGTTAGTGTTTTAAAAAAGGGCAAAGGGCACAGGGGAAAGTGGAAAGGGTATGTCGGGAATGTACTGTATTCTTCTTAGCCCTTAGCCCTAAACAGCCCTTAGCCCTAAAAAAAGGTCGGTTAAACCGACCTTTTTTAACTATCTATTGATTTCATCTGTCTAGAGTATTCCTCGCCGAGCTTATCGGCAATCGCCATATTGCGTATAATGTCCTTAACCGTGCGGTCAAGCCCCTCGCCCTCGCTGTAGTCGGCGGGGTAGATAAAGTCCACACGGTCTTTTTTAAGAAGCTCCTTTACCTTATCGTCGAGCGACTGGTAAACGGCTATCGCCTTACCGCCGTAGCTTTTCATCATCTTCATACACGGTACGTCCGAAAGTCCGTCGCCTATGTAAATCATATTCTGGAACGGAATACGCTTGCTGTCGTCGGGCATACTGCGGTTCAGGTCAACGTCGTTGGAAACGTCTAAAACGCCCTTGTTTATGCGGTAAACGAACTGGGTTTTGTTGGTGTAGTTAACCGCGGTTTTAGGCCATACGGCTATGCCCTCGTCGTTGTAAAGATACTCGCACGCGAAAATATTCTTAAACTCGCCGCTTATTACCGTGCCGTCGATAATCTCCTTCATACCCGAAGAGATTACGTAATGCTCGATTATAACGCCGTTCTCCTCGCCGAACTTATTGATTCTCGAAAACCACTCCTCGACGCCCTTAAAGAACTCGATACCTTTTCCGTTTTCTTCGAGTCGGTCGCGTTTAAGCGGAATATTTCTCTCTTTCGATAGCTTTATCGCCGCGTACATATACGCTAAAACCGAGTCCATATGCTCGCTCTGCTGAATCTCGTTGGTATAGCTCCAAAAGTCGCCGACTTCCATTTTAAGACTCGGAATAAAGCGGTAATTCTGCATATCCTTGGTACAGAGGGTTTTATCGAAGTCATACATTATAGCGATAATCGGTTTAGTGTTCACTGATTATTTGTACTCCTTAATCTCAATCGACTTTATAGTAACGTCCTTTTCGGGTTTATCGGAGGCGTCGGTCTTAACTTTAGCGATTTTATCCACAACGTCCATTCCGTCGTAAACCTGAGCGAATACTGTGTGGCCCGCGTCTACAGCGTTATAAGCTCCGTCTAAGGAAGGGTTTCCGCCGTTCTTTTCGTAGAGCTTTCTTACTTCCTTGGGTACTACGTCCGTGTCGTAGGCTGAGGTTCCTATCTGCGCTACTACGGAAGAAAGCTGAGTTGAGTCGTCCTTGCTGTTGGTGAAATAAGGCTTGTTTCTATTCTGCCAGTTGCTTGCTAAAGCGTCGAAACCGCCGTTCTTTTTGAACGCCTTTTTGTCGTTCTGATTTATAAAGAACTGGCTTCCGTTGGTATCCTTACCGCTGTTCGCCATAGCTACCGAGCCTCTGAGATTTAAAAGCTTATCGCAGAACTCGTCCTCCAAGGTGTCGCCGTTCGCGGTTTTTCCGCCTGTGCCGTCGAAGTTTTCGTAGTCGCCGCCCTGAATCATAAAGTCGTTAATTACGCGGTGGAAGATAGATTTATTGTACTTACCGCTTTTCGCTATGTCGATAAAGTTCTTAACGGTATTCGGAGCGTATTTATCGAAAAATTTAATCGAAATATCGCCGTAATTTGTGTGCATAATAGCGACTGTATCGCCTTTTTTGGGTTTTTCAAGCTGGAAACCGTAATCCTCGTCCTCGGCATATGTGATGTCGGGGTCTACGCCGTAGGAGGTAACGTCTACTCCGCTTTTCTTTAAGTCCTCGACAGCGGGACTGCTTTTAGCGGCAGATACCGTAGCCGCCTCGGTAGCTTCGGTTGTATTCTTTTTATCCTCTCCGCAAGCCGTAAGAGCAGCCGCCGAAGCGGAAATTAGTACAGCCGAGAGAAGTATTGATATAATTCTTTTAGATTTCATATATTTCGTCCTTTCCTGAAAATTCTCTTTTATTGTAGTATAAATGCCCGCAAATTGCAAGTGTAATAAAAGGACAAATTTCCTCATATGTTTTCTTAGGAGTTTTTCTTTATAGGGAACCGCTCGCAGCGTTGGGTTATAATATAGTTTGCTGTTTAACTGACAATTGCTGTTACGGAAACAACTATAAAGAAAGAATTAATATTGCCCGCTCAGTTGCGCCCCGCGCGCGATCGGCGGCTAAAATAATCGCGCGCAGGGCGCGCACGCTTTTTATGGAGGAATACTAATGTCAACATTTTTACCCGAGGGAAACTTAATTGACACCGAGGAGAATAAGCTTTATATAAATAACCCCGAAAAGCTTAAAGAAGCTATGGCGAGAGGGAAGATACTCGAGGCTAAGGTGCTTGTGTGCGACAGGGCTCATAATCTGCACCTTAACTTAGGCGGAATTAAAGCCGTTATTCCGAGAGAAGAAGGCGCTATCGGTATCAAGGACGGAACGGTGAGGGATATCGCCGTTATTTCGCGCGTTAACCGACCGGTGTGTTTCGTGGTTACCGATATAACCGCCGGCGCCGACGGCGAACCGCTCGCCGTGCTTTCCAGAGAGAAAGCCCAGCGTATGTGCTTTAATAATTATATCGATACCTTAATCCCGGGCGATATAATCGACGCCAAGGTGAGCCGTCTTGAAACGTTCGGAGTGTTCGCTGATATCGGCTGCGGAGTCGCGGCGCTTATGCCGATTGATACAATTTCCGTGTCGAGAATCGAGCATCCGAGAGAACGCTTTTCTGTAGGTATGGATATAAAAGCCGTTGTTAAATCTATCGAAAACGGACGTATAAGCCTCAGCCACAAGGAGCTTCTCGGAACCTGGGAACAGAACGCCGAGATGTTTACCCAGGGCGAAACCGTTACGGGTATAATAAGGAGCGTAGAGAGCTACGGAGCGTTTGTGGAACTCAGCCCCAACTTAGCGGGGCTTGCCGAGCCGTATCCCGACGCCGAGGAGGGAATGCAGGCGAGCGTTTATATAAAAAGTATTATTCCGAAAAAGATGAAGGTTAAGCTGATTATAATTGATACGTTTCAGAATAACTACTCCACCAAGGCGGATAAGTACTTTATTAACTCGAACCATATTGATAAGTTTACATACTCGCCCGAGGGAAGCTCACGGGTAGTTGAGACGGTGTTCCGGTAGGATTTAGGATATAGGGTTTTATATTATACCGCTGAAAATTTACGCAAAAAGAAAAAGGATGTCTCGTCGAGACATCCTTTACGTCTTTAATTATTAGCAGAAGTATACGTCCATTTCTTTTTCTTCGCCGTCAGCTACGAAGTAAGCTTTGCTCTCCTCGGGCTTGAGGTAAACTGTAAGCTCCTTAGCAGCCTTACCGTTAGTCTTTTTAACGTTCTGGATTACTTCGTCAATAGAAACCTGAACTCCGCCGAACTCTACGAATACCGCAACCTTAGAAGCGGCAGCCTTCTTAGTAGTTGTCTTTTTAGCGGGAGCAGCCTTCTTAGCGGCTGTTTTCTTAGCGGGAGCCTTCTTAGCGGCTGTTGTCTTTTTCTCAGCAGCCTTAGTAGCTGTTTTCTTCTCGGCAGCCTTTGTAGCTGTCTTTTTCTCGGCAGCCTTTGTAGCTGTCTTAGCGGCTGTCTTTTTCTCAGCAGCTTTTGTTTCAGTCTTCTTAGTTGTTGCCATTATAATGACCTCCTCATAAAAGATAAATTTATAAATTTATATATTGTAAGCAATTTTATGTTTACAATCTGTATTATACACGAGATTTTTTAAAAGTCAACGAAATTTCAAAACTTTGGTACTTTGTACAAATTGCACAATTATAAACCCTGTTTTTATACAAAAACGACAATAGAAATTCGGCAAAATTCCCATAAAACCTGGAAATAGCTAAAATGTAACAAGATTGATATTGTAATTCATATCGATAGTTGGTATAATATAAATTGATTCGATATGTCCTAATAAACGGACAATGAAAGGCTATGGTATGTGGAGTAATTTTTTAGTAGTATCTACGCAGGTTATAATTCTGTTTATACTTATCGCGGTCGGATTTTTCAGCGGAAAATTTAAGCTGATTAATAAAACGGGCGCTAAGTATCTTACCGACGTTGTGCTGTATCTCGCTACTCCGTGTATAATGGTTCAGTCTTTCCAGAAAGTCGGCTACAGCGATTCGCTTATTCTAAACCTCGGCGTTTGTACTGCCTGCGCGGCCGCGATTCAGGTCGGCTCGGTGCTTGTGTGCCGGGCGGTATTCAGGAATAAGAATCTAAGCCGGCGGATCGTTATGAGATTTTCCGCGGTTTTTTCAAACTGCGGGTTTATGTCGCTTCCGCTCCAAAAGGCGCTTCTCGGAGATAAGGGCGTTTTCTACGGAACAGTGTTTGTGGCGGTATTTAATATACTCGTTTGGAGCTACGGACTGGTTGATATGAGCGGTGATAAAAAATCCTTTACCGCTAAAAAGCTTATCCTAAACCCTGGTATAATCGGCGCGGTTTCGGCGGCTCTGCTGTTTTTCCTGAGAATCCAACTGCCCGAAATCCTTTTAAGTCCGATTGAATACATAGCCGCTCTGAACACTCCGCTTCCTATGCTCGTTATAGGCTTTTACCTTACGCGCTTTAAGCCGAAGAAGTATATCGGCGATTCAGGCGTTTACGCTGTGTGCGCTATGAGGCTTATTCTTATACCGTGCGTATCGCTTCTTGTTATGAAGCTTTTGGGAGTAGGCGGTGATATTATCACGGCGTGTATTGTAGCTTCCTGTGCGCCTGTCGCGGCGACTACTACGATGTTCGCTGCTAAATTTAAACGAGACGTTGAGCTTTCGGTAGGGCTTGTGTCGATGACGACCGTGCTGTCGATAATCACAATGCCGTTTATTATCGCGATTGCTCAGACTATATAGATATAGGATAACACGATTATGGCTAAAAATCCGAGGCAAAAGCAAAAACTCTTATATATCCGCAAGATACTGCTCGAAAAAACCGATGAGCGCCACGGGCTTTCGATTAACGAAATTATAACCGAGCTCGAGGCTTACGGTATTAACGCCGAGCGCAAAAGTATCTACGACGATTTGCGTATTTTAGAGACCTACGGTTTGGATATTTGCAGCGAAAAATCCAAGACCGTCAAGTATTATATCGCTTCGCGCGACTTTCAGATTTCCGAGCTCAAACTGCTCGTAGACGCTATCCAAAGCTCTAAGTTTATTACCGAGAAAAAAAGTATGGAGCTTATTAAAAAGGTCGAGTCGCTCGCGAGCGAAAACGAGGCTAAACAGCTTCAAAACCAGGTAGTAATTTCGAACCGGGTTAAAACCTCCAACGAAACTATTTACTATAACGTGGACAGGCTCCACGACGCTATCAGCAGTAACCGGGCGGTCGAGTTCTACTATAACCAGTGGAAGCTTAATCTCGGAAGCACCGAGAAGCTTACGCTCGAGCGCCGTCGGAACGGCGAGCGCTACAGAGTCAGCCCGTACGCGCTTTGTTGGGATGATGAGAATTATTATCTTATCGCTTACGACGAGCGTAATGAAGAAATCCGCCACTATCGTGTGGACAAAATGGAGAGTATCGAGATTACCGACGGCAAACGCGTCGGCGAAAGGCTGTTTAAGAAGATAAACCTCGCGGGTTACGCGCGTTCTACTTTCGGAATGTTCGCGGGCGAGGAAGTTATGGTTACTTTATCGGTAGATAATTCCTTAGCGGGAGTTATCGCCGACAGGTTCGGTAAAAATGTTTTTATAACTAAGGACGAGAATTGCGAAAATCATTTTCTCGTGCGCGTCAATGTTAATATAAGCGGGCAGTTTTTCGGATGGCTGTTCGCGCTCGGCGACAAGGTGAAGATTGTGTCGCCCGAGGATGTGGCTAAGAAATTCAAACGACATTCGAGGAAGGTTAGTAATTTATATAAGGAGGCGAGAGTATGATATGTCCGCGCTGCGGTAAGGAAATTCCCGATACCGAAACGCTGTGTCCGTTTTGTATGCAGGAAATAAACAAGGATATGGAGTTTAACGACTTTAGAGAGGACGGTTTTGTACAAATTCGCGCTAAAGGTGATTCGGAGTTCGCCGAAAGCGAAAACTATAAACCCAAGTATTTCGATATTTCCGAGTATAATATATTCGTTATAGCGGTTATATTTGTGCTCGCGGTATCTGTTTTTACCGTGTTTTCTCTTAGATTTGTACAGAAAAGGGGAAGCGCTTACGTTCCGAAGTATGTTTCCACAGCTCCTGCCACCTGGGACGAAGTTACCGAACCTGCTACTGTATTTGTAAAAAATACCGTCAAGAAACAGACTATTAAAAATCTCTACGGAAGCTGGAAGAGCGAGGACGCCGAGGAGAGCGATACCACAGCTATTCCGTACTTTAGCTTTAGAAAAGACGGCTATATGCAGGAGAACTACGGTACTATTGTCGTTAAGGGTTCGTTTAAGGATATCTCCGACAAAGATGAACCCGGTGTATACATCTCGATAGATTCCTCACTCAAGGGAGCCTACGACTTCGACGTTAAGGGTAACGAAAAGGACGGCTACAGCCTAACTCTTACCAACAGAGCCACAGGCGATATTAATAAATTTGTAAGTACTACGGCTAAGAAAAAGAGCCTCGGAACTATTAAGGGCTACCGTATAGACCGAAGCTTAATCGGAACCTGGTATTCCAAGGACAAGAAGAAAGCTTATAAATTTATTAAGGAAGGTAAGGTTAAACGAGTAAGCGGCAATACGATTACTTTAGGAGTTTATACCGTCGATTCACGAAAGAAAGTTATCATTAAGTATATGAAAGGGGTTATTACCACCGTTGAGCTTGACTACAAGGTTTACGGCAAAGGCAAGAAGCTAAAGATTAATAACGTAGTATATTATAAGAAATAAAAATCTGAACGTGAATTCACAGTACAGTTTATAGTACACTAAATCCCGTATAATATAAATGTAAATATTAATTCGGGAGGTACAAAAATGCTAAATTTCTGTGTGTTCACGTTCATTTCGTACGCGCTGTTCGCTATTGTAAAAATGCTCTTAAAGGGTGATTTACGTAAGAACAGAAAATAGGTAAAAATATGCGCCATCTGTTTATAATAAACAAGTTTTCGGGAAAGCCCGAGTCTTATAAGACAGTTGAATCTCAACTCGAAAAGTATAAAAACCGCTCTGAGTTCGACATTCATTATACCGAGTTTTCGGGAGACGCCGAGAGCTTTTCGCGGGAGTACGTAAAGAACCAAGATGATTATGTACGCGTCTACGCCTGCGGAGGCGACGGTACGGTAAACGAGGTTGTAAACGGTATCGCGGGGCTTAAAAACTGTGCCGTTGCGGTTGTGCCTATCGGCAGCGGTAACGACTTTATACGAAGCTTTAACGCTGAAAAAGAGGATTTTCTCGATATTGATAAGCTGATTAACGGCGAAGAAATCTCGGTCGATTTATTAAAATGCGGAGATAAAATAAGCTGTAATTCGATAACCGTCGGCTTCGACTGCGCCGTGGCTAAGGCGGTCGATAAGTTTAAGAAGAAAAAATTTATAAGCGCCTCTCTCGCTTATAAGCTGGCGATTTTCTACTGTTTATTTAAGAAACGAAGCCATACATTTTCGGTAACAGCCGACGGAAAAGAGCTTAAAAAGGACGGCACAAACCTGCTCTCGATTTGCGCGAAAGGCAAGTATTACGGCGGGGGAATAAAGTGCGCTCCTCTTGCGGATAACTCCGACGGCTTTATCGACTTTACGCTTATTAAAACCGTCGGGGTGTTAAAGTTCGTATCTTTGCTTTCGACGTTTACCAAGGGTAATCACATAAACAACCCTAAGCTTGATTTTGTATTTCACGATAAGGTGAAAAGAGTATGCTATACGGACAATAAGCCGTTTGAAATCGGAATCGACGGCGAGATTTTTACCGTAGAGAGAGCCGATATCGAGCTTATAAAAGACGGGCTGAGAGTTGTATTACCATAAGTATTCAGTTCTCGGTAGTCGGTTCTCGGTAGAGCGTTCTCGTACCCCTTTGAAAAGGGACACGAGTTATTTGGCTTCTCCTGTTCCCTACGCTATCAATGAAAATAACAAAAAGGCTGGAGCTTAACGCTGAATCTGTCAAGCGAAAGTAGACAATAAAAAGTACAATTAATCAAACCCCTGTT
>CAMHQC010000002.1 GCA_946187325.1 uncultured Clostridia bacterium
AATCAAGGTGTCCGGAGTTCGAATCTCCGATGGGTCACCATAGAAAGTTCAGAATTCATGCGGGTTTTGAGCTTTCTTTTTTTATTTCCTTATGTTTGAATAACCTAAAAAGTAGAATTATGGTAGAATTCCATAATTTCCACCCATTCCAAATAGACCTATTATTCCTTTTTATTAGAAACAATAAAATCTATTTCAAAATGCAGAAAAAGTCCGATTTGGGCTTTTTCTACATTTTACTTATATTGTGCTTGGAATAGTCTTTTTGTTCCACAATATCCGTAACCATGGACGGTAACATCTAAATTAAGTTCAAGATTATTTTATATGATTTTTCAAAAGCGAACTCTGATGATAGTTGGTGGGTTGCTATCTTAAAAAACAATGGTTATTCAGCACAAACTTCAGGCGAAATAACTCCTTACTGGTGGAAAATAAAGTTTTCTTTTTCAGTATATAGAAAGGATTAGTTTAATATGAAAAAAATAAAATTAATGGTATCATTTGTTATTATTATAATTTTATTATGTAGTTGTGGAATTAATAGATTTGTTTTTCAAAACTATCAATCAGGGGATATTATAAGTAATAGTATAGATGGTAATATATACAAATTAAACTCTAAATTTGTCATGTTTGATGATGCGGGGGCTTTGGATGACTCTATAGTGAGAATTAATTTTCAAAATATTAAAAATTTTGAAACAGCGGGAGATTACTATAATGAAGGAACAGATTATTATAAAGCTATAATAAATGAGGTATATTGCAGTGAGAGTTATATCGTTGTTACTTTAAAGAATTCTGAAAAATGTGTTTTAATTGATTGTTCAAAAGATACTAAATCAGATTCAATAACAGAAGTGAAAAGCAGAAAAAGCATTCCTATTAATTATTCAAAATTCACTAAGATTCAATGTGAATAAAATAATAGATTGGATTGACAAATGAGATTTTTTATTCATAGTTTTTTAATTGTTTTATGATAATAGATAGTATAACCAATAAGAATATATACCTATTATCAATGTACTAAAATGAAAAACACATTTGGTGCATTTATAAGTTAAAGTTACAATGTCATGTTATTGCAATTGTCATAGACAGGGAAAAGAATCTCCGATGGGTCACCATAAAGAAAAGCAGTCCAAACGGACTGCTTTTTCTTTATACCGTCGGAGATTCGAAGCCGACCGTCGCGTCCTCGTTCGCTCTGTTCATTGGCAATTAAAGTGTTAATTGCCCTTATGAACTACGCAACTCGTCCTTTCCCCAAAAAGCTTTTTCTTTTCGGGGACCCCGTTTTTAGGGAGGAGTGTTTATGAACGGTTTAGCTCCGCTACACACCGCAAGGTTCGAGATTGAAGTTTTTTAATATAAGAACTACTCCGATGGGTCACCATAGAAAGTTCAGAATTCATGCGGGTTTTGAGCTTTCTTTACTTTTGCTTGAATATCCAAAAAGTAGAATAATAGAAAGTTCTTTTATAAACCTATATTTTAGTGTTGATATTTATTAAGATTTATTCTATAATATAAACAAACAATAGCTATACTTTCAGGAAAGTGTCAATTATGAAAATATATTTAGATAATTGCTGTTATAACCGTCCGTATGATGACCAAAGACAGCTGAGAATATCGCTTGAAACACAGGCGAAATTGAATATTCAGGATTCAATTAGAAACGGCGAGATAGAACTTGTATCATCATTTGTACTTCTTTATGAAATATCCAGAAGCCCCAATACTACTTCAGCACGAAGCATCGAAGAATTTGTGGAAAAATACTCGGCTATATTTGTTTCGGATAAGAATTTGGATAAAATAGAGACTCTCGCCAAAGATATACAAAGTACAGGTGTTAAGAAAATGGATTCGTGGCACGTAGCGTGCGCTATTATAGCGGGAGCTGAGTACTTTCTGACAACAGATAAAAGGTTATTAAAATACAATACAGATTCTATCAAAATGATAAATCCAGTTGATTTCATTTCTGAAAAGGAGGAATAACTATGATTACAGATATAGATATTATGAATAGAGGAATCGCTTGCCTTATTCGAGAGTTGGGAATTGTTGAAGCAGAAGCCTTTATTTCGTATTTAAAGAACGATAGGTTTGACTATACCAAGTGGCGTCAGGATCAGTTTGACGATATGACGCTTGACGAGATTGGGCGCGCCGCCGCGGAGCATGCCAAAAAGCGCCCTTTTAAGGGGAACGCGGTTATACTTTAAATCTCCGATGGGTCACCATAAAGAAAAGCAGTCCAAACGGACTGCTTTTCTTTATGTCATCGGAGATTCGAAGCCGACCGTTGCGTCCTCGTTCGCTCTGTTCATTGGCAATTAAAGTGTTAATTGCCCTTATGAACTACGCAACTCGTCCTTTCCCCAAAAAGCTTTGCTTTTCGGGGACCCCGTTTTTAGTGAGGAGCGTTTATCATATTATCCGGAAATCAACCTATACAGTTAAATCTCCTCTTTTCTTAGTATTCTTCTTCCTCGGGTATTTTTATACAGAGCTGACTGTTCTTATACTGTTTATCGTATGTCACTTCTTTAAGAACCTCTATAAACTCGGGGATTTTGATTTCGTCGTTTTCGTCGAGTAATTCTACCTCGAGATAGGCTTGTTTTTTCCAAAAAGGAAAAATATCAATCTCATAATACGTGCCGTCGTACATAAGGCAGTATCTGTCCTTGGATATAGAACCCGTAATTATATTTTCCGTTAAAAGCTTATTGTACTCGTTTTTACTAAGTCGGATTTCGACTTCCTCTCTGATTGTTTCGGTAATTTTCTTTTTAACCGTTTTGATATAAATGTAATGGCCGTTATCGCCGCGTTTTCTGAGTCTGAATCTTTTTCCGCTGTTATCTATAAGATAAGTTTGTTCAATATGGGATTTGGAACAGGGAAAAGTGCTTATATAATCTAAATCAGGGTATATAATAAGGAACTTTCTCTCGATTTCGAGCGGCTTAGGTATTCCGAGAAAAGCCTTTATTTCTTTCATTAATATTTTGTATTTTTCTTCGATTTTATCACATACCGGAATAAACCTGTAGTGAGGATTTCCGCACCACGCCCTAAGTGAACGATTATTAATTCTGAGCGCTTCATCTTCGCCTTCAACACGAGCTTCATCCTGAATATACTCGGCTTCTTTATGGGTTGATGTGCTGTCGAGGTGAAATACCGCGTCATATCTGTCGCGTAAGTCTACATCAGTCATATTAAGAGCCTTTTTGATTTTTTCGTAATCTTCGTCGTTGAGATAAACCCGGCAGTCCATAAGCCCGCGGTCGCATATTATTATTGTTTTTTCGCCGTCTTTAGCTGTTTTTTCGGCTTCAGCTTCCTTTTTGAGCTGATTCGCGGCGATGGCTTTTTGAAACTCATACGGATTATTTCTGTTGAAACTCGCTTCGATAATTTCTCTGGCGGATTCTAAAACAGGAATTACCGTATATCCGTATTTTCTAAGCTCGGGTACAATTTTTTTAAGAGCGGAGCTTTTTCCGCCCGCGGGCCCTCCCGATAATACAATTTTAACAATGTCTTTCATAACGTTCACCTACGTATAGTATAAATAAGATATGTGCTATTATAATTCTATACGAGAATAATAAAGCTTTATTGTGATAAAGTTCGGCTATTTTCTTGACAGCGTAAATAATAGGTGATAAAATTTACTTTAGAATTTTATTTTTCGAAAGGAAGTCGAAGGACTATGAAAAATATTGATTGGTCAAATTTAGGCTTCGGTTATATTCAGACCGAAAACCGTTATGTGTCTAATTTTAAGGACGGTAAGTGGGACGACGGCGTTATTACAACCGACGCTACAGTTCAGCTTAACGAGTGCGCGGGCGTTTTACAGTACGCTCAGACTGTATTCGAGGGCTTAAAGGCTTATACCACTGCCGACGGAAGCGTAGTGACCTTCCGCCCCGACTTAAACGCCGAAAGACTTATCCAGTCCGCCGAAAGATTACAGATTCCGACTGTACCTAAAGAGAAGTTTATCGACGCTGTTGAGAGGGTAGTAGCCGCTAATATCGACTATGTTCCGCCTTACGGCTCGGGAGCTACTTTATATATTCGTCCGTATATCTTCGGAACTAATCCCGTTATCGGCGTTAAACCCGCCGACGAGTATCAGTTCAGAATTTTCGTTACACCTGTAGGCCCTTACTTTAAGGGAGGCGCTAAGCCGATTACTATTCGTGTTTGCGATTACGACAGAGCCGCTCCTCACGGCACAGGCCATATTAAAGCGGGCTTAAACTACGCTATGAGCCTTTACCAGATTGTAGACGCTCACGAAAAGGGCTTTGACGAGAATATGTATCTCGACGCCGCTACACGTACATACGTAGAAGAAACAGGCGGAGCGAACTTCCTGTTCGTTACTAAGGACAATAAGGTTGTAACTCCTAAGTCGGATTCGATTCTTCCGTCTATTACAAGAAGAAGTCTTATGATTGTAGCCGAAAAGTACCTCGGACTTGAGGTAGAGCATCGCCCCGTAGCATTCGAGGAAGTTAAAGACTTTGCCGAGTGCGGACTTTGCGGTACAGCCGCCGTTATTTCGCCCGTAGGTAAGATTAATAATCACGGCGAAGAAATCTGCTTCCCGAGCGGTATGGACGAAATGGGCCCGATTACAAAGAAGCTCTACGATACTTTAACAGGTATCCAGATGGGCAGAATCGAAGCTCCTGATGGTTGGATTCATAAGATTAAATAATCGGATTAGAACTGATAAATAAATCGAATAATTATTCCATATAAGTATTAACTCCCGAGATTAACTCGGGAGTTTTTGCGTTTTGGTTATTTTGACGCAAGCTTTAAATAATGGTTTTACATAGATTTTACATTGCGCATATTGTAGAATTTACACGGATATTTTATAATTGATATATAAATTGGAGGAAAAGCCTATGCTCATTTACATATTGGAAGATGACGACAATATCCGCGAAATAGAGAGCTATACGTTAAAGTCGAACGGCTACGAGGTTGAGGAATTTGTATCGCCGAAGTCGTTTTACAATACGCTGAATAACGAATTGCCCGACCTTATAATACTCGATGTTATGCTGCCTGACGAGGATGGATTGAAGGTGCTTGAAAAACTAAAATCCAATTTCGTCTATTCTGAAATTCCCGTTATTATTATCTCGGCTAAGACTACAGAGCTCGACCGTGTAAAAGGGCTTGATCTCGGCGCGGACGATTATTTATGTAAGCCTTTCGGTGTAATGGAACTCGTAAGCCGTGTTAAAGCAAGGCTCAGAAACCTCGAGAAAGAGCAAAAATTCAGCTATTTCGGAATAGAGTTATCCGACAGCGAGCGCAGTGTTTTTGTTGACGGCGGAAAAGTCGAGTTGACATATAAAGAATTTGAACTGCTTAAAATGCTGATTAGTAAGCCGAAAGCAGTTTTTACACGCGAGACAATTCTCGCGGGAATTTGGGGCTATGACGACAATCTCGGCAGAACGCTTGATATGCATATTAAAACTCTGCGCAAAAAGCTCGGGGATAAGGGTAAATATATTGTTACTGTAAGAAACGTGGGCTATAAGCTTGAAAAGAGTGATAAAGATGAAACGTAAGCTTATATTAAGTATGTTTTATATGGGGCTTGTCGCCGCTTTAGTCAGCATAACCGCTACGGTATTTGTATATCAGAACACTATGCGTGACGAGGTTCGTGATAATCTTCGGGAGGAGCTTCGGCTTTTAAAAATAAGCTATCCTAAGCTTCATACATCCGATGAGCTTATGGATTTTAACGCCGATGATCTTAGAATTACCCTGATAAGCGGAAAAGGCAAAGTGCTTTTTGAAAGCGATACGGACGCAAAGCAGATGGGAAATCATCTTGACCGTCCGGAAATACAATACGCTATTAAAAACGGCAGCGGAAGCGATTATCGCCTGTCGTCTACGCTCGGTGTTGAGGATTACTATTACGCCGAGTTGTTAAGCGACGGTAATATTCTGCGTGTGTCTACTCAGATAAGTTCTGTTTTTTCTGTGTTCGGACATTCCTTTTATATTTTAGCCGCTATAGTTTTGGGTATAGCCGTTGTTTCGGTTATTATCTCCGTACAGACTACAAAACGTATTTTGAATCCGATAAAGGCTCTGTCGAAATCTATCGACAGTCCCGCGTTATACGAAAAAGAAACATATCCCGAACTTGTACCGCTGATTGAGGAAATTAAGTATCAGCGAAATATTCAGTCGGATATGCGCCACGAGTTTACCGCTAACGTCAGCCACGAGCTGAAAACGCCCTTGACCGCTATATCGGGCTACGCGGAAATGATTGAGAATGATATCGCCCGCGGAGATGACGTTAAGCGTTTCGCGGGAAAAATTCGAAACGAGAGTACCCGAATGTTAAGCTTGATAGGGGATATAATAAAGCTGTCGAAATTGGACGCCGAAGCCTCTGACGACGTGAGCGGTACGGTAAGTCTTCTCGAGATTGCGGAGGAATGTAAGGAAAGCCTTGCCGTCGCGTGTAACGAGAAAGATGTTATTATTACGATAAAGGGCGAGGCAGCGGTTATTAAAGGTAACCGTACCGAGATATATGAGCTGGTTTATAACCTGTTGGATAACGCCGTTAAGTATAACCGTCAGGGCGGTAATGTAGATGTGATTTTGTCTGAAAACACAATTCGGATTTCAGATACGGGAATCGGTATCCCCGAAAAGGACAGACAGAGAATCTTCGAGAGGTTTTACCGCGTGGATAAAAGCCGCAGTAAGGAGACGGGAGGTACAGGCTTAGGACTCTCTATAGTTAAGCATGTTGCCGAAAAGCATAACGCTGAAATTACCGTGAAAAGTGTTTTAAACGTGGGAACGGATATTACCGTTAGTTTTAACGGAGTGAAAGAATGAGTATTATACTGAATGTCGTTTTATTAATTGTAGGATTCATCGGTCTAATCAAGGGCGCGGATTTCTTCGTAGACGGAAGCTCCGCTTTAGCGAGGATTTTTAAAGTTCCGGGTGTTATTATCGGGCTTACAATTGTGGCGCTGGGAACAAGCGCGCCCGAGTTGGCTGTAAGTACAGCCGCCGCCGTACAAGGCGCTAACGAAATTGCCTTGAGTAATGTTGTAGGCTCCAATATTTTCAACCTTCTCTGCGTTCTCGGAATATGCGCTTTGATTCGTCCGATACCTGTCGATAAGTCTATAGTTAAACGTGATTTTCCTTTTTCTATTCTGATAACCGTCGGTTTGTTTGCAGCGGTTGGAATCAGGTTGTTTTCGGGTTTCGATTTCTTTAAGAGCGGTTTACTTGAAAATATCGGAGTTATAAGCCGTCCGCTCGGAATCGTTATGCTGATTATTTTTACCGCCTATATTATTACGCTGATTGTTTTAGCTAAAAGAAGTGAAACCTCCGGGGATAACGGTAAAAATATGCCCGTTTGGAAATGTATTTTACTGATTGCCGTCGGACTGGCGTGTATTATTATTGGCGGACAGCTTGTTGTTGAAAACGCTAAAGCGATTGCCGCTTTTTTCGGTATGTCCGAAACTCTGATAGGGTTGACAATAGTCGCCGTTGGAACCTCTTTGCCCGAGCTTGTCACTTCTGTTGTCGCGGCTCGTAAGGGAGAAAACGGACTTGCCGTCGGAAATGTTGTAGGTTCAAATATTTTTAATATACTATTTATACTCGGTGTATCCTCGACGATACATCCGATTGCGGTCAACTACGCTTCCGTTATCGACCTGTTTATTCTTATTATAGTGTCGGTAGTGACGTTTATTTTTTCCTTGACCGAAAAGATAAGCAGAGCGGAGGGCGCTGTTATGGTGCTTATGTACGCCGCTACTGTTATATTTGCGATTGTGAGGTAGAGTAGATGGATATTTTTTCAATTTTTACGCTGTGCGGAGGATTAGCGTTCTTCCTTTTCGGAATGCATGTAATGTCGCAGAGCCTCGAAAAATTAGCGGGCGGTAAGCTTGAAACAACGCTTCGCAAGATGACATCCAATCCCTTTAAAAGCCTTGGTTTAGGCGCGGGAATTACGGTTGCGGTGCAGTCGAGTTCAGCTGTTACCGTTATGCTGGTAGGCCTTGTTAATTCGGGTATTATGGCGCTTGACCAGACTGTCGGTGTTATAATGGGCTCCAATATAGGAACGACCTTGACCGCTTGGATATTAAGTATGGCGGGTATTGAGAGCGATAATATTTTTATCTCGCTTCTAAAGCCCGAGAATTTTTCTCCGGTTATCGCATTAATAGGTATCGCTCTGTTTATGCTCAGCAAAAAGAAAAAACGTCAGGATGTCGGTATGATTATGCTCGGTTTTTCCGTACTGATGTACGGAATGGAGCTTATGAAAAACGCCGTCGCTCCGCTCGCTGAGATGGAGAGCTTCCAAAATCTGCTCGTCGCGTTTAACAACCCGATTGTAAGCGTTCTTTTCGGCGCTGTATTTACAGGTGTAATTCAATCCTCCGCGGCGTCGGTCGGTATATTACAGGCGTTGTCTATGACGGGTTCTATTACTTACCGCGCGGCTATTCCGATTATTATGGGACAGAATATCGGTACATGCGTGACCGCGCTTATATCGTCTATCGGCGTAAACAGAAACGCGAAGCGGGTTACAGCGATTCATATGTCGTTTAATATTATCGGTACGGTTATCTGCTTAGTAGTGTTTTACGGATTGGACGCGCTTTTACATTTCAGCTTTGTAAACAGGGCGATAAATCCTGTTGAGATCGCGTTTGTCCACTCTATCTTTAATATCGTTACGACTGTTATACTATTACCGTTTTCCAATCTTCTCGTTAAACTCGCTAAAAGGATTATTCCCGACGGTAAGGATAAACAGGGGGAGGACAAGTCCGTTTGGCTCGACGAGCGTTTGCTTTCGTCTCCGCCGCTTGCCGCTTCTCAATGCAGACAGAAAGCTAAAGGTATGGCTAAAATCTCAAAAACCGCGCTTATTGACGCGCTTTCGGTGACGCTAAATTACGATAAAAGCTTAGCGGATAAGGTAGAGGAAGCCGAGCAAAAGCTCGATACGCTCGAGGATAATCTCGCGACCTATATGCTAAAGCTGTCGCAGGAAAGCCTTACCGAAGAGGATAGCAATACTGTTTCGGAGCTGCTTCACACTATCGGAGATTTTGAACGGATCGGCGATCACGCTATCAACATCGTAACCATATCTAAGGAGATGAATGAAAGCGGACTTGAATTTTCGGAGGATGCGAAAGCTGATTTTGTCACGCTTTTTGCCGCGATAACCGAGATATCCGAGCTCGCCGTCAACGCTTATAATAAAAATGATTTGTCGCTTGCGTCTAAGGTTGAACCTCTGGAGGAGGTTATAGATAAGCTTACCGCTAAGATTAAGCATAAGCACATTGAACGTATGCAAAAGGGCTTATGCAAGCCTGAGCTTGGCGTGCATATTTCTAACCTGCTGATTTATATAGAGCGAATATCCGACCATTACTCTAACGTAGCGGTTATTATTATCCAGACCGCTCACGCAAAGTTGTATAAACACGATTATCTCAACGAGCTTAGAGCCGAACGCTCGGAGCAATTTATAGAGAATTATAACGCCTATAAGCATAAATACCGTTTGGCTGAAGATAAATAACTATTTGATATGAATGTGTAAGATTATATGTTTGTAAACAATCAAATTACTAATCTGAAAAAACAACTCCCGTGTTTAACCCGGGAGTTGTTTTCGCTCTATAGGATATTACTAAAAATTCGAATAAATATTTAAGCATAACAGTGTAAAGAAAAATATCAGCTTGCCTAACTCCTATAGAGCAAAAAACGCTCCGAAGAGCGTTCTTTGCTTTGGTGGAGATGAGGAGAATCGAACTCCTGTCCGAAAATCTATTCCCAAGGCTTTCTACGAGTGTAGTTATTGATTTAAATTCCCTTAGCGCAGCGCCCAATAACAAGCTATACGCTTCGGTAGTTCCTGATGTGTGACCGTGGTCGGAACATCCCTCGGTTCACATTTACCACTAAATCGATGCCCTTGCCGAAGCCGTGGTACTCAACGGCAGGACAAGCAGCTTAAATCAAGCTGCTAATGCAACTTTATAGTCGTCAGTTATTTTAAAAATTGTGGATTTTATAGCGGTTCCACACCGCTACTCGCTTACCAAGGTTCAAAATCCCCGTCGAAACCTTTACATCCCCATTTATTAAGTTGATAGTTATGGGATATGAACTACAACTTATCTATATCTTTCCTTTAACTCGCGCTCGATAGTGCGTTTAGCGGATTTTCTCGCCATATCGTCGCGCTTATCGTAGAGCTTTTTACCTTTACAAAGTCCGATAGACAGCTTAATATTATTGCCTTTAAAATAAACGCTCAGCGGTATAATTGAGTATCCCTGCTGTTGAGTCTGGCCGAAAAGCTTCATAATTTCTTTCTTATGCATTAAGAGCTTTCGAACTCTCAGCGGATCTTTACACCAAACAGCGCCCTGCTCATAAACCGAAATATGAAGTCCGTTTACAAAAATTTCGCCCTTAACTATTGAACACCAGCTATCTTTAAGGTTAACTCTGCCCGCGCGGATTGACTTTACTTCCGAGCCCTTGAGTTCAATTCCCGCCTCAAAGGTTTCCTCGATAAAGTAATCGTGATAGGCTTTTTTATTTTTAGCTACAGTTTTTATAGTATCTGAACTCAAAGCTCATTCCTGCCTTCCAACGCGCGCGCTAAAGTTACCTGGTCGGCGTACTCTAAATCTCCGCCGACGGGTATTCCGTAAGCGAGACGAGTTACCTTTATGCCCATAGGTTTCAGAAGTCTTGAGATATACATAGCCGTTGCGTCGCCCTCGACAGTAGGATTAGTCGCCATAATAACCTCCGTCACATCTCCCGAAAGCCTCGCGATAAGTTCCTTGATTTTTAAATCATCGGGGCCGATATCGTTAAGAGGGGAGATAGCTCCGTGGAGTATATGGTAAACTCCTCTGTACTCGTCGGTAGCTTCCATCGCCATAGCGTCTCTAGGAGTTTCCACTACACAGATAACGCTTTTATCACGTTTTTCATTTCTGCATACGGGACAAAGCTCGCTGTCGGTTAAATTACAGCATACCTTGCAGTAATGAATCTTTTCGTGAGCGTCGATAATCGCTTCGGAAAATTCTCTCGCTTCTGTTTTTGGCATATTTAATACATAATATGCAAGCCTTTGGGCAGTTTTATAACCGATACCGGGCATTTTTTCGAATTGCTCCACTAATTTTTCGAGCGGAGCTACATTATAATTAGCCATTAATTCTACCGATTAAAACAGTCCCGGAATATTAAGTCCGCCCGAAAGCGCGCTCATAGTATCCTCTTTTTCCTGGGAAGCGGCTCTTAAAGCTTCGTTAGTAGCCGCGATGATGAGGTCTGAGAGCATTTCGGCATCCTCGGGGTCGATAACTTCGGGGTCAATCTCGATTGATTTAACCTCGAGTTTACCTGTAACTGTTACTTTAACAGCTCCGCCGCCTGAGGTTGAGCTGTACTCTTTTGCCTCGAGTTCTTCGGTAGCTGTCTCCATAGCTTCCTGCATTTTCTGCGCCTGACGGGCGAGCTGCTGCATATTGCCTGCTCCTCCGCCGCCGTATCCTTTAGGTAATCTTGCTTTCATTTTATTCAATCCTTTCAATTTTCAACTTTTAAATCTATATCGCTCTCTTTAAGACTATTTATTAAATCTTTAAGAGGGTCTTTTTTATCTTCCTTAACCTCGGGCTTTCTGTAGGGGCCGAGGCTGTACGCCTTGCCTGTAATCTCCTGAACAGCTTTTTTGAGGTTAGCTCTCTGGGAGCTTTCCTTTAGAAGTCTGAACGGAATATCGCTGTCCGCGTCGATTAAAAGGTAATTTCCGCTTTCGTAAGCGTTGGTTCCGCTGAACGCCGCGGCGATTCCTTTGGAATATCTCTTTATATTCTCGACAACCTCGGGCCATTGTCTGAACGGTTTAGCGTTGTTGTAAAGCGCGTCTAAATCGACCGACGGCCTTTGAGGCTTAGGAGGTTCGGCTTTAACCGTTTCCGCCTTAGCCGTCTCATCTTCTGAAACGGAAGGAGCTTCAACTTTCGGGATATCCGTCAAAGCGGGCGGGGGAGGGAGTATATCTTTTTCGTCGGGAATACTTTCCTTTTCCGTTTTCGCTTCTTTTGGAGCTTCTTTAACTTCGACGGACTCGGGCTTTTCTTCCTTAGTTTTAATTTCGGTTTTAAGCTCGGGCGTATTAGTTACAGCGACTCCTGTTTTTAAAGCCTTTTCCAATGCCGAAACTCTCGCGACAAGCGCGTCGTTAGTTCCCTCAAGCTCGGGAGCCGACAGCTTAACAAGCGCCATTTCCAGTTCTGTCTTGTTGCTGTTGCCCTTACCCATACGCTGATAGGTGTTCTGTAAAACGTCCATAATATAGACGATTTCGCCTAAGGTGAGATAATCAGCCTGAGTCTGAGCAATTTCAAATTCATCCGCGGACATAACGATATGATTTCGCGGATTTCTTGTACATTTAATCATCATAAGGCTTCTGAAATGGTCGAGAAGCTCGTCGCATAAACGCGCCATATCCTTGCTCTCTCTGTGCAGACGGCTTAAAACCTCTAAAGCCTTGGCGGTGTTTTTATTAATGCAGGCTGTAGAAAGCTCGAAAAGATAATCTTTGCGGGCAAGTCCCGCGGAGTTTCTTACGATTTCAGTCGTAATATCGGTGCTCGTACCGAGACATCTGTCCATAAGCGAAAGCGCGTCACGCATAGCTCCGTCGGCAATCGCCGCGATAAGATACGCCGCGTCGTCCTCGATAGACGCGCCCTCGTTTTCGGCTACGAATTTCAGCCTGTTTTTAATATCCTCGGGCGAGATTCTGTTAAAATCGAATCTCTGGCATCGTGAGAGGATAGTGGACGGCAGCTTGTGAACCTCGGTAGTCGCGAGTATAAATACCACATGCTCGGGAGGTTCCTCGAGAGTTTTGAGCAGAGCGTTAAACGCCTGGTCGGTGAGCATATGAACCTCGTCGATAATATACACCCTGTACTTAGCCCTCGCGGGTCTGAATTGAGCTTCGTCAATTACGGCGCGGATATCGTCAATACCGCGGTTAGAAGCCGCGTCCATCTCGACAACGTCAAGTATGCTTCCGTCATCTATACCCTTACAGTTCTCACATTCACAGCAAGGGTTACCGTCCTGAAGGTTAAGACAGTTAACCGCCTTGGCGAGTATTTTTGCGCAGGTGGTTTTACCTGTACCTCTCGAGCCTGTGAAAAGGTAAGCGTGGTTAAGCCGTCCGCTTTTAAGCTCGTTTTCTAAGGTTTTGGTAACCTGGGGCTGACCTGATACGTCCGAGAACTTCTGAGGTCTCCATTTGCGATATAAAACCTGATACAAAATACTCACTCCTTTAGTTTTTAATGTAAAAAAATTGCAAACCGTAAGACCGCACTTACGGCCACTCGTTTAAATAAGTGAACGACAGACTTACTACATCGCATCTAAGTCATGCTTAATGCTGCTCGGTTCCCCGCCTGACATGGTTCACAGACCTCAATCGTGCAGGGCCTGCCGCTCACTTATTTAAACGAAATTCATTCGGTTCGCAACTCTTAGTTATTGTAACACAATTCTGACAATAAATCAATAGTTTATATTGAATATTAAGTTTTTAAATTATATTGAATATAAAGTTTTTAAATGTTATACTAAAGATAATAAGGAGGCGCTTTATTATGGGAATGGAAAAAATAATTGAAGTGATTGGTGTAAAGCTTGTCAGTTATTTATTTACTTCTCTTATTATGTACGGTATATTTAAAAAGACGGGAGAAGATAAATATAAAGCTTTTATTCCGTATTACAGAATATGGGTGTTTTATAAGCTTATAGATTTATCCAAGCTTTGGTTCAGCCTTTATATTATAACGTGTGTTTTAGGATATTTCGAAAACTTTATAAACTTATTCAATATTAAAGTCTTCGGAAATTATTATTTTGTGATTATATTTATATCGTTCGTAATAAGTGTTGTTCTAGGAATTTTTGTTTCCGACCAACTCGGCAACTCCTTCGGAAAAACAAGAGGATTTAAAATCGGTTATTTTTTCCTGCCGACAATATTCGGCTTGATTGCCGCGTTCGATAAATCAGAATACTTAGGACCGAACGGAAGATAAAATAAAAGGAGGGGAAGGTATGTCGGATACAATTTATACCATTTCAATAGTTGATAAGGAAATAACCGAAAACGGAGTGTTGATTTATGGCGGATGATTTGCTTCCTGACTTACTCGGTGAAAAGGATATGAAATCCGCATGGAAGAATAAGCCTTTTAAAGTAATCGGAATAATTTTCTTATTTTTAGTAGATTTTGCTATTGCAATTATTCCCGCGGGATTATTGGGAGATATAATAGATAAAATTAAGGTAACTAATAATTTGACATGGTTAATTAATTTATTGTATCATATTTCTTTTTTTATTGTTTTTGTTATCTGTTTTGCGTTACTTGTTTTTCTTGAATACTTAATAGTAGGTTTAATAGTTTCTATAATAAAAAAATCAAACCGATAAAACAACGGCTGTCATTCGACAGCCGTTTAATGTTATCTGTAACCTGTTACCTAAAACCTGTAACCTGTTATTAGTTGTTGATAAGCTTATCCTCGTCAGACCAGCTGTAGAGCTTTCTGATTTCCTTACCGATAATCTCCGAGGGGTGCTCGCTCGCTAACTTTCTCATAGCTCTGAAGTGAGCCTGTCCGCCTGCTTCAGACATATCAAGTAAGAATTCCTTAGCGAAGGAACCGTCCTGAATGTCCTTGAGAACCTGCTTCATAGCCTTTTTGCTGTCCTCGTTGATAATCTTGGGGCCTGTGATATAATCGCCGTACTCAGCAGTGTTGGAGATAGAATATCTCATACCCGCGAAGCCTGACTGATAAATAAGGTCTACAATAAGCTTCATCTCGTGGATACACTCGAAGTAAGCGTTTCTCGGGTCGTAGCCTGCCTCTGTTAATGTCTCGAAACCTGCCTGCATTAATGCGCATACGCCGCCGCAAAGCACAGCCTGCTCACCGAAGAGGTCGGTTTCTGTTTCTGTACGGAAAGTAGTCTCTAAGATACCCGCTCTTGCTCCGCCGATACCCGCGCCGTAAGCTAAAGCCATATCTAAAGCCTTGCCTGTAGCGTCCTGATAAACGGCTACGAGACAGGGAGTACCCTTGCCTGCCTGATACTCTGAACGTACTGTATGACCGGGAGCCTTAGGCGCGATCATTGTAACGTCAACATCAGCGGGAGGTACAATCTGACCGAAGTGAATGTTGAAACCGTGAGCGAACATAAGCATATTGCCTGCCTCAAGGTTAGGAGCGATATCTTTCTTGTACATAGAAGCCTGTTTCTCATCGTTGATAAGAATCATAATGATGTCGGCTTTTTTTGCGGCCTCGGCTGTTGTGTAAACCTCGAAGCCCTGCTCCTCGGCTCTTGCCCAGGACTTAGAACCCTCGTAAAGACCGATAATAACGTTAGCGCCGCTTTCTTTAAGGTTAAGAGCGTGAGCGTGGCCCTGGCTGCCGTAACCTACGATAGCGATTGTCTTACCGTCTAAAAGCGAGAGGTTACAATTTGACTGATAGAAAATTTTTGCGTTTGACATTTTGATTTTCCTCCTTGCCGCGAATGCGGTATATAATATAATAATATGTAACGTGATTAAGCCTGAACAGCGGTTTTACCCTTGTCAATGGCGATAGTGCCTGTTCTAACTATTTCACGGATACCATACGGTTTTACCAAATCTGTAAGCGTAGCGATTTTCTCAACAGTTTCGCAATATTCAAGCGTCACCGTAGTAGTCGCTACATCAACCACCTTAGCCTGCATCAATTCGGCTATTTTAAGAATCTCGAATCTCTTAGCGGCGGGGCAGTGGACTTTTATAAGACACAGCTCGCGGCTTATAAACTCGCCCTCGATAAGTCTTTTTACCTTTATAACGGGAATAAGCTTGTTGAGCTGTTTTTCGAGCTGTTCGACTACATACTCGTCACCGTTAGCGACTATTGTAATTCTCGAAACAGTCGGATCGGCTGTAACTCCTACAGCCAGCGAGTCGATATTAAAACCTCTCCTCGAGAAAAGTCCCGAAACCTTGGAAAGTACGCCCGCCTGGTTTTCAACTAAGACTGATAATGTATATTTCATATCTTACCTCACAATATAGACGGTGTATCGGGATGAACCTGACATACAAGTACGAAAGGCTTATCGCTCTCGACAATCTGATGGATATATTTTTCAGCGTCCTCGTTAGAGCTAACCTCGGCGCTTTCGATTCCGTAAGCCTTAGCCAAGGCTACGATATCGGGCGACTCGTTGAGGATAGTCGCTGAGTGACGGCCGTTATAATAATTATCCTGGAGCTCTCTTACCATACCAAGACGGTAATTTCTCATAACTATAATTTTTATATTAAGGTTGTTCTGAACTATAGTGGAGAGCTCGTTTAGGCTCATCTGAAAACTTCCGTCGCCGCATACTACAACGACATCGCGTTTTTTAAGTCCGAGCTTAGCGCCGATAGCGCAGGGGATAGAGTAGCCCATTGTACCCATACCGCCCGTGGTGAAAAATCTGCCCTCGCGGATTCTGAAGTTGTTGGCGCACCAAATTTGGTTCTGACCTACATCGGCGCAGAGAATCGCCTTGCTCTTTAGCATAGAGCTGAGTTTACCGATTAGGGTTCTCGGCTCAACATAACCGTCGAAGGTCGAGATTTTGCTCTGGTAATGAGCCTTGAGGTCTTTAACCTCAGCGTCCCACTCGTCGTTTATTCTAAAGTCGCCTATATTTTCTATAAGCTTCTTCATAACGTGGTTCATATCGCCGACGATAGGTATATCAACCTTAACGTTTTTGCCGATTTCGGCGGGGTCAATGTCTATATGAATAATTTTAGTGGTATTTTCACTCATCTGGTCGGGAGCGGCAATCGCTCTGTCGCCGAGCCTCGCTCCGCAAACTATCGCTAAATCGGTGGTGTGCAGTGCTTTATTGGCGCATTTACGACCGTGAGTTCCGAGCATTCCGAGGTAAAGCGGATGGTCGCTGGGCATAACGCCGATACCCATCATAGTTGAAAGCACGGGAATCTGGGTCATTTCCGCGAATTTCTGTAATTTAAGCTTAGCTCCCGAAGATAAAACTCCGCCGCCTGATACGATAATCGGGCGTTTAGCTTTTTTTATTAGCTCAACCGCTCTTTTTACCTGAACTATATGACCTTTAGTGTTGGGCTTATAGCTCTTGATGTTGACGGTTTCGGGATACTCAAATCTTTCAATTTTGTTGAGCTGAATATCCATCGGGATATCTATAAGCACAGGACCGGGACGTCCCGTAGCCGCTATGTGAAAAGCTTCCTTAAATACACGCGGTAAATCCTCGGTTTTTGTAACTAAGTAGCTGTGCTTTGTAAAAGGCTCGCAAGCACCGGTAATATCGGCTTCCTGGAATACATCACGTCCGAGTAAATCCGAACGCACCTGACCCGTAATTGCAATCATCGGGATAGAGTCCATATAAGCTGTGGCGATACCTGTAATGAGATTAGTCGCGCCCGGGCCCGAAGTAGCTACGCACACGCCCGGCTTCATTTTAGCGCGCGCGTATCCGCTTGCGGCGTGAGCCGCGTTCTGTTCCTGGCGGACTAATACACTTTTAATATCTGAATCGTATAATGAATCGTAAAACGGACAAATGGTTGCTCCCGGATAGCCGAATATGGTATCAATACCCTCAGCCTGTAAGCATTTTACCATTATATCTGCTCCGCTAATCATAGGTTAATCTCCCTTAAATCATACTCTCGGATAATAATCCAACATTAAACTACATTATAATACAAATAGGTGGAAAAGTAAAGACTTTTATTGGTTAATATATTAAAACAAAAGTAATACCCGCGCCGAAATGACGCGGGTTTAATCTATACTTTGGTTTTAAGAATCCTTGTCGCCCATAATACGCAGAGCATACATACTCCCGTATCCGCGACAACTCCCATCCAAATTGCCGCCATACCGAGCGAGGCGAGTATTATAACGAGTGCCTTAATACATAGAGCGAATACTATGTTTGTTTTAGCGGTATTTACTGTTTTTTTAGCGATCTTGACAGCCTTGGGCAGAGCGGTTAAGTTACCCGAAGTCAGCACGGCGTCGGCTGAAGCTATCGCCGCGTCAGAGCCGAGCCCCATCGCGAAACCGCAGTCCGCGGCTGTAATAACGGGCGCGTCGTTAATTCCGTCGCCGACGAAGCATACGCCCTTGGCGTCTGATTTAAGCTCGTTTACAATTCTGAGCTTATCCTCGGGCAGAAGTCCCGAGCGTATATCGGTTATATCCCTTAACTCGCCTTTAAGCTTATCGGCGTTACGCTTGCTGTCGCCTGTTAGGGTTATAAGCTTTTTAAAACCGAGGTTTTTGAGCTTCGTAATAACTCCGTCCGCTTCATTACGGACCTTATCGGTAAGTATAAACGCTCCGATAACTTCTCCGTCATATATTAGATACGCGTCAGCTTCGTCTTCAGGAGTTTCTTTCAGGTTTCTTATACCGACGCACGCTACGGTTTTTCCGTCATACTCGGCGGACACTCCGCCGCCTGACTGTTCGTTATATTTTTTCATATCGGGAAGTGTTCCGCTGAATTTACCCATTATCGCCTTAGCGATAGGGTGGGCTGAGTTTTTTTCGACAGCTGCCGCTAAAGCAAGAACTTCGCCCTCTGTATAATTCTTATAAGGAATTATTTTGCTTACGGTAAGTATTCCCTCGGTGAGAGTTCCTGTTTTATCAAGAGCAATAACGTCCGACTTCGCAAGCGCTTCCAAGTATTTTCCGCCCTTAAATAACGCGCCGTATTTAGAAGCCGCGCCGATTCCCGAGTAATAGGAGAGAGGAACCGAAATAACTATCGCGCACGGACAGCTCGCTACTAAGCATACAAGTCCGCGGTAAATCCATTCGGTGATATTTCCAAAAAAAATCGGCGGTATAAACGCTATGACGAGCGAGATAAGAATTACAATCGGAGTGTAAACGCTCGCAAACCTTGTGATTAGCTTTTCGCTCTTACTTTTTGTGGTTGAAGCTTCTTCAACGAGCTTTATGATACGGCTGGCGGTACTGTCCTCTAAGCGTTTAGTCGTTTTAGCTTTAATAAGGTTTTCGCCGTTTATCATACCGCTGAGAAGCTCGGAATTTTTTTCGGCGTAAACAGGCATACTTTCGCCCGTAATCGCCGAGGTATCTACGTTGCTTTTGCCCTCGGTAATTATACAGTCTATCGGAACCTTAGCGAAAGGCTTAATAATGATTTCCGTTCCGATTTCTACATCCTCGGCGTGAACGGTTATTTCAGAGCCGTTTTGTTCGATAACGGCTTCATCAGTCCGTATATTCGCGAGCTTTTCTATACTTCTGCGTGAGTTTTCAACCGCTTTGTCCTCAAGCATTTCGCCGATTCCGAATAGTATCGTTACCATAGCGCCCTCGACATACTGTCCCAAACAGAACGCCGCGATTACCGCTACAGTCATAAGCGTTGTTTCGTCGATATGAAGCTTGATTACCGACTTTACACCCGAGATACATACCTTGTATCCCGACATTATTATTGCCGCCGCGCTGAGTATCGCCGCGGTGATTTCACTAACCTTGAGTAAATCGAGTATCAGCGCTATTACCGCTATACCTACAGCGCAGAAAAGAAGGATTTTCGATATCTCATTTTTAGCGCGTTTATGCTCGTGATGATCGTGACAGTGGCACTCGCCGTTGTGACAGTGATGGTGTTCGCTGTGTTTATGTTCCTCAAAGCTCACCTCTACGCCGTCCTCGATAGTGTCGGTGATTTTCTGAACTATATCTATTATATTGTCGTCCTCTACGTGACGGAAGTAAAGTGATTTTGTCGCGAATACAAGGCTCACTTCCTCGAAGCCCTCGGTATTCGCAATCGCTTTTTCGACCTTAGCCGTGCAGTTAGCGCAGTCAAGACCGTTCATAATAAGTTTATATTTCATAAAAACCTCACTCTAAAACGTGGTCAAGTCCCATCTCGATAACCTTTTTAACGTGGTCGTCGTCAAGGCTGTAGTAAATCTGTTTGCCGTCGCGGCGGATTTTTACAAGTTTGTTTGTGCGTAAAACTCTGAGCTGATGGGAGATAGTGCTGTGTTCCATATTGAGCAGTTCGGCTATTTCTCCGACAGAGCGTTCGCCGTCAAAAAGCGTATACATTATTCTAAGTCTGGTAGAATCGCCGAATACCTTAAACAAGTCGGCGAGTTCGAACAGTATTTCAAGCTCAGGTATTTTATCTGTCATATATATTACCTCTTTTTTATATTTGAACATATGAATATCTGTTCATATGTTAACTATAATATACCATACATATATCGCGCGTGTCAATAAAATAAAAGTAAAAAAATTAAAAAAACTTAATTTTATTAGAAAAACTTAGAATAATCGAGAATAAGTGAGATTAAATAGTAAAACAAACTGTAATTTGACTTTATTTGACTTTGACTTTCTCTGACTTTCAAACTATAATAAAACCGTCAAAGGTCAAAGAAAGTCAAATCGACCTGAGGGAGATGATTAAAAAATGCGTATGAGTGATTTAGTAGCCCAGCATATACTCGCTATGCTCGACGAACAAAACGGAAACGCTGAGATACGAAGAAATGAACTCGCGAACGACCTCGGATGCGTACCGAGCCAGATTAACTACGTTATAACCTCGAGGTTCACTCCCGAGCAGGGATATATAGTAGAAAGCCGCCGCGGAGGCGGGGGATATATCCGCATAACTCGTGTTAATATGGATAAAAGCTCGGCTGTAATGCATATAGTTAACTCGATAGGTGAAACGCTTGACAAAGCTACCGCAGAGGTAATGATTAAAAATATGTATAACCAGTCAATAATAGACTTACCTACCGCGAGGCTTTTAGCTTCGGCGCTCAGCGAAAGGGTATTTAAAGAAATACCCAGAGATACTAAAGATATCTTACGCGCGAGAATTTTTAAAAATATGTTGTTAACATTAATAAGGAGCTGATACTATGAAATGTCAAAAATGCAATAAAAACGAGGCTAATACACACGTTAAGCGTGTTATAAACGGAGAGTTTGAGGAATACCACCTCTGCTCCGAGTGTGCTAAAGAGATGGGATACTCCAACGTATTCTCAGATTTTACAAACAGCTTCGCCGACGATTTTAACTCGCTGTTCGGAAGCTTTTTCGAAAACGCTCTCCCCGCGAGAACTCAGGCGACAAGATGCGAAACCTGCGGTACCTCTTATAACGATATCGCGAGAACAGGTATGATGGGATGCGCCGATTGTTACGAGGTGTTCGCCGACAGAATCCTCCCGACTATCCGCCGTATCCACGGAAACACAACCCATATGGGTAAGAACAGCCCTTCTTATAAAAAGGTTGAGGTAGAAGAAAAGCCCGAAACTAAGCCGAAAGACGAGCTTTCAGAGCTTAAAGAACAGCTCGATACCGCGATTAAAAATCAGGAATTTGAAAAAGCCGCGGTTTTAAGAGACAAAATTAAGGAAAAGGAGAACGAAAATGAGTAATGTAGTAATGCAGACGAGAATCAGACTCGCCAGAAACCTTAAAAAATATCCTTTTCCTCAGCGGCTAAATACCGCGGGCAAGAACGAGGTTGCCGAGGAGATTATTAAAGCCGTAAAAAACAGCAATTCTCCTTTAAGCAAAGAGCTCAATATCCTCTATGTGAAGGATTTAACCGAAGCTCAGAGAATCTCTCTAGTAGAACAGCACCTTGCGAGCCCCGAGTTTATGAGCGACAGCGCGGGCAGAGCTCTTATTTTATCCAAAGATAAGACAATGAGTATTATGATAAACGAGGAGGATCATATCAGGCTCCAGATTCTATACAAGGACTTTAATCTCGAGCAGGCTTACGATACAGCCGATAAGCTCGACACGCTTCTCGACGAGAACTTGGACTTCGCTTTCGACGAAAAGCTCGGTTATCTTACCCAGTGTCCGACCAATCTCGGAACGGGAATGAGAGCTTCCGTAATGCTTCATCTACCCGCTCTAAAGAGCAGTAAGGCTATAGGCAGAATCGCGGGCAACCTTTCTAAGCTCGGACTTACTATCCGCGGAGCTTACGGCGAGGGCACCGAACCCGAGGGCGCTATGTATCAGCTCTCGAACCAGGTTACTCTCGGTATTTCCGAAAAGGCAGCGATTGAAAATCTGAAGAATATCGCACAGCAGCTTGTAACTCAGGAGCTTCAATCCGAAAAGCGTATGAGTGAAAACTTGGAAACTCAAGATAAAATCTTCCGTAGCTTAGGTATTCTGAAAACCGCTAAGCTCATAAGCTGTAAGGAAGCGCTCGAGCTTTTATCGAATGTCCGTTTCGGAATAAACGCGTCGTTAATTAAGGACGTAAGCCTCGAAACCGTAGACGAGCTTATAACCGAAATCCAGCCCGCGACGATGATGGTTAATAAAAACGAAAAAATACCGCCGCGCGAACGAGATATTTTAAGGGCTGAAATCTTAAATGAAAAGCTTAATTAATTCTAAAATAGAATTATGATTAAAAGGAGGAATTTATATGTATGAATTCAAAAACTTCACCCAAAAAGCCAACAAAGCTTTAAACCTCGCTATGAAATCGGCGGGAGAAATGGGACATACCTACATCGGTACCGAGCATCTCCTTCTCGGACTTATTAAGGAAGGAAGCGGAGTAGCCGCTACAACCTTATCTCAGGCGGGCTTAGACGCTTCGGAGCTTGAGAACCGAATTAAAGAAACCCAGGGAACAGGCGTTCCCGTATCGCTTACGCCTAACGACTTTACCCCGAGAAGTAAGCGAGTTATGCAGAACTCAATCGTAATCGCCGCTAGGCTCGGCAGTAATTACGTCGGCACGGAGCATCTGCTTTTCAGCATTATGCAGGAAACCGACAGCTACGCCTACAACTTCTTAAACGAACTCGGAGTTAACTTAAACTCCGTACTCAATACCGCCGAGGATTATGTCGGCAATAACTCTCCGCATAATAACGATAACCCGAACGCTAAGGGTCTCGATAAATTTGGTCGTGATTTAACCGCCGCGGCTAAAAACGGCGAGATTGACCCTGTAATCGGCCGCGAAAAAGAAATCGAGCGTGTTATCCAGATTCTATCCCGAAGAACCAAAAACAACCCTGTGTTAATCGGTGAACCGGGCGTAGGTAAAACCGCCGTAGCGGAGGGATTGGCTCTTAAAATAGTCGAGGGTAAAGTTCCCGAGATTCTTCGCGATAAAAAAATCGTGAGCTTAGACCTTACCGGTATGGTAGCGGGCGCTAAGTATCGCGGCGATTTTGAGGAGCGAATCAAAGAGGCGATAGACGAGGTTAAAAAATCCAAGAATATTATCCTCTTTATCGATGAACTCCACACTATTGTCGGAGCGGGCTCAGCCGAGGGAAGCACCGACGCCGCGAATATCCTTAAACCGTCGCTCGCGAGGGGTGATTTCCAGGTTATCGGCGCGACTACTATCACCGAGTACAGAAAGTATATCGAAAAAGACGCCGCTTTGGAGAGACGTTTTCAGCCTGTTAATGTGGGCGAGCCGAGCGAGGATGAAGCGGTTCAAATCCTCGAGGGGTTACGCGACCGCTACGAAGCTCACCACAAGGTAAAGATTACCGACGAGGCTATTAAAGCCGCCGTAAATCTTTCATCACGGTATATCGCCGACAGATTCCTTCCCGATAAAGCTATCGACCTTATCGATGAGAGCGCTTCGAGAGTAAGGCTTAAAGGCTTAACAACTCCCGACAGCTTAAAAGAGCTTGAGGAAAAGGTAAAGGAGCTTGAAGCTGAAAAATCAAGCGCCGTTAATGAGCAGGAGTTTGAGCGCGCCGCCAAAATCCGTGACGAACAGAAAGCCGTTCAAAAACAGCTTGAAGCCGAAAAACAGAAATGGCAGGAATCCCAAAGCTCCGCGACAGGCGAAGTTACCGCCGAGAATATCGCCCAGATAGTTTCTCAGTGGACGGGAATTCCGGTAGTACAGCTTACCGAGGAGGAAAGCGAAAGGCTTCTCAGAATGGAAGATGTACTCCACGACAGAGTTGTCGGCCAGGACGAAGCCGTTAAAGCGGTCGCTAAGGCTATCCGTCGCGGCAGAGTAGGTCTTAAAGACCCGAAACGTCCGATAGGCTCGTTTATCTTCTTAGGCCCTACGGGCGTAGGTAAAACCGAACTGTGTAAAGCGCTTGCGCAGGCTATGTTCGGCGACGAAAACGCTATGATTCGTCTCGATATGTCTGAGTTTATGGAGAAGCATACCGTCTCCAAATTAATCGGATCGCCTCCGGGATACGTAGGCTTTGACGAGGGCAGTCACTTTACCGAACAGGTAAGAAGAAAGCCCTACTCGGTAATCCTTTTCGACGAGATTGAAAAGGCTCACCCCGATGTGTTCAATACACTTCTCCAGATTCTCGACGACGGCCGTCTTACAGATTCCCAGGGAAGAACCGTTGACTTTAAGAATACGGTAATTATTATGACGAGTAACGTCGGCGCAAGGCTCATAACCGATAAACAGGCGAGCCTCGGCTTTACCGAGAACAAAGAACAGGAAAACGAGAATATCAAGGATATAGTTATGGGCGAGTTAAAGAATACCTTCCGCCCCGAGTTCTTAAACCGTATCGACGATATTATCGTGTTCAATAAGCTTACCCAGTCCGAGATTAAAGAAATCGCGTCAAAAATGCTCGATAACCTTAAAAAGAGATTGGAGGCTCTCGAGATTGATATCGACTTTACCGACAACGCGGTCACCGAAATCGCTAACGCCGGTTACGACGAGAACTACGGCGCGAGACCTCTGAGACGAGCTATCACGAGCAAAATCGAGGACGAACTTTCCGAGAGAATCCTCGACGGAACCGTGACTAAGGATAAGAAAATTACCTGCGACTATAAAGACGGTAAGTTTGTATTCGAATAATTCCATAAAAGAAATAACCGCCCGGTTTATCCGAGCGGTTATTTATGTTATTTCTTAACTTTTACTTTAGCGGTAACTGAAGCCGCTGCTTTTTTGTTTACCTTTTTATTCGCGACTACTTTAATGTAGTAAGCCGAGTTTTTCTTTAGTTTCTTTTTACCGATTTTCTTAATTGTAACGGAAGTTTTCTTTGTGACCTTAGCCTTTTTAAATCCGCCCTTTGAGCTTTTCGAGATATAAACCGTGTAATCGGAAGCTCCCTTAAATTTCTTCCAGTTAGCTTTAATCGACTTTTTATTCTTGGCTTTTTTAGCGGAAATATCGAAGTTGTATCCGAAATACTTTTTATCCGACCAAGCTCCGTAGCGAACCTTATTTGTGGAAGTAAAGCTTACATAACCTCTCGTTCTGAGCGCGAAGAACTCTCCGCCTTTTACGTAGACATCGGAACCCGCGTCACCTGACTTAACCTTTTTACCGCTTCCGTTGTACAGCTCGTACTTATAGCCGTCCGCGAACGGTACACCGTTTACCGAGTAGTCGCATATATTTAGAGCAGTCCAAAGATTCTTTATAGTCGGAGCGTTCGGCTTTTTAGGAGTAAGCTTAAGATCTCTCGCGGAAATACCGTTTACATCCCACATATAATCTACATTTTCCTGAGCGTCAAAGGTTTCGCTTGAACGCACGGGGCTTACGTAGTAATCGTTTTTAAACTCGTTTTTGTTGTTTAAGCCTTTAACCGTACAGCTTGTTTCTTTAACCTCGGCGAGTACATTATCCGCGTCACCGACTCTTTCGATTAGCTTATACGACGTAGCGCCCTCGCTTGCGTCCCATTTAAACGATGCGGTAGTCTCGGAGCAGTCTGTCTGAATAAAATTCTCGACAGCTTTCGGAGTTGTGACAAGCTCTAACGTATCCGACCAGTCGCCGTAGTCGTTGCCCGAGTAAGCTCTTACTCTGGCGTAGTAGGTTCTGCCCGCCTTGAGCTCATACGCGTTGTAAAAGGTTTCGTAGCTGAAAAAATCAGAAACTTCTCTTACTGTAGCAAGCTCCGAGGGATTGGTTCCCATCTGGATTTCATACGTTACGTCCTTACCGAAAACAGTTTCCCATATAAATTTTACGGATGAATCTGTTGCTTCTACCTGCTTTAATTCGGTGACTTTAGATACAGCGTTAGCTGAAAAGGGGATAGCGATTGATAAAAGTACCGCTATCGAAAGTATAATTGAAATAGTCTTTTTCATAAATTTAACCTCTCCTTAGTAAAGTGAATTTATGTTACTGTTATAATTTATCACTTAACGGAACTTATGTCAAGAAACATAGCCTCGTCACAGTTGATTTTTATGCGGATTATATGTTAAAATCATATGGATATTGAAACGGAGTAATCTTTATGCTGAAAAATATGAAAGGCAATTTAATACTGCTTTTAACCGCTATGATATGGGGTACGGCGTTTGTGTTCCAAAGCGACGGTATGAATTACCTCGGGCCTTATACATTTAATATGAGCCGAACCTTGCTCGCTGCTGTGGTGCTTATCCCCGTAATTTTAGGATTTAAGCTTTTCGAAAAGAAAAGCGGACAATCTACGCCTGTCGATTACAAGACAACTTTTACCGGCGGTTTTTTCTGCGGACTGTGTTTAGCTGTCGCGAGCTGTCTGCAACAAATCGGAATCGTATCGACTTCCGCGGGTAAGGCAGGGTTTATCACGGCGCTTTATGTAATTATCGTGCCGATTATAAGCCTTATACTCGGTAAAAAGCAGCCTAAAAAAATATGGATATGCGTAGTCTTAGCGATAGCGGGCTTTTACCTTTTGTGTATAAAATCGGACTTCTTGCTTAACTCGGGCGACGCGTTTGTACTTGCCTGCGCTTTAGGGTTCGCGGTTCATATTATCGTTATCGACTATTTTCTCGAAAAAGGCGCCGACGCTATGATTATGGCGTGTACGCAGTTTTGGGTTGCGGGTATATTTATGCTGATACCGAGCTTTACGCTTGAGACGCCGGCTTGGGACGGAATATTCGCCGCTAGGTACTCGATACTGTTCACAGGTATTATGTCCAGCGCGGCGGCTTATACCTTGCAAATTATCGGCCAGCGTTATACCACACCCACGCTCGCGACGCTTATAATGAGCTTGGAGTCGGTGTTCGCCGCGCTTGCGGGATTTTTAATTCTCGGAGAAAATCTTTCTTTAAAAGAATTATTCGGCTGCGCTCTCGTATTTACCGCGGTAATACTCGCGCAGGTGGATTTTAAGAGAATTAAGAATCGAAAATGAAGAATTAAGAATGATTGTCGAGTAGATAAAATAAATGTAACAAACATTAAAAAAGGACTGCTTATGCAGTCCTTTTTTCTAAATAAGAATTAAATTTTATGAGCTAAAGCTCTTGAGAGCCACGCGTCTCCGACATCCATTGCTACGAATAAACCCTGCTTTTCGCTGGATTTTACAAGCTGGCGTCTGGGCGAGAGTCCGGGGTCAGTCGCCATAAGCTGTACGGCTACTTTGTCCGCAACCTCTATTCCGTTTACCTCGCGCTTGCTTTTAATAATTAGATGGATAACGTACTCGTCGTCCATATTACCGTAATATAGCTCATCTCCGCAGCGAACGAGAGGCTTGCCCTTATAGGTAGGGAATACCTGCTTATCTGCCACAAAGCATCACACCTTTCATTATGTTAAGTTAAGATACGATTTCACAAGTGCTTCCAATAAATCGTCTCGGTCGATACGACTGATTAAATTTCTCGCGTTATTATAAGTTGTAATATAAGTCGGATCCTCGGATAAAATATATCCGACAATCTGGTTAATAGGGTTGTAGCCCTTTTCCTCTAAAGCGCGGTACACTGTATTAAGGGTAAGCTTAATCTGATCGTCTTTATTATCGTCGAGCGAGAATACCATCGTCTTATCAATCATGGAAACACCTCCATTTCAAAATTCTAATTCGTAATTATTTTAACACATTAAATTTACTTAGTCAAGAATTTTTTATTATAGCTTAATTCTATTTTAGAATTATTGATTTACCGATAGTGTAATCTTTTAAGACGCGGCCGGGAATTACCCGACCGCATTTACTTTTTATTTTCTTAAAGTTACACCGATATCGCCGAGTCTATTAATAATCTCGTCCATAGCTTCCTGTACCTCTGCCGAGGAGAGAGTTCTCTCGTTTGAGTAGAATTCGAATCGGATTGTGATACTGTGGATAGTATCTGTATCGTAAGTATCTACAATTTTAATACCTCTTAAAATATCCTCTCTGATTCCTTTCCAGCAGTCCATAAGGTTCGAGAAGAATGTTCCCGGTTTTAGCTCTACACTTAAATCGTAAGTAATCGGCGGATATTTTGAGGGCTCGTTGTACTGAATACTTGCGTTTTCGGATTTTGAGAATTTTTCTACGTCTATCTCAGTGTAAACAACGCTGCCTTTCTTGTCGATTTTCTTAGCAACAACGGGATGAACGATACCGATTTTACCGATAACCTCGCCGTCGAGAATAATCTCGTTGAGGTTTACGGGATGTTCGTAGCTGTGTGTAGGCTCTACGCTCTTAAAGCTTAACGCCTTGTGCTTAATATCGTCGGTTAAGGTCGCTAAAATATCTCTTAGCTTAAAGTATAAGGTCTTAATGTCCTCGGTCTTGCTGTAGAGAGTTACCGCGAGCATTTTCTTCTCAACACAAAGATTGTTCTCGTCTACGCCCTCGACAACTCGTCCGATTTCAAAAATACCGTAGCTTGACGAGTAGCCGATATTGCTCTTAACCTGGCACAGCTGAGTCGGTATAATTGAGCGTCTGATAGTTTCGATATTCGGGTTAGTCGCGTTAGCGAGCTTGATGTTTTCCTCTACGGGAATACCCAGCTCCTTCTGCTCGTCATAATAAGCCCAAACGTAAGAGTGAACCTCGTGAAGATTGTATTTTTTAACGAGTATATCCTTAATCTTTTCCTCGTCGCTCTTAACCTGATCCATTCTTACGGGGTAAAGGGGAGAGCGGGTTGTGTTTACATCAAAATTGTCGTAACCGTAAATACGTGTAATCTCCTCGATAATATCGGCTTTAATAGTAACGTCCTTAGTAGCTCTCCACGACGGAACGTCTACTGTGAATACATCGCCGTCCTGCTCGGCTTTAAAGCCTAAGGAGGTTAAAGTTTTAATAATACGGTCGTCTGATATCTCGATTCCCGTGTATTTATCGACAAAAGCCTTGTCGAATGTGAGAGTTACTTTATCGTATTTATAAGCGTACTCGTCGGTAAGCGCGCTCACTACCTCGATGTTGCTGTCGTATTCGGATAAAAGCCTTACGAAACGGGCGATAGCCGTAACAGTCATCTCGGGGTCTAAGGACTTCTCGTAGCGCATAGAAGCGTCGGTTCTGTGAGAAAGTCTTACTGTCGATTTACGGATAGAAGCCGCGTCGAATGTAGCCGACTCGAGCGTGAGGGTGGTAGTGTCTTTCACAATTTCGGAATCAAGTCCGCCCATTATACCCGCGATAGCGACAGGAGTATCGCCGTTACAAATCATAAGGGTATTTTCGTCAATATTTCTTTCTTCACCGTCTAAGGTTGTAAATTTAAAGGGCTTGTCGAATCTCTTGATTCTGATTTTTTCAACCTTTCTCGAATCGAAAGCGTGCATCGGCTGACCCATTTCGAGCATTAAGTAGTTGGTAAGGTCGGCGAGGAAGTTAATCGCTCTCATTCCGCAGTAATAAAGACGGATTCTCATATTTACGGGACTGGTGTTTCTCTGAATATTCTCTACCTGTAAGCCCGAGTATCTGTAACAAAGCGGATCCTCGATTTTTATATCAATCTTTTTAAGATCGTTGTATTTAGCTAAATCTACTATGTCGAGGGGTTTTAACTCTCTGCCCGCTAAAGCAGCGAACTCTCTGGCGATACCGTAATGTCCCCATAAGTCAGGGCGGTTAGTAAGCGACTTGTTATCTACCTCGAAAACAATATCGTCTATCTCGTAGATGTCCTTTAAGTCTGTGCCGTTTTTGACGTCGTCCGTTATTTCCATAATACCCGAGTTATCGTCGCTTATGCCGATTTCCGCCTCGGAACAGCACATACCGTTTGAGGTATAACCCGCGAGCTTTCTCGGAGAAATTTCAATCTCGCCGATTTTAGCGCCGAGCTTAGCGAAAGCTGTCTTTAGTCCCACTCTTACGTTAGGAGCTCCGCATACTACGTCTACTAATTCGTCCCCGCCGATATCAACCTTTAAAAGATGGAGCTTCTTGCTCTCGGGGTGATTCTCTACGGACTTAATCTCCGCGACAACTATTCCGCTTAAATCGGAACCTTTATAGAAAATCTCGTTTTCGACTTCCGCTGTGGATAAGGAGAATTTATTAATAAGCTCTACTTTATCGAGACCGCTTAAATCAACGAAATCCGAAATCCAATTCATAGATAAAAACATACTTAATCCTCCTTATTCGTCATCGGTAAACTGCGAGAGCGATTTTAAGCTGCCGCTGTTTAAATCTCTTATATCTTTAACGCCGTACTTCATCATTACCAGTCTTGTAAGTCCGAGTCCGAACGCGAAGCCTGTGTATTTTTCGGGGTCAACTCCGCCTTCTTTAAGTACCTCGGGGTGAATCATACCGCACGGGCATAGCTCAAGCCAACCGCTTCTGTTACAGCTCGGGCAACCTTCGCCGCCGCAGATAAGGCAGTTAATATCGAGCTCGAATCCGGGTTCGACGAAGGGGAAGAAGCCGGGGCGCAGTCTTACTTTAATGTCTTTTCGGAATACCTCGGAAAGCATTGTTTTCATAAAGTAGATAAGGTTAGAGATGCTTATGTCCTTATCAACCATAACGCCTTCCATCTGGAAGAATGTATTTTCATGAGTAGCGTCGGTAGCCTCGTTTCTGAAACAACGTCCGGGGAAGATAGCCTTAATCGGAGTGCCGTTTTCAACAAGTCTTTTACCGTACTTCTTAATAATAGCGTTCTGAGCGGCAGAGGTCTGTGATTTTAAAAGCTGACCATTCTCCAGGTAGTAAGTGTCCTGCATATCGCGCGCGGGGTGATGCTTCGGGATATTTAGCGACTCAAAGCACTCGTAGTCGGTTACAACCTCTGAATAATCCTCAACCGTAAAGCCCATAGACTTAAATATAGTTTCGCACTGTCTTTGCACTAAGGTTATCGGGTGATATGAGCCTCTTGCGAGGTTTGCCGGAGTAGTGATATCGAACTGAGGCATAGCTTTAATTTCAGCCTCAATTTCCTTTTCCTTAAGCTCCTTTGTCTTTTCCTCGATAGACTTAGCGACCTTGCCTTTAAGCTCGTTAACCCTTTTACCGAATTCCTTTCTTTCGTCATTCGAAAGGTCTTTCATACCCTTTAAAAGCCCCGTAACGCTGCCTTTTTTGCCGAGAAAAGCAACTCTCAGCTTGTCGAGGTCAACAAGGTTGGAAACTTCGGAAAGCTGTTGTTCAAGATTTTGTTTAAGATTTGTAATCTTATCGTCCATAATTACCTCCATATAATAAAATTATCGGCAGTATACGAAAAAAGCCCCTCTGATTTTTCAATCAAAGGGACGAATATAATCCGCGGTACCACCCTAGGTTTTTGCTGAATAGAGCAAACACTCTTTTGACCTGTAACGGTGTCAGCCGTTGAGACCTACTAAGGTTCAGCCTCACCACTCAGAAGGGAACTTCATTTCTTCCGCTAAGCCGCGCGCTTTCAGCCGTGACGCGCGTTCTCTTTACGAAGCTTTGAGGAAACTACTTCCTTCGTCGCCGTGTTATCTTCTCGTATTTTACCATTTTAATCTGAATTATGCAATAGTTTATTGAAAAATTTTCAGTAATATGATACAATTGTTATCAGTTTTTTATATTTTCAGTTTTTCAAAAGGTGGATATGATAATGAACGATATTTTTATAGAACAGCTCGTAAAGAAAAAGAGAACCATTAAGGACCGCGTAATTTTTATGGCGGTAATTCTTATGGTTATACTTATACCCGTAACTTTCGCGGCGTTGGCTCTAAAGCAGGTTATTATGGGGTACTTTTTCTGGATAGCGTTCTTTTTATTCTGTTTCGGTATATGGTTTATCTGGTTTACTCGTTCGCATCAGAACGTCGAGTTCGAGTATCAGGTTGTACAGGATACCTTAGTCGTAAGTAAAATTATCGCTAAGCGTAAGCGAAAGGAGCTTATGAAGCTCGATGTCCGCACTATAGATAAGCTCGAAAAGGGCGATAATCCCGAGATTAAAAAGATGAGCTTTGTCAGGGTTTATGACGCTGCTGAACACAGCTTCGACGATAAAAACACTACCTACGCTGTTTATCAGCACGCCGCTTTGGGCAGATGCGCGCTCTTATTCAACCCTAACGAGAGAGTTTTAAACGGTATGAAGCCCTATCTTAAAAAGGATATTGTTCTTAAACTATTCTATAACCGAGGTAACTGATGTATCTTCCCATAGATAAAAACTTAGTAAAGTCTACAGTAAAAAAACGTCCTGACGACAGCGACAAAACTACCGTCGGAAGCCTGCTCTCGATATGCGGCAGCTATGGTATGGCGGGAGCGGCGATTATGTCGTCTAAAGCGGCGCTTCGTTCGGGAATAGGACTTCTTAAAATCGCCGCGGCTAAATCGGTTTATCCTATAATCGCTCAGGCTGTACCCGAGGCGGTGTTTTATCCGATAGACGATAACTTTATTTCTGATTTTGACTTTATTGAAAAATCGAAATATTGCGGAGCTGTTCTCACGGGATGCGGACTTTCGGTAAATAATAACACAAGAGAACTTGTGAATAATATAATTAAGTTCAGCGAAATTCCAATTATCCTCGACGCCGACGCGCTCAATATTGTGTCGGAAAATCCGTCCGTACTAAGCGAGAGCGATGTTGTTAAGATATTAACCCCTCACGACAGGGAGTTCTCACGACTGATTCGCAAGGATATTGCCGAGGTTAAGGATAATAGAGAAGAGCTTGCGGTTAAATTTGCCGAAAAGTATAACGTGATTCTCGTGTTAAAAGGTCATAAAACCTTAGTCGTAAACCCGCAGGGAGAAATTTACTATAACGAAGAACTCGGTAACGCGGGTATGGCTTCGGGCGGCAGCGGCGATGTACTGGCGGGAATTATTGGTTCGCTTATCGCTCAGGGATTTGAGCCGTTTAAATCCACGGCGAGCGCGGTCTATCTGCACGCTCTCTCGGGTGATTTTGCTAAGGAGAAATTCGGGGAGATTTCTATGCTCCCGACCGATATTATTGACTGTATTCCCGAGGCGTTTAAAAGCTTAGGGTAACAGAAGTAATCTGAACCTCGGCAAAACTCCTTTGGACTTTAAACGGTTGAAATTTTAGGCGATTTGCGGTGCGGAGAATGTTAGCAGGCTGGCGCCTGCTGACGTTCGACAAGCCGTAAAGAGTCAAAATTACTCCGTTTAAAGCGTGGTTCGGATTGCTTCTGTTACCCTAGGTTATAGTTGAAAATTTTATATCATATAATTCAGCAGAGGTGAGGTTATGAAAAAATTCCCCCTGCTGTTTTTTTGTTTAATTTTAGCTTTAAGCGGATGCACGGCTCCGAGCGCTCCTATCGACAGCTTTAAGGCGAAGTTTAAAGCGGTGTCTAACGGCGTTACCTTAAAGGGTAAGATTTATTCGAGCTCAAATAACGCGGTAACTATAAATCTGTCTTATCCCGACGCTTTGAGCGGATATGTTTACAGCTTTAAAAACAACAAGCTCAATTTATCGTATAACAATCTTTATTTAAAATCCGAGAGCGAGTATCTTCCCGAGGACGACTTTTCGAGAACTGTTTATAACGTCCTGCGAAGCCTGAAAAAAGGGGATAATATTAAGGTTGATAAGAGTTATAATTCTTTAACAGAATTTAGAGGCGACTGCGAGAGCGGAAAGTTTACGCTCGCTTGCGATAGTATCGGTAAAATAAAAGAAATTTCTTTAAAAGAAAATAACTTTAATATAAAATTTAGTTCAATCAGTCTTATAAATTAATCTCACCATACTCACGGTTAAAAATATTATATTAACGGTATAAAAATTTCCAAAGCGGTAAAAATATTTACAGAATGAATTTGGAGGTAAAACCGTGAGTATAAAACGAGGAGATATTTTTTACGCGGATCTTTCGCCTGTAATCGGTTCCGAGCAGGGCGGAGTACGACCCGTTTTAATAGTTCAGAATAATATAGGTAATAAATACAGCCCTACCGTAATCGCCGCCGCGATTACAAGCCAGCAGTCCAAGGCGAAATTACCTACCCATATTCCGATTGTAGCCGATAACTGCGGACTGTCTAAAGACAGCGTTGTGCTTTTGGAACAGATTAGAACGATAGATAAACAACGTTTAAAAGAGCGTATGGGAGCGGTTGACCAGAGGTCTATGAACCGAGTTGATAACGCCATCTCAATCTCTTTCGGATTACAGTAATTACATACCCGGCAAGTTCGGGTATTTCAGCTTGTCGAAAAACTATGTTTGAGAAGGCGACATTGCCCTCTCCTTGAGGAGAGGGTGTCACGCTACTGCGTGACGGGTGAGGTGTAGGGAACTTGTCAAAATCTTTGATTTTGGCAACAAGTTGCCGTTATTATTGACTTTTTACGTCATTTCGTTACCCAAAACAAGTTTTGGACGAAATGCTACACCTCATCAGTCACCTTCGGTGACAGCTTCTCCTCAAGGAGAAGCCGAGTCAAAAAAGAACTTTTTCTACAGTCAGACATACCCGACAAGTTCGGGTATTTTTCTTTTTACGAATAAAATCAAGGAAGTTTAATATGTCGGATAAAAAAACCACTTTATTTATAAACAAATTATTTTCGCTGAGCTTCATAATAACATTTTCGCTATTGCTGATACTTATTTTAAGCAAAGGCTATGTTAACGAGCGCGATTCCAATACCTATAACTGCACCTTAAATGAGCGTTTCTGTATTATACTCGCCTTTATTATTTTCACCGCTTCGTCTTTTGTGGTATATTTCAGCGTTAACCGCACGATTAACCGTTTTTCTCTTTTAAGACGGATAGATAAAAAGCTGTATTTTCCGCTGTTTATACTTACCGCCTGCGGTTTTATGTTTGTATTTCAGCTTGCCGCGGGATATCTTTTGGCGTGCAAGCCTGTAACAGATGTTAGTATAATTGATATGTACTCGGCGGATTTCGCGAAACACGGTAATTATAACCTCGTTAAATCAGGCTTTATGGACTACTATCTAGTTAAGTATCAAAATAACTTTCTTCTGCTGTTTATCTTATCGGCTCTGTATAGGCTCAGTTATCTTATTAACGGTTATATTCCGATTTATCTGCCGATTTTTATAAACGCCCTCGCCATAAATATTTCGGTCATACTTACCGTATTTCTTATCGGAAAGCTTTTCGGTTGCCGCAAGGCTGTATTTACATTACTGCTGTGTTTGATCTTCGCGCCGTTTTATACCTATGCGTCTTTTTACTATACCGACTCGCTGTCTATGCCGTTTTTAATCGGCTCGGTTTATCTGTTCGTATACGCCTTTAACGAAAAGAATCTTATTAAAAAGATATCTTTGTTGTGCCTTTGCGGAGGACTATTATTCTTTTCGTTTAAGCTAAAGGGGAGTATCGCTGTACTGATAGCAGGAATACTCGTGTATTTGTTCGCTAAACTCAGCTTTAAACGCGCGGTTGTAATAGTATCCGCTGTACTGCTTGGTATTGGTTTAACCTCATATTTTTACAGCTCTAAACTCAGCGGGAGTAATATAGTAACCCCCGAGCTTTCCGAAAGATACGAGTATCCGTACACTCACTGGGTAATGCTCGGGCTTAAAGGCTACGGTCATTATAACCACGCCGACAGCGAGTTTACTCACTCATTTTCTAATAAAGAATTAAAAAAGACCGCGAATGTGGAAATGATAAAACGCCGTATCGGTAAATACGGCGTAAAGGGTATGGTTAAACATTTTGTTAAAAAAGCTGTGTGGACTTGGGAGGACGGAACTTATTATATATCCCACCATATCTCGAATCCTATCCATAAAAACAAACTCCATAACTACGTGCTCCAAAACGGAAGCAAGCATTTTATCTTCTACGAGTACAGCTGCGCTTTTCAGCTATTTATCATACTGATGATGATAATTTCCGCGGTTAAGTCGTTTAAAAATCCCGAGCTGAATTTCTGCTCGCTTATACGGCTTATTATCTTCGGAGCGTTTATATTCTTTCTTATTTGGGAAACACGCTCGCGTTATCTCTATAATTTTACGCCGTTGTTTTTGATACTGGCTGTAGACGGACTTTTCAGCGCGGGAGGATTCTTGCGGCAAAAAAGCCGACTGTTAAGCCGGCTTTAATCTTTATTTTACAGCGTTTATAAGCTGTTCTGTTTTATCTGTTTTTTCCCAGCTTACGCCGACATCCTCTCTGCCCATATGTCCGTAAGCGGCTACGGGGAGGTATGTTGTGTTTGTGAGGTCAAGCTCTCTTATAATAGACTGCGGACGACAGTCAAAAACTTCCTCGACAGCCTTCGAAAGCTTCTCGTCGCTTACCTTACCTGTGCCGAATGTATCTACCATAATCGAAACAGGCTTTGCCACTCCGATAGCGTACGCGAGCTGTACCTCGCACTTATCGGCGAGCTTAGCCGCTACAATATTTTTGGCGATATATCTCGCGTAATAAGCTCCGCTTCGGTCAACCTTAGTCGGATCCTTACCGCTGAAAGCTCCGCCGCCGTGGCGCGAGAATCCGCCGTAGGTATCTACGATAATCTTTCTGCCGGTAAGTCCCGCGTCGCCGACAGGACCGCCGATAACGAATCTGCCTGTGGGGTTGATAAATGTTTTAGTGTCCTTGTAAAACTCTTTCGGGATAATCGGCTCGATTACGTGCTTGAGTATATCCTCTCTTATTTCTGTTAAAGAAATATCCTCGCTGTGCTGAGTGGAAACTACCACGGTGTCAACCCTAACAGCCTTGCCGTCTATGTACTCTACAGTAACCTGAGTTTTTCCGTCGGGGCGGAGATAGGGGAGCGTGCCGTCTTTTCTAACCTTGGTAAGCTGTTTTGAAAGCTTATGAGCGAGTGAAATCGGAAGCGGCATAAGCTCCTCGGTTTCGTTGCAGGCGTAGCCGAACATCATACCCTGGTCGCCTGCGCCGATTTGGTTATCGTCGGATTTTTCGCCGTTTTTAAGCTCAAAGCTCTCGTTAACGCCCATAGCGATGTCGGCGCTCTGAGCGTCGATAGATGTAAGCACCGCGCAGGTATTTCCGTTAAATCCGCATTCGGGGTTGTCGTAACCGATATCGTTAATTACCTTTCTCGCGATAGCGGGAATATCAACGTAGCAGTCGGTCGAAATCTCGCCCATAACGTGAACCATACCCGTTGTGGCGGTGGTTTCGCAAGCTACGTGAGCGTTTTTATCCTGTTTCAATATTGCGTCGAGTACGGCGTCGGAAATCTGGTCGCAGACTTTATCGGGATGTCCCTCCGTTACCGACTCTGATGTAAATAATACTTTTGACATAGTTATCTCATAACCTTCCTTTAAATCTTAACTTTTAATTCCGTTTTAGAATTATTATTTAATAAAACCTCTTTAACCAGTACATACGTTAGGTAGAAATATATTCCGATATATACTATAGCCGCGTGCTGATTTGATACTACGTCATATTTGAAAAGGTACGAAGCGTAGCCTCTTAAACTGATAAGGTTACACAGTATCGCGGGGATGATATTCTTTCTGTAGCATACGGCGTAAACTATAAGCAGTATGTCGAGGAGATAGCTGTATCTCTCGTGCATTGACGACAGGAACATAACGCACGTAAATACCGTCCATATCGCCGTCATTAAGAATTTTTTTCTGTCCTTTAAATCTACCTTTTTAAAGATAAACATTCCGAGCATAAACCCGATAACCGCTATCGTAAACAGTATCGAGAACAGCTTAAACATATAGTAATAGTTAGCGTCCGAGCCGTTACAGATAAGCGCGTATAAGTTAGGGCAGTTCATCTGAATAAGCTTACCGTAATCTGTTTGAGCCGCGTAGATTGTAAAAATATCAATTATATTTCTTCCCAATAATACCGCGGGTAAGCACAGCGCGAAATCTACCGCGGGTATAATTAAAAAGTGGAAAATAGATAACTTTCTGTTTAGTATATAGTAGAACAGAAATACGGGTAGAATGAATACCATCTGAAGCTTAAACGCGAACGAAATACCGAGCATAATAAAGCTCAAAGCGGTTTTGTCTTTAAATATAAAGTAAATCGCCAGGATAATAAAGGCTACGTAAATCGAGTCGCATTGCCCCCAGAACGATGAGTTTAACAGTACCGTCATCGAGAATATCGTAAGCGAATATCCGACAAGCCCCGCAACCTTGGATTTAGTGATTTCGACTATAAGCTTCATAACCGCGCCGGCCAAAACGAAGTCAAATACTATTGATAAAGACTTATAGGCGATAAGCGAATCCCACGGGAACAGCGTCATAATAAACGTGATAATCTGGTAGGGTATATTATAGTTGCCGACTTGCCTTGAAAGACCGCCTATACCCGAGGACTTTATAACTTGCCACCAGGGCTTTAAGAAGCTCTGGTAATCTCCGCTCTCAAATCCTATACCGCAAAAGTGAATCGCGATCGCGAGTATTGTTACGGTGAAAAATATGACCGTTAGAATATGATTTTTCAAAAAGTCAAAAAACTTTTTTTCGGTTTTAGTCATTTCAGACCTCCATTATATTTATAAAGCTAAATAATAGTATATTTTTTTTGATATAAAATGTCAAGTTTACAACATATTTGCGACGGAGTTTTTATAATTATTTGGTGAAAAAATCAATTGATTTATACCACTCTAAGTGGTAAAATTTCATTGTAAGAAATAAAAATATTTTTTATGGAGGAAATTATGAAAAAGTTTTTATCAATTGTACTCGCTTTAACTATTTTAGTGTCTATCGCTATTCCTGTTACAGCGGGCGCTGTAGCTAAGGTTACAGGTTTAAAGCAAACAGGTTCTTCAACCACTTCGGTCGATATCTCTTGGGATAGATTTTCGGGCGCTACTAAGTATAAGATTGAATACAGCGATACTAAAAACGGTACTTATAAAGAGGATACTTCTTATAATACCGACGGCAGCGAAGGTATATACAGCCTGTTTAGAGGTTCTACTTACTACGTAAAGGTTACTCCTTACGTTAACGGCTGGGTTAACGCTTCCGCAAGCGAGCCTTTCGAGGTTGTAACCAGTCCTGACGGGCTATCTGATTTAAAGCAGACTAAGGCTGCTAAAAGCTCTATGACTTTAAGCTGGACAGCGGTTTCAGGCGCGACTTCTTATAATATTTATAAGGATTACGGCAACAATAACGTTAAGAAAGTAGGTACTTCTAAGACTACCTCATATACGGTAACAGGTCTTTCTAACAAAAAGGCTCTTGATTTTAACTATATCAGAGTAGCTCCCGTGAGAAACTCCGCTACCTACGGCGCTGAGGGTTATGACAAGAGTATTTATAACTATTATTTAAGACTTACTCCTAAAAAGGGCGAAACTCCTAAGTTCAGCTATTACTGGTCTTACAGCGACAGCGTATCGTTCAAAGCTCCGTCCTTAAAGTTCCAGGACGGTTATCAGTTCCAGATTTTTAAGGCTAATAAGAAAAAGGCTTTAAAAACTCTCAATAAAACTACTTCTGTCGAGTTAAAGAAAGGCCAGTTCTATAAGGTTAGAACACGTTCCTACGCTTTAGTTAACTCTAAGAAAATCTACGGCGCTTGGTCGTCTTACAAATACTTTACTCTTTCTTTAAAGAATATCCGTACTACATCAAAAACTCAGCGTTCTGTAAAGCTCGCGTGGTCTAAGCCCAAGGGCGGTAAGGTTAAGTACGATATTTACGTATCTAAAGAATACAACAAGGGCCTCAAAAAGACCGTTAAGAACTTAAAGCGTAATTCCGTTAAGGTTACTAAAATCGGTAAAAAGAGCCTCAAGAAGAATACATATTACTATTTCTACGTAGTTCCTAAGGTTAAGGTCGGCAAGAAGTACAAAGCTTCACCGATTATGACATATCTTTCAACTTACACAAAGTCTTAAATGAAAAACCCGTTTAATACGGGTTTTTCTATATTAGAATAATGAACCGTTTTTGTCCCAAAAATTCTACATATTCGTAGAAAATAATCAAAATAGCGGCAAAAATTTTGGATTGCCTAAATTATAGACATATGCTATAATGATTAGGCTGATTTAAACAGAAGTTTTGAAAGGGTAGAATGTGAGGGAAGGAAAGCGGGCTTATGCCTGCTTTTCCTATTTTAGACGTATTTATCAAATAACAAACTTTGTTAATTTTTTAATTAGTTTTAAATCGGTTGATTTTATCTGTCGATTTATGTATAATAATTGTAATCTATGCCCGCGTAGATTTTTATTAAAACATAGGAGGTTATCCAATGTCAGACGCAACAATCCAGACCACAGGCGGTGTTATTCATCAGAAAGATATCGACTTTATCTATGATACCATCTGTGAGGTTTTTAACTGTAATAAGGAGCAGATTCTCGATTTAAAGCCGCTCCAAAAGGGATTAACCAACTCGGTTTTATCCTTTGAGTTAAACGGCGGTAAGTACGTGTTCCGTTTCCCGGGGCTCGGCTCCGAGATTTTAGTTGACCGAGGCAGAGAGTCTATGATTCAGAGCCAGGCTTACGAGGCGAGAGTTGATACAACCTTGGTGGCTATGAGCGTTTCTAAGGGTTGGAAAATTGCTAAGTACGTCGAGCATCGTGATTTTGATTATAATAACGTCAGCGATATTTACCGCGGCGTAAGACTTTTAAATAAACTCCATCACTTCTCGGCTAAGGTTAGATGGGAGTTCGACGTTAAGGAAAAATGGGAGTCTATTAAGGCTATGATTCCCGAGGATAAATACGGCGAGAATTTCCCGGAATATCCCGGATTTAACGAAATCAGGGACAGAGTTTACGAGCTCGTAGAGCTTACTAAGCAGGACGGTATACCGAGATGTATTACTCACGGCGACGCCCGTGACGAAAACTTCCTTATCAACGATTCCGAAATCTATCTCACCGACTGGGAGTACGGCGGATATAACGACCCGGGCTTTGACGTAGGTACTTATATCTGCGGCGGAGATCATACCGACGAGGAAGTTGACAGAATCCTCTTTATCTATTTCGGTCATAAACCCACCGAAATCGAAAGACGTCACTTCTACGCTTGGATATCTATTACAGGCTTCTTCTTTATGCACTGGTGTATGTTCAAGGAAGCTTCGGGTCAGAAGGTCGGCTACTTAAAGCCCTTGTGGTACCGCTTTGCTAAGGACTACAGCAAGCGCGCGTTAGAAATGTACAAGTAATCGGAGGTAGTAAAATGACATATATAATTTTAGCAGCGGGAAAAGGCGTAAACCTACAGCCTTTAACCTTAAAAACCCCTAAGTCGCTTTATAAGCTAAACCGAAATACAACCGTTCTACAGAGAATGGTAAGGCTTATAAGGAAAAATGATACTTCCGCCGAAATCGTTGTAGTAGCGGGCTTTATGTATGAGCAGGTTACACGTGAGCTCGAGAGAGAAAACGTAATTATCGTTCGTAATCCGTTCTATTCAACCACAGGCTCTATAGCGTCCCTCTGGTTCGCTAAAAAGTACCTGGAGCGCGATAACGTAACTATTATGAACTCCGATATCGTTGCCGAAGAAAAGCTCGTAGAGGAAGTAATTTGCAAAAATACCGACGTTCCTTATGTGCTTGTCGATTCGAGCAAAACCGAGGGTAAGTATAACGTACAGGTTAACGGCGACAGAATCTGCGTAATGAGTAAGGCTCTATCCTCATTCTACGCTCAGTACGTAAGTATTACTAAGCTCGACGCCGTATCGGCTCGTTTCCTTATCGAAGAAATCGATAATATGGTAAACGGCGAGATGTACGACCAGCTATTCGAGGACGCTTTGGTTCAGATGATTTTCGAAAACGACTTCGATTTATATTATAAGGATATAAAGGATTATTCCTGGTCCGAAATTGATAACGTTGATGACCTCTTAAAAGCGAAAGAGGTTTAAAATACAGTATATTTAAATATAAACAGTAGAAAAAGGGCTGTCACATTAAAGCGTGTGACAGCCCTCGTTGTCATTCTGAGGAGCATAGCGGCGAAGAGGCTAAAATATTACGTGTTAGTTTTCTTAATCAGTTTTTTAAGTTCTGTCGCCTTTTTTGCTTATATAATAATTAAGAGGTATCCAAAAGGATACCTCAGAATTATGGTGCGGGCGACAGGACTTGAACCTGCACACCATTGGCACAAGAACCTAAATCTTGCGTGTCTGCCAATTCCACCACGCCCGCGTATATAAAAATATTTTTAGAATTATCTCAAAATGTGTCTCGTGTCTGCCAATTCCTCCAGCCCAAAATATAGTCGTCTCACTCGTTCTAAGAGCGAACTCGTGACACTCCTTATTTTGCGCAGCGCTTTTGCTCCCTTTATCCGCCACCGGCGGCGGTCGCAACGCTACCACGCCCGCGTATATAAAAATTTTTTTAGAATTATCTCAAAATGTGTCTCGTGACTGCCAATTCCTCCAGCCCAAAATATAGTCGTCGTCCGCGTATTCGCGTAAAATATATTATACATTAAATATTGTTTTGTGTCAAATTTTCGTCTTATATTTCTTAAAAAAAATAATCAATTAAATTTTGGTAATAATCCACAATAATTTGATAACACTTTTGTATATATAAACAATAAAATGTTACTTGCAAAACGCTATATATTGTGTTATTATATTAATGCTCCACAAAATACGGTTGCAATTTAATTTAAATATTCGATGAATTTGTGTGTTTTATAAGTTTTGTGAATTAATTTTTGAAAGGAAGGTACGAAATGGAGATTAAAGTAATCGGCGGCGAATTATCCAAGAAAGAAATCGACGCGTATGTAATGCAGATTAAGGAGGCTAATCCCGATAAGGAGTTTAAGACCTTCGAGTTCACTGTAGACGGCGAGTATGTAGACGTTAACTACACTTATGATACGGTTCCCTTCGAGAGAATCAGAAGAATCACAGGTTACCTCGTTGGTACTCTTGACCGTTTCAACGACGCTAAGCGCGCTGAGGTTGAGGACAGAGTAAAGCACGGACTTAATTCCTGCTCATGCTCGCTCGAGGATATCGCTTGAAGTTAAAGTAAAGTATTAAAGCTCGGATATTTATCCGGGCTTTTTGTTTTAATGAAAACTATGACGTACCTAGAATGTGTATTTAAAATTACAATGTCGTAATTTTTCGTTTTAAGGCTGAATTTGTGTTATACTGAAACTGTATAGGAGGAATGCTGTATGAAAAAATGTAAGAAAAGCGGAACTGAAAATCATCCCGACGAGATTTTCTGCACAAATTGCGGAGAGAATCTTATGCGTAAGGAGTATCTAGATCCCGAAAATTCCGAAAAAGCCGAAGCTTCGGTACAGAAAGTCGAACAGAAAGCCGCGGTTAATATTCAAAACGGCGAAGATAATTCTACAAAAGAATTATCTGATGATACTAAGAAAAAGAAAAGTAAAAAACCGCTGATTATCGTACTCATCGTTTTAGGTGTTTTAATCGTAGCGGGAGCGTGTGCGGCCGCTTACTTCTTATTCTTTAAAACTCCCGATAAACCCACTAACAGCGAGATTATAAAAGCCTTAAACGCCGATAAATCCGTCAGCGATGTTAAGGTAGGGGAGAACAATTATAAATTTACGGTTAAACAGCTCGATAATATTAAGGATAACTTAACCCGCGATTTATTTACCTGCAATTTAACCGTAACCCGCGAGTGCGATGTTTACGGAATATCTCCCGTAGATTATACCGTAACCTTTAAAAAGAACGGTTCCGAGTTTAAATACGACAATGCGAAAACCGATGTTAAAAAGCTTTCTTTCTATGCAGTAAGCGGTGTAGAGCAGAAAACCGCCGACGATAAGGTTCATACCTATTATAAGGAAGCTGAGTTTAAACAGCGCGATACAAAGCTCGATCAAAACGTTGACCGCCTTTATTATACCGTTAATAATAAGGAATACGACGGAATAGTTGTTATCCGTTATGATTTTTCTAAGGAAAAAGGCTGGGTGTTTAAAAAATTCAGCGATAAAAAGCTCGAGTTTAAGAAAGGCGTTACCCATAAGGAAAAAGGTCTTTTATCTAACTCCGCTGTAAATAATATTCTGTTTTTAGGTGTAGACAGCGACACAGGCGTCGGTCGTTCGGACTGTATGATGCTTATTTCTGTTGACTCTAACACAGGTACAATTAAGCAGACTTCCTTTATGCGTGATAACTGGTTTGAAATCCCGGGTCACGGTCAGAATAAAGTTAACGCCGCTTTCGCGTTGGGCGGCCCCGAGCTCACTATGAAAACAATCGAGAATACGTTTAGCGTCAAGATTGATAACTATGTGTGCGTTAGCTTTACGACATTTAAGGCGGTTATAAACGCCCTCGGCGGTGTGGATGTAAATATCACATCCGATGAAGCGGGCTATATAAACTGGCAGATTAACAAAAACGGTCAGGCGGGTTCGATTGGGCTCGTCAGTACCAAGGGCGGAGTAACACACCTAAACGGACAGCAGGCGTTATGGTTGTGCCGTGACCGAGGCGGAAACGGCTTTAGCGGTAACGATTTTACCCGCTCGGCTCGTCAGCGCAGAGTTATCAGAAGTCTTGTTAAAACATATAAAAACCTCACCCCCGCAAAGGTTCTTAAAACTATAAAGACGCTTAGAAATAACGTTAAAACCGATCTCTCGGGTTCGGACTTTAAATGGTACGCGGCTCATTCTCCTAAGTTCTTCGGCTATAAATTCAAGGAACGCGGAGTGCCGGGCGACGGCGAATGGCAGTCGGGAACTTCCTCGGGCGGCGCGTGGATAATTCAGCTCAACGATTTTAATAAATTAAAGAGCGACGTTCAGCATTTTATCTACGAAGACTTAAAATAATAATTTATAATAATACTAAAAGACCGGCTCAATAAACTGAGTCGGTCTTAGTTGTAGGTAATGTAGCCGAGTTATTTTTGAAATTTAACATTCGAGCCTAGGGTAACAGAAGTAATCTGAACCTCGGTTTTGTCGGACAGATTTCCGCCTACCCTTTGTTAAAATGCTCGGAAACCCGTCAGGGTTTCCTGTGCTTTTGCCGCGGCTAGACGAAAATCTGCCTCGGCAAAACTCCTTTGGACTTTAAACGGTTGAAATTTTAGGCGATTTGCGGTGCGGAGAATGTTAGCAGGCTGGCGCCTGCTGACGTTCGACAAGCCGTAAAGAGTCAAAATCACTCCGTTTAAAGCGTGGTTCGGATTGCTTCTGTTACCCTAATATAAAATGAACAGTTATGAACAGTTAAATTTTTTTATCTGTTCATAAAAAAGTCAGTATTTATCAGGCTTTATAGTACATTTGAACAGATGAACAGTAAATATATATATATTATAATTTTTATAATAAAATATATATTTTTATTTTTTAAATTAATATTATATATAGCTGAACACATCCATCTGTAACAGAAGGCAGTTTTCAGCGGTTACTTACCTCAACATAGCAGGGGATTGGGATGGCGGTGAGAATTAAAAAACTATGTTTGAGAAGCCGAGTCAAAAAAGAACTTTTTCTACAGTCAGAGACCGGCTCAATAAACAGAGTCGGTCTTAGTTGTAGGTAATGTAGTTAGCTATTCTCGAAATGTGACATTAGTTATATTTCAATAATGAATTACAGGTATAATATATAAAACGCGCCGCTGAACACGGATAATAGAATTGAAGTAATTATCTTAAATCTTTTCGATACTTTAGCCTTTCTCATTACAAAAAAGTATATTAAACAGAAAAATCCGAAAGTGATAAATGCACATAATATCATAAATATTATGTCCGTAATAGTTAATCCGGTGTTAAGGACAAAGTATAAGCTTTCGTGAATATCAATAGAGAACAATTTGGTTTTATTCATATTATATTCATAATAATAAAAAAACAAACTGATACATAAGAAAACTAAACCTTTTAACATCTCAACACAAAAGCCAAACCCGGTATATAAACCAACCATAGTAAAAATTCTTTTGCATTTTAATTCGTTTTTTGATAATGCTTTGGCTATAAATAATACCGTAAGTCCTAATATAAGATGCCATAATACTATTATCAGCCACGACATAGGGAGAAATAGAACTTCAAGATAGTCATTTAAATAATTATCATGTATCAATAAAAACACCTGCTTTATGTACAAAGTTTTTAATATGAATTTGTGGGATTTCACCTTGATAAACAATATGAGCAGCTCATCTGAGCTGCTCTAAATTTTTACTTGTTATTTTTAATTAATTCTTCGATTAATTTATTCTCTTTAGCGTGTTTACCGTGATCGCCGGGAGTTCTGAGAGTTATGCCGTAAGTTCTCGCCTGTTTAGCGTAGTCCTTAATAAGATGCTTTTTAATAATTTTTTTCTTGCTAAAGGTTTCGTACTTTTCTACGATAAGCTGTTTGATACCCTTGGCATCGACCATTCTCGCGCCTGTAGCGGAAATACATACGAAGTATTTGCCCTTGTCGGTAGTTACCGTAGCGTAAGCCCTGTAGGTGCTGTCGGTTTCGTGATAAACGTCTAAGTCGTCTATCGAGGTTGATTTACCCTCGTAAAACTCGTTGAGCTCGTTTACTTGATTATTAAAGGTGAAGATGTATTTCTTAGCTTCGGGAAGGAATAAATCATTCAAGCCTTCGCCTGAGTTATCGAGCGACTTTACCGTATCGTAAAAAAGCTTTTCGATATTCGAGCTGTTATTTCCGTAAGATACCGCTAAAGAAACTATTATCGCGAGTACAACGCATACAGCAATTATCGCGGTAAGTACCTTATTCATACTAAATCATTTCCTCTCAAATTAGAAATTTGCCTTATTTATTATATAACTTAGTAAAAATTTGTCAATACCTTATTTTCTGAGAAGTAATCCCTGAGCCAAGTCCTCTTTAGCTTGAGCTTTTACCTTAAAGTGCTGTTTTTTACCTGTAGCGGTTCTCGGAACATCGTCCACAAGTCTGAAATATCTCGGTACTTGGTATTTAGATAGGTTAGGGGAGTTCTTACAGTAATCTAAAATCTCAGCCACTGTAACGTCCTTATCCTCGGGAATAATATAAGCGACTACCGCTTCGCCTCGTGTTTTATCGGGAACCGAGGTTACTATACATTCCTTAACCTTGTCGAACATATTTATAGCTTCTTCAATACGCGCGGGGTAGATATTTTCGCCCTTACTGATAATCATATCGTCCTTGCGTCCCGCAACGGTTACGAAATTGTTTTTGTCCCAGGTTCCGATATCGCCTGTGTACATCCAGCCCTTGTAGAACTTTTCTTTAGTAACCTTCTCGTTGTTTACATAACAGTAGGTGGTCTTAGCCGGACATTTTATAATAATCTCGCCCTCAGCGGTGTTGTCGGTTTCTACTAACTCGTCGGGCTCGGCTTTTCTGTCCTCGTAAACCTTTACGATTCTAACCTCGTCGTCGGTACAGCTTTTGCCGGCGGTTCCTGACATTTCGGGTAAATCCTGAGGTCTTAAAAATGTGTTCCAGAATGATTCCGTAGTGCCGTAGCCGTTGAAGATGTTCGGCGTAAGCACTTCCTGGAAACGAATACAATCCTGCTTCTCAAGCGGACTTCCCATTGTTATAATGCCTTTAAGCGAGCTTATATCCTTGGGGTGCTTTTCCTGACGGGTAGCGAGCAGTCCGAGTACGGACGGAACGCCGATAAGGAAAGTAACCTTGTGTTTCTGAACGTAGTCGAGAGTAGTTTTCGGGTGGAAATCTCTCATAATAACGAGCTGAGCTCCCGCGTAAAGCGTCGGCGTAATACCGCCCGAGTGAATACCGCCTCTGTGGAACCAAGGAGTCATATTCATTGTTTTGTCGTACGGAGAAAGCGGAAAGTGCATCATTACATCGTGAGCCGAAAGAACCTCGTTGATGTTGTTGAGCGGAACGCCCTTGGGAGTACCCGTAGTACCCGAGGTCTGAAGTCTTAAAACCTCGTCGTAAATATGAGGCTTAAAGTCAATCGGAGGATCGTTCTCGCTTTGTGAGTTAACGTAGTCCTCGTATTTAATATGTCCCTCGGGGGCTTGGTCGTATTTCTTTAAGTAATCCGCCATAATCACAATTTCGGGTTTGTGTTTTGCGAGCTCTAATGCCTTAACAGCGGTTTTAGTGATAGCGCTGTCGTAAACATATACCTTGGGCTTGTTGTGGTCGATAATCTCGGCAGTTTCCCCGGGAGAAAGGTTGAAGTTAGCGGGGTTAGAGATGGCGCCGAGCTTCTGCGGAGCAATATGGCAGAATATAAAGTAAGGCGAGTTGTAAAGCTGATAGAAAACTATATCGCTCTTTTTAACGCCGTCCTTTTTCATAGCGTTAGCGAACTTGTTACACTCGGCGTTAAGCTCCTTATAGCTCCATTTGTTTTGAGTAAGCGGATCAAAAACCGCGGTTTTATCAGAAAATCTGAGTACATTTCTTAAAAAGCCGTTGAGCCAGGTGTATTCTGATTCAAATGTTTCTTTGAACATTGTGATGTCGTATGTAAAGTTGTTATCCATAATTACTCCTTTGTTTAAGAGAATTTATCCCTCGTACTTGCCGACGATAACGCTCGAGTTCTGACCGCCGAAGCCGAAGGCGTTGGACATAGCGTATTTAATATCAGCCTTTCTTGCTTCGTTGGCGATAAAGTCGATATCGCAGTCGGGGATAGGGTTGTCTAAATTAATTGTCGGGGGAAGTATTCCTGTTTCAATCGCTTTAATACAGGAGATTACCTCCGTGATACCGCCCGCGCCCATCATATGACCTGTAGAGCCCTTGGTTGAGCTTACGAGCGGAGTTTTATCTTTAAATACTTCCATTACGGCGTGAGTTTCAACCTCGTCGCCCTTGGGGGTGGAAGTTCCGTGAGCGTTAATATATCCGATATCCTCGGGCTTAAGTCCGCCTTCTTCTAACGCCTGACGCATACAAGCGATAGCGCCCTTTCCCTCGGGATGAGGCGCTGTTACGTGGTAAGCGTCCGAGGTGTTGCCGCAAGCTATAAGCTCGCCTAAAATCTTAGCTCCTCTGGCTTTAGCGTGTTCCTCGGTTTCGAGTACGAGCGCGCCGCCGCCTTCGCCGATTACAAATCCGTCTCTCGCTTCGTCAAACGGACGTGAGGCTTTCTGAGGATTGTCGTTGTTACGGGAAAGAGCCTTAGCGTTTGCGAGACTGTAAATAAAAATCGGACAGTGAGCCGACTCCGCTCCAACCGCGAGCATAACGTCAGCCTTGCCTGCTTTTAAAAGCATAGAGGCCTGATAAATGGCGTCGCCGCCTGACGAACAAGCCGTTGATACGGTAAAGCTCGGGCCCTGGATATTGTGGGCGATGGCGATGTTAGCCGCCGCGATATTGCCGAGAATTTTCGGAATAAATCTCGGACCGACTTTCTTATGGGAAGCTCCCGTTAAAGCCTCCTGGGTAAACGCGATAGTTGAAATACCGCTCATAGCGGTTCCCATAATAATACCTGTTCTGGCGGGCTCAATCTCAAGCTCGGACTGTTTAAGCGCTTCCTCAGCCGCTATATAAGCGTACTGCATAAAAGCGTCGGTTTTTCTGACAACGTCCTTGGGAAGATAATCCGCGGGGTTAAAGTCCTTAACCTCGCCCGCGATCTGTACCGCCAGTTCGCTCGTATCGAAGCTCTGGATTTTATCTATACCCGATTTACCCTCGATTAAACTGTTATAAAAATTATCTACGCCGATTCCTACGGGAGTAATCGCTCCCATACCCGTGATAACTATTTTACCCATAATCTGCCTCCTGCTAATTATTTGTATTTTGCATATTCTTATGCTATAATTGAATTATAACAAAATTTACCTGTTAATTCTACTTTTTTTTAATGCAAAAAACCGCTTGTAAACTGCTGTTCTATTCAGTTTAAGCATAAGGAGATACCATGGATCATATTCAGCTAAAGTGCTTTATTTCGGTGGCGAGAACTTTAAGCTTCTCGGAAGCCGCCCGCAGAAATTACGTCAGCCAGTCAACCGTGAGCCGATATATCAAAGATCTCGAAAAAGAGTTCGGGGTAAAGCTTTTCGAGCGGACCAGACGAGATGTCGCGCTTACTAACGAGGGCAAGCTTATTTTGCCTTACGCCCAGGAGATTATCGACACTCTGAATAAGGCTGTATCAGCGGTAAGCCGTCTCCATAACGGAAGCGGCGGAAGACTCAGGCTCGCCTATGACTGCACCTCGATTGATTATCCGACAAAGTGTCTCAGAAGCTTTACAAAAAGATATCCTGATATCGCGGTCGAGATGGTTAAGCTGTCGGGTTCGGAAATCGAGTCCGAGATGAACTCGGGCGATTATGATTTTTATTTTATGCTCAGGGATATGCTCCCCGATAACGATAATATCGACAGCATTATTACCCATAAGGACACGCTTAATCTCCTTCTTCCGAAAAACTACAAGCTCAGCGGTAAGGAGGTTAACGGTATCAACCTTAAAAACCAGCGGTTCGCCTTATTGTCCGAGTTCGAAAGCCCTATACTCTATATGGAAATTATGGATATTTTCCGTACTTTCCATTTCGCTCCCGATTCGATAATAGAGTTTAGCGACGTACGCTCGGTCTATATGGCTGTAGCAGCGGGAATGGGTGTTTCGGTGTTGCCGAAAGGCTTAATTGACAATTGCGGTATTCCCGATGTAAAAGGGCTTGATTTCAGCGGAATTGAAACCGATTTAACCTATGTGCTCGCGTGGCGCAGAAATAACTCCAATCCCGCCGCCCATCTTTTCTTGGATACGGTTAACCGCGAGAACGTCGAGGACGACGAGGAGTACGTTATTTAGCTCAGGATTTTACGAGCGAAATAAGCTTTTTGTGTTCCTCGGGGAAATCCTTTCTGAACGAGAGATAGGGGAGATACTGTTCATTTCCGTTTTCCTTAGCGAAAAAGTGCGAGCTTTCGCCTGTGTAACACAGCGCTTCGGTATCTTCGTTATAAATTTTGTAAGCGAACGTCATCTTAATTCCCTTATACTCCTTGAGTTCAACCTCTACCCTGAACGGATCGTCGAACCTCAGATAATCGAGAAAGTTTTCACAGGCGCTCGCCGCGGGGATAATACATCCTCGGCTTTCGAGCTGTTTGTAGTCCATAATGTTTTCGTTACACCACTGAAGTCTCGCTTCTTCTATTATCTTTAGATAGTTAGAGTGATGAACTACTCCCATTCGGTCGGTTTCGTAGTATTTAACGCGTCGTTTGTAAGAGAACATTTCTTTGCTCCTTATTTCAATATTTATCAATTGACACCATTATTATAAACAGACGTATTGTTTTTTACAATACCTCTCTCAATGCAAAAACGCACAAAAATAAATCAGCTTATGCAATTTCTGCATAAGCTGATTTTGCTAACTGTATTTTTATAGAATTGTTCCTCCGCCGACTACAGTATCGCCGTCGTATAAAACTACCGCCTGACCTTTGGAGATAGCGCGCTGAGGCTCGTCGAATACTATATGTATTCTGTCGTCGTCCGTTTGAACTACGACCGCGGGCTGTTCCTTTTGGTTGTATCTGACCTTAGCTTTTACTCTTATAGGCTCGGTGATTTTATCGCGGGTTATGAGGTTTAAATTATCGGCGTCAAGCTCGCTCGAGAATAAATCCTCGTTGCTTCCGAGAATTACCTTGTTATTAACTAAATCCTTTTCGCAAACATACATAGGGGCGGGGAGAGCTAAACCTAAGCCCTTGCGCTGACCGATAGTGTAACGTATAATTCCCTTATGCTCGCCTAAAACGTTGCCGTTTCTGTCTACGAAGTCGCCTTTTTCATATTTTTTACCGGTATACTGTTCTATAAACTCGGCGTATTTGCCGTTAGGAACAAAACAGATATCCTGACTGTCGTGTTTTTTAGCGTTGATAAAGCCGTTTTCTTCGGCGATTTTACGCACTTCGGTTTTATTCATACTTCCTAACGGGAACAGAGTGTGTTTGAGCTGTTCCTGTGTTAGAGAATATAGTACATAGCTCTGGTCTTTGCTGTTGTCTACGGCTTTTTTGAGGATATATCTTCTGAGGCTTTCGTCATATTCAATCCTCGCGTAATGACCTGTTACGACATAGTCCATATTAAGCTCTTTCATCCTGAGCATAAGGCGGTCGAACTTAATATATCTGTTACAATCTATACATGGATTGGGCGTAGAGCCGTTTTCGTAAGCCTTGATAAAGCGTGAAATTACCTGCTCGTTAAAGCTGTCGCGGAAGTTGAAAACGTAATAGGGAATACCGAGCTTGTTGCAAACCGCCCGAGCGTCAGCGATATCGTCCTCGGAACAGCAGGTGTTGGTGTTTCTCTCGCCGATATCGTCGTTGTCGTACAGCTTCATTGTAATTCCCGTACAATCGTAGCCTTTTTCTTTAATTAAAAGAGAGGCGACTGAACTATCCACGCCGCCACTCATTGCTATTAATGCTTTTTCCATATTAACCAAGTCTTATCATCTCGTCTATACATTTCTTAGCGTCTTTAATTGTTTTATCGTCGAGGATAATTTCCTCACCCGCGGTACCGTTTAAGCAGTTGTATAAATCCACTAAGGTAGTAGCTTTCATATTAGGACAGATTAGCTTTAATGTTAGGTAATGGAAGTTTTTATCTGGGCACATATACTGTAAATGCTCCGCGATACTGATTTCCGTACCGATTATAAACTCCTTTTTATCGGACTTAACCGCGTAGTTCATAATACCCGAGGTGGAACCTACGTAATCCGCCATAGCCGTTACCTCGGGAGTACATTCGGGGTGAACTAATACCTCTGCCTCGGGATAAAGCTCCTTAGCCTTTTTAACGTCATCGGTGTTTACGCAGGCGTGAATCGGACATCCGCCCGAGAGAAGTTTAAAGTTCTTTTCGGGAATCTGTTTAGCCACATACGCTCCGAGGTTGCAGTCGGGGATAAAGAGAATGTTGTCGTTGTCTATTTTTTTACAGATTTCTACCGCCGACGAAGATGTTACGCATACGTCACAAATTGTTTTAAGCTCAGCCGTAGTGTTGATATAGGCTACTACGGTGTAGTCGGGGAACTGCTTTTTAACCTCGCTGATTAAAGCCCTGTCCATCTGATCAGCCATCTGGCATCCCGCGTGAGGATTGGGCATATATACGTGTTTTTCGGGAGAGAGTATCTTACAGGTTTCAGCCATAAACCTTACTCCGCTCATAACGATTTTTTTATTCTCAACCTTACTCGCGTCTACCGAGAGTTTGTACGAGTCGCCAGTAAAATCGGCTACCTCGAGAATTTCTCTCGCCTGATAGCTGTGCGCGAGAATACAAATATCTTTCTCTTTTTTAAGTCTTATAATTTCGTTTTGAAGCTCGGAAATTGTCATAATCTCACCCCGAATAAAATTTTATATTATTATACATTTTTTATAATTCTACGTCAAGCGTAAGAATCTATATTAAAAACAAGCCCTGTTTTTATAAAAATAGTGACTTATTTTGTTAAAAATCGCTTATTTTACTATTTACTTTTTAAATTTTGTGTGTTATAATTCAGTAGTATAGATATGATATGACTTCTATGGAGGTAGAAACTATGAAAAAAACTTTATCTATTATAGTTGCGGTTTTATTGGTTGCGCTTTCGGTAATGCCCGCGTTCGCTAAGAATCCCAGTCCGACCGCAAGTAAAGAATATAAAATTGTAGTTCACAACAACGAAGGCGGTTCGGGTTCTTATACAACTAAGATTGATAAAGACGGTAAACACGCTACTATCGTTGCTCATCCTAAGAACGGCTACAGATTTGTTAAGTGGATTATTAATGGTAAATACGAAATTACTAAGGGCGACCTTAACAGCAAGAAGCTCACTATTCTGTTAAAGGGCAACGTTGAGGCTACTCCTTACTTCGTTAAGAACGGTCAGAAGTCCGCCGGTTCCAAATCGGTTATCGTAAATGATTCTCCGACTTCACCGAAAACAGGCGATAATTCGTTAGTTTACATTATCACCCTGTCTTCTTTAGCGCTCGCGGCTTTTGTTGCTTTAGGCGTTAAGTTAGCGGCTTCCAAGAAATAATTATTCTAAATACCAAAAGGCTTCTTCGGAAGCCTTTTTCTTTCGCTTAAATTTCGGTTTTAAATAATCTTGACAGCGTTTAACATACATATTATAATATAATAAAGTAATTATCGGGATTTTTTATATGAAAAGTAAAAAGACAAGCATATTTATAGTTTTAATAATAATTTTTCTGTTAATTGTACTCGGGTTTTTAGGGTACTTTATTTATGTAATGTATAACGAGAATGTTTCCGACAAAAATATTTCTCAACAGCTCAGCTCGTCTGTAATATCAGATACAAAGAATACTAAATCCGAGAATAATAAAACGCCTAAAAATCCGATCGATTTCAAATCTCTAAAAAAAACCAATAAAGAGATTTTCGCGTGGATAAAAGTCCCCGATACTAATATCAATTATCCGATTCTCCAAAGTGAAAAGGCGGATGATTTTTATCTGCATCGGGATATTTACGGGAACAATAAATACGCCGGCTCGCTTTATATAGAGTATTGTAACGATACTGAGCTTACCGACAGGGTAACAGTAGTTTACGGCCACAATATGATTGACGGCTCGATGTTCGCTAATCTTCACAAATTCGAGGATACCTCGTTTTTTGGTAAGCACAGGTATTTTTATGTTTATACGCCCGAAAGAAAGCTCACCTACGAGGTGGTTTCGGCGCATAACTATTCCACTAAGCATATTATGAATTCCTATAATTTTGCGGAGAAAAAGGTTTTTAAGGACTACTTAGAGTATATTCAAAATCCGCGAACAACCGTAAGGAATGTGAGAACTAAGCTTGACCACAAGCTTACTACCGATGATAGAATTTTAACGTTAAGCACCTGCCTTAACGCGGGTGACGGAAGGTATCTTTTACAGGGGGTATTGGTAAAGGATGAGTTTACAAGGTAGAGAGGGTAACCATAATAATAATCCTCTGGATAAAGATGAGTCTAACGCGTTTTTAGATTTCCAAAATTCAGATTTTGAGAAAATAACAGGATTAAAACCCGAGCAAGTCGCTAAATCGGACGATTCCGAAATCATCGACGCTGAACGCGCCCATAAGCTCCAGGAAGCTATCGATCAGGAAAACTCCTCAGCGTATGAGGACTTAGACGACTTCGTTTACAGACAGAATAAAAAGCGCGCGCGTACTTCGGGAAAACGCCATCATCACCGCCACAGAAGTCCGTCGAAGCTTTCGCCGGGACATAAAGGCTCGAAAATCAGAAAAAATCATAAGCATAAGCACCATTTTCATAAGCACCACCGCCGCAGGATGAAACGCTGGCAGAAGATTGCCGTCGGCATAATAGCCGCTCTTTTAGCGCTTATAGTTGTGGCGATATCTTTACTGGTACTTATGATTAACTCCGGTAAAAACTCGCTTCTCGATAAAGAGGGCTTGAACATCGACGCTCCCAAGAACGCTAAAACTGTGGATAACGGCGAGTATATTATCTATAAGGGCAATAAGTATAAGTACAACGACAATATTACAAGCATACTCTGTATGGGTATTGATAAGGATACGCTTAATAAGGTTGACGGGGAAGTCGGAGCCGGCGGCGACGCCGACTCGATATTCATTATCGCTCTCGATTTATCCACAGGTAAGAGCAAGCTTATTAACATCTCCCGTGATACTATGACCGATATCGGTATTTATTCTACCGACGGAAGCTATATCGGCGAGCGAAAAGCTCAGCTCGCTCTGGCGTATGCTTACGGTAACGGTAAGGAGACAAGCTGTCATAATGAATTAGTTGCTGTAAGACAGCTTCTCTACAATATTCCGATTAATTCCTATCTTGCGCTTGAAATGCAGGGAATAGGCGAGATTAACGACGCTATGGGCGGAGTAAAGGTAGTTTCTCCCGAAACTATAGGCGAGTTTAAAAAGGGCAAATCTTATACGCTCAGGGGCAGTATGGCTCAGTCGTTTGTAAGAAGCCGAAGCCACGCTACCGTACAGGGCAACTCGCTTCGTATGGAACGCCAGAAATCCTATATTGAAAGCTTCTCGTCGAGCTTGTTTAATAAAACTAAATCCGACATAATGTCTCCGCTTAATATTTATAACGTCGCGTCTAAGTATATTTGTACCGATATCGACGCTAATAAGGTGTCGTATTTCTCGTATACCGCGGTTCGCGGAGGATATAACGGTTTTGAGATTAAAACCGTACCAGGTAAAACTAAAGCCGGTAAAAAGTACGCCGAGTTCTATGTTGACGAGGATAAATGCTTCGAGATGTTCTTAGACGTCTATTACACCAAAGTCGGTAAAGTTGAATAATTATATAAGTTAAATAAGGCGGCTCAAATTGAAATTGAGCCGCCTTGTCGCGATTTTACATCTATAACTTAGAGCCGGTTCAAAACAAGCTTGAGCCGGCTCTTTAACCTTTTTAGAATTTATAATTGATTGAGTGATTATTTGTATACAAAGATTTATAATTGTAATCTTTGCGCCCGGACTGCGATTTACTGATAATCAGCTACATTAGCCCAGCGCATCAAGAGCTCCTGCTCCTCGGGAATACCCTTGACCGACTGAGAAGCCGCTACAATAGGCATCCAAAGCTGAACGAGCTGTTTAGCCGTGTCGGTTTTTGAGCAGTAGGTTTCTAAATACTTTTCAGCTAATTCTTCTTTGTGGTTTAAGGTGAGCATAAGGTAAGTTCTCGCGGCGTCGGCTGCTCCGTTACCCTGGGTTACGTGAGCCCAGTCGATAACGTAAGCGTCGCCTACGGGCGTGATAATTACGTTACTCGGCACAAAGTCGCCGTGACAAACCTTGTTATGCTTTTTCATACTGTTTACTCTTGTGTGAAGCTCATAGCGTGTAGTCGCGTCGAGATTAGTCGAGCTGATTTTTCTCTGCATTTTATCTCTTAAATCGGTTAAAAGGGGAGAGCGCTTCGATAAAATCTCAATCTGGATATCGACGAACTTGTTTATAAACTCGTCGGTTTTATCGGGATTTTCCTCGATAAGCTGAGCTAATGTCTTGCCCTCGATAAAGTCGCTGACGATAGCCCATTTGCCGTCGATTTTCTTAATCTCGTGAATTTTCGGCATATTGATTCCGATTTCCTCAACGCGCGCCTGATTTAAAGCCTCGTTTAAAACCGCCGCCTTTGAAAATTCCTTGTCGAAAACTTTAATCGCTAAGTTGCCGTCGCGGTAAATTTTCTTTCCTTTTGTCTCGTAAATAATGTCCATAGCTAAGCCTCCTTTAACCCTTGTAATCCTTGCCGTAGTATGCCTTTAAGTACATTTCCTTTATCTCGCTCATAAGCGGATATCTCGGGTTGGCGCCTGTGCACTGGTCATCGAACGCCTGCTCGGTCATATCGTCGAGAGTGTCAAGGAAGTACTTTTCGTCTACTCCGTAATCGCGGATTGTTTCTTTTATTCCGATACGAGCCTTGAGCTCGTTAATTGCTTTAATAAGGTTTTCTACGCTTTCGTCGTCGTCCTTACCGCCGAAGCCTAAGTATTCGGCAACCTCAGCGTATCTGCGCTTGGTATGCGGATAAGCGTACTGAGAGAATGTTCCCATCTTAGTCGGTACCTCAGCCGAGTTGAATCGAATTACGTACTCGAGCATAAGCGCGTTAGCGATACCGTGAGCGATATGGTGGAAAGCTCCGAGCTTATGAGCCATCGAGTGACATACTCCGAGGAACGCGTTGGCGAACGCCATACCCGCCATAGTAGCCGCGTGAGCTACCTTCTCACGAGCGACAGGCTCGTTCATACCGTTGTCGTAGCAAGCGGGGAGATACTCGAATATAAGCTTTAACGATTTAAGCGCTAAGCCGTCCGTAAAGTCTGTGGCAAGCATAGCCGCGTAAGCCTCCAGCGCGTGAGATACCGCGTCGATACCCGAAGCGGCTGTAAGTCCCTTGGGGCCGCTCATCATTAAGTCAGCGTCTACAATCGCCATATCGGGCATTAACTCGTAGTCGGCGAGAGGATACTTAGTGCCGTCGCTTTCGTCGGTAATAACCGCGAACGGAGTGACCTCTGAGCCTGTACCCGAGGAAGTCGGAACGGCGATAAACATAGCCTTTTCGCCCATTTTCGGGAACTTGTAAATTCTCTTTCTGATATCCGAGAAACGCATAGCCATATCGGCGAAGTCAGCCTCGGGATGTTCGTAAAGAACCCACATAATCTTACCGGCGTCCATAGCCGAGCCGCCGCCGAGCGCGATAATTACGTCGGGCTTAAACGCCGTCATAGCCTTAGCGCCTTCCTTAGCGGAAGCGAGCGTCGGGTCGGGCTGAACGTCGAAGAAAGTAGTGTGTGTAATTCCCATTTTATCGAGTTCATCGGTTATACATTTAGTATAGCCGTTGTTGTATAAGAATTGGTCGGTTACGATAAACGCCTTTTTCTTATCGAGATCTTCTTTGAGTTCTTTTAAGGCTACAGGTAAACAGCCTTTCTTTATATAAACCTTTTCGGGCGCTTTAAACCAAAGCATATTTTCTCTCCTCTCGGCGACAGTTTTAATGTTGAGTAAATGTTTACAACCTACGTTTTCACTTACAGAGTTGCCGCCCCATGAGCCGCAACCGAGCGTAAGCGACGGGTCTAAGTCGAAGTTGTAAAGATCGCCGATACCGCCGTGCGAGGACGGAGTATTAACGAGGATTCTGCAGGTTTTCATTCTTGCCGCGAATTCGTCGAGCTTATCTTTCTCGTTAACCGCGTCTAAGTAAATCGAGGAGGTGTGGCCGTAACCGCCGTCGGCGATAAGCCTTTCGGCTTTATTTAACGCGTCCTCGAAGTTTTTCGATTTATACATAGCGAGTACAGGGGAGAGCTTCTCGTGAGCGAATTCTTCGGAAAGATCTACTGATTCAACCTCGCCTATAAGAATTTTTGTAGCTTCGGGAACCTTAACTCCCGCCAGCTTAGCGATAGTGTATGCCGACTGACCTACTATTTTAGCGTTAAGAGCGCCGTTTATAATGATAGTCTTACGAACCTTGTCGATTTCGTCGGCTTTAAGGATGTGGCAACCTCTGTCCTTAAACTCCTTCTTAACCTTAGCGTAAATGCTCTTGTCTACGATAACGCTCTGCTCGGAAGCGCAAATCATACCGTTGTCGAAAGTCTTAGAGTGAATAACCGAGTTAACGGCTAGGAGAATATCGGCTGTAGAGTCGATAATCGCCGGAGTATTACCCGCGCCTACGCCGAGAGCGGGTTTACCTGACGAGTAAGCCGCCTTCACCATTCCGGGACCGCCTGTAGCGAGTATAGTATCCGCCTCGCTCATAACGAGGTTAGTCATCTCAAGCGACGGAATGTCAATCCAAGAAATTATATTTTCTGGAGCGCCCGCTTCTACCGCGGCTTCTAAAACTACCTTAGCCGCCTCAATTGTGCTTTTCTTAGCCCGCGGGTGAGGGGAGATAATAATACCGTTTCTTGTTTTAAGAGCGATTAAACATTTAAAAATTGCGGTAGATGTGGGGTTAGTGGTCGGAATAACCGCCGCGATAACGCCTATCGGCTCAACGATTCTCTTAGTTCCCATCGAGGGATTTTCGTCGATAACACCGCAGGTTTTAGCGTTGCGGTATCTATTATAGATTTCCTCCGAAGCAAAGTGGTTTTTAATAATTTTGTCCTCGACAATTCCCATACCCGTTTCTTCTACGGCGAGTTTAGCGAGCGGAATCCTCTGTTTATTAGCTGCCGTAGCGGCGGCGAGGAAAATTTTATCCACCTGTTCCTGAGTGAATTTAGCGTACTGAGCCTGAGCCTCTTTAACTCTCTTTAAAGCTTTCTCAAGCGACGGTACACCGTCTACAATCGGATATTTTTTAGTACTCATATTGACCTCCGTACTTTATTTTACTTTATATTCAATATTCTTTTCTTTAGCGAATTCAATTGCTTTCGAGTTTTTCGGCGCGGTGATTATTACGTCGATAGAGCGGTTAAAAGCTGTGTCAGCGATTTTAGTATCCGCTGAATTAAACTTAACGCTCTTTAAGTATTTGCACTCGGCGAAAGCGTATTCGTCAATCTTCTTGACCGATTTCGGAATATTAATCTTATTAAGCCCCGACGCGTCGAAGCTGTACATTCCGAGAGTTTTAAGCTTTTTGGGAAGCTTAATCTCCTTTAGCTTGATACAGCCCGCGAACGCGTTAGTGCCGATAGATTTAACACTGTCGGGTAAAACGACTTTTTCTAAATCTCTAGAGAAAGCGAACGCGTAATCGTCGATTTTAGTTACCGTATCGGGAACGGTAACGCTCTTGATTTTAGCCATCTTAAAAGAGCTTCTGCCGACTGTCGTAACCTTTTTGCCCTTATATTTCGACGGAATCTTTATATCGGTTTTACTGCCTTTAAACGTCGAAATAGTGAGCTTACCGTCTTTATCGGTATTATAGCCTATACCGCTTTCGTCCTTATACTCGGGTTCGGTGGCTTTGATTGTGGAGATACTTTTTGTATTACCGCCCGAACAACCCGATAATAAAGCCGAAAACAGCATTATCGCCGCTAAAGAAGCGGTCAGCTTCTTGCTAAAATTATTCATTTTTATCATCCTTCAACCTTTAGAATATCATATTGTTAAAAATATGTCAATCTAATTCTTATATACACTATGTATTATATAAAAACTATGCCGCTTTATAATTACTTATAGGAATAAATAAGAAAACTGCCCCGAAATCGAGACAGTTTTTAGAAGGCTGTTAAATTAAAAGTCCTAACAGCGCCAATATAACCGCGAAAACCGCTCCCGCGGTTACGTCACTTATATAGTGTACACCCGCTATCACCCTTGACGCGCACATTATAACGCCGATAATAAGTAAAATTATTCCGACTGCCGTGCTGAACGTAAAGCTAGCCATCGCGATTGAAAATATACTCGCGCTGTGACGGCTCGGGAAGCTTTTTCCGACAGTATCTTTAGAGAACAGCGGAGTAATGTCCATCGCCTCGTACGGTCTGGGCTTGTTGATTATTATTCTCAAAGCCGTAACGCTTAGAAATGTCACGGCGGGTATTACCAGCGTATTTACGAAATCCTCAACATTACCAAATTTTACCATACAGTAAAATGTATTCAATAAAAGCAGGGGATAGAGCAGGTAAATTATTATCGGCAGATATTTATATATAATTCTTAAAAAGAAAAATGCTTTATCATTAGAGCGGAAATATCCGTGTATTTTATTTAGTCTTTCTTCTGTCATATGACCACCGAGGTCATTTTAACATATTATTACTTTTTATTCAATAACTACGCCGTATTTCTCGAACCAGTAATCGAGTTCTATAATATACGCTAAAATCTGCGGAGCCTTCATAAGCTGTCCGTACCAGGGCGAGCTTATGCTGTCGGGGTTGTTTATTATATTCTCAATTCCGCTTTTGCTGAGAAGTTCGTTTAGCTCTGTTTTTTTATTTAAAATATTCTTAACCTTTTTTGAACATATATCCATATACTCGGGGTTGTGGGTTTTAGGGTAAGGGCTTTTCTTGCGCCATACTATATCGAGCGGTAGAATATCCTCGAACGCCTTACGCACAATACCTTTTTCACGTCCGTTAAATGCCTTAATCTCCCACGGCATATTGTACGCGTACTCGACGATTCTGTAGTCGCAAAACGGAACTCTCACCTCAAGCCCGCTGTACATACTGCATCTGTCCTTTCTCTCAAGCAAGCACTGCATAAACCAGTAGTAATTCAGCATAAACATTTCTCTCATCCTCGCGGAAAGCTCGCTGTCTGTGCTGAGTTTATCGGTCTGATTTATGGTATCGAGGTATTTTTGCCTAACGTATTCTTCGCCCTTAGGGAGTATGTTTTCCTTTAATATACTGCTCCTGATTTCCTGCGACCGCGACCACGGAAAACAATCCTCGAAAAGTATGTCACGGTTATGATACCACGGGTATCCGCCGAAAAGTTCGTCCGCGCATTCGCCCGAAAGCGCAACCGTGTAGTTGTTTTTTATCTCTTTACAGAATAAAAGCAGCGACGAGTCTACGTCCACGTAACCGGGTAAATCCCTCGCCTCAACGCTCGGGTATAACGCTTCGGCAAGTTTTTTGTTATCGAGTATAACTTCGTTATGAAACGTGTCGGCGTTTTCAACCATAAGCTTTATATATTCCACGTCCGAAGTCGGCTGAAACGAGCTTTTTTGAAAATATTTTTTATTATCCTCGTATTCTACCGAGTAGGTGACGGCGTTATCCATCTTTTTCCGCCTGTAAAACTCGCTCGCGGTTTTTGTAATTATACTGCTGTCGAGTCCTCCCGATAAGAAAAAGCAAAGCGGAACGTCGCTTGTAAGCTGTTTTTCTATCGCGTCGGTGAGTAAGTACCGTACTTTTTCGACAGCCTGTTCCTTTGTGTCGGTAAATTCTTCGGCTTTTAGTTTAAAGTAAGTCGTCTTTGTGAGTTTACCGCCGTAGTATTCGGCGTATTGCCCGGGTAATAATTCGTTAACGTTTTTAAATACTCCCGTACCCGCGGTTCTCGCGGGGCCTAAGAAGAATATTTCGTATAAGCCCCGCTCGTCGATAACGGGCTTAACCTTACCGCTCTTTAATAGCGCCTTTATCTCCGAGCCGAACACAATTCCGTCCTTAAACTCGCTGTAAAAAAGCGGTTTAACGCCGACCTTATCTCTGCACAAAAACAGCTTCTTGTTATACATTTCGTAAACCGCGAAAGCGAAAATACCGTTGAGCATATTTGCGCATTTCGAGCCGTATTCGATGTACATTTTAAGTACAACCTCAGTATCGCTGTGACCTTTGAATTCATATCCTTTTTTAATGAGCTTTTGTCGAAGCTCTTCGGTATTATAAAGCTCGCCGTTATACACTATAACGTATTTTTCCGCCTTTTTACCGCATATCATCGGCTGTTTGCCGTTTTCTTTATCTATTACAACAAGTCTGCGGTGAATCAGCGCGACGTTGTGGTCGATAAATATTCCGTTTTCATCGGGACCTCTCCTGGATAAACTTTTCGACATATCGGACAAAAGCTTTATCTTATCCGACAAGTCCTCGTATTTGCTGAATAAACCCGCTATTCCGCACATAATCTATTCCTCCTGAATACTGAATATAAAACAAATCCCCGTAAGAACCAAAAGACAGCTTCCTGTAACGGAAGTGCTTAAACCTAGCGAAAAACCGCCTTTAACGCTCGAAAATACAGGAATTGTAATATCAAATATTTTGATTAAAACGGTCGTTATAACTGAAGTGATAACGCCTTGCATAATTCTATATAAGAAATATAATAGCTTGTTAATTTTAATATTCCCGAGCGCCTGAAATACCTGAAAATGTACGCACAATCCGCCGAAGCCTACCGCGAACGCTATCGCGGGCAGATTAGCGCCCGGGCTTAATTTATTACACGCGGTCGTAACTTCCGTAAACACCGATACGTAATCGCTGTGTATGTACTTTTCTATAACGCTCAAAAACGCCGAGAATACGCATACTATCGCGCACATCTCCATCGCCGAGTAAACAGCGTCGGTAACGCTCTCTATAAATATATTACCGCTGTGTTTTACAGCGTAATTATCTTCTTTAAAAGAATTATTATCTTTTTTTCGGAATATAAATTTATTCAAAATTCCCAGCAAAAATACCGAGCATATTTGAGAAATTAAAAGAATTATTCCTATTTCTATATTGTTTAAAAGCTTAATTCCCACGAATGTAATTAAAAACCCGGGACCTGCTCCAAGCGCTATGTAGGAGGCTTTTTCGGCTTCGTTTAAAGAGATTTTACCCTGCTTATATAAAGCGCCGATACTTCTCGCGCCTACCGGATATCCGCCGAAAATTCCGAGAATCACCGAAAAAAGCGTTTCTCCGCTAAGCCCGAAAAGAATATTCGCGGTTTTATTAAATATTTTACCCTTGAACCTCAGATTGCTTTTGGCGGATAAGGTCGAAATTACCATAAACGGAAAAAGCGACGGTATAAGTATTTCTACACAAAAATAGATTCCCTTGTAAATACCGCTTGAAACCTCTTTCGAGAAGATAATCGCCGCTATGGCGAGCGCGGTTATGAGCAATAGCTTTATCTGTGAATTACCGGCTAAGCGAAATTTATACATTATTTCTGTTCACCGTTAATATATATGTAACAGGGTGAAAGATAATGAGAAAAAAATTAAATAAATTATCCGATAAAGTTCCCGTGGATTTTAAATACAATCTTCCTGTAATCGAGTTTACAGGTAACAAACGCGCCGTTATCGAGGGTTCTACAGGCGTGATTCTGTACAGCGGCGATATCATAAAGCTAAATACACGAATGTCGCCGATTACTTTTAAGGGCAGGGGACTTAGCATAAACTGTATATCCTCAACCTGCGTAATCGTCGAGGGCTTTATTCTGAGCGTAGAGTTTGTAAACTAGGTGATAATGTGCTGATAAAATTAATACGGCTTCTCAGGGGCTATGTCTATTTTTCCGTAATCGGAACTTATCCCGAACGGTTTATAAATGTGCTTAATAAAAACGGAATAACCTACTGGAATATACTGCCGAAACGCGACAAGCTGACCGGCTATATGCTGCTTTACGATTATAAGAATATACGTCCTTACGCTAAAGGCGCTTCGGTAAAGCTTCGGTGTATAAAAAAATCGGGATTTCCGTTTCTGGTAAAAAAGTACAGTATTAGAAAGGGCGTCGCGATAGGAGCTGCTATAGCTTTAGCGGTAATGTTTTTTCTGAGTAATTTTATTTGGGATATTAAGCTAAACGGCGGAGAAACTCTCAGCGCCGCCGGGATATACTCCGCTTTAGAGGATTGCGGACTAAAGCGCGGAGTGTTAAAATCCTCGGTCGATTTCGAAGCGGTAGAACGAAAGCTTATAATAAAGATTCCCGAAATACGCTGGATATCAATAAACGCCCTAAACGGTATCGCCGAGGTCGAGATTAAAGAGGAGATAAAAAAACCGAAGGTAAAAAAGGGAAAATACCCGTGTAATCTAACCGCTGAATCAGACGGAATAATCACAAAAACGATAGTTAACAACGGTACCTGCGAGGTTAAAAAGGGCAGCGCGGTAATGAAGAATCAGGTTCTTGTAAGCAGTGTGGTGAAGGGTACTAACGAGGCGGAGGATAAACTTAGCTTTGTTCACAGCGACGGTAAAATTTACGCCGATATTGAGTATAAAAAAGAATTTATAATTCCAAAAAAGAATAATATTATGATTCTAAATTCGAGCTATAATGAAAAAACCAACCTGAATTTCCTCTGGACATCTTTACCGCTGAAGCTGGACTGTCCTAAGTCCGAGGTTTACGGAGAGATACCCTATGAAAAATCTCTGGTTTTTAACAGCGTCACCTTGCCGATTGGAATAAGCTCTCGTAAAATCTACGGCTTTACAGAAACCGAGAGAACTCGCGATAAATCTTTCGCGAAAAAGCTTTTGCTCAAACAATCACGTCTGAGTGAGATTTTTAATATAGGAAAGTACAATGTTAAAAACATAAGTTATTCTTTTAAAGAAATAAAAAACAGCTATAAACTAAACTCAACCTATACGGTAAATAAAAATATCGCAAGGGTAAGACGAGTTCATATAAAAAAGAGTAAAAAACATAATAGATAACGCCGAAAAGCTTGACCGCCGTATATCAAAAATGTTAAAATGAGGTATATTAAATATAGAAAGTTGATATTATGAGAATTTTATGTATTGGCGACGTTGTGGGAAAAGCAGGCTGTGAGTTTGTACGTGAGAAACTGCCTTCTCTTAAAAAGCTAAAGGGTATAGACGCGGTTATCTGTAACGGTGAAAACTCCGCCGACGGTAACGGTATAACTCCCGCGTCCGCCGATTTTCTTTTTGACAGCGGGGTAGACGTTATAACCCTCGGCAATCACTCGTTCAGGCGTAAGGAGGTATTTTCCTATCTCGATAATACTCCTTTTATTATCCGTCCCGCTAATTTCCCCGAAGGGTTCGCCAGCGGTACGGGAGTATGTACTCTGGACTACGGAAGATACTCGCTTACCGTAATTAATCTTATGGGTACAATGTATATGGACTCGGGGCTTGATAATCCTTTTTTAAAGATTGATAAGCTTCTAAAGGATGTAGACAGCCGTATTGTTATAGTGGATTTTCACGCCGAAACTACTTCCGAAAAGCTCGCTATGGGCTATTATCTCGACGGTAAAGTATCGGCTGTGTTCGGAACTCATACCCACGTCCAGACCTCTGACGCCCATATACTCGAAAACGGCACGGGCTATATTACCGACGTAGGAATGAGCGGTCCGTTAAACTCGGTACTCGGCGTAAAACCCGAAATTTCTATCGGTAAGTTTAAGTCCTGTTTGCCCGCGAGATTTGATTTAAAAAAAGGCGCTTGCAAGATGGAATGTGTGATTTTCGAAGTCGATGAAAAAATAGGCAAAACTATTTCCTGCGAAACTTTGAGAATTGTATAAATTTACTCTTGAAAAAATTTATATTTATAGTATAATAACTTTGTATAATTTATATCCTAAAATGGATGAGGATGTGTTTTTATGAATGGAATAGACTTAAAACAGGCCGTTTTATCAGGCTCTAATAACATTTGTACTAAGAAATCTTATATTAACGACCTTAATATTTTCCCTGTTCCCGACGGAGATACGGGTACCAATATGTCGATGACTACTACCGCCGCTGTTAAGGCTCTCACTAAATGCGATTCCGACGAGGTCGGAGTTGTCGCTAAAACAATCGCTTCGGCTATGCTTCGAGGCGCGAGAGGTAACTCAGGCGTTATTCTTTCGCTTTTATTCAGAGGTTTTTCCGACGGATTAAAGGATAAAGCCGTAGCCAACGGACGTGAGATGGTCGAGGCTCTGGGACTCGGAGTAGATGCCGCTTATAAGGCTGTTATGAAGCCTACCGAGGGAACTATCCTCACCGTAGCGCGCGTAGGTTACGAGGGCGGACTTGAAGCTTGCGAAAAGACTGAGGATGTCGCTGAGGTATGGGAAGCCGTATGTATCAGCGCCGAGGAAGCTTTAAGAAAAACTCCCGAATATCTCCCCGTACTAAAGAAAGCTGGCGTAGTTGACGCCGGCGGTATGGGACTTTACTCTATATTTGAGGGTATGCTCAAATACTTTAAGGACGGCGAAATTGTTGAGTGCGATACCGTGTCTGTTCAGGAAGAGCTCGACAACTTCTCAAGCACTGTCGCTGAATTTGACGAAGTTATTAACTTTACATATTGTACCGAGTTTATCGTAGGCCGTGACGAGAAAATCACTACCGACCCGAACGAACTGAGAATGTTCCTCGAGACTATCGGCGACTGCGTTGTTGTGGTAAACGACGACGAGATTATTAAGGTTCACGTTCATACCGATAACCCCGGTAACGCTTTACAGCGAGGTCTTACCTACGGCGAGCTTCTCACCGTTAAGGTTGAGAATATGAAAGAACAGCACCGCCGTCGTGTTGAGGACAACGAGGCTCAGAAAGAAAGCACTAAGCTTCAGCCTGTTGAACCCACCGAGGAAATCGGCTTCGTAGCGGTTGCCGCGGGCGAAGGAATAACTAATCTCTTTAAGGATTTAGGCTGTAGCCACGTTGTATCGGGCGGTCAGTCTATGAACCCGAGCACAGACGATATCTACGAGGCTGTTATGGCTACTCCCGCCAAGACGGTTATCGTATTCCCGAATAATAAAAACATCATTATGGCTGCCGAGCAGACTGTTCCCATGGTAGAGGACAGAGAGGTTGTAATCGTTCCGACGCGTACAATCCCCCAGGGTATGACGGCTATGTTAAGCTACGACCCCGAGCTTTCCGCTAAGAGCAATAAAGATATGATGATGGACGCCGCTAAGAATGTAGCGACAGGTCAGGTAACTTTCGCCGCGAGAAACAGCGAGTTCGGACATCATAAGATTAAAGAAGGCGAGATCATCGCTCTTGAAAACGGCAAGCTCACCATCACCGAGAAAACTCCCGTAAGAGCGGTTGTTAAGCTCGCTAAGAATATGATTAAACACGATACATCTTTCGTTACTATAATCTATGGTAACGATATTGATGAAAAAGAGGCTCAGGAAGCCTACGAAGCTATAAACGATAAGTTCGGAAACAAAGTTGACGTTTCACTCGTTAACGGCGGACAACCTGTTTATTACTTCGTACTCAGTGTAGAATAAAAATAGGGGCTGGTTTTAAACTAAAGGTTTAAAACCAGCCTGATGTTTAAGTATAGGTTTATTATGTCACTTTACGCTATGAAAATTGAAGAGCTTTCGGGTATAGGAAAAAAGCGCGCTGAGTTATTTAATAAGCTCGGTGTGTTTTCTGTCGGAGAGCTTTTGAATTTCTACCCGAGAACTTATGAGGATTGGTCAGAGATTACCGATATCGCCGACGTGGAGGACGGCGATACCGTATGTATAAGAGCTTCTGTCCACAGCGCGTTCCAGTCGGGGTTTACTAAAAGCGGAAAGTATATAGCTAAAACCGTTGTTACCGATGAAACAGGCGCGTGCGAGCTTATATATTTTAACAACAGGTACATTGACCGTATGCTCGCTAACGGAAGCACTTATCGGTTTTTCGGCAAAGCCTCCAATATTTTCGGCAACGTCAGTATGATTGCGCCTACCTTTTCACCCGACAGCGCCGCTACTGAGGTTCGGCCTATCTATAATCTCACCTCGGGGCTTAACAATAATACCGTTGTAAACGCCGTTAAACAGGCGTTAAAGCTTTTGCCCGAAACGATTAACGACCCTTTGCCCGATACTCTTAGAGAAAAATTCGGGCTTTGCGGTTTAAAGTACGCGATAGAGAACATACATTTTCCAAAGGATACGGAAAGCTTAAATACCGCCAGAAAACGCCTCGTTGTCGAGGAACTTCTCGTATTAAATCTCGGGCTTAGAAGCCTTAAATCCCATAAACGAACCGCTAATATGAATCCTATTTCTAAGGATTATTCAGGCGAGTTCGAAAGCTTACTGCCGTTTAGCTTTACCTCAGCTCAAAAGCGCGCGGTAAAGGATTGTATCGACGATATTAAAAATCCCGAAATAACCCTAAACCGTCTTGTACAGGGCGATGTAGGCTCGGGTAAAACCGCAGTCGCGGGTTCGGTATGCTATACAATGATAAAAAACGGTATACAGGCGGCGTTTATGGCGCCCACCGAAATACTTGCCGAACAACATTATAATTCCTTTAAGAAAATATTTAAAAATACTGATATAAAAATAGCTCTGCTTACAGGCTCACTGAAACAGTCCGAAAAAAACAGCGTAAGAGAACAGCTTAAAAACGGAGATATTGATTTTATTATCGGTACTCACGCGCTTATTACCGATAAAACCGAGTTTTATAATCTCGGTATTGTTGTTACGGATGAGCAGCATCGTTTCGGCGTGGCTCAGCGCGCGAAGCTCCTCTCCAAAGGCAACAGCCCTCATCTGCTCGTAATGAGCGCGACTCCGATTCCGAGAACATTAGGACTGATTATCTTCGGTGACCTCGATATCTCTATTATCGACGAGCTTCCGCCGGGACGTCAGGAGATAGACACCCTGCTGATAGGCTCCGACAAACGCGCAAGGGCTTTGGGCTTTATTAAAAAAGAAATCGCCCGAGGCAGACAGGCTTATATAGTTTGTCCGCTCGTCGAAGAAGGGGAGAGCGACTTAGCTTCCGCCGAGGAATACGCCGCTGAGTTAATGCTCAATTACTTCAGCGATACGCCTGTCGGAATACTTCACGGAAAAATGAAAGCTGCCGAAAAAGAAGCTGTAATGCGTGATTTTTCCGAGAATAAAATTAAACTTCTCGTAGCGACTACGGTAATAGAAGTCGGTATCGACGTGCCTAACGCGACGATTATGATGATAGAAAACGCCGAGCGTTTCGGACTTTCCCAGCTCCATCAGCTCAGAGGACGAGTGGGCAGAGGTAGTGAAAAAAGTTGGTGTATCCTTGTATCCGACAGCACTACCGATAACTCTACCGAACGGCTTAAAACTATGTGTACAACGCGCGACGGCTTTAAAATCGCCGACGCCGACCTTAAACTCAGAGGGCCGGGAGATTTCTTCGGCTCTCGTCAGCACGGCTTGCCCGAGCTTTCTATTAGCAGTCTTGCAGATACTAAGAATTTAAGCCTGTCGCAAAAAATCGCCGATTATGTGATTAAGGATTCACATAATCTTACCGACGACCGTTACCGCGCTCTTAAAGCCGAGATAACGAGATTGTTCAGAACTACGGGCGATTCTACCTTAAACTAAAAATATATTGAAATTTGATATTTTATATAGTATAATGTGTCTTGATAAATTATGGGAGGTTATCCTATGAAGAAAAAATTATGTATTTTGATATCTGCTGTGCTTGTGATTTGCACTGTGTTTTCGACGGCATTTATCCCCGCCGGCGCCGCGAATTACAAGAATAATGTAAAGGTCGCTTCCAAGTCTGCTCTGCTTATCAATATGGATACAGGCCAGACTGTTTACGAAAAGGCGGCTGACGCTAAACGTTATCCCGCTTCTACTACGAAAATTATGACTTATATTATCGTAGCCGAGCACGTTAATAATTTTAAGCGAACCCTTGTTCCTATTAAACAGTCCGTTCTCGATAAGTTAAACGGTACGGGAAGCTCGCTCGCTAACGTAGCTACCCACGTAGGTCAGAAAATGACCGTTCTCGATTTACTATATTCGATGATGGTACCTTCGGGTAATGACGCGGCTATGGTGCTTGCCGATTATGTCGGCGGAGGAGATATTAATAAGTTCGTTTCTATGATGAACGCTAAAGCTAAACAGCTCGGCTGTAAGAATACTCATTTTATGAATCCTGACGGACTTCACGATAAAAACCACTACACCTCCGCCAGAGATTTAGCTAAAATGGCTCAGTACGCTTTATCGCTCCCCGAGTTCTCTAAGATTACCAATACTACTACATATTATGTTCCGGGCGAAACTTATCCGCTCGTTACTACAAACTATCTTATCGACGCTAACCGCGGAGCTAACTATTACTACCAGTACGCTAAGGGAATTAAAACAGGTACTACCGATGAAGCGGGCCACTGTCTCGTAACCGTCGGAAGCGCCGACGGATACTCTTATCTCGGAGTATTCCTTAAATCTCCCTACAACGCTGATCCCGCTAAGGATGTTTACGGCACAATGATTGACGCTAAGGAGCTTTTCAGATGGTCTTTAACCCAGCTTGAGCTCAATCAGGTCGCTTCTTCCGAAACTCCTATGCGTGAGGAAAAAATCAATCTGGCTTGGGGCAAAAACAGCGTACAGCTTGTCCCCGAGAAAAACATTAACGCTATCGTTCCTAAAACATTTAAGGAATCCGATATTAAGGTTGAAACCAAGGTCCCGGAAAGTATCGACGCTCCCGTTAAAAAGGGCGACGTCGTAGGTAAAGCGGTAGTTTACTACAGCGGTTCTGATGTAAAAACAAAAACCAAGCTCGCCGAGGTTAACCTCGTTTCCAGCGAGTCGGTTGACAGAAGCGGAATCCTCTACGTAATCTCCGTAGTACAGAACATCATTACTTCAAAATGGTTTCTCGTCGTCATCGCGGCTATTGTAGTTCTTCTTATAATCTATATTATAATCAGTTCGATTATTAAACGCCGTAACAGAAGAAACCGCAGAAATATCCGCCGTTACCGCAATTTCTAAATTAACAAAATCAGGGTTGGCAATTTTGCCGACCCTTTTTGTCATCCTGAGCGAAACGTCATTGACGTTTCAGCCGAAGAATCTTAATAAAATTAAAACAAAACGACCTTTGCTCAATATGACGTTTAACTCTTTGATAAATTTACTACTCAGCCTTCAAAAAATACCCGACAGCTTCCTTGTAGCTGAGCCCCTGAGCGCATAGTTTATCCAGTGTATTTACACTGATTCCGACTTCTTTACCGCTGCTCTTAAAATCCTTTTTAATCTTATCCCAGGGACACGCCGCCGCGTCTAAGTAAGGATATTTTTTGCTGAAATCTGTGTTACCTTTAGAAACTTTAAACAAGGGTATATAAACAGGTTTGTTTTTATACGTTATATATTCGCCGTCAAGCTCCTTAACGGTATTTTCTATTTTAGAATAATAATTTTTTCCGTTTTTATACTTTTTAATAAAGTCGTTTTTATCGATACTGTCGTGTTTATTGAGCTTTTTAGCTTTATAATTTGAATTTAGAATTAAAATTAATGCTTTTAAGGTCTTTTCATCGTAATGTTTACGAAAATGATACGCCGCGGCGTTAACGACAGGTTTATTTTGAGAGCTTATTGACGTTTTTACGCTGTTTTTGGCGTTTATATGTAATTTGCTACGGCTTACAATAATCGGTAAACCCGCCATAACCGCCAGTATCAATAAAAGTCCTATAAATCTTTTCTTCATATTTTACTCACATCCTGATGTTTTTTATTTTTATTTCTTGACATAATACTTTCTTTGCCTTAAAATATACTATGTACGTTTGTAAATAAATATGATAATTTATATAATAACCCTCTTGGGTGGAAAGGTTATGAATTTATGAAATCAAAATTATGCTGGATATCGTTTATGCCTTTAGCGCTGGCGGCAGTTCTGGTTAAGGCGCTGCAAATGTTTGGTATAGGCTTTGCCGAGGATGATTATTTAGCTTCGTACGTATCGTTGTGCGCTGTATTATTAATGTTCGTTATTAACATTGTGTTTGTAGCTTTGGATAAGAAAACCTCGCCTACGTATATTCTTAGAAGAAATATCCCCGCTTCGGTTTTCGCTATATTGGCGGCGGCTATGATAACCTCTAAATCGGCGCTCGAGCTTATTTTAAGCTTACAGAATCATAGCTACAATTTATTTGTTTTAGCTGTTTCAGTGTTTGGATTTTTAACTTCCGTTTGCTTGGTGGTTATCTCGCTTGCTCACTTGCAGGGAAGAAACTTCCTGCCGAATATGGGTGCTCTGTTCCTGTGTATGGATATCTGGGGCGGACTTATGCTTATTAACGAGTTCCTCAAAAACAGGACTGTTTCGGTATATAAGATCAATCCCTTAGTACTGTTCGCTTACGCGTTCGGAATGATATTCTTATTTAAGCTTGGAATGGTAATCTCTACGGTTAAGGGTAAAAACCCCGTTAAAGCGCTTTATCTTTACGGAATGCCCTTCGCCGCTATCGGTATAACTATCGGCGTAATAAACGTGATTTCCATTATTAAGAACGGCCTCGATTACTCCGAGAATGTTATCGGCTTCGGATTATTCGCGTTAGGCTTATATGTAGTTTCTTTCTTGTTCGAAATTACCAAATTCGCTCTAACTAAAGAGGAACAGATTTTAAAATACGACCTCGATGATTTTGACGAGGAACAGCGTGTTTACGGCGCGTTTCAGGATAACACCGTTGTAGCTCCCGAGGAGCAGACGGGCGATTATGACTACGACTACTCCTCGTCTACGGAAGAAGCGGAAAACTACGTAACCGCCGCCAACGAAGACTATACCGATGATTACGATTACGAGTACGGTTACGGCGGTTCCGATAAGAACGACGCTGACGACTTAGTTGTCGCTCCCGAAGTTCAGGAAGAGGACGACGCTATCTATGTTGAAAAGGATAAGGTTGAAAACTTCGAGGAAGGCGTTTTGGAGTCCAATAAAGAAAACTACCTCGACAACGAAGCCGAGGTCAGCGAACATGATAAAGAGAGAATTGATAAATTAATTGAAGATATTAACAGTTAAAATTGTGTTGACTTTTTAATAATTCAGTGTTAATATAATTAAAACAGACAGGCTTTGATAAGGACACGATATCCGAATTAGCTTTTTAAGAGAGTATACGGTTGGTGTGAGTATATAAAAGCGTTCGTTTATTACCGCCTTTGAGCTTCGCGCAGGAAATGGCGCGGCGGGTAACTCCGTTAAAGGTATTTGAGGGTTTTTGCCGAAGTTGGGTGGAACCGCGATTTGAATTGTCGCCCCAATATTCTTTTACAGAATATTGGGGTTTTCTTTATATTATTTTTTGAGGTGATTATTATGGTAAACGTAGAATTAAAGGGCGGAGTTGTAAATCAGTACGAAGAAAATATAACTCCCGCTGAAATCGCTAAAGGAATCGGAATGGGACTTTACAAGTCGGTATGCGCCGCTAAAATCGACGGCGAGGTTTTCGACTTGAGAACTCCTATAACTAAGGATTGTAAAGTAGAACTCCTGACTTTCGACGATATAAACGGCAAAAAAGCTTTCTGGCATACAGCTTCCCATATTCTCGCCCAGGCTGTAAAACGCCTTTATCCCGACGCTAAATGCGCTATCGGTCCGGCGGTTGATAACGGTTTCTACTATGACTTTGACGTAGAAAAAGCCTTTACTTCCGAGGATTTGGAAAAGATTACAGCCGAAATGAAGAAAATCGTTAAATCCAAAACCGCTATCGAGAGATTCGAGCTCGATCCCGACGAAGCTGTAAAGCTTTTAGAGGATATGAACGAGCCGTATAAGGTGGAGCTTTGTAAGGAACACAGCGGTAAGGGCGAGAAAATCAGCTTCTATAAGCAGGACGATTTTACAGATCTCTGCGCGGGCCCGCATCTTATGGATGTAAGCTCTGTTAAGGCTATCGCTCTTACAGCTACTACAGGCGCTTACTGGAGAGGCGACGCGAAAAACGCTCAGCTCTGCCGTGTATACGGCGTAGCGTTCCCTAAGGCTTCTATGCTCGAGGAACATCTCACAATGATGGAAGAAGCTAAAAAGCGCGACCATAATAAACTCGGCCGCGAGCTTGAGCTTTTTACAACTGTTGATTATGTAGGACAGGGATTACCGATTATGCTTCCCAAGGGCGCGCGTGTAATCCAGCTTTTACAGCGTTTTGTTGAGGACGAGGAGCAGAAACGCGGCTGGCTTTTAACAAAGACTCCCTTTATGGCTAAATCCGATTTATATAAAATCAGCGGCCACTGGGATCACTATAAAGACGGTATGTTTGTACTCGGCGATGAGGAAAAGGACGACGAGGTTTACGCTTTACGTCCTATGACTTGTCCCTTCCAGTATCAAGCTTACTTAAACCGTCAGCGCTCCTACCGCGACTTACCGCTGCGCTATAACGAAACTTCCACACTTTTCCGTAACGAAGCCTCGGGCGAAATGCACGGACTTATCCGTGTACGCCAGTTCACAATCTCCGAGGGTCACCTGATGTGCACACCCGAACAGCTTGAGGACGAGTTTAAAAATTGCTTAGAGCTCGCTATGTTTATGCTTAAAACCGTAGGTCTTTATGAGGATGTAAGCTACCGCTTCTCCCAATGGGATCCTAACGACAGGGAGAAGTTTATCGGAACTGAGGAGGAGTGGAATAATGTCCAGGGTATGATGGGCAGAATCCTCGAACATCTCGGTGTAGATTACGAAATCGGTATCGGTGAAGCCGCGTTCTACGGCCCGAAGCTCGATATCCAGATTAAAAACGTTTACGGTAAGGAAGATACTCTAATCACAATCCAGATTGACGGCTTAATCGCCGAAAAATTCGGTATGGAATATGTTGATAAAGACGGTAAAAAGAAGAATCCTTATATTATTCACCGCACATCCATCGGCTGCTACGAGAGAACTTTAGCTCTCTTAATCGAGAAGTACGCGGGCGCGTTCCCGATGTGGCTCGCTCCTACTCAGGTTAAGATTCTCCCGATTGCCGACCGTCACTTCGACTACGCTTACGATATCAAGAAAGAACTTGAAGCTAAGGGTATGAGAGTTGAAATCGATGACAGAAGCGAGAAAATCGGATATAAAATCCGAGAGGCTCAGCTCCAAAAAGTACCTTATATGTTTGTAGTAGGCGATAAGGATATCGAAAACAACGCAGTATCAGTCCGCCATAGAAAAGAGGGCGACTTAGGCTCTATGCCGCTTTCTGAGTTTATCGCTATGGCTGAAAAGGAAATCGAAACTAAGGAGATAAAATAACTCTATGTACAGACGCTCTTATAATAGGGGCAGGAGAGGTATGACCTTTAAGTTCAAACCCGTTAAACCCGGGAAATTTAAAAGCGCTTCTCCCAGACCTATAACTAATTCGGATAACTCCGCCGCGAAGCTTATACTGTTTCGTGTAGTTATTATCGCGCTTATCGTGGTAGTAATCGTAGGCGCGGTATTAGGCGGAATAAGACTGTTCGCAAACAATTCTCAAAGACAGTCCGCCTCAAACGACGCTGAGATCGAAAACAACAACGCTCAGCTCCTGCGTGTTGTAAACAAAAGCAATCCGCTTGATAAAAACTATGTTCCCGAGCTTGTCCAAAAGGACGGCTACAGGATTTGTAATCTTGCGGAAAAAAGTCTTGATAAATTGCTCGCTGACGCTAAGAAAGAGAATATCAGCCTGTACGTCAAGTACGCTTTCGTAAGCTATAACGAACAGGCTAAGCTCTATAATACCGAGTACAGAAAACAGCTCAGCAAAGGTCTTACCGAGGTAAAAGCCCAGGCTAAAACCACCGTTACTATACCTCAGGCGGGCAGAAGCGAGTTCCAGACAGGCTTAATGGTAAGCTTCAGAAGTCAGGAAAAGGGCAAGTTCAAGAACTCTAAGGCTTCCGACTGGCTGTTTAAAAACGCTAAAAAATACGGTTTTGTACTGCGTTATCCCGAGGATAAGGAAGACATAACCTCTATGAACGTAAACTATAAGTCCTACCGCTATGTGGGCGAGAGCAACGCCAAGGTTATGCAGAGCCTGAATATGTGCCTTAACGAGTACAGCTACTATGTTAACTCGCGCCGGATTAAAACCGCCTCGAAATAGTAAGTTCGACGGTTTTATACAGAATTATAAAATTTTTAAAAAGGGCTTGCATTTTTCATAAATCTATAGTATAATTCTACTGTTATATTGAAATTTATCTTTGAACGAGGTGAATAAAGTGAAAAACGGAATCCATCCTAATTACGAGCAGACAACAATCAGATGCGCTTGCGGTAACGTAATCGAGACTGGTTCAACTAAAAAAGATATTCGTGTTGAAGTATGTTCAAAATGTCATCCTTTCTTTACAGGAAAGCAGAAGTTAGTTGACACAGGCGGACGTGTTGATAGATTTAAAAAGCGTTTCAACATCGACTGATTTTAATTTGATTCTAAAGACGGCTTTTCTGCCGTCTTTTTTTCTTGATAGGAATTAGTGTGAAAGTTCACACTAATCCAAATTAAAATCGCCCGCTCAGTTGCGCACTGTGTGCGCGCGAGCGATGGCTGAATTGCCATTTACGCCTTATCCGCCCACGTTAACAGCGTAAGGTTAACTTTAATATCTATTAGTGGGCGGAAAGGCTATGGCAATTATTATGAGCGATAGTTATAAAACCGTAAAAGAGTTTTCAAGCGGTGAGTTTGTAGAGAAACGCTCGCGTTTTATCGGCTGGGCTAAGCCTGTTAAAACCGAAGCGGAGGCGCTCGATTTTATAAATAAAATAAAAAAAGAGCATTGGGACGCGCGCCATAACTGCTACGCCTATGTGCTTAGGGAGGGTTCTGTAAAACGTTACAGCGACGACGGCGAACCCCAGGGCACAGCGGGAGTTCCTATGCTTGACGTACTTACTAAAAACGAGCTTGAGGACGTTGTGGTTGTAGTGACGAGATATTTCGGCGGAATTTTACTCGGAACAGGCGGACTTGTGCGCGCTTATTCAAAATCCGCTAAAGTTGCGCTCGACGCCGCGAAAATAATTACAATGAGCGTGTGTTGCGAGTGTACCTTATTGTGTAATTATAACCGTTACGGTAAGCTGAATACTCTTATTATAAATGACGGCGCGGTTATTGACGATACCGATTTCTCCGATAATGTGACATTAAGCTTCCATATCCCGTCCGATAAACTAAATTCTCTCGAGAAGAATATCGCCGACGCTACGGCGGGGACGGTAAAAGTCGAAATTATAGGCGAAAGGTACTTTGAAATTGACGAAATATGAATTTTTTTAAAAAAATTTAGGAATTTTTAAAATTTTGTCGTATATATAAATAGCGGCTTATGGCTAATGATTAGCGCTGGTTATCAAATTCTAATAAATTGGAGGTGAGTTTATGCCGTTACCTGACGGATTCTTGCAAGAGCTAAAGCTTCGCAACGATATAACCGAGGTAGCTTCGTCGTATGTAAATCTTAAACGACGCGGCAGGAATATGGTCGGATTATGTCCGTTCCACGGCGAGAAAACTCCCTCTTTTAATATCTATACCGAGAACGGCTCGTTCTACTGCTTCGGTTGCGGAGTAGGCGGAGATGTAATCACCTTTATTATGAAAATCGAGAACCTCGATTATATCGACGCCGTTAAGTTTTTGGCTCAAAGAGCGGGGCTTGATATGCCCGAGGACAGCTACGATAACTCTATGTCCGACCTTAGAAAACGTATCTTTGAGGCTAACCGTGAGGCCGCCAGGTTTTTTTATTCACAGTTATACAGACCTAAAGGTGTTAACGGCTTAAAGTATTTTCGGGGCAGGGCGCTTTCCGAGCGCACTATTCGGCACTTCGGGCTCGGTTACGCGGACGCCGACCGTTATTCGCTTGTTAATTATCTTAAATCGCTCGGGTTTAAGAATAACGAAATCGTCCAGGCTAATTTGGCGTATCAAAATAAAAACGGAAGTATTTCCGACAGATTTTTCGACAGGGTAATGTTTCCGATAATCGACCTTCGGGGTAACGTAATAGCTTTCGGCGGTCGAATTATGACCGACGCTAAGCCTAAGTATCTCAACACATCCGATACTCCTGTGTTTAAAAAGAGCGCGAATCTCTTTTCGCTCAATAACGCTAAAAACTCAGGAACGCGCACGTTTATCTTGTGCGAGGGTTATATGGATGTTATAGCCCTAAACCAAGCAGGCTTTACAAACGCCGTCGCTACCTTGGGAACCGCTTTGACTCAGGAACAGGCGCTTTTAATGAAGCGTTACTGCGACGAGGTTATAATCTGTTACGATTCCGACGAAGCGGGGCAGAAGGCTACCGCCCGAGCTATATCGCTTCTGCGTCAAGCGGGACTTTTAATCAGGGTAATCAATATCCCCGAGGGTAAAGACCCCGACGAGTTTCTCAGGAACAAAGGCGATAAAGGTCACGACGCGTTTAAAAATGTTATTGAGAACAGCGGTAACGATGTTGAGTACCGACTAACAAAAGTAAAAACCAAATATAATCTTGAACTTGCTGAGGATAGGGTAGGGTATTTAAACGAGGTCGTAAAAATCCTCGCCGCCCTCGACAACGAGATTGAACAGGATGTATATATTTCCAAAATCGCTAAAGAAGTGAGCGTTTCGCCCGACGCTATTAAGCACCAGCTTAAAAAGCAGAGCCGCAAAATCTACCGCGACAGACGAAAAGAAAACTTCCGAACTATCCGTTCTAACTTAAACGGAAGAAATGATAAAGTAAATACCGACAGGTACAGAAAGCCCAGGCTCGCTATCGCCGAAGAAGGCGTAATCGCTTATCTTCTCAAAAACCCTGACAAGCTTCCTGTCGTAGAAAGAGAGCTTTCACGAGAGAAGTTCCAGACGGAGTTTAATCGTAAGCTGTATATATATTTCTCTGAAAGAATTAAAAACAGAGAGGATTTGTTGTCCTCGGTATCGGGAGATTTTACCCCCGACGAGACAGCTAAAATATACAGTATAGCTAATTCCGATTTCGCTCGTATGGCTAACGATAAAACCGTAAAGGAAAATATCGACGTTATAAACGACGAGTATTCTAAGCAGAAAATCGCCGATATCTCGTCCGCTTCCGACGAAGATATTATGGAAAGACTCAGAAAACTAAGGGAACAACATCAGTAAATTATTACCTTATAGGAAAGGATTGTTAATATGGCATCAAACGATAAGAAAACCATCATCAAGGAGCTTACCGACTTAGGTAAGTCCAAGGGAAATCTTACTAACGACGAGATTATCGAAGCGTTAGGCGAGGTTGAGTTTAAACCCGAGGAACTTGAAAAACTCTACGATTCACTCGAACAGCAGGGTATCGAGATTATCGAGGATATCGAAAACATTGATTTCGATAAAATCGCCGAGGAAGAAGCTAAAAAGGAAGACGGTAAAACCGATTCCGCTGACAGCGTTTCTATCGACGATCCCGTAAAGGTTTACCTCAAAGAAATCGGACGAGTACCGCTTCTTACGCCCGAGGAGGAAATCGAGCTCGCTATTAAAATCGCTGAAGGAGATATCCAGGCTAAAAAGCGTCTTTCCGAAGCTAACTTACGTCTTGTTGTAAGTATCGCTAAGCGTTACCTCGGACGCGGTATGCAGTTCCTCGATTTAATTCAGGAGGGTAACTTAGGTCTTATTAAAGCGGTAGAGAAGTTCGACTATACCAAAGGTTTTAAATTCTCCACATACGCTACATGGTGGATTCGCCAGGCTATCACAAGAGCTATCGCCGACCAGGCGCGTACAATCCGTATTCCTGTACATATGGTAGAAACCATAAATAAAGTAAAGAAAGTAAGTACACAGATTCTCCACGAAAAAGGCCACGAGCCTTCTTCCGAGGAAATTGCCGAAAAGCTCGATATTTCCGTCGAGAAAGTACGTGAAATCGTAAGAGTAGCCCAGGAGCCTGTATCCTTGGAAACTCCTATCGGCGAGGAAGAGGACAGCCATCTCGGTGACTTTATCCCCGACAGCGATACTCCCGCTCCCGCGGACGAAGCTTCACACGCTCTCTTAAAGGAACAGCTCGAGGACGTTTTAGCTACTTTAACTCCGCGTGAGGCTAAGGTGTTAAGACTCCGTTTCGGCTTAGAGGACGGTAAGAGCCGTACCTTAGAGGAAGTCGGTTCAGAGTTTAAGGTAACCCGTGAGCGTATCCGTCAGATTGAGGCTAAGGCTTTAAGAAAACTCCGCCATCCCTCGAGAAGTAAGAAGCTCAAGGATTATCTCGATTAATTAAATAGTTTAAATGTAAAAAATACGGTCGGGAAGCTCAGTCCTCGTTATAGGAGCTGTCTTTCCGACCGTAATTGTTTATCTGAACTAAATATAAAGTCTCGTTCCGGGATAAAGTATATTCGGGTTACACATACCGTTTTTCTTAGCGATACTCTCGACTGTTGTGCCGAATCTCTGAGCGATTGACCAGAGTGTATCGCCCGGACGTGTTACATAAACGTAGCCGTTTAAATCCTCTGTATCTACGGGTACTAAAATCTCCTGACCGACGTATATCATATTCGGGTCGCTTATATTATTTACCTGTAAAATTTTTTCTACAGTAGTTCCGAAAAAATTCGCGATGCCGAAAAGAGTGTTGCCTTTTCGGACAGTATAACTAATCGTTTCCATATTTTCTCCTCCGTTCAATATAGCTTATGTCCGATAAAAAAATATGTGTCTTTTTTCTGCGGTTAATATGTATGGTTAATATGCACATAAAACGCCGTTTATTTTCTACATATCGAAAATGACGCACTTGCTTTATAATTCCTAATTAGAAATATATCGGGTCGTAAATTTGATAAAATGTTAAAGATAATATGGACGAGTGAGCGCGTGCGTACAGCGCGGGCATTTGTCCGTTTAATTCGAATAAATTCGGGGATGAAAATGAAGCTTAAAAAAACTGTTTCTATTCTCTTAATTATATCAATATTAGCTCTGGCTTTTTCGGCGGGTTTTACCGTAACCGCCGCTAAAAATTACGAAGCTTACGCTAAAAAGCTCGATAAAACTACCTACACAGGCGAACTAGGCGCTATTTACAGCAAGAACGTCACTATCTTTAGAGTTTGGGCGCCTAACGCCGACGCTGTGCGTGTTAAGTTTTTCCGTTCGGGAAGCTCTAAAAAATACACCAGAATTATAAGCCTCGGTAAAAATAAGCACACAGGCGTGTGGGCTGTACACGTCGCGGGCGATTTAAAAAATACCTACTACACTTTTCTTGTTACCCGAAAGGGCAAAACCGTCGAAACCTCCGATATCTACGCTAAAGCCTGCGGAGTAAACGGCAAGAGAAGTATGGTTGTCGATTTAAATTCAACCAACCCGAAAGGCTGGGAAAATGATAAACGCGTATCTGTTGATAAACAGACCGACGCTAGAATTTGGGAAGTGCAGATAAGCGATTTCTCCTCATCTCAGTCGAGCGGCGTTTCCAAGAGGCATAGGGGAAAGTACCTCGCTTTCGCCGAGAAAGGCACTACCGTTAACTCTCTATCGGGTTCGGCTTCTACCTGCGTAGATTATCTAAAAAATCTCGGCGTAAATTATGTCCAGATTAACCCGTTTTATGACTTCGGCTCTGTTGACGAGAGCAAGAAAGTTAAAAAAGACTCCGATTATAACTGGGGATATGATCCTGTTAACTATAACTGCCCCGAGGGCTCCTACAGCACTAACGCGGAAAAAGGCGCTGTTCGTATCAAAGAGTGCAAAAGAATGATACAAGCCCTGCATAACGCGGGTATAGGCGTAATTATGGATGTTGTGTATAACCATACCCAGCAGTCCGACGACTCTCCGTTTAATAAAACCGTTCCTGATTATTACTACCGTAAAAACCCTGACGGAAGCTACTCCAACGGCTCAGGCTGCGGTAATGATACTGCTTCCGAGCGTAAAATGTTCCGCAAGTTTATGGTCGATTCCGTAACCTATTGGGCTAAGGAGTACCATATCGACGGTTTTAGATTCGACTTAATGGGATTACACGATGTAACCACAATGAATAAAATCCGAGAATCCCTTGATAACCTCGACGGCGGAAGTAAAATTCTTATGTACGGCGAGGCTTGGAACCTCGAAACCGCCGCTGACAGCGGAACTGTTCTCGCTAATCAGAATAACGTATCTCAGCTCGATTTACGAATCGGAGCGTTTGATGACACCTATCGCGACGCCGTTAAGGGCAGCAGCGAGGGAGTGGATAAGGGCTTTGTACAAGCTGGACTCAATAAGGCTAACCTTAAACTCGGAATCCTCGCTCAATCCGACGAAACTCTTGGCTGGGCTAAGGCTCCTTCTCAGTGCGTAACCTACGCGTCGTGCCACGATAACCTCACCTTATGGGATAAACTGGTTAAATCCGTAAAGGGCGCTAAAGCTGATTACACTAAGCGCTACGAGGATTTAGTCGCTATGAATAAGCTCGCGGGAGCTATAACATATACATCTCAGGGTATCAGCTTTATGCTCGCGGGCGAGGAGTTGAGCCGAACTAAAAAAGGCGATAAAAACAGCTATAAATCGGGCTTTAAGCTCAATCAGATAGACTGGGAAAATGTTTACACCTTCGGCGATGTGTCCGATTATTATAAAGGCTTGATGGAGATTAGAAAGAATATCCCCGCCTTTACCGATTCCACAAAACTGACCGTAGATAATATCAAGTTTAAAACCGACGCCCCCGACGGAGTGGTAGCTTATTCGTTCAACGATACCAAGTATAAAAGGGTCGCTGTGATTTTCAACAGCTCCGATGAAAATAAAAACGTCTCCGTAAAGGGAAGCTTTATCCAGCTCGCCAACGACGTTACAGCGGGAATGGCTAATCTCGGCTATGTTAACGGCAACGTGAATGTACCCGCTAAATCAGCCGCAATTCTTGTCGACAGCGAAGCCTATGAAAAGAACGCCCCCAAGGTTACCGAGGGTAAGGTTTTAGTACGCTATCACAGCTCGGGCGAAGTATTTAAAAGCTATGTTTTAAACGGGGAAAAGGGTTCCGATTATAAAATCGAGCCGCTAAACTCCGTGTTGATTGACTATAATATTAAAAAGACCGAGGGCGATTCGGGACAGTTCGGCGACTCGATTCGTTACTGTAATATCTACTGCGATAAATACGACGGCACTCAGTCGAGCGTGACCTTTAATTTTATCGACGATAAAACCGAGAAGAATATTACCGATTCTATCGTTATGACAAACCGTCAGGGTCAACCCTACGAAACTTTAGATATACCCGCGGTTGACGGATATACTCTAAATCTTCAAAAGCTCCCAAAGAACGCCTGCGGATTATTTACCGGGAATAATCAGACCGTTAACTACCGTTACACTAAGAGCGGCTCGCGCGATGACAGCTGTAAGGTGAATATAATCTATATGGCTGATGACGGAAAGATTCTGGGCACGGATACTATGTCGGGTGATAACGGTATCGAGTACAAGACAAGTACTATCGAAATCGACGGCTATAAGCTAAAGAAAACTCCCGATAATAAAAACGGCACATATTCCGACGCGGAACAGACCGTTCTCTATATCTACACTCCCGCTTCGTTTACGGAGCATCTACCGACGGTAATTATCGTGCTGGTATTTATCGCGGCGATAACCTTATTCGCGGTTATCTATTATAAAAGGCGAAAAGCTTTTCTTATGAAAAGCATCGATATATCATAAACAACCCTTTGGGTTAAAGGAGGATTTTTATATGGCAAAGAAAATTTTGTCCGCATTACTCTGCGTCTTATTAGCCGCTTCATCCGTAGTAATGGCTTCCGCCGCTACAACCTCTAAGAGCGCCGCAGGCGACACAGCTTACGCTACCGCCGCCAAAGCAATCGATAAGGATTACGGATACGACGGCGATGACTTAGGCGCAAACTATTCTAAAGACTCGACTACCTTTAAGGTATGGGCTCCTACCGCTACCAAGGTTGCGGTAAACCTTTTCCAGACAGGAAGCGACTCCGAGGAAAACGCTAAGAAATTAGGTAAGTACAATCTTGAAAAGGTAAACAAGGCTGACGGAAAGACCTTCTCAGGCGTTTGGAGCGTTAAGGTTGAAGGCGATTTGGTTAATAAGTATTACACTTATTCTATCACCGCTAAAAACGTCACCGGCTCCAAAACTCTCACCAATGAAACTGCCGACGTTTATTCTGTGGCTACAGGTGTAAACGGTAAGCGTTCTATGATTTGTGATTTATCCAAGACTAACCCTGACGGTTGGGACAAGGACGCTCACGTAGTTCAGAGCAAGAGTACCAAAAGCTCAGTTTGGGAAGTTCACGTAAAGGATTTTTCTTATAACGAGAACTCAGGTGTGTCCAAAGCTAACCGCGGTAAGTATCTCGCGTTTACCGAGACAGGAACTACCTTAAATAACAAGGGTAAAATCGCTACTTGTATCGATTACCTTAAAGAGCTCGGTATTACTACTGTTCAGATTAACCCCTTCTATGATTACGGTTCGGTCGATGAGGCAGGCTCTGACGAACAGTTTAACTGGGGCTACGATCCCGTAAACTATAACGTTCCCGAGGGTTCTTATTCTACTAACCCTTACGACGGTAACGTTAGAATCAAAGAGTGTAAGGCTATGATTAAAGCGCTTCACGACGCGGGTATCTCTGTTGTAATGGACGTTGTATACAACCATACTTACTCCGCTGACTCCTGCTTCGAGCGCACAGTTCCTAACTATTACTATCGTATGAAATCGGACGGCTCTTACTCCAACGGCTCAGGCTGCGGTAACGAGACTGCTTCCGAAACTCAGATGTTCAGAAATTATATGATTCAGTCCTGTCTTTACTGGGTTAACGAGTACCACGTTGACGGATTCCGTTTCGACCTTATGGCTTTACATGATACCGAAACAATGAACCTTATCCGTGACGAACTCGACAAGGTTGACCCCAAGCTCACGATGTGGGGTGAAGGCTGGACAGGCGGCTCGAGCGAATATCCCTCGACTACCTGCACAGGCGCCGCTTTCAAACAGGCTAAACAGGCGAACTCTAATGACCTTAACCCGAGAATCGCGTTCTTTAACGACGGTATCCGCGACGGTTTAAAGGGAAGCGTATTCCAGAAAACAGGCGCAGGCTGGATTCAGGGCACAGCCGCTTCTTATCAGACTGTAACCTACGGTATTCTCGCTAATACTAAAAACGGTAACTGGCACGCTAAACAGCCTTCTCAGACTGTAACCTACGCGTCCTGCCACGATAACCAGACTCTCTGGGACAGACTTTGCGCTTCTCAGCTTCTGGACGACTATTTCCGCACACGTCATCCGCTCGTAGTCGCGGAGAATAAACTCACAGGCGGTATGCTCGCTATGTCTCAGGGCGTTACATTTATGCTCGCCGGCGAGGAAATGGGACGTTCTAAGGATAACGACGAAAACAGCTACGCTTCTCCCGCAACAGAGAATATGCTTGATTGGGAACAGGCTAAGACTAACGGCGATATCGTTTCCTACTATAAGGGAATGCTTAAAATCCGTAACAGCTTCTCACCGCTTTACGACGATACAAACGCTTCCTCAGAGGGCTATACTCTCTACGTAAGCTCCAAGAATCCTTCTTACATTTACGCGGGCGTTTGGACTAACGATACCGAGGGCGAGTGGAATAAACTCGCTGTAATCGCTAACTCCGACTCCAAGGAAGCTTCATTTACTCTTGAGGAGAAAACAGGAGTTACCGATTGGGTAATTATCGCCGACGACCAGCAGGCAGGCGTTAAGAAGATTTCCGATAACGGAAAGACATTCACGCTTCCCGCTAAGTCAATGGTAGTTGCTGTAGACAAGGCAAGCTTTGAAAAAGCTGCAATTAAGTCCGACCAGGGTACAGTTTCCGTTAAGCACGTTAACGCTATCACAGGCGATACAATCGAAAACTTCACAGTTACAGGTACTGTAGGTACAAACTACTCAATCGCCGTTCCCTCAAGCCTCGGCAAAGAGTTTGAGATAAAGAGCATAGAAGGCGACCAAGAAGGCGTTTTCAAAGAGGAAACTCAGAACGTAGTTATGAACTACGGTTACTATACTCCCGAATCTTCCAAGCAGGATTTCAACGGCGACGGTAAATCTAATATCAACGACGTTACATATATGCAGAAGGTTCTCGCTAAGAAAATCACCGCTGCAAAAGAGCAGACAGATAAATTCGATATTAATTTTGACGGCGGATTTGATGTAAACGACATTACAATGTACCAGAAATCGCTTGCCAATATGAACGTGAGCACAGGTAAGGTTGTTGTAAATTACATAGATAAAGCTACAGGCGAAAGCATCAAGAAATCCGTTGAGTATACAGGCAGAGTAGGGGAAACTTACGAACCAGTTAAGGCGGCGGCTTTAGGCTACGATCTCGATACCTCCGAAGCTTATGAGGATAAGGTTACTGTTCCGTTCGGTACAAAGGAAGTTACATATAAGTACGTAGAAAGCTCCGCGGGCGTAACTCTTAACGTAAAGCACAGCTCGGGCAAAGGCTTCGATCCTACTCTCTGGATTTGGGGCAGCAAGAACGGAAACGACTCAGGTACTAACTACTGCACAAGAAAAGCTTGGGCGGGCGATATCTTAACCGAGAAAAACGCCGACGGCTGGTATTCCAAGTCGTTTACAGCTGACTCGGGCGACGACGCTTATAACTTTATCGTGTCCGACGACGGCTCGCCGCAGTCCGTAGACTGCAAGGGCTTCAGCCAGACTAATCTTTGGATTGTTATCGACGATAGCAAGGACGGAGTAAACCTCAAGGTTTATGATGTTAATCCCGACAGCAACCCCGAAGCTAAACCTTTCTATACAACTTGATAGATAAAAAATTACGGGAGAGCTTATGCTCTCCCGATTTTTTTATCAGTCATTATCATTGTCAATTCTCAATTGACTTTTACTCAAAATCTCCGTAAAAGTCGAAGTCCTCGAACGTATCTGTGAGTAAGTCCGCCGCTTCGTCGCGAACTTCGGCCTCGTCTTTACTGCGGTCGAGTTCCTGAACGAATAGGTTAATACTTCCGAATAAATCCGTGAATAAGATTTCGGTGATATCTTCCTTGGTAATATCAGGATTGCTTTCGTAAAGCACCTTAGCTGTCTGAAGCATAATATACTGTAAGGTGCTTTCGATAGCCTCCAAATCGGCTTCCTCGCAACACACGCCGGCGTTAATATCGCCGTTAGTCTCGCAGTGACCGTACATAAATAATTCGCCTGAGTTTAATTTTGTGTCCTCTATTTCCTCAATTTTTTTAGTTATTTTAGATGCCATATTAATCATCCTTTCATAAATTATGAATTAATTTTACCATACAATATACGCTTTGAAAAGGTATATTATTTGATAATTGTTCATATTACATAGCTGTTAAATCGGTTATTAAAGTGACTACAAAGTAGAGAAGAAGTATAAACGCTATAAGTCCGCCCGTAAAGATTAATATATCAAGAATTACTCTTTTTTTACTCTTTTTTTCGGGAAGATAAGCCTTAAACTTCTCCTTAAAGCCGTCCATAGCTTCCTTGGTATTGTTAACATTCTTACACAGCGGACACTCGTTTTCGTCTTTACTTTCGTCCGCTTCGAAGATATATCCGCATTTTACGCACTTAGCGTTATACTTAGTATTATCCATAATAAAGCCCTTCCTTAATGTAACTAAGTATATAATATCTCATTTTAAGAGATTTTTAAAGTCTTTTTTAATATTTAATTGAAAATCTTGTTAAAAGTCGTTAAAATGCGGCATTTTTCTCACTGCTATTTGAGTTTAAATTGAAACAAAAATTCATTTTGTGCGATAAAAAAGAACTATAGAGAATATTTTTGCAATTATTCGCTAAAAATATTGCATTTATTCCCCTTCGTTTGTACGTTAACTTATATTGACAATTCGGGGAAAATTGTGGTATTATTTATGTGTTAAAAAATTAACTAGAAAGAGGCAAGAATATGTCAAAAATTGATTTAACTAAGTACGGTATTACCGACGTTAAGGAGATTATTTACAATCCTTCTTATGAGGCTCTCTACAAGGACGAGACCGATCCCGCTCTCGAGGGCTTTGATAAAGGTCAGGAAACTGAGCTCGGCGCTGTTAACGTAATGACAGGCGTTTACACAGGCCGTTCGCCTAAAGATAAGTTTATCGTTATGGACGATAAGTCCAAGGATACTGTTTGGTGGACTACTCCCGAATATCCTAACGATAACCATCCCGCTTCTCAGGAAACTTGGGAAGCTTGTAAGAAGCTCGCTGTTGACGAGCTTTCGGGCAAGAAGCTCTACGTTGTAGACGCTTTTTGCGGAGCTAATAAAGATACTCGTATGGCTGTACGTTTTATTATGGAGGTTGCTTGGCAGGCGCATTTCGTTGAGAATATGTTTATCAAGCCCACTGCCGAGGAGCAGGAGAACTTTACTCCCGACTTTACTATCTACAACGCTTCCAAAGCTAAGGTAGAGAACTATAAGGAACTCGGTCTTAATTCCGAAACAGCCGTTTTATTCAACGTTACTTCACGCGAGCAGGTTATCTTAAACACCTGGTACGGCGGCGAAATGAAGAAGGGTATGTTCTCTATGATGAACTACTTCTTACCGCTTCAGGGTATCGCTTCTATGCACTGCTCCGCTAATACAGATATGGAAGGTAAGAACACAGCTATCTTCTTCGGACTCTCAGGTACCGGTAAAACTACTCTCTCCACCGATCCCAAGAGACTTCTTATCGGCGACGATGAACACGGCTGGGACGATAACGGAGTATTTAACTTCGAGGGCGGCTGCTACGCTAAGGTAATCGGTCTCGATAAGGAAAGCGAGCCCGATATCTATAACGCTATTAAGAGAGACGCTCTCTTAGAGAACGTTACTGTTGCCGACGACGGCACTATCGACTTCGACGACAAGAGCGTTACCGAGAATACCCGCGTATCTTATCCTATCGAGCATATCGAGAAAATCGTTAAAAATGTTAATAATATTTCCTCAGGTCCTGCCGCTGAGAACGTAATATTCCTTTCGGCTGACGCGTTCGGAGTACTTCCTCCCGTATCTATCCTTACTCCCGAGCAGACTCAGTATTACTTCCTCTCGGGCTTTACAGCTAAGCTCGCGGGTACAGAGCGCGGAATCACCGAGCCTACTCCTACATTCTCAGCTTGCTTCGGTCAGGCTTTCTTAGAGCTTCATCCGACAAAATACGCTGAGGAACTCGTTAAGAGAATGGAAAAGAGCGGAGCTAAGGCTTATCTCGTAAATACAGGCTGGAACGGCACAGGTAAGAGAATTACCATCAAGGATACACGCGGAATTATCGACGCTATCTTAGGCGGAGATATTAAGAACGCTCCTACAAAGACTATTCCTTACTTTAACTTCGAAGTTCCCACAGAGCTTCCCGGAGTTGACACAGGTATCCTCGACCCGAGAGATACTTACGCTGATCCTACCGAGTGGGAGAATAAGGCTAAGGACCTCGCCGAGAGATTTGTTAAGAACTTTAAGAAGTACGAAACAAACGAAGCAGGTAAAAAGCTTGTTGAAGCAGGCCCTAAGCTTTAATAAAAATAATATCAAATATAACAAAGACGCTGTTTTTTACAGCGTCTTTATTAATTGAGAATTGAGAATTGAGAATTTTGGTCGAGTTTGGGCTATGTAGATTTTCCCGAAATTCACGGTAACGGCGTTAATAGCAAGGTGAATAATAAATTACTAAGAACTAAGAACTAAGAACTGTTTACTGAGAACTAAAAAAAGGACTGCAACCGCAGTCCTTTTACTTTTAACTGTTACGCCCGCCTGTGAGCAGATTATGTACAGGCCTCGCTATTTTTCTAAGCACCATACTGAGTATCATACACACAGCTATTACCGAAATCGGCAGGCATATAAACAGTATAAAATGGCTTCCGTCAGTACTGTCGGGAATAATTGCCATCTGGTAGCTTATTTTTAGCAACGGTTCGTGCAGCGCGAATACAAAGAATAAATGAGCCGAGGCTAAAAGCAGTCCCTTTTTTGTGGAAATATATCTTACAATATGGTCGAATACAAGCCACATTCCCGCGATTCCCGCGAGGGATGTAAGCTTGCTTACTATATTTACCAGAATAACGTTTTTTGTCATTGAGGCTAAAAGCATCTGCAAAACGCTTAACGCTATCCATAAAAGCGCGAACAGCGCCGCCGGAATACGGTTATCTTTCTTGGTAAAGTTTCTCCATTTACCCATAATCGCGAAAGCCGCGCCTATCGAGAAGAATAAAAGCGCTTCCGACTTAACAATAAAGTCGATATTAAGTACCCATAACGCGCCGAACGGTATCAGTATAAGCGCTTTAGTGTATTTTATCAGCAGATATAAGATAGGGGAAAGCACCGTAAAAAGCATAACCTGTCTTAAAAACCAAAGCTGATAAGCCGGCGGCTTTACAAGGTACATATAGAATTTATCAAACCCTAAAGCGTTGTTCTTAATAAACTCTATGTCCTTAATGCTGTCAAAGTTAGTGAGTATCGTTACCGCAAGTCCCGAAAGTAAAGCCCAAAGTACATAGGGTACAAGTAACGGGAAAATTCTGTGTTGTATTTTATCGAGATAACCTTTAACAGTATTTTCATATTTTATAAAGAGTAAAAATCCCGAGAAAATAAAGAACATCGGTATCGCGAACGAAAACATTGCTTTAGCGAAAAAGTATTCGAACATTTCCGCCGCGTTAAAACCCTTTTCAGTCAAGAGGTCTTTTCCGTTATAATTGTACGAATGAACAAATACAATCGCGAACATAGCGAAAACCGATACAAATTTAATTTTTCTGCTTAGGTATTTGCTAATTGGTTTGCTCATTTTTATCCTCGTTCATACTGTAGCATAATGTCATCATCATATCACTGAGGTGAACGTTCTCAACTATAACGTCGGGGTAGTCGCCCTGAATGTCGTAGTGAGTAAAGTTCCAGAAGTTCTTAACTCCCGAGTTGTAAAGTCTTTCTACAAGTCCCGCCGCCGCGTTTCTCGGAACGCATAAAAACGCCGCTTCTATGTTATTTTCTTTACAAAAGCTCTCGATTTCTTTTTCATCGCTGATTGAAATGTTGTTGATTTTGCTTCCGAAAATTTCTTTGTTGTTATCGAAAATTCCTACTAACTCAAAGCCCGCTTTATCAAATTTCATATGGGCGGCGATAGCCGTTCCGATATGTCCCGCTCCGATAAGTACCGCTTTAAACTTATTGTGTAAACCGAGAATATTAATAATTTCGTCCTTTAATTTAGTTACGGGATAGCCGTACCCCTGATGTCCGAAGCCGCCGAAGCAGTTTAAATCCTGTCGTACCTGGGAAGCGGTAGTTCTCATAATCTCCGCGAGCTTGCCCGAGCTTACCCTTTCAACATCCTGCTCCTCAAGCTCACATAAAAATCTATAGTATCTCGGCAGTCTTTTTATTACCGATTTTGAAATCTTGTTACTCATTTTATTTTTTAGTCCTTTTCTGTTTTAAAATTCACAATTATAGCTTTATTTTATAAAACCGCAATTCTGAATTTTAAGTAATTTATAGTGATAAGCGGTATATAACCGCTTATCACTGTTTACTTTTATAATGATTTTTTAAGTGTTTCGTTTACAGCCTCTAAAAATTCGGTTGTATTAACCTTTTTCTTGTTCTCAAGCTTAGAGATAAGGTAGAGGTCGCCTGTCATAATACCGCTCTCGATCGTGTCGATAATCGCTTTTTCCAGCTTGTCCGCGAACTCCATAAGCTCGGGTAAGTTATCGAGCTCTCCGCGCTTTCTGAACGCCCCTGTCCATGCGAATAATGTAGCTACCGAGTTTGTGGAAGTTTCCTCGCCCTTTAGGTACTTGTAATAATGGCGCTGAACAGTTCCGTGAGCCGCTTCATATTCGTAAACTCCGTCGGGAGATACCAGTACCGATGTCATCATAGCCAGCGAGCCGTAGGCTGTCGCTACCATATCGCTCATAACGTCGCCGTCATAGTTTTTACAAGCCCAGATGTATCCGCCGTTTGAGCGGATAACTCTAGCCACAGCGTCGTCGATAAGTGTGTAGAAATATTCGATTCCGGCCGCTTCAAATTTCTCTTTGTACTCGTTTTCGAAAATCTCGGCGAAAATATCTTTAAAGCGGTGGTCGTATTTTTTGCTTATAGTATCCTTGGTGGAGAACCATACGTCCTGCTTAGTGTCGAGTCCGTAGTTAAAGCAAGCTCTCGCGAATGACGAGATACTGCTGTCGAGGTTGTGAAGTCCCTGAATTATACCGTCGCCCTTAAACTCGTGGATAAGGCTTGTCTCGGTAGTTCCGTCGGGATTGGTAACCAAAAGCTCGGCTTTACTGCCTTCTTTTACTACCATCTCGGTGTTTTTATAAACGTCGCCGTAAGCGTGACGCGCGATTGTAATCGGTTTAGTCCAAGTCGGAATATAAGGAGTAACTCCCTTAACTAAAATAGGCGCTCTGAAAACCGTTCCGTCTAAAGCGGCTCTTATTGTGCCGTTAGGACTTTTCCACATCTCAGATAAATTATACTCGGGCATTCTCGCGGCGTTGGGAGTGATAGTAGCGCATTTAACGGCTACACCGTATTTTTTGGTAGCCTCGGCGCTGTCAATAGTAACCTGATCTTTAGTGAGTTCACGGTTTTTAAGACCTAAGTCGTAATACTCGGTTTTTAAGTCGATATACGGAGTGATAAGGATATCCTTAACCTGCTTCCATATAACTCTTGTCATCTCGTCTCCGTCCATCTCAACGAGCGGAGTTTTCATCTGTATTTTACTCATTAGCTGTTCTCCTTTGTGTAGTCGAGCAGTCCGCCCGCTATAAGAATCGCCCTGGTTCTGTCGGTAAGCTCGCAAGCTGCCTCGACAGTTTCGCCGTTAGTCTTATTAACTACTGTAATATTTTTGCCCTCTGAAATCTCGGCTTTTACATTTGGAAGCTCGAGCCTGTCGCCGAGGTTGAACTTCTCGTAATCCGAAGCGTTAACGAATGTGAGCGGAATAATACCCGCGTTAATCAGGTTAGCTCTGTGTATACGCGCGAAGCTCTTAACAAGTACAGCCTTAACGCCGAGATAGAGCGGAGCGAGAGCCGCGTGTTCACGTGACGAACCCTGACCGTAGTTTTCTCCGCCGACAACGATACTGCTGCCTAAAGCCTTAGCTCTTTCGGGGAAATCTTTGTCGCATACTGTAAAGCAGTGCTGAGAGATTTTCGGAATATTTGAACGAAGCGGAAGGATTTTAGCTCCCGCGGGCATAATATGGTCTGTTGTAATATTGTCGCCGACCTTTAAGCTGCAACTCGCCTCGATTTTATCTGTAAGGGGAGAAGTCTCGGGATAAGGCTTGATGTTCGGACCTCTTAAAACTTCTACCTTGTCCATTTCCTCAACGGACGAGGGCTCTATAACCATATTGTCGTTAATTAAGAATTTCTCGGGCATTTCGATTTCAACGTCAGCGCCGAGAGTAGTCGGGTCGGTGAATACGCCTGTTAAAGCGGAAGCCGCCGCTGTTTCGGGAGATACAAGATAAATCTGTCCGTCGGCTGTACCTGAACGTCCCTCGAAGTTACGGTTAAATGTTCTGAGTGAAATACCGCCTGAGTTAGGGGACTGTCCCATACCGATACAAGGACCGCACGCGCTTTCTAGAATTCTCGCGCCCGCGGCGATCATATCGCCTAAAGCTCCGTTTAAAGCGAGCATATTGAGTACCTGTTTGCTGCCCGGAGCGATAGCGAGGCTCACTCCGTCGGCGACAGTCTTGCCCTTTAAGATAGCCGCCACCTTCATCATATCTCTGTATGAGGAGTTTGTGCAGGAGCCGATACAAACCTGATTGATTTCCTTACCTGAGAGCTCCTCGATAGTTTTGATGTTGTCGGGTGAGTGAGGACAAGCCGCTAAAGGCTTTAACTCGTCTAAGTTGATATCTATAATCTCGTCATATTCAGCGTCGGGGTCTGATTTAAGCTCGGTGTAATCTTCCGCGCGGCCCTGAGCCTGTAAAAATTCTTTTGTAATCTCGTCGGAAGGGAAGATAGAAGTTGTAGCGCCGAGCTCAGCTCCCATATTTGTGATAGTAGCTCTCTCGGGGACGGATAAGGTCTTAACACCCTCGCCCGCGTACTCTACGATTTTACCTACGCCGCCCTTAACGGACATAACTTCTAAAACTTTAAGGATGATATCCTTAGCGCTGACCCAGGGGCGCAATTTACCTGTGAGGTTAACCTTAACCATCTTAGGCATAGTTATATAGTAAGCTCCGCCGCCCATAGCTACGGCTACGTCGAGTCCGCCCGCGCCGATAGCGAGCATACCGATACCGCCGCCTGTCGGGGTATGGCTGTCTGAGCCGATTAATGTCTTGCCGGGTTTACCGAAACGCTCTAAGTGAACCTGGTGGCAGATACCGTTACCCGGCCTCGAGAAGTAAATTCCGTGTTTTTTACAAACCGACTGGATAAAACGATGGTCGTCAGCGTTTTCGAAACCTGTCTGTAATGTATTATGGTCAATGTAAGCTACGCTTTTCTCGGTTTTAACTCTGGGAACTCCGATAGCCTCAAACTCGAGATACGCCATAGTACCCGTAGCGTCCTGTGTTAAAGTCTGGTCGATTTTAAGACCGATATCCTGACCGACTTTCATCTCGCCGTCAACGATATGGTTCTTGATTATTTTCTGAGCAATAGTTAAACCCATAAAAATACCTCCTTAAATTATCAACATAAATTTTTACATACTTATAGTAAAATCCATACCTGTTAATTTTATCACAAATCCTTTGTAAAGTAAAGTGAAATAATCGCAATATATAAGAAAAACGGCTCGGAAATTCCGAACCGTTATTTAAAAAGATTAGTTATAGGTTTAGTAAAATATTTTGTGAAGAAATTTACAATAAATCCCGTAAATACCGCCGCCATAAGTGTTCCCTCGCGTATGCCGATTATTTTAAAGTTGAAGAAAATTACCGAAAGTATCGCCGCTGTAAGCACGCAGGCTATGTCGAACAGGACCTTTACTATACCGAAGTCCTTCCCGCTTACGTCGGAAACCGCTTTTACCAGCCCTTCGCCCGAGTTGTAAAGCACATCCGCAATAACGGCTAAGGCTATTCCGAAAGCGAGGATAAGTATTCCCGCTATGGTTAATAGCATACGTACAGCGTAATTCGGGGTCGGTATGAACGAAACTATGTACATTCCGATATCGGTAAATATTCCGAACAGAAACGACATCGGTATCTGCATTAACTGAAAGGGTTTAAAATTCTTTCTTAGAATTATAATTTGTCCCAATACAAAGGCTATATTCATTATAGCCGACCACATTCCGAACGAAATGAAATCGAATTTCAAACTCAATACGTTAGCCACCGACGAAACTGTCGATACTCCGAGGTCGGCTTGTTTTGAAAAAGCTATTCCCAGCGCCGAGAAAAACAGACCTATAGTAAATATCAGTAATCTTTTTATAAACTCAATCTTACTCATTAATTTCACCGCGATTATTATATCACAAAATTGTAAAATCTTAAAGTTGAAATTTTTATACTAAGGTGTTATAATTTAAAATTAGGTAATTTTGGCTTATAAGGAATGATAATATGAGTAAAAGAGAAAACTTGCGTAATGTCGCTATTATCGCTCACGTTGACCACGGTAAAACTACTTTAGTAGACCAGCTCTTAAAGCAGAGCGGTGTTTTCCGTGAGAATGAGGAAGTTAACGAGAGAGTTATGGACTCTAACGACCTCGAGCGCGAGCGCGGAATAACTATTCTTTCTAAAAACACTGCCGTTATGTACAACGGCACTAAGATTAATATAGTAGATACCCCGGGACACGCCGACTTCGGCGGTGAGGTAGAGCGTATTCTTATGATGGTTGACGGCGTTGTGCTTTTAGTCGACGCGTTCGAGGGCTGTATGCCTCAGACTCGCTTTGTACTTAAAAAGGCGCTCGGCTTAGGTAAAAAGCCCTTAGTTGTGCTTAATAAAATTGACCGTCCGGGAGCTCGTCCCGAGGAAGTTGTCGACGAAGTTCTCGACTTGTTTATCGAGCTCGGCGCCGACGAGGATCAGCTCGATTTCCCTGTAGTTTACGCTTCGGCTAAGGACGGATACGCTTCTGACGATCCGAGCGTAAAGGGCGAGGATATGACCCCGCTTTTCGACGCTATTATAAACGAAATTCCCGCTCCCGAGGGCGATCCCGACGGCGGATTACAGCTTCTCTTATCTAATATCGACTATGATAGGTTTATCGGTCGTATCGGTGTAGGCAGAGTGGAGAGAGGTTCTGTTAAAAACGGCCAGCAGGCTGTACTGTGCCACAGCGACGGCACCACAACTAACGTAAAGGTAGCTAAGCTCTATCAGTTCGAGGGCTTAAAGCGTGTCGAAAGCGAGACCGCTGAGTACGGAGATATCGTTTGCGTAAGCGGTATAGGCGATATTAACATCGGCGAAACCTTATGTGATCCCGAAAATATAGATCCTCTTCCGTTCGTAAAGATTGACGAGCCTACCGTTAGTATGAATTTTATCGTAAACAACTCGCCTTTCGCGGGACAGGACGGTAAATACGTCACCTCCCGTAATATCCGCGACAGACTTTTTCGTGAGATTGAAACCAATATCGCTCTTAGAGTTGAGGAGACCGACTCAGCCGATACGTTCAAGGTTAGCGGACGAGGCGAGCTTCATCTCTCGATTTTAATCGAAACTATGAGACGCGAGAATTACGAGTTTCAGGTATCGCGTCCGCAGGTTATCACTAAGACTATCGACGGCGTGCTTTGCGAGCCTATCGAGTATCTTATGATAGAAGTTCCGGATAACTACGTCGGTGCTGTAATGGAAAAGCTCGGCTCCCGTAAGGCTGAGCTGGTAAATATGGGTACGCGCGACAGCGGTGTAACTCATATCGAGTTCAAAATACCGTCGCGCGGACTTATGGGCTATCGTCCCGAATTCTTAACCGATACTAACGGTAACGGTATTATGAACCACGTTTTTGATTCCTACGAGCCGTATAAGGGCGAGATTATTACAAGGCATCAGGGCTCGCTCGTAGCTTTTGAAACAGGCGACAGCGTGGCTTACGGACTTTTCCAGGCACAAGACAGAGGACGTCTGTTTATAGGTCCCGGAGTTCCCGTTTACGAGGGTATGATTGTCGGCGAATCTCCTAAGGCGGGGGATATCGTAGTTAACGTTTGTAAGAAAAAGCATATTACAAATACCCGTGCTTCAGGCTCCGACGACGCTCTAAAGCTTACTCCTCCTACAATTTTATCACTCGAGCAGTGCCTTGAGTTTATCGCCGATGATGAGCTTGTAGAGGTTACTCCGAACAATATTCGAATGAGAAAGACTATTTTATCGAAAGAACAGAGAATGAAAAAGCAGTTCAGAAAGAAGTAAATTGATGGATATAATTATTCTTGATTTAGAGTGGAACGGTTCCTACAGCAAGAAGGTTCACCACTATGTTAATGAAATTATCGAAATAGGAGCGGTTAAGGTTAACGAGAATCTCGAGATTATCGACACTTTCTCTATGCTCGTGAAACCCGAAATCGGTAAAAAACTCAGCAGTCATATAGCTTCGTTAACGCATATCAGCAACGATGAGCTTTTCTCTAAAGGCTTGAGCTTTACATCGGCTACCGATAAGTTCAGAGAGTTTTCCAGAGACAGCGTTATTTTAACCTGGGGTACTTCCGATATTTTAACCCTTATGGATAACTTTAATTATTATACGGGCGACAGTGAAATCCCGTTTCTAAAGAGTTATTGTAATTTACAGGAATATTGCGAGTATATGCTCGACGTCCATAATCCCGCGGCGCAGCTCGGACTTTTAAACTGTGCCGAAATGCTCGATATAAAAAGCGGCGAGGAGGAGCTTCACCGAGCCTTTACCGACGCTAAGTTAAGCTTAAAATGTCTTAAAAAGCTGTATGATAAAAAGAAGTTTATAAGCTATATCGCTGACGTTGACGACGAGTTCTACCGCAAAATTACGTTTAAAAACAAGCTTATTACCGATATAAATAATCCGCTTATTGACAAATCCCAGCTCTACTTTATCTGCGATGATTGCGGAATCAGGGTAGAACAGCTAACTCACTTTAAGGTCAAGAATAAAAACTTCGTAGCTAAGTTCCGTTGTCCTAAATGCCGTAAGATATTTAACGGTAAAATCGCTATGCGGCTTAAATACGACGGCGTTACAATAAAAAAACGAACCTTTATTAATGAACCACCTCAGATTCCTGATGATGACGATTAACTTACGGAGCCTGCTCAACATTTTGGGCAGGCTCTGTTTTTGCTCTATAGGAAACTACTTAAAACTTGTATAAATATTCCGGCATAACAGTGTTAAGGAAAAGAACATCTTACCTGACTCCTATAGAGCTAAAATTTTTATTTTGTGCGCCAGGCAGCACGCTGCGCGCGTTTTTTACATTTTTGACCGCAAAGTCCTGACAATTGGACTTTGCGTAAAAATCGAACAAATATTCGTATTTTTCTTGAAATAGAACAAAAGTTCTGCTATAATATTATTACAAGGTTATAGCCCCGATAATCTTGTACGTGGAATAATAACTTATAGCGAAAGGAACTTATATGAATTACATCGAATGGGCGGAAGAATACATAAACGACGCCGAAAAAATCAAGAAGGTTATCGATAAATACTATAAACTTCTTAAAGACGGCGAAACGACGAACGAAGAAAACATAAACTCTGTTATAGCCTCGTACAGATATATCTATTACGACCTGATCAATACCGCGAAAATGCTCAAAGCGCGGGCTAAGGAGAATGCCGATGCGGCATAGTAAGGTATCATTAAACACTTCGATTAGGCATACTCTGCCGTATTACGATTTCGATTATCGTGAAACTAACTCAAGCGAAGTGTCTAAGATGAAAAATGTACTAAAACTCGCTATGTTAAACGAGCTTACCGAACGCCAGAGATATTGTATCAGTGAGTATTATCTTAAAGGGAGGAAGATGAAAGCTATAGCTCAGGACTTAAATATTAATCCTTCGACCGTCACGCGTCATATAAAAAACGCTTTAAAAAATTTAAAACGAATAGCCGACTGTTATTCGTAAGTAAAAGGAGCTGACTCAGTGAGCCGGCTCCTTTAGTTGTAAGTGATAAGTTGTAATTCAATTATATCTCAAAATCTTCCTTGCTGAAGCTCATCAGCTCAGCTTCACCCTTAGGCGTTCTTAAAGTCGGGTTATAGATGAACTTTCGGCATTTTCCGTTTTTTATCTCTTTTTTAGCGGAGCAGAAAAACTCGTCACCGCTTTTATCGTATCTGTCGCAGTATTCGCAGTCGGGTTCTATATTATTTCCGAATAATTTTTTTGACATTATTTTCACCTTGTTTTCACGTTAATGAATTATAATAATTATGTTAATAATATTTTATCATATTAAATTGTAACTTGCAAGTTCTTTTAATTTGGTATAAAATGTAATTGGTGATATTTTTGATTTTTAACAGCAAGGTAATGAATCTTAACAATAAAGATACCGTTCCGTATCTTTCATATAAACGATTAGAAGAAATTGATTTTATAAAACACGGCTTTTCAACACGTCTCGGCGGAGTAAGCGAGGGAATATTTTCCACTATGAATTTAGCCTTTAACCGCGGTGATAATAAAGACGCTGTTGTGGAAAACTATCATAGAATTTGTGACAGTATCGGGCTCGATTTTGATACCTTAGTTGCTTCAGCTCAGGATCATAACACTTTTGTGAGAGTTGTAAATTCCGAAAACCGAGGTGTCGGTATTACTAAACCGCGCGATATTCAGAGCGTTGACGCGCTCGTTACCGCCGAAAAGGATGTAACTTTGGTTACTTATTACGCCGATTGTACGCCTCTGTTTTTTGTAGATACCAAAAACAAGGTTATAGCCTTAGCTCACGCGGGCTGGCGCGGAACTGTCGGTCGTATCGGCGAAAAGGTTATTAAAACTATGACCGATAACTTCTCCGTTAACCCCGAGGATGTTGTTTGCGCCGTAGGTCCGGCGATTTCTAAATGCTGTTACGAAGTTGACGAAGCCTGCGCCAAGCAGTTCTATGACCTTAATGATTTAGATAATTCTAAATTTATATTTCCGAAAGAGAATAATAAATTTATGATTGATTTATTGGAAACGAATAAACAGATATTAATTCGCGCGGGAGTAGACGAGAGCAATATTACCGTAAGCGACGTTTGTACTAAATGTAACAGCGAACTTTTATGGTCGCACAGAGCGACAGGCGGCGAGCGCGGTACTATGTGCGCGATGATGTGTATAAAAGAGTAAAGGATTTTTATGAATAGGAGAATACTTAAATTTATCTCATTTTTTATTATAATACTGTATGTTGTAAGTATGTTTACAATATCCGTATCCAACGCGGTAACCTATACTAATTCCAAGGGTACCGTTAAGGTTGTCTGCGGAAAATACAGAAAGAAATTTAAAGCTAAAAAATACGGCAGGAATTTTTCACGAGCCCTAAACGAAGCGTTAAATACCGCCCGTAAGAAAGCGAGCGCTTCTAAGCCCGCTGTAGTAAGTGTGTCTAAGGGCAACTATAAGCTCGACCGTACAATTAAAATCTACAGCAATACTACCTTAAAGGCTGAGGGCTGCGTCTTTAAGTATTACGGCAATCTGCTTCGTAACGGCTACAGCGGCGGAGCGTCGGGCGTTTCGGGATATAACGGTTCCTCCAATATCACGATTGACGGCGGAACATGGGACGCGGCGGTTCCGTATTCTCAGGCGGGTACTGCTAATTGGCGTATCCAACATTCTACCTTGAGATTCGGACATTGTAAGAATATTACTATTAAAAACTGTACCTTTAAGAATAATTATAACTGCCACGATATCGAGTTCGGCGGAGTTGATAACGGTAAGATTACCAAGTGTAATTTCTATAACGACAAGGGCGTTAATATCTTTAAGAACGACGGCGGCAGAGAAGCTATCCAGCTTGACGTAAATACTTCGGAAGCTATGCCCGAGTTTAGCAAGTACGACAATACTCCGACTAAAAATATAACTCTGAGCTACTGTAACTTTAAAAATAAATTCCGGGCTATCGGAAGCCACCACGCCGTTTTAGGCAATCCATTCGACAATATTAAGGTTCATCATAACTACTTCAGAAATATCGGCGGTATCACGGTTTACGGCGTGTACTGGACTAACTCTAAGATTTACAGCAACACTATGGACTACGTAGGTTTGGGAGTCGATATGAGAACTATGACTACGGGCAGCGGTTATAACTTTTATAATAACAAAAACCTTACCTGTAAAAAGTGCGATAAAATCGTCAAGGATTCAAAAACCTATATCTATGATAATAAAATAACTCTCAGAAAAAAGAATAATACCTACGCGCGCGCCTGCGGTATCAGGGTAATGGGCGACTATTACGCCAAGAACGATAAGAAAACAGGCGTTAAAGCGGGTACTTATAAGGTTTATAATGTAAACGTAGGTCTTAACGCCAATAATACAAGCAAGCCGAATATTATTAAGGGCAACGTTGCCGTGGGCGTCCAGCTCAACTACGCGGTTGATTCCAATATCTGTAACAACGAGATTAACGCTGACGGCTCGGTTTCCGAAACCTCTAACGGTATCGAGGTTAAGGGCTGCGAAAACGTTAATGTGTCGATGAATACCGTTAAAAACGGTAAGCTCGACGCGGCTCGCGGAATCTATCTCACTCCGACAGCCGCGGGCTTCGGCAACGATAAAATTACCGTCACGGGCAATACCGCTAAAAGCTTCAAAAGCTCGGGAATTTATATGTATTCGTCCGATAATACTTCGGTAAAAAACAATACCGTGTCTAACGGCGACGATATGGGTATCTCGGTTCGAACTTCCGATAATAATATCGTCGAAAATAATACGATAACCAATTCTAAACTATCGGCTGTAGCGGTATATTCCTCAAGTAACAATAATACCGTTAAGGATAATCAGATAACGTCATCCTGCGGTACAGGCGTTAAGCTGAAACAAGCCGTCGGCACAAATGTCGAGGGTAACGATATAACCGACAGCGGAGAGTACGGAGCTTTAATCCGCGAGAGCATTGATACTCAGTTTATCGAGAATAACATCGATAACGCCGAGTCCTACGGAGTGCGTATTAACTACGGTTCCAACAACACCACTCTTTACAATAACAGTATCTATTCGCCTAAAGCCGAGTGCGTTTACTTAAACGGCGCTAACGATACTACTAAAGAAGTCGAAAAGTCGCTTGAGGTAACAAACAACTATCTCAACACCGCCGAAGATAAAGCAGCGGTTGTCGTTACTCAGGATAATATCGCCGCCAGAATATACTCAAATTTCCGCAACGACGGTAAGGATATATTCTATTCGTTTAAGGGCGACGGTGAAAAGAAATTCTCGAATGTTTACGATACAATCGAGGTTGACGATTTAACCCTTAAAAAATTCGAGGGCTATAATATGCTTAGCTGGAATTTCCTCGGAAGCGGGATTTACTACCGCGTATATAGGGAAGACGAAACAGGTACAAGTCTAATCTCTGATACGCCCGAGCATTTCTGTATGGATAACGACTTGTTCAGAAAAGAAGAACCTGCCGAAACCGAAAGCACTTCTCCCGATAAAGACGCCGTTTCCGAAAGGCTCAATATTTTATCTTACTCGGTATCGCCTTATAAAGCGTTCTCGAACGTTAAATATTTAGGCGAGGCGATTTCGGTAAAAACCGAGCCTCAGCAGTAATTTAATACCATAGAACAGGGCAGCTCAAATGAGCTGCCCTTGTTGTCGTGTATGATTCTAAATAAAATTAACCTTGTCTACCTTAAACTCCTTACCGTTTAGATAATTTAAAATTCCCGCGTCCGATTTAAAGTTGAACCTGAGCTTATACGCGTAAAGCGCCTGATACTTACCCGATTTAATAAAGTTCTTTTTATTTTTACCGTATTTTGTATCATTAACGAGCGGGTGTCCGATAAACGCCATATGAGCTCTTATCTGGTGGGTTCTGCCTGTATGCAGATGAATTTCCGCAAGCGAGGTGTTTTTATCCGAGCTTAAAATCTTGTACTCGGTAATGATTTTTTTTGAGTTTTCGACAGGTTTTTTAAACACCTTCACGGTATTTGTGCTGTTGTTTTTAATTAGGTAATCTTCTAAAATTCCGCTGTCGTATTTAGGCTTACCGCATAGCTTACACAGGTAGTATTTCTCAATCTCTCTCGTACGCATTTTTTCGTTGAGTATCCTCAGCGCCTGAGCGTTTTTAGCCGCTATGACTATTCCGCCTGTATTTCTGTCGATTCGGTTAACTAAAGCGGGGGAGAATGAGCTTTCTTTTTCGGGATTATATTCGCCTTTTTTGTACAGGTAGTGCTGAACCCTCATAACTAAGCTGTCGAAGTGATAGCTTTTGTCCTGATGCACCAAAACGCCCTGCTTTTTGTCTATGAGCAGGATGTTTTCGTCCTCATAAACGATACTGAGCTTATCAGGAGCCTTTAAAAACTCGTAGCTTTTTTCGGGATTATCCTCAAAAAATTCGTCCTTAATATATAGCGTAAGAATATCGCCGGCTTTAATGAAGTCGGCTTTATCGCATTTTTTACCGTTGAGCTTTATGTATTTAGTTCTTATGTACTTGTACATTAGCGACTTCGGCATCGTCTTAAATCTTTTGCTTAAAAATTTATCAAGCCTCTGACCGCCGTCGTTTTCTTTAATCTCTATAGTTCTCATATCGTTATTATATTATTTATACAGAAAAAATGCAAGAAATATAGTTATAGATTCGCCGTTAAATATAAAAACATTCAATATCGCGTTATTCCGAGTGAATCGTAAGCTTTATATCGGAAAATTTGTAACAAATGTAATTTAAGTTAATATACTGCTAAAGGGTGATTAAATGAAAACGTACAGAAGCCAGATTTTCTCGACATTAAGCTTCGGCTTAGGGTTGCTCGTCGCGACTGTTTTGCCGACTAAATGGGTGCTTATAATTTCTTTAATCGCCACGGTATTTTTAGCTTGGAGTATCTGCAAGCGTTAATCTGGAGGTAGTTATGAAAGTCGTACTTATCGAAAATCCAAAGTTCATATCTTTTTTCCTTAGAAAGATATTCGGTATCAAAAAGGTTGCTCAAATTGAATAAAAGTGTCGAATTTAACTGTTAAATTTCAAACGCCGTATATGCAAAACGCCGAAGTTTGCCTGTACGGCGTTTTTTCTGTTGCTATTGACAACTTATTTATGTATAATGTACTTGTTAAAAATAGATTTTTAATGAGAAGGAGTTTTATTATGAAATTAACGAAAAAAGCTTTATCGCTTATACTCGCGTCTATGATTATTGTATCTAGCGTGGTTGCGGCGAGCTTTACCGCTTCGGCGGCTGACGGCACTCTTCCCGCGAAATACTATTCTACAAACGGCGGCGGAAAAGTCGGTATTAAAAAGACTGTTACTATCGACGGAAGCGCGGACGACTGGTCTGAGGATATGATTATCGCTCAAGGCGCGGCGTGGGATGTAGCTAACCATTTCAAAGGCGGTCACGAGAACTGTGTGCTTGATACATACGCTCTCTTTGCTTGTTGGGACGACGACAATCTGTATATCGGATGGCAGATGACTAACACTACTGACACATGGGCTCGAGAGGGCGACGGTCCGTTATCCGACGGCGGACGTGTACTGAACGTACCTCTTATCCTCGCTTTAAGCGTGGATCCTACATCCGTTAAAATGTCCAATAAGAATAGCAGCGGCGGTTCTATCTGGGGACAAAAAATGGGTATTTCCTTTGATACCCACGTTGATAGACTTTTCTATATGAGCGGTAAAGCCGGTGAAGGCGAACCCTCAATGTTCAAGGCTGTTGACGATAGCGGCAACACAGACTATACAACAGGCTGCGTCGGATTTAAAACCGGCGGAATTGAGTATAAAATGGCGGAAACCAATATCTGCAGCAGTATTTACGGACTTAATTATTCCGAAGACCCGAAGGATGTTTATGACGAAAACGCTGACTGGGTTGATTATAAGACTTTTAAAGGACAGTCAGGCGCTCATAATACAAAATACGATTCATTCTACGAGATGAAGATTCCTTTCGAAACTCTCGGAATTGACGCTTCTTATCTAACTAAAAACGGTATCGGTGCTATGCTCTTAGCTACACGAGGCGAATCCGCTCTCGACTGTATTCCTTTTGACCCGAGCGCAATGCTCGACAACGCTTTAGGAAGCTACGGAAGCGACGCGAGCACTTCTCACGAAAAGGACGACGAGGATGTAATTACAGTTCCTCTCGCCAATATCGGTAAAATCAGAGACGGTTCAGCTCCTACTCCCACACCTACAACCGCTCCCGCGACCGAACCCGAACCGACTACAACCCAGGCTCCCGAGCCCGCGACCGACGCTCCGACAACAGCGCCCGCTCCCACTCAGGAAATGACCTACGGCGACGTTAACGGCGACGGAGTTGTAAGTATCAAGGACGCTACCGCTATCCAGAAGCACGCTGCTATGCTCGAACAGCTCCCCGAAGAGTACCGAGAGGCAGCGGATGTAAACGCTGACGATAATATCAACGTTAAAGACGCGTCCGCTATCCAGAAGCATATCGCGGGCTTAGACGGCGCCGGAAATACAGGTACTAAGTTTACCTTATTTGCTTAATTTAATATTATAAATCTTTCGGCAGGCTCAAATTTTTATTTGAGCCTGCTTTTTTCATATCACTTACCGCTTACTACTTTTCATAAAATACGGTTGACTAATGTACTGGGCTGTGATATACTAATTTGCGAATAATTCGCAAATTTGCGTTAAGGAGTAATTATGGCTCAGTTAAGTTGTAAAAAACTGTGTTTAGGTTATGACGGTCACGAAATCGTCCACAACCTGAATTTTTCTGTAGAAAAGGGCGATTATTTTTGTATCGTAGGGGAGAACGGCTCGGGAAAAACTACGCTTATGAAGACAATTCTCGGACTCCAACCCGCTTTTAAAGGTAAGGTCGAAACAGGCGATAACCTTAAAAATAACGGTATCGGATATCTGCCTCAGCAAACCCGGGTGCAACGCGATTTCCCCGCGTCTGTATGGGAGATTGTATTATCAGGTTGTCAGAATAAAGGTAAATTCCATCCCTTTTATAATAAAAAAGATAAAGCCCTTGCCGAAGAAAGTATCAAAAAAATGGGCATAGAGGATTTAAAAAAACGTTGTTACAGAGAGCTTTCGGGCGGTCAACAGCAAAGAGTTCTTTTAGCAAGAGCGTTATGCGCCGCTTCCGATATACTTCTTCTCGACGAGCCTGTTACCGGGCTTGATCCGAAGGTTACCGAGGAGCTTTACCGCTTAATACTCGAGATTAATAAAAAATACAATATTACCATTATTATGATTTCCCACGATATTCAGGCGGCTGTAAAGTACGCCGATAAAATTCTGCATATCGGCGAAAAAAACTTCTTCGGTACTAAAGAGGAATATCTAAACAGCGAAATTTCCAAAAGCTTCGCAAGGGAGGTAATTAAATGACCGATATTATTTCGAATTTATCTCTCTACTTAACCTATCCGTTCGTATGGTACGCTGTTATCGTAGGCGTGTTAATCGCTTTATGCTCCTCGCTTTTGGGCGTAACGCTTGTATTAAAGCGGTTTTCCTTTATCGGCGACGGACTTTCGCACGTAGCCTTCGGCGCTATAGCGATCGCCTCGGTAATTAATCTTACCAACAATATTTTCTTTGTTTTGGTTATTACGGTGATTTGCGCCGTGCTTCTTTTAAGAACAGGCTCTAATACCAAAATAAAAGGCGACGCTTCTATCGCGATGATTTCCGTCGGAGCTTTGGCGATAGGTTATCTTATTATGAATGTTTTTTCGACTTCCTCAAATCTTTCGGGAGATGTATGCTCCACGCTTTTCGGCTCAACCTCGATACTCACTCTTACGGGCGTTGAGGTGTGGGTATGCGCGGCGCTTTCGGTAATTGTGGTTGCTTTATTTATTATCTTTTATAATAAAATCTTCGCCGTTACATTTGACGAGAGCTTTGCCGAAGCTGTCGGAACACGCTCTAAGCTGTATAACCTTCTAATCGCCGTTATCATCGCGGTTATTATCGTAGCCGCTATGAATTTAGTAGGCTCTCTGCTTATTTCGGCTCTTGTAATTTTCCCCGCGCTGTCAGCTATGCGGGTATTTAAAAGCTTTAAGTCGGTTACAGTATGCGCGGCTTGTATCTCGGTTGTATGCGCGCTGTTCGGTATTTTAATCTCGATAGTGTTCGCGGCTCCTGTCGGCTCGACAATTGTCGCTGTAGATATAGTCGTATTCTTTATTTTTATGATTATAGGTAAGGCTCGCGGAGCTTCAAAATAATAATATTAATTCAAAAACACGCGCTTGGCCGCGTGTTTTCCGTTTTTACGGACAATTTGTCATAAATGTTACTCTCCGTGAATACAATCTAACAGCAATAAAAAGGAGAGATAAATTTATGGAATATAACCTGAACAAAACTACAGTCGGAGTATTAAGCTCGGCGCTCGACGCTGTTTCGGAACAGCCCGTCGATATTGATTTTACCCTGCCCGATTACTGTCCCGATCTCGAGAAAATTCTCCGCTGTAAGATAATTCCTAAAATCTATAACCGAAACCTAAGCGGCGGCCAGCTTCAGATTGACGGTACAACTGTTGTTAATATCCTCTATACCGACACTAAAAATAACGTCAGAGCCTGTGAACAGTCGCTGCCGTTTAACGCTTCCTTCAGCCTTAAAGAAGTTCCCGATAATCCGATAATAGAAACCGATGTTAAATGCGAGTATCTTAACTGCCGTCCGCTATCCCGGCGCAGACTTACTATACACGGAGCGTTTTCCCTATACGCCAAAGTCTTTACTAAGGGAGAACTCGATTTATATTCGCCTCCCGAGGACAGCGAACTCGAGTTTAATACCGAAGAAATAACGGTGTCGGCTTTATCGGCTCTATGTCAGGAACAGTTTTCCGTAGGCGACGAGGTTCAGGTTGTAAACAAACCTCCCGTTGAGCTTATTTTGGACAGCGATGTTAGAGCTGTTATAAGCGATTATAAAATCGTCTCCGGTAAGATATTGTTTAACGGCGATTTAAACGTAAGGCTGATTTATATTAACAACGCCGATCCCTCATCGGTAAATCAGCTCGATTACTCCATTCCGTTTTCTAAATCGGTCGATTGTAATGACTTAAATGAGGATACAAGCGCCTGTGTTAAAGCGACGCTCTTGTCCTATGATATACGGCTCAAAAATGATATCCTGTCCGAAACGCCTATAGTTAATATCGACAGCCGGATTTGTGTGAGCGTAACGGGTTATAACACTGAGAATGTTACGGTAGTTCTCGACGCCTACAGTACCGATTTTAATACCGAAATCGAAAAGTCGAGAGTTTGTCTGTCGAAGCTCACCGATGTAGTCGAGGACAGCTTTATGTTTAAGGACTCGGTATCGGTTTCTGACTGTGATATTTCCGAAGTGGTGGATTTTAATGTAAAGTATAATCTCATAAACTACAGCCTTAACGACGACAAGGTTAAGCTTAACTCTAAGCTTACGGTAAATATCCTCGCTCAAAACAGCGATAATAACCCCGAGTATATCGAGCGAGCCGTTGAGTTTGATAAAGAGATAGAGGTTTCGGGCTTTAATAATATAGCGGGCGCTTCGGCACAGGTGATGAGCGTAAGCTATAGAATAGCCGACAACGGTACTATCGAGCTTCGCTGCGAGATTAAGTATTCTCTCGTACTCGAGAACAACAAGGCTTATACTATCGTTACCTCAATAAATGTTGACGAAGATAATAAGCTCAAGAAACGCGCTTGTGCCTTAGTGCTTTATTATTCGGATGAAAATGAGAGCTTGTGGGATATAGCTAAAAGATACAATACTAAGATGAGCCTTATTATCGACGAGAACTCGCTCGGCGAAGATATGCCGGCTAATTCGAAAATGCTTTTAATACCTATGGTATAACGGAGGAAAATAATGGAACAAAGATCAGTTTATAAAGATATATCAAGACGTACTAACGGCGATGTGTATGTCGGAGTAGTCGGCCCTGTACGCACAGGTAAAAGTACGTTTATAAAAAGGTTTATGGATACAATCGTATTGCCTAATATTAACGACGAGGGAGTGTATAACCGTACCGTAGACGAACTTCCGCAATCATCGGGCGGAAGAACGATTATGACTACCGAGCCTAAATTTATTCCCGAGGAGAGCGTCGAGATAACGCTGTCCGATAACGCTAATTTAAATGTACGTATGGTAGACTGCGTAGGCTACATAGTGGACAGCGCTCTCGGTTATAACGAGGAGGACTCGCCCAGAATGGTAAAAACCCCTTGGTTCGAGGAGGAAATACCTTTCGAAAAGGCAGCGGAACTCGGTACAAAAAAGGTTATTACCGACCACAGCACCATAGGTCTTGTAATTACCACCGACGGCTCTGTAACCGATTTACCCCGAAATGAGTACGAGGCAGCGGAAAAAAGAGTAATCGACGAGCTTAAAAGCATAAACAAACCGTTTATAGTTCTCTTGAACTGCGTAAATCCAAGCTCTAAAAGCGCTGTCGATTTATCTAACGACTTAGCTTCTAAATACCAGGTGCCCGTAATCCCCGTGAACTGTATGGAACTCGACGAAACCGAGATAAAAAGAATCTTAGCTCAGCTTTTATTCGAGTTCCCGATAAGAGAAATCTCCGTAGATATTCCGAAATGGCTTGTTAAACTTCCGAAAGAAAACGAAACTAAAGAGGCTGTGTTTGAGTGTATTAAGAAATCCGCCGCCAAAATTGATAAAATCCGCAGAATCCAGGACGCTTTAAACGAAATCGCCGAGTGCGATTATGTCGAGTACACCCGCCTAACCGACCTTAATCTCGGTAAGGGAGAGGCTGAAATCTCGGTAGCTATCCCTAAAAAGTATTTTTACGATGTGCTTTCCGAGAGAATCGGTTTCGAAATAAACGACGAATGTTCACTGCTCGAATCCGTGTCGGAAATGTCAGAAAAACAGCGTGAGTTCGATAAAATCGCCGCGGCTTATCAGCAGGTTCAGGACACAGGCTACGGAATCGTTATGCCGACTATGGAGGAGCTTTCCTTAGAGGAGCCCCAAATTATTAAGCAGTCGGGCAAATACGGAATCCGCCTCAGAGCCTCCGCTCCGTCAATCCATATGATGAAAGTGAATACTAAAACCGAAGTTACACCGATAGTCGGAAGCGAACAGCAAAGCCAGGAGCTGGTATCATTTATGCTCAAGGAGTTTGAGGAAAATCCCGCGAAAATCTGGGAATCCAATATCTTCGGAAAGAGCGTACACGAGCTCGTTAATGAGGGGCTTCATAATAAGCTGTACCGTATGCCTAACGACGCGAGAGCGAAGATAGGGGAGACTATTGAAAGAATAACCAACAACGGCTGCAACGGATTAATCTGTATTATCCTGTAAAAAATTAATACACAAATAATTGGTTTCGAAAGAGTAAAAACTGTAAAATTTAACAAAATATTAAAAAATTGAATATTTATCGTTGAAACTTGCCCCCGTATTAAGTATAATTATAGAGTGTAATGGAATTAATATGGGGGTAAATCGTTTATGGATATAATGGATAAATTTACAATATCCGCGTCAATGCTGCTCACAGGCTTTACGATAGTATTCGCCGTACTCATTTTCCTGATTGTTTTAATCTGGTTATACGGCTTTATTATTAATAAAGCTCAGACTAAAGCGTTGAATAAGAAAAAAGAAAAATCTAAAGTAAAGGTAGAGCGTAAACCCGAGAAGGTAACTAAACCTCCCGTTGATAAAAAACCTGCCGTAAAAGCCGGTAAAGACGGCTTGAACGACGAAATTGTCGCCGTAATATCCGCGGCGGTATACAGTATGTACGGTTCGACCGATAAGGTTAAAATAAAAAGTATTAAAAGAAGCGGCGCTTCTTCGGCTTGGAAGAACGCGGGTATTCTTAATAACACCAGACCGTTTTAATCGAGGGAGGAACTGTTAATGGAAATTATTAATAACTTTTTAGACGCCCTTAAAGGTATCTTTACCGATTCGGGACTTATGACTTTAAGCTGGCAAAACTACGTAATGATAGGCGTAGCGTGCGTGTTATTTTACCTCGCTATTAAAAAACAGTACGAGCCTCTGCTTTTATTACCGATAGCTTTCGGTATGCTTCTTGTAAATTTATATCCGTCTATTATGGCGGCTCCCGAAACAACTCTTATGAGCGCCAAGGAATGTATAGCCGCCAAGGGTACTACCCAAGGCTACGCCGTCACGATGATGGACGGAGTTAAGTATTATAACGTACCGCATTACGGCGGACTGTTCTATTATCTCTATCAGGGCGTTAAGCTCGGAATCTATCCTCCGCTTATTTTCTTAGGCGTAGGCGCTATGACCGACTTCGGTCCTCTTATCGCTAACCCCAAGAGCTTTATCTTAGGCGCGGCGGCTCAGATTGGTATTTTTGTTACATTTATCGGAGCTATCTTCCTCGGATTTACAGACGCTCAGGCAGGCGCGATAGGTATTATCGGCGGCGCCGACGGCCCGACCGCGATTTACGTTACAACTAAACTTGCTCCCGAGCTGTTAGGCTCAATCGCTATCGCGGCTTATTCATATATGGCGCTTGTACCGATTATCCAGCCGCCTATTATGAGACTTCTCACCACTAAAAAGGAGAGAGCTGTCCGTATGGAGCAGCTTCGTCCCGTATCTAAGCTCGAAAAAATTATTTTCCCCGTTATTATAGTTATCGTAATCTCGATTCTGTTACCCGACGCCGCTCCGCTTGTAGGTATGCTTATGTTCGGTAACCTTATTAAAGAATCGGGTGTTGCGGACAGATTATCCAAAACAGCTCAAAACGAGCTTATGAATATAATTACAATTTTCCTCGGTACTACCGTAGGCGCTACGGCGACAGGAACAAACTTCCTGTCTTTAAGCACAATTAAAATTATTGTGCTCGGACTTTTGGCGTTTATGATGGGTTCGGCTTGCGGTGTGCTTTTCGGAAAGATTATGTACAAGGTTACAGGCGGAAAGGTAAATCCGCTTATAGGTTCCGCGGGCGTATCGGCTGTACCTATGGCTGCCCGTGTGTCCCAGAGAGTGGGTCAGGAGGAAAATCCCGGAAACTTCCTGTTGATGCACGCTATGGGCCCGAATGTCGCGGGTGTTATCGGCTCTGCTGTTGCCGCGGGCGTATTGCTTAACGTATTAAGATAATAATCGGTAATTGTTTTAGGCTGTCAATGACAGCCTAAATTTTTTATATTTCTTTATAAGAAATATATATTTTGTGTGCTGGTATATAATTTATACATATGTGTTAATTAGGAGGGTATTATATGCCTAAGGATTTAACTCCCAGAAAAATATTTTATATGCTTTTACGCCATGTAAAATTAATTTTCTTAATTACAGCTTTGGTAACGCTTATTGTGTACGGATACTCGAGCTTCTTTATTACGCCCGTTTATTCTACTTCTTCGCTTATTCTTATCCAGAGCTACAATGAGGATATTTCCGTTAAATCTACTAAATACTATCAGGCTACTCAGGCGGGACGTGTCGCCGTAAGCGATATCCAGCAGTCCGCTTCGCTCGCTTCGAGCTGCGTAATCTTATTTGAGAATATGCCTGAGATGACTTCGCTTATGTCGGGAGCTACCGTTACATTTGAGCAGGTACAGAAAAATGATGTTGATTCTAACTTTATCAGAATTAACGTTTCTTCCTCTAACCCTCAGGTTGCCGCCAATGTCGCGAATCAGCTCGCTGACCAGTCTCCTAAGTGCTTCGCGGATATGTACGGTAAAGGTAACGGTAAAGTTAGTAAAATTAACAGCGCTTCCGTTCCGGCTTCTCCGTCCTCTCCGAACGTTAACCAGAACACCCTATACGGACTTGCTATCGGTTTTGCGATAGGTATACTTCTTTCGTTTATGCTCGAGATTATCGATACTACTCTTAAACCCGGCGATGATATTTCGAAGATGTATAATATCCCCGTATTTGCCGAGATTGTTGACTTTGAGAAAGCGGGGTAATGCGGTATGAAGATTAAATTACCTAACTTAAAGAGAAAAGAAGAAAAGGCTATTAACGAAGCCCGTTCCAACAGTAAAAAAGATAATAAAAACGATAAAAACGTGCTGAGTGAAAAAAGTAAGTTCGCTATAGTTGAGGCTTATAAATCGGCTCGTACAAATATTATGTTCTCGCTTTCGGCTACGGATAAAAAAGCTTTCGCTATTACATCCTACGCTAAGGGCGACGGTAAAAGTACAGTTGCCGCGAACCTCGCGATTTCTTTCTCAAAAATGGGAAAGAGAGTTATCCTTATCGACTGCGACCTTCGTCGTCCTAACCTTCACAATATCCTTAAACTTGAGAATAAAGCGGGTTTCTCGGATATGGTCGGTCGTATGGTTGAGTTCGATGATGTAGTTCACCGCGACGTTCTTCCGTGTCTTGACGTACTTACTTCGGGAACAATTCCGCCGAACCCGTCCGAGCTTATCTGCTCGCCCGAGGTTTCGAGGTTTGTCGAAAGACTTAACCGCGAGTATGACTATATTATCTTCGACTCACCGCCTGTCGGCGTAGTAGCGGACGCTTTGCTTCTTAAGGATTATATCGCGGGATATATCCTCGTTATTCGCGAGAGAAAAACTACTCACGGCGATATTGAGAAGCTTCTTCAGAATATTAAGGTAACTGACTCCAAGCCTCTCGGATTTGTCCGCGTAGGTGTAACCCACGAGGGAAAACGAGGCAGACGAGGTTACTACTATTACTACTACTATCAGTATTATTAATACTTATCGGAAACCGCCTTTTCGGCGGTTTCTTTGTTGTTTATAACAAATTTGTGTTTTTATTCATATAATATAGATATATTATTTAGAGTTTTAGATTTCGTATTTTGTATATTTTCAACGTAAAACGCAAGTTGTTTGCTAAAAACTTGCATTTTTCGTCCTTTTGTAGTAAAATATCTACTTGGATATGAAGTATATACTTTAGGAGTAATCAAAATGAATTATTTAAAAATGAGTAAAAACGAGTTTGAAAACGAAAAGAATACGCTGATAAATGAATATGAGCAGTATAAAGCTAAGGGCTTATCGCTTAATATGGCGAGAGGTAAGCCCTCTCCCGAACAGCTTGATTTATCACAACCGCTTTTCGATTCTTTAAAGAGTACCGATTCCTATTTATCCGCCGATGGTATCGACTGCCGTAACTACGGCGAGTTTGACGGAATTCCCGAGTGTAAGCACTTTTTTTCCGATCTTCTCGAGATTGATCCCGATAATGTATTCGTAGGCGGTAACTCAAGCCTTAATATGATGTTTGATACAATTTCCTGTTTTATGACAGCTCAGATTTACGACGATACTTTACCCTGGCATGATGTTAAGGACAGAAAGTTTTTATGTCCTGTTCCCGGTTACGACAGACATTTCGGCGTTACCGGATATTTCGGCTTTGAGATGATTCCAATTCCGATGGACGAAAACGGTCCCGATATGGATATGGTGGAGGAGCTTGTATCAAAGGATCCGAGCATAAAGGGTATATGGTGCGTGCCTAAGTATTCCAATCCCACAGGTATCACATATTCCGACGAGGTTGTAAAGCGTTTCGCCGCTTTAAAGCCCGCCGCTAAGGATTTCCGTATTATGTGGGATAACGCTTACGCTATTCATGATGTAACCGATACTCCCGACAAGCTTTTGAATATTATGGACGAGTGTAAAAAGAACGGTAACGAGGATTTACCGATAATCTTCTGTTCAACTTCCAAAATCACTTTCTCCGGCGCGGGCGTAGCAGCTTTGGCGGCTTCTTCCCATAACATTAAGGTTTTAAAGAAACGTTTACAGTACGCTACTATCGGTTACGATAAGCTTAATATGCTAAGACATATGAGATTTTTCAAGAATTTTGACGGACTTTTAAAGCATATGGAAAAGCATAAAGCTATCTTAGCCCCTAAGTTTAAGACTGTTTTAGATAAGCTTAACGCTCAGCTCGGAGATACCGAAATCGCCGAATGGACTAATCCCAACGGCGGATACTTTGTGAGCGTAAATGTTTATAACGGAACAGCGAAAAGGGTAGTAGAGCTGTGTAAAGAAGCGGGAGTAGTTCTCACAGCCGCGGGAGCTACATATCCCTACGGTAACGATCCCGACGATAAAAACATCCGTATCGCTCCGTCGTTTCCGTCGGTTGACGAACTCGCTCAGGCTATGGATATTTTCTGTGTTTGCGTAAAGCTCGCGGCGCTCGAAAAGCTCGCTTAAACGTATGATTGCACATATTTTCGGGTAAAAAATTGTAAAATTTATAAAATTAATAACTAAATAGCTAATAAAATATTGACTTTTAGCTAAAAAAAAAGTATAATAACTCTGTTACGTCTGTATGTATGTGAACGTGACAGAGTTATTTTGCTTTTACATACAGATTCGATAAAACATTTGGAGGTCTTACGGCATGAAAAGAATCCCAAAGCCGGTCTTTTTCATCGTTGCCATTCTTATCCTTCTGTTTTCTTATTCCGCCATTTTCGGCGTATCCTACTATGTAGGTGATAATAAGCAAACAATCACTAAGGGTATTACTGACATACGTTGGGGAACCGATATCAGAGGCGGCGTAGAGGCTACCTTTGAGCCGGCTGACAACTACAATGCGACTGACGCGCAGCTCGACTCCGCTAAGTCCATTATCGAAACACGTATGGTTTCGTCAGGTATCACTGACTACGAACTGTACGCCGACTACAACACCGACCGTATCATCGTTCGTTTCCCTTGGAAAGAGGACGAAAAGGATTTCGATGTTGAAAACGCAATTAAGGAAATCAGTTCCACCGCGTCGCTTACTTTCCGCCCCGGTAACAGCTACGAGAAAACTTCTATCGGCTCCGACGGTAAGTATGTAAACCAGGTAGCTACCGGCGAGACAAAGACTGTTCTTATGGACGGTTCCGCGGTTAAAAAAGCCCAGGCCGGTTACGATTCAAGCTCCACTAACGCTAAAGCTTCTAATTACGTTGTATCGCTTGAACTTAACGACAAGGGAACTAAAACGTTCGCAGATATTACCGAAAAGTACAACGGTAAGGTTGTAAGTATCTGGATGGACGATATTATGCTTTCCGCTCCGACAATTCAGGAGAAAATCACAGGAGGTAAAGCTCAGATTTCCGGTGACTTTACCGCTGAGGAAGCTACTTCCCTCGCTGATAAGATTAACGCGGGCGCCCTTCCGTTTAAGCTCTCGACAGCTTCCTACGGTTCAGTATCCGCTTCTCTCGGCGAGAACTCGCTCGAGGCTATGGCTATCGCGGGAATTATCGCGATGATTATTATCTCGCTGTTTATGATTATTATGTACCGTTTACCCGGACTTATCGCGGTTATCGCTCTGTTCGGACAGATGGGTATTACTGTAGCCGCTATGTCAGGCTTTTTCCCTGTATTCAATTCGTTCACAATGACTCTCCCGGGTATTGCGGGTCTTATCCTTTCAATCGGTATGGGTGTTGACGCGAACGTTATTACATCCGAACGTATTATGGAAGAAATGCGCGGAGGCCGTACGCTTGACGGCGCTCTCGACCGCGGTACAAAGAGTTCGCTTTCCGCTATTATCGACGGTAATATGACCATCGTTATCGTAGCTATTATCCTGTTACTCGTATTCGGTCCGTTCAACGTTCTTTCGTTCATATTCGGTCAGTCTACAACAGGTACGATTTACGCGTTCGGTTATACACTTCTCGTAGGTGTAATTTCCAACTTTATTATGGGCGTCGGATTAAGCCGTGTAATGCTTAGAGCAGTTGCGGGTTATAAGTTCGCGCGTCATAAATGGCTTTTTGGAGGTGTTAAGGATGGCGAGTAATATTAAGAAGAAAACCCTCGAAGAAAAGCTTTTAGTTCGCGGTAAAAAGGCGAAGAACTTTATAGGTTCAAGAAAAATCTTTTTCGGTATTTCGTTAGCTGTTATCTGTATCGGTATTATCTGTAACTTTATTTTTGGTACCACAATGGACATTCAGTTCACCGGTGGTTCAATGATTAAGTACAGCTACTCAGGTAAGCTTGATGACGCTAAGCTTAAAAGTCTTGTTCAGGAGAAAACTCCTGACGATATAGTTACATTCTCTGATTCCAAAGACCTTGTAAATAACAAAAACGTCTTAACAGTACAGTTCTCGGGTAATAATACTATCTCTACTGATTTACAGAAGAATATTACCGAGTCTATCCAGAAGCAGTTCCCCGACAACAAGTTCAACCTTGAGCAGAGCAGCTCGGTTGACGCTACAATGGGTACAAGCTTCCTTTGGAAATGTATTGTAGCCGTATTATTCGCGGGCGCGTTAATGGTACTTTACGTTACAATTCGATTCAAGAAAATCGGCGGCCTTTCCGCCGGTGTAATGGGACTTGTAGCGCTGTTCCACGATATCGCGATTATTTACTTCTTCTATGTAATCTTCCGTATGCCTATCGATTCGAGCTTTATGGCGGTTGCGCTTATGATTCTCGGATACTCGCTTAACGATACAGTCGTTGTTTACGACCGTGTTCGTGAGGAGAGAAGAAACTTAGGCTACAAGGCTGATATTGCCGATGTATTTAACCTCGCCGCTACTAAGGTTATGCGCCGTACAATTATTACTTCTATCACAACAATCACCGCGGTAGTAATCGTTTATGTAGTAGCTGTTATCTACAACCTTGACTCAGTTAAAGCGTTCGCGCTTCCCATGATCGTAGGTCTTGTTTCAGGTTGTTATTCATCGCTCTGTATCGCAGGTCCTCTTTGGGTTATGTGGAAAAAGAGAGCTAAGAAAAATAAATAAAGTTTTCGGGCTGTCACTGGCAGCCCGATTTTTTATAGTATTATAAAATATTTTGCAGATTAATCGGTTCCTTATTTATTAATTTAAGGAGCCGGTTTTTTGCTATACCCGAAACATAAAAGTATTCTGTATCTTTTTTTTGTTTAATATAATCCCTCATACTGGATAAATTTTCGCTTATATCCGATAAATCGCTGTGAACGTAGTATGTGTACATATACTTAATATCTGTTTTATTAAATTCTGATTCAGCTTTTTTGCATAATCTTTCTGCTTTTTTATATTCATTTCTTTTGATTAAATATTCCATATTAGAAATATATTCCAAATGTTTATTACTTCGCTTTTCTACATCTTTTCCTGATAAATAGCCTAAAAACAGGCTAAATAATATTAATAATACCGCTATATAAATTCTTTTCATTTTTTAATAATATTATACTCTCCGTTTTTATTAAAAGTCATAATGAATATATCGCTTAATCTTATTTTTTCTTTATTTATTATTTTTTCTATTTCTTTAACACTCGTATTATTTATCTTCATCGAGCTGTTAAGGTACTTTCCGTCATTAATAACCACGACCTCAAGCCCGTCGTCTTTAATATTTACCGCCATATCCTCAGCGGTTGGATTTCTTTTTTCGGGCTTTTGAAGCACACTGAGCTTTCCGTTAGTCTCGACTATACAGTACTCTACGTCCTCGAGCGAAAATACACCTAACTGTCTAAGCTGAACGCATAAATCCTCTGTAGTTATTCTAAGGCTCATCATCTTATCTCTGAGTATCTTTCCGTTTTCAATCACCATAACAGGACTTCCGCAGATAAGCTTTCTGAAAAAACTGTTTTTCATCATAATCACGCTGACTAGTATCTCGCACGATACGAGTATCAGAGTTGGTATAATTCCCGACAGAATAGGCTTGTCGTTGTTTTCCATAGGCAGCGACGCTAAATCCGCTATCAAAAGCGTTACAACAAGCTCCGACGGCTGCAAATCGCTAATCTGTCTTTTCCCCATAAGCCGAACCGCCAGTATGACGAAAATATACAGTATAATCGTCCGTATAATCGTAATCAGCATTATATCACCGTTTATAATATTTGTTTTTTAAGTTGAATAATACATATTTATCCGCAAAAATTATACTAGGTGATTTAATGTATAATTCTATAAAAGAAAATATTACCAAGTTAAAAAACATAACATCCTCGTCCGCGGATTTTACCGTGAGGAACTTAGTTCTGAGTAATAACACAGACTGCGCTGTAATTACTATCGAGGGTATGTCCGATAAGGAATCTCTCGCTATTTCTGTAATAAATCCTATTCTTGAAACTGATTTTAAGGATAAAAAGGGTAGGGAGCTTTTCGATTATATCTATAACTCAGTCCTCTCAAACAGCGAAATTATAATTATAAATACATTCAGCGAGGTCATAAAATTCTCTATGTCGGGATTCGCTGTGTTCGGGGTGGACGGTTACGATAAAATGCTCGCTGTCGGAGTTCAGGGCTTTAAGTTCAGAAGCGTATCCGAACCCGAAAGCGAGCTTGTCCAGCGCGGAAGCCGCGAGGGCTTTAATGAGGCGATGCGTATTAATATGACCTTGGTTCGCAGAAGAATGAAAAATCCGTCACTTGTGTTCGAGACGTTTACCGTCGGAACTGAGTCTAAAACCGAGATTGCGCTCTGCTATATAAAGGGTACGGCTACCGACTCGTCTGTAAATGAAGTCAGAAAACGCATTAAGGACTGCGATATAAAGATAGTTTTAGGCGCGGGCTACTTAGTGCCTTATCTCGAGGACAGCGGTAAAAATGAGATTTTTACAGGCGTCGGAATTACCGAACGTCCGGACTCTTTGTGCGGTAAATTAATGGAGGGCAGAATCGGTATTATAGTTGACGGCACGCCGTCTGTACTCGTAATACCGCACCTTTTTGTCGAGAATTTTCACTCTATCGACGATTACTCGAACCGACCGTATTTCGCGGCTATAACACGAATCCTAAAATTCACCGCCTATTTAACCTCAATCTTTCTGCCTGGGCTTTATATAGCTCTCGTAACGTTTCATCCCGACTATTTTCCCGAGGTTTTAATTAAAAATATCCGTGACTCTATCTCACACACGCCTCTGCCGTTAATGCTCGAGGTTTTACTGATAGATTTTCTCTACGAAACTATGCGTGAAGCGGGGTTGAGGCTACCGAAAGTCCTAGGACACGCTGTAAGTATAGTAGGCGCGCTTGTTATCGGTGACTGCGCTATCCAGGGCGGTATTATCGGAGCGCCTACGTTACTGGCTGTCGCGATTTCGGTAATTTGCAGCTATGTAGTACCCGATTTGTATCCTCAGATTACAGTCCTCCGCCTGTCGTTCGTAATAGTCGGCGGAATTATGGGAGTGTGGGGAATAGTGATGCTCTCGTGTATAGTGCTGGTTTATATGTCCTCAAAATCTACTCTCGGCGTTATATTTATATCGCCGATAACTCCGTTTTCAAAGTTCAATATGCGTGATGTTTTTATACGTTTAGGCTGGAAAAAGCTTTCCAAACACACTATGAATGTACAAAATCTAAAGGGCGGAAGCGTTTATGAAGAATAATAAAATAACATTTTCCCAGTTTTTATCGGTATGTTTTTTATCGTCCTTATCGTCGGTAATGTTTATAAGCCGAACTCCGTCTGTGTTTGTACTCTTAACCTCAGTATTAGCTTTATTTGTAAACTACGCTGTGTTTATGCTGTATAAAGGTCAGTTGAAAAAGGTTTTAATACCTGTTTCGATTGTTTATCTAAGCCTTTACTGTGTGCTGACGGTAGTAAAATTCGCCGATTATATGAATACGGCTCTGTCTTACGGACCTGACTGTCTTATAATAACCGTGCTTTTATGTTTTACTTTTTTCTGTACGGTAAAGGGCGGTGAAGCGTTGTCGAGAGCTTCTACGGTAATTATTGTATTTGTAATCGCGGGGTTAATCTATATGCTGGTATGTACCTTCACGAATATAAAGTTTAATATAACCGCCGAAATACCCGACAAATTTAACTCCTTCGCAATACTATTTTTACCATCGTTATTATATATAATAAATTACGACAGTATAATAAACATAAAGCGAAAGGTTTACGCCGTATATTCAGCAATATTTACGGCGGTAACAGCATATTTTATCCTAATCGCTTCGGGCGTAAACTCACCGTATCCGATTCAACTTTTACCGGCAATATCAAAAATAGGTGTGTTTAAAGGCTCTGATTGTATACTTTTAAGTATACTGACCATATCGTGCGTGTTCAGTGTAAGCGCTTCTACGGTAAGTATTTTTAAAAAGTCCGTGCATAATTATCTCACTAACTCAATTTATATAGCCTCTTTGCTCGGAGTATCTATTTTAATCTCATTATTTAACCTGCTCGGCTTTATTGAAAACAGCTTGTTTATGCCGTTTTCAGTAGTTGTTATGCTGATAATAATACTGCTTTGTGCCGTTAAACGAAAAAACTATGTATAAAAATTCATATTTTGAAAAAAATTGCGTAAATTCACTTTTCAAAATGTATATTTTGTAGTATAATATTGTGTGGAATTTTACGTTCAGGAAAGCGGGGTTAATTATGGCTGTAGAATATTCAGTATCGCTCGAAAAAATTATGAAGGAACTGTCGCTGGCGTCTATATATATGCCGAAAGAACCTTCCGAGATTATGATAAAAAATAATAATATCAGCCGTCCGGGACTTCAGCTTACGGGATATTTCGATTTTTTCGATAAAACTCGTATCCTTGTGTTCGGACATACTGAGTTCTCCTATTTGTCGCGTTTCGGCGCTGAACAGCAACAGCACGTAATTGACTCTATTTTCAGATTCGGACCGCCCGCTGTAATCTTATGCAGAAGCTATGAGCTTAACGATGCTATGATGAGCAGCGCTAAGGAGCATAATATCCCGATATTACAGTCGACTGATACCACATCGTCGCTCACAGCGGGGCTTGTTACTATGCTCAGCCGTGAGCTCGCTCCGAGAATTACCCGCCACGGCGTACTGGTAGAGGTTTACGGCGAGGGCTGCCTTATTATCGGCGACAGCGGAGTCGGTAAAAGCGAAACCGCTATCGAGCTTATGAAACGAGGCCACCGCCTTATAGCTGACGACGCGGTGGAAATTCGAAAAACCGACAGTCGAACTCTTATCGGAAGCTCTCCGCAGAATATTCGTCATTTTGTAGAGCTTAGGGGCGTAGGTATTATTAACGCGCGTAATCTTTTCGGTATGGGTTCGATTAAGCTTTCCGAAAAAATAGATATGGTTATTAACCTTGAACTTTGGGACGGTAAGAAGGTTTACGACAGGATGGGTCTTGAGAACGAGTATATGGACATTCTCGGAATAGATATTCCGATTGTAACTATCCCCGTTAAGCCGGGTCGAAATCTCTCTAATATTATCGAGGTCGCTTCTATGAATAACCGCCAGAAGAAGATGGGCTATAACGCCGCTCAGGACTTGCTGACAAGTCTGGGTATGGAAATCGACGAAGAAATGGTTGAGAAACGTATCGTCGATAATTGGAATTAATTTTATGTTAGGAATTGTTTTATGAATAAATATGATAATGTTTATAAGCTTTGTAAAGAGCTTGGTATAGACGCCAGGTACGGCGTAGCTATGAGTACTATGACAACCTTTAAAATCGGCGGCGACGCGGGGCTTTACGTCGAGGCCGAAACTAAAAAGCAGTTGTCCTCTTTAATAAAATATCTAAACGATAATAAAATCGACTACATAGTTCTCGGTAAGGGAAGTAACGTGCTTGTAAATGATAACGGAATAGATAAGGTCGTTATCAAGCTTAAAGGCGAGTTTTGCGAGGTATCTATGCTCGACGATACTACGATTTATTGCGGAGCGGGATTATCGCTTGCGGGACTTTGTAAGGAAGCCGAAAATAAAAGCCTTTCGGGACTTGAGTTCGCCTGGGGTATTCCGGGTTCTGTCGGCGGAGCGGTGTTTATGAACGCGGGAGCTTACGGCGGAGAGATGAAGGATGTTATCTACTCCGTCACCCATATCGATAAACACGGCAAGCTCGGCGTTATTAAAGCAGCGGACCTTGACCTCGGTTACCGCCGCAGTATTTATAAGGTGAACGGATTTACTATTATCGGCGTTACTTTAAAGCTTAAACTCGACTCTAAAAACAGTATCCGCGCTCGTATGGACGATTATATGGGCAGGCGAAAGGATAAACAGCCGCTGGATTTTCCGTCCGCGGGTTCTGTATTCAGACGTCCCGAGGGCAACTACGCGGGCGCGCTTATCGAAAAATGCGGTCTAAAGGGCAAGTCGGTAGGCGGAGCTCAGGTATCTCCGAAACACGCGGGCTTTATCGTTAACACAGGCTCCGCTACCGCCGAGGATGTTAAAAACCTCGTAGCTCTTATTCAGAAAACAGTAAAAGAAGAAACAGGATATAGCTTACAACGGGAAATTATTTTTCTCGATTAGAATTAAAATATTATGGAATTTATTATTATTACAGGACTTTCGGGCGCGGGTAAGACAGGAGCGCTTCACGCTTTGGAGGATATCGGCTATTATTGTGTGGATAACCTGCCGCCCGACTTGTTAAAAACCTTTTATAATCTTTGCGAAACCTCCACCGATACTTCTATGAAACGTGTGGCGGTTGTTATCGACGTCCGAGGCGGTAACACGCTCTCTAACTTCTATGACGATTTAATGAGCTTTAAGGAAGAACATAAAACCTTTTCGCTTTTATTCCTTGACGCTAAGTATGATGTGCTTGTTACAAGGTTTAAAGAAACACGCCGCAGACATCCTCTTGCCGACGTTGTTCCCGATAATACCCTCGAAAGCGCGTTATCGCTCGAGATTTCATATCTTGAGCCGTTTAAAAAGATCGCCGATTATATTATTGATACAACTAACGTGAGCGTTAAGCTTCTAAAAGAACGAATTACCGAGATTTTTTTAGGTAATAAAGAAAACGGAATCCTGCTTTCGTTTATGTCTTTCGGATTTAAATACGGAGTTCCGAGCGACTGCGATACTATTTTCGACTCAAGATGCCTGCCTAATCCGTTTTATATTCCCGAGTTAAAGGATAAAACAGGACTTGATAAAGAAGTTTACGACTACGTGTTTTCTTCGGAAGATACCGAGAATTTTGTAAAAAAACTTACTGATTTTCTCGATTACAGCGTACCGCTCTATAGAAAAGAGGGCAAATCCGAACTCGTTGTCGGAATCGGCTGTACAGGCGGACAGCATCGAAGCGTAGCTATTGCCGAAACGCTGAAAAAGCATTTTTCCGATCTCGGTTACAAGTCCTCGGTTTTCCACCGCGACGCTCTGAAAAAGCTAAGTTAAAGCTATGAAAAATAAACCCGCATTCTCGTTTATGGTTAAACGAGAGTTATCCGAAATAAAAATTGAATCCGATTCTTTAATGCTCAGCGAGTGTTACGGAATGCTCTTATTCGCGAGTAGATTTAGTTCGCGCGAGATTGTATTTAAAACCGATAACGAGTACATAGCTAAACGCTTCGAGTTTTTACTTATGAGCTTATACCGCCCGATTATCGAAAAATCCCGCGATAAATCTAAGTCCAAGCTTAATAAATTTACGCTTATAGTACCCGACGAATGTAAGAATATCTTCGAGTCTCTCGGACATTCCCCGAGGGATTTAAAGCTTAGAATCAACAGAGCTAATATCGGCGACGAAAACTCATACTCAGCCTTTTTAAGAGGCGTGTTTTTGAGTTGCGGTTCGGTTACCGATCCCGAAAAAAGCTACCATTTAGAGCTTTCGGTCTCGCATAAAACCTTAGCCGAAAATTTAATCCATCTAATAAACGAGGTAGAGGTGTTTAATTTTAACCCGAAGCTCGCTTCCCGTAAGGGCGGATATATCGTTTACCTAAAGGGTAATTCCGATATCTGCGACTTTTTAGCGTACATCGGAGCGGGAAATTCCGTTATGAGTATTATCGAAACCTCAGCTTATAAAGAGATGATTAATAAAATTAACCGTAAGCAGAATTCTGAGCTTGCTAATATCAAGAAAAAAGCCGACGCCTCGGCTAAACAGATTCTCGCGATTAAAAAGATTATAGACGTTAAAGGCATAGACTATCTGAACGGTGATTTAAAATCCGTAGCTCTTTTAAGGCTCGAAAATCCCGAAATGTCCTTAAAAGAACTCGGCGAAAACTTAACGCCTAGGATATCCCGAAGCGGAGTAAATCACCGCTTAGAGAAGATTTTTAAAATAGCGAACTCGCTATAGGAGGAAATATGGAAGAAAAACTTACCTTCGAGCAGGCTAACGAAAAACTCGAAAAGCTTGTAATGGAAATGGAAAGCGGCGAGCTTACCCTTGAAGAAACTATGAAACGCTACGAGGAAGCCTTCGAGCTTCTTAATTTTTGTTATAAACAGCTCGATTCTTATAAAGGCGAAATTGTCGATATAAATAAGAGAATTGACGAAATAAAGAACAAAGAGGATATATTCGATGAATGATATTGAGCTTATAGAAAACGCCCTGTACGGCTATATACCTAAAGATGTAGTTTACGAAAAAAATCTTGCGGCTTCTATGGAATACAGCCTCAAGGCAGGCGGAAAGCGAATCCGCCCGAGGTTAGTTCTCGAGTTTTCGAGACTTTGCGGCGGTGACGATGAAACCGCTATACCTTACGCCTGCGCGCTTGAGATGATTCATACCTACTCGCTTATCCACGACGATTTACCCTGTATGGATGACGACGATATGCGCCGCGGTAAACCGTCTAACCATAAAGTCTACGGCGAGGATATCGCGCTTCTGGCGGGCGACGCTTTACAGAGCTTAGCTTTCGAGACTATGTCCAAAGCCGCTGTCAGCGGCAATGCTTCCGCTTTAGCCGGAGTTAAGTGTATAAATATTTTATCGTCGTACTGCGGTATTGTCGGTATGGTAGGCGGACAGGTTATCGACCTCGAAAATGAAAATAAACAGGCTGACTTAAAGTCCGTCACCGAATGTGACCGCAAAAAGACGGGCGCTCTTATTAAAGCCGCTTGCGAAATTGGTTGTACTATAGCAGGGGCTGACGAAGAAAAGACACTCGCCGCCGGAAAGTACGGCGAAAATATAGGAATAGCTTTCCAGATTGTTGACGATATACTCGATGTAACTTCGTCCGACGAAGAACTTGGAAAGCCTGTCGGAAGCGACCAAGTTAATAACAAGTCAACATATGTATCGCTTCTCGGAATCGACGAATGTAAACGCCGTGTGGACAAGTTAACCGCCGAAGCGATTGAATGTCTAAATGTTTTCGATGGAGATACTACCGCTCTTAAGGAGCTGTCTCTTAAACTTTCCGACAGAAAGAAATAATCAGTAAATGGGGTAGGATTATGGAAAATAAGTACAGAATCCTTTCTACAATTAAATCACCTAAAGATATAAAAGTTCTCTCCGATTCCGAGATAGAACAACTTTGCTCCGAGATACGAGAAAAGCTTATCGAGGTTGTATCCGTAAACGGCGGACATCTCGCTTCTAACTTAGGAATTGTTGAGCTTACTGTAGCTCTGCATAAATGCTTTAACTGTCCTAAAGACAGCATTGTATGGGATGTCGGCCACCAAAGCTATGTACATAAAATGCTCACGGGAAGGTATGACGAGATTGATACCATCCGCCAAAAAGACGGTTTAGCAGGCTTCCCGAAACGCAGCGAAAGCGACTATGACGCCTTTAACGCGGGACATTCAAGCACATCAATCTCAGCCGCCTTCGGTATCGCTAAAGCTAAACAGCTTAAAGGCGATAATTCCCACACTATCGCTATAATCGGCGACGGCTCTATGACGGGCGGACTCGCGTATGAGGGCTTAAATAACGCGGGAAGATTTAAAAAGAACTTTATTGTTATTCTAAACGACAACAAAATGTCTATTTCCAATAACGTAGGCGCTATGGCTATGACCCTCTCACATATGAGGGTTAAGCCTACGTATTTAAGAATCAAACGCCGTACCGAAAAAATCCTCGCGCATATTCCTCTTATCGGTAATCTATTCAGAAAAATTCTAAGCCGCAGTAAATCGAAGCTTAAAAATCTGATATATAAAAACACTCTTTTCGATTATCTCGGCTACACATACTTAGGTCCGGTTGACGGACACGATATGGAGGAGCTTACTAACGCGCTTGAAGCGGCTAAAAAGTACAACAATTCCGTACTTTTACACGTTGTAACTAAAAAGGGTAAAGGCTATGAACCCGCCGAATCCCATCCTAAAGAGTTCCACGGTATCGGTAAATTCGATATAGACACAGGCGAGCCGCTTTCAAGTAAAAAGGGGTTCTCATATATTTTCGGAAAACACCTTTGCGATATGGCGGCAAAGGATAAGAAAATCTGCGCCATTACCGCCGCAATGACTCTCGGCACCGGCTTATCCAAGTTTAAGTCTAAATATAAAAACAGATTTTTTGATGTAGGTATCGCCGAGGAACACGCCGTAACGTTCGCGTGCGGACTTGCCACGAAGGGAATTATTCCGTTTTTCGCCGTTTATTCAACATTTTTACAACGAGGTTTTGACCAGCTTATCCACGACGCCGCTATCCAAAAGCTCCACGTTGTTTTATGTATCGACCGAGCCGGAATAGTAGGCAACGACGGAGAAACCCACCAGGGCTTGTTTGATGTTAGTATGTTAAATACTATCCCCGAAACGACGATTTTCTCTCCGTGTTATTTCGACGAGCTTAAACACTCTATGAATGCCGCGGCGTATATGTGCGACAGCCTTGTAGCTGTTCGTTATCCGCGCGGAGGCGAACTGTATCGTCCCGAGGATTTTACTGTTTCGAGTATAGATTTCGATTTGTACGGTGACGATAACGCCGAAATCTGTATCGTGACATACGGACGAATCTTCTCCTACGCCTGTAAGGCAATCGAACGCCTAAAGGCTGAGGGAATAAACGTAAAGATAATTAAGCTTAACCGAATTAAACCTATCGACTGTAAGGCTGTTAAGATCGCCGCCGAGTCTAAAATGATATTCTTCTTTGAGGAATCTTTAGTCGCTGGCGGTATCGGCGAGTCTTTCGGTTATGAACTTAAAAAGACAGGAAAGGATTTCTTCTATAAAATCCACGGAATAAAAGACGCGTTTGTGCGTCATGAAACCGTTGAGCAGGCTCTCGAGGAGTTTAAGCTCGACGATAACGGAATGATAGAGGTAATTAAAGAATACTTATGAAAAAACGTTTAGACGTTCTGGTATACGAAAAAGGATTTACCGACAGCCGTGAAAAAGCCAAAGCCGTTATTATGGCGGGCGAGATTTACGTTGATAATCAGAAAGCCGATAAATGCGGACAATCCTACGACGAAAACGCTGATATCGAGTTCCGCGGAAAAGCTCCGAAATACGTCAGCAGGGGCGGGCTGAAACTCGAAAAGGCGATAAATAACTTTAACCTCGATTTAAACGGTAAGATTACGATGGACATCGGCGCTTCTACGGGCGGCTTTACCGATTGTATGCTCCAAAACGGAGCGGAAAAAGTCTACTCAATAGACGTAGGCTACGGTCAGCTTGCCTGGAAGCTAAGAAACGACGAGCGAGTTGTTAACCTCGAGCGCACTAATATGCGTAAGGTTACACACGAGCAGGTTCCCGACGATATTGACTTCTTCTCAATCGACGTAAGCTTTATATCACTAAAGCTTTTACTCCCTGTAGCCAGAGAGCTTCTCTCCGAAAACGCCGAGGCTGTGTGTTTAATAAAACCTCAGTTTGAAGCGGGCAGGGAAAAGGTCGGTAAAAAAGGCGTTGTACGTGATCCCGCTGTACATATTGAGGTTGTCGAGGGTATATATAATTACTGCCTCGAAAACGGCTACAGCGTACTTAATCTGGATTACTCGCCGATTAAAGGTCCCGAGGGTAATATCGAGTATTTAATCCATATAAAAAAATCCGATACCCCAAAGTCCTACACAGATATAACCCCCGAAGCGCTTGTTATAAATTCTCATAACGAATTAGATAAATAGGTGATTAAATGAAAATCGCGTTAATTGTAAATACCGACAAACCTAAAGCGGTCAACTGCGCTGCCGAAATCGCCGAGCTCTTTATAAATAATAACGCCGGTGTTATTACGCTCGAAAAGTTTTTCGGCTGTACACAATTATCAAAAATAAAAGATATAAAAGCCGTAGATACTTACAACGATATGTTTAAAAGCTGTGACGCGGCGGTTACAGTCGGCGGCGACGGTACTATTATCCACAGCGCGAAATACGCCGCTAAATACGATAAAGAGATGATAGGCGTTAACGTCGGACGGCTCGGCTTTGCCGCTGAGGTTGAACCTGATAATGTTAAAGATTTATTACGTCTGTTAAACGGAGATTATTCCGTAAATAAAAGGATGTTACTCGACGTAAATATAACTCACGACGACGGCTCAATCGAAAATTTTCTGGCCGTAAATGACGCAACGGTAGCGAGAGGAAGTTTGTCAAGGATAATAGATGTGTCGGTTTCGCTCGACAATTCTCCTATATCCGAATATCACGCCGACGGTATTTTATATTCCACCCCTACAGGCTCAACCGCTTACGCGCTTTCGGCTGGCGGACCTGTAATCTATCCCGAGATGGAGTGTATTTTACTTACTCCTATTTGCCCTCATTCTCTTATCTCAAGATCTGTGGTATTTGACGGAAAATCTGTTTTAAATACTACAGTTAAAATGAGGGATAACACTCCCGCTGTACTGTCTGTAGACGGCGAGATTAACGTAGAGATTAAATCCACCGATACTATCACTATAAAAAAGTCTAAAAAGAGTTTAAAGTTGATAAAACTATACGACAGAAACTTCTATCAGCTGCTTAACGAAAAACTGAAAGAGAGAAAATCTTAATGAAAACCAGACGTCACGCAATGATACTTGAAATTATTAACGAATTTCCCGTAGAAACCCAGGAGGAGCTGTTAAACCGTTTAAAAGAAAACGGCTTTAACGTAACTCAGGCTACGGTATCCAGGGATATTAAGGAGTTAAGACTTCTTAAATCGCTTTCTCCCGACGGAAAGTACCGATACACTTCGATAAAGAAATCCACCTCGGACTTACAGGGTAATATCCGTAACTTCTTTAATAATTCCGTTATAATGGTAAAATCCGCTCAAAATATGGTTGTTATTAAAACTATGGCAGGAATGGCAAACGCTTTGTGCGCTTCTATAGACAGTATGGATTTTGACGGACTAATCGGTACTATCGCGGGCGACGATACAATTTTTATCGTATGTTCCGACAACGAAGTTGCCGGCAAACTTGTAATAGATTTAAAAAAGTTTTTATAAAGGAAATTTATGCTTAATTCATTATATATTGAGAATATCGCAGTAATTGAAAAGTCAGATATCGAGTTTTACGACGGATTAAACATTCTTACGGGCGAAACAGGCGCGGGTAAGAGTATTGTTATCGACGCTATTAACGCTATCCTCGGTAAACGTACAAGCCGCGATCTTATAAGGAACGGCTCAGAAACCGCTACCGTTTACGCGACTTTTTCGAACGTAAACGATATAGTTAAAACTAAACTTTCTGAAAACGGGTTTTCTCTCGAGGATGACGAGCTTATTATAAGCCGTACAATGTCGCTTTCGGGTAAGAATAATTGCCGTGTGAACGGCAGACCCGCAAATGTTTCTTTCCTAAAGGAGCTGGGGTTGAATCTTATCAATATCCACGGACAGCACGAAAGCTACGAGCTTTTTTCTCCGGAGACCCATATTAATTATATTGACAATCTCGCTTCTAACGGCGATTTATTAAGCGAATATAGATCCGCGTATAATCTTTATAAATCGCTTAAAAAGGAGCTTAACGACTTTCTAAAGAGCGAAACTAACCGAGAGCAGCGGATTGATGTCTTATCCTATCAGGTTGATGAAATCGAAAACGCCGATATAAAGCCGGGTGAAATCGAGGAGCTTAACGAGGAAAGACGAATTCTTACGAACGTAGAGAAAGTTACCTCTCAGCTCCATAAAGCTAAAAACTCCCTTGAGGGTAACTCTGCTTCCGGTATAATCGACTCGCTCGACGATGTTGTAACTGCTATGCAGAAAGCTTCCGATTTAAACCCTTCGCTTGAGGAGTTGTTTAACCGATTTAACGATTTGTACTATGAGCTGCAAGACTGCTCAAACGAGCTTTCCGACTCGCTTGACGAGATTGAAGCCAATCCCTACAGGCTTGAAGAGATAGAGGAAAGGCTTGATTTACTTAATAAGCTCTCCCGTAAATACGGCAGCGACGAAGAAGAAATATTAAAGTTTTTATCCGAAGCTAAAGCCGAGCTCGATAAGCTTCTTAAATTCGACGAGAACGCTGACGAATTAAAGAATAAGTGCGATAAAGCCGAAGCCGAAGCTAAGAAAATAGCCGACAAGCTCACTTTGTCCAGAAAAAATACCGCGGTTGAGTTTGAAAACCGTGTAAAAGAAGAAATGATTTTCCTCGATATGCCTAATGTCGAGATTATCGTATCCCAAACCGACTGCGGACTAACCGATAACGGACAGGATAATATTGAAATCCTAATCTCCGCTAACCCGGGCGAAGCTCCTAAATCTATCTCAAAAACCGCCTCCGGCGGTGAGCTTTCACGAATGATGCTCGCTATTAAAACGGTACTTGCTTCGTCCGATTTAATCGACACGCTTATTTTTGACGAAGTCGATACAGGAGTCTCGGGTTCAGCCGCTCAAAAGGTCGGACTTAAACTAAAGGAAGTATCTAAATCGCGTCAGGTACTCTGCGTAACCCACCAGGCTCAGATTGCGGCATTAGCCGACAGCCACTTCCTTATCTCAAAAGCCGTCAAAGATAACCGAACTTTTACCGATATTAAATTGCTTGATTACGACGGAAGACTTAATGAGCTCGCGAGAATTATCGGCGGAGTTGATATTACCGATACAGCGCTTGCTCACGCCGAAGAACTTATGAATTATAATAATTGAAAGGTTAATGAAAAATAATGAAACAATGGTCAATCGCAAAACTGAATAAAGCTAACGCAAAGACCATTTCCGAAAGATATGAACTTCCTCCGATTATCGCCGCTCTGCTCGATATAAGAGGTATTGTAACCGAAAAAGACATTAATAAATTTCTATTTGACGAGAGCGGTATAGACGATCCATTCGAGATAAAGGATATGGATAAAGCCGCCGAGCGAGTAAAAACAGCTATAGAAAACGGCGAGAAAATCTGTGTTTACGGCGACTATGACGCCGACGGCGTTACCTCGACCGCGCTGTTGTATTCTTACCTCGAAACTATAGGAGCGGACGTTATGTTCTATATTCCCAGCCGTGAAACCGAGGGCTACGGAATGAATATTTCCGCTGTGGATACGCTAAAGAAAAAGGGTATCGATCTCATTATCACGGTCGATAACGGCATCTCCGCTATCGAAGAAATCGAGTACGCTGATTCTTTGGGAATTGATACAGTTGTAACCGACCATCATATGCCCGGTGAAAAGCTTCCGAACGCCGCGGCCGTGGTAGATATGCACCGTGACGACTGTAACAGCCGTTTTAAAACTATTTCGGGAGTTGGAGTAGCTTTTAAGCTGGTAATGGCGATTGAGGGCGAGTACGCCGATGTGGAAATGCTGCTCGACAATTACTCCGATTTACTTTCTATCGGTACAATCGGCGATATTATGCCTATCGTGGACGAAAATCGTGTGTTTGTCAAAAACGGTTTAAAGCATATTAATAACGGCGACCGCCTCGGATTAGCCTCGCTCGTAGAACACGCTGGACTTTCGGGTAAAAATATTACCGCGGGTAACGTTTCGTTCGGAATAGTTCCGAGAATTAACGCCGCGGGACGTTTAGGCCAGTCGGATAACTGCGTTAATATGTTTATTACCGACGATTTTGAAACCGCCGATAAAATAGCGCTTAAACTCAGCGACGATAATACCGAACGCCAGCGTATAGAAAAAGAAATTCTTGACAAAATAAATCTGCTGATTGCGAAAAATCCCGATTTAGTACAGGATAAAGTGCTTATTATAAGCGGTAAGGGTTGGCACCAGGGCGTAATCGGTATAGTGAGCTCGCGCTTAAAGGATATCTACGGTAAACCCTGTATAGTTATTTCGGAAAACGACGGTATATGTAAAGGCTCGGGCAGAAGCGTCGAAGGCTTTGATTTATGGGAAGCTGTTTGCGCAAGCTCTGAAACCCTCGACCATTTCGGCGGACATCCGATGGCTGTAGGTTTAGGGCTTAAAGCCGAGAATATAGACGAGTTTAGAAAAGTTATTAACGAATACGCTTCTGCTAAAGGCGAAATGCCTTACGATAAACTTAAAATAGATTGTAAGCTTAACCCTGCTTATATAGATGTAGAACTCGCTAAATCGCTTTCTTATATGCAGCCGTTCGGCTCGGGTAATCCAACACCTGTGTTCGCTATATCTAAGCTCAGGATTAAGAGTATTACTCCTATGTCTAACAATAAACATATCAGAGTTACTTTTATGAGCGGTAATACTCATATCCAGGCACTTAATTTTTTCTGTTCGACTAATGATTTTCATTACAATATCGGAGATATAGTCGATATAGCCGTAACGCTGGACGTAAACGTTTATAAAAATAATGAATCTCTTTCTATTATAATGAAAGATATAAAATACTCCGATGTGGAATATAAAGATTATATTGACAGCCTGCGTATTTACGAGAGCTTTTGCAGCGGAGAAACCGTTTCCGACGATAAGCTGATTACGATTATTCCCGATAGAAACGACTTCGCTCTTGTATATAGATATCTAAGACAAGAAAAAAATCTATTAAATATCTCGCTTGAAATTATAGTACATAAGCTTTCTAACAGAGTAAGCTACGGTAAGCTTAAAGTTATCCTCGAAGCTATGAACGAGCTGGGGCTTATAGCTATTTTTGAGGATATGTATAAAACTCAGATTAAAATACTTGAGGTTAATTCCAAGGTTAACCTTGAGGACGCTTCAATCATAAAAGCTTTAAAGGAGGTGTACCGAGATGAGTAAATACGACGAAATCGCTCATTATCAGGATTATAACGAATTATTATCTATACTCAACAAAAGTAATAATAACTACGATTTACGTAAAATCCAAAAGGCTTATAATCTGGCTGAACAGGCTCACGGCGACCAGCGTCGTGTATCGGGTATACCTTTTATTCTTCACCCGACTTCCGTTGCCTGTATCGTTGCTCAGTTCGGTATGGACTCCGACAGTATAATCGCGGCTCTTTTACACGACGTAGTTGAGGATACCGACTACGACCTTAATTTCGTGCGTAAAGAATTTGGTAAAGACGTGGCTAATATAGTAGACGGTGTTACCAAGATTTCTAAGATTAAGCTCTATTCCCGTGAGGAACAGCAGGCTGAAAACGTCCGCAAAATGCTTATAGCTATGTCTAACGATATACGTGTTATTATCGTTAAATTAGCCGACAGGCTCCATAATATGCGTACTATCGAGTGTATGAAGGAGCAGAAGCGCCGTGATAAATCCCGCGAGTGTATGGAAGTGTACGCTCCTATAGCTCACCGCCTCGGTATGAAAGCCGTTAAAGACGAGCTGGAGGACTTATCGCTGCGTTATCTTGACCCTGTGGGCTATAAAGAAATCGAGGACGCTCTTTTACTTAAAGAAAATGAGCGTGAACGTTTTATAGAGAAACGTAAAAAAGAAATATTAAAAGCGTCTAAAATGCCCAAGGATAAGATAACTGTCTACGGACGCGTCAAAAGTATTAACAGTATCTACCGTAAGACCTTCCTTAAAGGAAAAACCTTAGACGAAATATACGACTTTTTCGCGCTCAGAATTATCGTAGACGATATTAAGGAGTGCTATAATCTTCTCGGTGTTATCCACGACCTTTATACTCCTATTCCGAGACGATTTAAGGACTATATCTCTACTCCCAAACCCAATATGTACCAGTCGCTTCACACTACAGTTATCGACCGTGAGGGCATTCCTTTTGAGGTTCAGATAAGAACCTGGGAAATGCACCGGACTGCCGAAAACGGAATCGCGGCTCACTGGAAATATAAACTCGGATTTACCCGTATCGTTAATAATAAGAAAGCCCGTGAGCTCGACGCCAATATCAATCGTATTAAGGACGTACTCGCGGCTCAGATTGATACGGATGATTCCACCGATATTATCAGAAATATACGTAACGACTTCGACCAAAACGAAGTGTATGTATTCTCGCCTAAGGGAGACGTATTTAATCTCCCGAACGGCTCTACAGTTATTGACCTTGCGTATCTTATCCATACCGAAGTCGGAAACCATATGGTAGGCGCTAAGGTTAATCAGCGTATCGTTTCTATAGATTATAAGCTTCAAACAGGTGAAATCTGCGAGATTTTAACCCAGAAAGACAGCCATCCGCGCCGTGACTGGCTCGAAATCTGTAAAACTTCTTCCGCGCGTTCAAAAATAAGACAGTGGTTTAAGCGAGAGAAGCGTGACGAAAATATCGTCGAAGGTAAAATGATGCTCGAGCGGGAGCTTAAAAGAAGTAACATCTCACTTACCGACGAGGAGCTTGAGGATTTACTCCAGTTTATGCTCAAGAAAAATAAGTTCAATACCGTCGAGGATTTATACGCTTCTATCGGTTACGGCGGTATTCAGCTTTGGAAAGTGCTGCCTCGTATTAAAGAGGAGTACCATACTAAATTTGGCGAACAGGAGAATACTCCCGTTATTAATCAGTACGTTCATAAACCCAAACGAAGTAACTCGGGAGTTATCGTCGAAGGTATGGAGGATTGTCTTATCAAGTTCTCTCAGTGCTGTAATCCGCTCCCCGGCGACGATATTATCGGTTATATTACCAGAGGCTTCGGAGTATCTATCCACAAGAGAAGCTGTACCAATATTCCCAAGGATATCTCCAAGGCGGAAGAACCCGAGCGTTATGTAAACGTGCGATGGGAGAAGGATATTAACGACAGCTTCCATTCAACGCTCGAGATTATTTGCTCAGACCGTACAGGCGTTCTCGCGGACGTGACTATCGCGCTTTCTTCAATGCGTATATTTATTAATAACCTGAATTCACGTCCTATAGGCAACGGCCGGGCTATGGTTACGGCTACTATAGACGTATTTAACCGCGAGCATCTGGAAACTGTTATTAAAAGACTCCAGTCGCTCAGGGAAGTAATTTCAATTAAAAGATTTTGATATAGAAAGGCTTTATATGAGAGTTGTATTACAACGCGTAAATAAATGCGCGGTAGAGATAAACGGCGAAATTGTATCGTCTGTAAATAACGGATTCCTGCTTTTACTCGGAGTTAAAGACGGCGACTGTGAAGCTGACGCTGTAAAGCTCGCTAAAAAGATTTCAGGACTCAGAATCTTTACCGATGAAAACGATAAAATGAATCTGTCCTTATCCGATGTAAACGGTTCGGTTATAGTTGTGTCTAATTTCACCCTGTATGCCGACTGTTCCCACGGCAGACGTCCGAGCTTTATCAAAGCCGCTCGTCCTGAAATATCAAATCCTCTTTACGAGTTTTTCTGTGAGCAACTAAGACTTAACGGCGTAGAAGATGTACAGACAGGACAGTTCGGCGCCGATATGAAGGTCGAGTTATGTAATGACGGCCCTGTAACACTTGTGATTGATTCAGAGGAGTTAGCGTGAAGAATCACGCTAATTAGAATTTTTATTACCCGCTCAGTTTGTCCTTGCGGGACAACGAGCGACGGCTTAATCGCCGTTATGCCTTATCCGCCCGCAATAAGAGTGTAAGTAAACAGAATTAATACGCGGGCTGAAAGGCTATGGCGATTATAATGACTGAAATAAGCGTCTATCCCGTAACAATGATAATGACCAACTGTTATCTTATTACTGATAAAGCTACAGGAGAAATGGCTGTTGTGGATCCGGGCGGAAAGAGTGAACAGCTTATTGACGATATAAATAAATCAGGCGGTAAGCTAAAGTACGTTATTCTTACTCACGGACACTACGACCATATCGGCTATGCTAAACAGACGGCGGACTTGTTCGGCGCTGAGATAATTTGCGGTGAGTTTACTAACGAGTTTTTAAATGATAATGTGCTTAACCACAGTGCCTTTCATCCCGACTTAGCTCCGATTTCTCCCTTTAACGCCGATATTATGCTAAAAGACGGAGATGTTTTTAAACTCGGAGAAACAGAGTTTACCTATATCTATACACCCGGGCATACTAAAGACAGCGGTTGTTATATATTTGACGACATTATTATTACAGGCGATACATTATTTCGCGAATCTTACGGAAGAACCGATCTGCCCACAGGTAACGACCGAGAGATGATAGAATCCCTGCGCCGTTTAAAGAATATAGACGGCGATTATAACGTTCTCCCGGGACATGGAGAACTCTCTACGCTCGAATATGAGCGAAAACACAATTTCCTTATGGTGAGATTATAATATGAATCTGTATATTCAAAATCATAAATTCCATTATGAGCTTGAAAATTTAACGCGTCTTTTTTATCCTAACGAAAAGATTACCGTTATAAAAGATACAACCGAATTAGAAGAACCTTATATAAATACCGTTGTTGACGATAAACTTACCGTCGAGGTAAAGATAGGTGATTTTAGTAAAACTCTCGGCAGCGGTTTAAGCGCGGAAGCTGAAAACGAGCGCATGCTGTGCGAAACGGTATATAAAATTCTATGTGAAAAAACAGGAGTGATTCAGCCGTGGGGTATGATTACAGGCGTTCGTCCCGTTAAGCTTTACCGTGCGCTGAAAAAAGAAAACGGCGAGGCTTATGCTGACGACTATTACAAAAACAAACTTTTTGTAAGTGATAATAAACTGAATCTTACTAAAGTAACCGAAAAAACAGAGAAAAAGATTATAGACTCCTCGTCCGAAAACTCCTGCAGCTTATACATAGGCATACCGTTTTGTCCGTCAAGATGCAAATACTGTTCATTTGTACAAGCCTCAATCGAAAGGTGTAAACATTTAGTAGAGCCTTACGTTGACTTGCTTTGCCGTGAATTAAAGGAAACAGCCGGGATAATTTCTAAACTTAATCTAAAACTTGAAACGGTTTATATGGGCGGCGGTACGCCGACTTCTCTGTCAGCGGAACAGCTCTCGAAAATTTTGAAAACTGTAAACACTTTTTTCGATATGACTAATCTCAGAGAGTTTACGGTTGAAGCAGGCCGTCCCGATACTATCACAGAAGCCAAGCTTATTTCTATAAAAGAAAATAATGTTGATAGAATTTCTATTAATCCACAGACCTTAAACGATGATGTGTTAAGGAAAATCGGTCGAAAACATACTACCGAACAAACTCTCGCTTCGTATGAACTCGCGTCAAAGTTCGGCTTTAAATGTATTAATATGGACTTAATAGCGGGCTTACCGAGTGATACGTTTTTAAGCTTTAAGGATACGCTCGACAGGGTATGCGAGTTAAATCCCGAATGTATAACCGTCCATACTCTTTCTATGAAGCGAAGCTCAACTCTTACCCAAGACGGCACTCAAATTAACAAAGCTGATTGCGACAGGGCTAAAAAGATGCTCGAATACGCCGAGGATAAGCTCTCCGAGAATAAATACCTGCCGTATTATCTTTACCGACAGAGCCGTATGGTAGGTAATCTCGAGAACACAGGCTGGTCTAAATCAGGACTTGAGAGTTTATATAACGTTTTCGTTATGGATGAAACACATACGATTTTCGGTTGCGGGGCGGGAGCTGTTACTAAGCTTAAAGACCCGCGTTCCAATTATCTTAAACGTATATTTAATTTTAAATATCCATATGAATATATCGACAGATTTGATGCTCAATTGGAAAGAAAAGAAGAAATATATTCATTTTATTCAAAATGTCTAAATTACCGCTCTCCTCGTTGATATTTAAATTTAAGAGTGGTATAATATATAAAATTATTTGAAAGGATGTATTACTATGGCAATTTTTGACGATGTAGTAGTTAACGCGAAATCAGCCGCTTCGGTTGTTTCAAAAAAAGCAGGAGAAATTATTGATCTATCTAAGCTTCGTATATCTTTAGCAAGCTTAAGATCAGAACTCGCAAAACAGTATCAGGCTCTCGGCGAGGCTGTATATAACGGCGATCCCGTTGAGGAAATTAACGCTATTAAAGAGGAAATCGCTGCTCTTAAACAGAATATTTCCGATATAGAGGATATACTTTTAAGCGCGAGAAACTCTGTTACATGTCCCGCTTGCGGTGAGAAACTCAACAAAAACGCGAGATACTGCTCGACATGCGGAACAGCTATTCCGAACGCTAAGAAAAATGTATGCGTTTCATGCGGAGCGAAGCTTGTTGAAGGCGCTAAATTCTGCGCGGCTTGCGGAACTGCTGTAGATAAAGAACCCGAAACAGAAGTAAAAGAGGAAAAAACCGAAGAGTAAAACTCAATTCTGATTTAAGGGTGATTTTGCGTGTCAAAAAAATATAACGCTGTAAAAAACGCTGACAGTAACGCCTCTCAGACTTTTCTGAAAGGCGCCGCTGTTATGACTTTGAGTATGGTCATCGTTAAGATTCTGGGCTTTGTCGATAAGATTATGATTAGTAATCTTTACGCGTATTTCGGAGACAGCTACGCCGCTATAGGAACAGGTCTTTACAGTAACGCTTATGAGATTTATATTCCGCTGTTTACTATCGCTACCGCGGGATTTCCTATCGCTGTGTCGAGACTTATTTCCGAAAGTATTTCTCAGAAACGATATAACGATGTCCGCCAAATACATAAGGTTTCAATTCCGTTCTTCGCTATTACGGGTACGGTTTGTTTCCTTATAATGTTCTGCTCGAGCTTTTTCTATATTAATGTAATTAACTCTCCGTATTCGCTTTACGCGATGCTGATGCTGTCTCCCGCGATTTTATTCGGTTGTTTGGTATCTATTTACCGCGGATATTTTGAGGGACAAAGAAATATGTTCCCGACCGCTATCTCGGAGGTTATCGAGGCAGGTTCCAAACTTATTTTCGGTTTAGGAATAGCTTACATTATTATGAAGCTCGGAAGCGACAGCTATAAGTCCACGGGTACAGTTTTCGGACTTACTTTTTCGGGCGCTGACTCTAAGCTCGACGCTATGTACACAATAATGTCGTTCTCTGTAGCGGGAGCTATTTCAGGTATCGTACTCGGAAGCTTTTTCTGTTTCTTATTCTTATTGTTACGCTATAAAATCGGCGGTGACGGTATTCCCGAGGAATATTACGCTTCTTCCGTTGAAGCGAGAAGCAAGAAAGAAACCTTCAAGCGTATGTTCAAAACCGCTATTCCTATCGGTTTAACCGCGCTTGTAATGAATATCGGTACTCTTGTCGACGCCGCTGTTATCCAGAACGTTCTTTATTCTTTATCGTTAACCAACGGTAATGAAATAGTCGGTCAATATAAAAATATGGGCGTAAATCTTTCTGCCGAGCTGTCAAAAAAGACCCTGCACACTGCGCTTTGGGGTTGCTATGGAGCGGCTTTGCCGTTAATGCAGCTTGTAACGGCTGTTACCCAGGCTTTCGGTACAGCGGCTATGCCTAATGTCGCGAGCGCCTGGACTAAGGGTGATAAAAACGAGCTTAAAACCTCTATAGAAACCGTGCTGAGACTTACTATGCTCTTTACGTTACCGACAGGTCTCGGACTTACCGCGCTTGCCGATCCGATTATGGATATAGTTTACGCCAGTCAGACCCAGGTTGTTATCGGCGCTCAGGTTCTAAAGGTAATGGGCTTTACCGCTATTGTAATCGCCTGTGTAGTACCTTTATGCAGTATGCTTCAGGGAATAGGCAGGGTAGACTTACCGCTCAAAATTTACACCGTTGGTATTCTTATCAAGGTAGCTACAACATGGCTGTTTGTAAGAGTGGTTTCTATCAACATCCAGGGCGGTTCCGTAGGTTCATTAATCGCCTACAGCGTAATGCTCGTAGTCGCTATGTATCTGCTTGTTAAACATTCAGGTGTAATGCCCGACTTTATGTCTACGACAATTAAGCCTTTAATCGCGGCTGTAGCATGCGCGGTTTCGGCATATTTCGGCTTTATTTTGGTATCAAAATGGTTACCGATTATCCCCGCTACGCTTATTTCGGTAGCTGTTGCGGCGGTTATTTATATTACAATTTTGTTAATATTAAAGACATTTACAAGAAATGAGCTCAAATTCTTGCCAAAAGGTGAAAAAGTTGTAACTATACTTGAAAAATATCATTTAATAGGTTAAAATACCTGTTGTATTCGATAAACACTGAATTTTTGAGGTGACTGGGTTGGATTTCACCAATAAGGAAAATTATAATTTTGATGATTTAATTGAGATTATGAAATATCTCAGAGCGCCGAACGGCTGCCCGTGGGATAGAGTTCAAACTCACGAATCTATAAGAAGTAATTTTATCGAAGAAACTTACGAGGTTATCGAGGCTATTGACAACAAGGACTCTGAGCTTTTAAAAGAGGAACTCGGCGATGTTCTTTTACAGGTTGTGTTTCACAGCGAAATGTCCGCTGAGGAAAACGAGTTTGATATCAACGACGTTATTAACGGAGTTTGTAAAAAGCTCGTGGAAAGACATCCTCATGTTTTCGGCGATGTAAAAGCCGAGAACAGCGAAGAAGCTCTTAAAAGCTGGGATAACGTTAAGATGGCTAAAAAATCTCAGAAGAAACAGTCCGAGGCTATGGATAGCGTGTCTAAAGCTTTACCGTCGCTTATGAGGGCTGAGAAGATTCAGAAAAAGGCGGCTAAGGTCGGCTTTGACTGGGAAGATGTTAACGGAGCTTTGGAAAAGGTCTGTGAAGAAACGGACGAGCTTAAAGAAGCTGTTAGAATCGGAAATACCGATTCGCAGTCCGAAGAACTCGGAGATTTACTGTTTTCCGTAGTTAACGTTTCCCGCTTTATAAAGGTAGACTCTGAGAAAGCGCTATATGACGCTTGTGATAAGTTTACCGACCGTTTTAAGAAATTAGAGCTTCTCGCCGAAAAACGAGATATCGATATTAAAACGGCTTCACTCAGTCAACTTGATTCCCTATGGGAAGAAGTTAAATAAATTTTTTGGAGGAATTAAACTATGAACAAAACTGAATTAATTGCTGCAGTTGCAGAGGCAAGCGGTATTTCTAAGAAAGACGCTGAGAAAGCAGTTTCCGCTACAGTTGATACAATCGTAGACGCTATCGCTAAGGGCGATAAGGTACAGCTCGTTGGCTTTGGTACATTCGAGCAGCGTCAGAGAAACGCTCGTACAGGTGTAGATCCCAGAACAGGCAACAAGATTGAGATTGCCGCTTCTAAGGTTCCCGCTTTCAAAGCAGGTAAGGCTTTCAAGGACGCTGTAAACAAATAATTTAATTTGTTAACTGCCTCTTTATGAGGCAGTTTTCTTTTTCTTGAGAAGGTAGAATTATGAGATTAGATAAATTTTTAAAAGTATCACGAATTATAAAACGACGTACCGTAGCTAACGAAGCTTGCGACGCGGGCAGAGTTACCGTCAACGGTAATATAGCCCGAGCGTCCTACGCGGTAAAGACAGGCGATGTTATCGAGATTGCTATGGGGGCGAAAAGCGTTAAAATCCGTGTAAAAGAGATTAACGAACACGCTACTAAGGAAAACGCATCATTAATGTATGAAAACGCGACATAAAATTTTTATTTCACCATATAATTATATAGCTTTTATTTGAAATTAGTATTAATTGCCATTTACGCCTTATCTGCCCGGGGTAACGGCGTAAGGAAAACTTTGAAATCTATTTGCGGGCGGAAAGGCTATGGAAATTTTTATGAACGATAAGTCCCAAAAGCCTCATAATCTTATTCTCGACAACAGAAGCAGATTAAGTCTTACAGGCGTTAATGATGTTTTAGGCTTCAATGAGGAAGCGGTTAATCTTAAAACAAATATGGGTGATTTAATTATAAGAGGTTCTTCCTTACATATAAGTAAGCTGGATTTGGATTCGGGTAACGTCGAAATAGACGGTACAGTTAATCTCTTAAATTATACCCGGAGTAAGTCGGATAAGAGCTTTTTTCAAAGGTTGTTTAGTTGATGGAGTTTACCTTAGCTGAACTTTTAATTACTTTTCTGTATTCATTAATTCTCGGCTTTTTTCTCGGTTTTTTATATTTGCCGTTTCATATTTTACATATGCTTGGTTTTACTAAGAAAATCCATTTTTATGTAGCCGATATATTGTTTATGATACTTTGCGGTATTTTTACTTTCTACTTTTCACTCGCGATGCTCGAGGGCAGGATAAGACTGTTCGTAATTATAGGAGAATTAATCGGATTTGTGACTTTTCACTATACAGCGGGGCGTTTGGTTGACTTTTTTCTAAATCCAATGATTAAGATTTTTAAAAAAATATTGAAAAAAGTATTGAAAACAAGTAGAAAAATAATGTATAATATTATAATAAAATTAAGAAAAGTAGTTTCAAAAGCAGAAAAACTGAAGGTTAAAATATGGAAGAAAAAAAGGTTAAAACCAAAAAAGAAGATATCGCTGAAGAGAAGAAAAGCGATATTAAAGAGGTAACTCCACAGAAGAAAAAATTTGATAAAAAATATATTCTTCTTTTTGTAGCTTTAGCGGCGTTTTTGGTTTACGCCTCGTTTACAATTATCAATCAGAGTATTCAGATTAGAGAAAAAAAAGAGGAATCTGACAGATTGGATAACCAACGACAGATTCTTGAGATAAAAATAGATTCTTTAAAAAAGATAAAGAATCTTAAGGATGATAAACTTCGTAAATATTATGAAGATATCGCCCGCGAGGATTTGGATTATTTAAAGAACGGCGAGCGTGTTTTCGTTAATGTTTCGGGAGATTAGTAAACGGGGTATAGAATGAGCGTAGAAATTGGTACAATTATAGAGGGAAAAGTTTCGGGTATTTCTAAATTCGGAGCTTTTGTGGACTTGCCCGACGGGAATACGGGAATGGTACATATCTCCGAGGTGTCGAGAACGTATGTAAGCGATATTAACGAGTTCCTTAAAGTTGGGGATATGGTTAAAGTAAAAGTGCTTTCCGCCGAAAATGGTAAAATTGCGCTTTCTATTAAACTTACTCAGCCTAAACCCGAAAGAAATAATAATTCTCGCAAACCTAAAACCCGCAAGCCCTATAAACCCGCGCCCCCTGTTACAAGCCCGGGTAACTACGAATGGCAAAGTTCACGTCCCGAGTCTCCGTCCAATTTCGAAGATATGATGTCTATGTTCAAAAAGACAAGCGAGGATAAGATGTCTGATTTAAAACGTTCGTCGGGCGAGTCCCGAGGATACAGCAGACGCGGTGGTTCTAAAAAGTAAAATTCGGGTATCGGATTACGCCGATGCCCTTTTTGTTTGATTGGGTATTTTATGAAGAAGTTAAGATTTTGCGCGCCTTGCATTATGGGTGTCGAGGGTATTTGCGCTAATGAATTAAAATTTAATAATATTGAAGATGTAAAAGCTGAAAACGGCAGAGTTTTGTTTAGCGGTGACTTTAATACACTCGCAAAAGCTAATATAATCTCCCGTTACAGTGAACGCATCCAGATTCTATTAAGTGAGTTTAACGCTTATACTTTTGATGAATTATTTGAGGCTGTTAAGGATTTGCCTTGGGAAAGATTTATCGGAAAAGACGACGCTTTTCCCGTAAAGGGAAGCTCTCTCGACTCAAAGCTTTATTCAATATCGGATTGTCAAAAAATAATAAAAAAGTCAGTAGCCGACAGGCTGTGTTCTAAATACGGAGTTAACTGGCTTAATGAGAGCGGCGCTGTTCATCAGATTCAATTTCTTATACGAAAAGACCGGGTATCTATACTTTTAGACACAACAGGCGACGGACTTCATAAACGCGGTTACCGCACGGAGTCGAACGACGCTCCGATTAAGGAAACTCTCGCCGCCGTTATGGTTGACCTTATGAGAGTCAGGTCTAATCACTTTGTAGTAGACGCTATGTGCGGAAGCGGTACTTTGCTTATAGAATCCGCCTTAAAAGCGCTTAAAATAGCGCCCGGGTTAAACAGGGCTTTTTCAGCCGAAAGCTGGGAGCAAATTCCCGCAAGCGTATGGAAAGAGGAGAGGGAAAAGGCTCGTTTAGATATTAAGCGTGATTGCGGCTTTAAAGCTATCGGCTATGATATAGACGAAGAAGCATTAAAAATTGCTCAGTCTAATGCCGAAAGGGCGGGAGTAGCTGACAGGATTAAGTTTATTAAAAGGGATATTAAGGACTTTGAGTTTGACAGCGAATTTCAGACAACTATAATAAATCCGCCCTACGGAGAAAGATTACTGGATATTAACAAAGCCGAAGAAATATACCGTATCCTCGGCACTAAGTTCATAAAGGAAAAGGGTAAGAGTTACGGCATAATTACGCCTGATGACGATTTCGAAAAACTGTTCGGACGTAAAGCCGATAAACGCAGAAAGCTTTATAACGGAACGCTGAAATGTCAGTTTTATATGTATTTTAAAAACTAATATCACTTTTTTATACTATATTTCCAAAAAATTGACGCCATTCTATTGTATTTATTTATAAACTGTATTATAATTGTATAGTAAATTTATAATTAGACTCTTAGGAGGTAAAATATGGAAAAGAAGAAAATTGCCGTATTAACCAGCGGAGGAGACGCTCCGGGTATGAATGCCGCGGTGAGAGCGGTTGTACGTTCAGCTATTGCTAAAGGAATGGACGTTTACGGAGTTTATCGCGGATATAACGGACTTTTAAACGGTGACGTTGAAAAAATGAATCTTCGTTCCGTATCCGATATAATCGGAAACGGCGGTACTATGCTCTATACCGCGAGAAGCGAGGAGTTTAAAACACTTGCAGGTCAGAAAAAGGCTGCTAAACATTGTCAGGAATTAGGAATAAGCGGCGTTGTAGTTATCGGAGGCGACGGTTCCTTCGCGGGAGCGAGAGCGCTTACAAACGCAGGCGTTAACTGTATCGGTGTTCCGGGTACTATCGATAACGATATCGCTTGCTCCGAATATACAATCGGTTTCGATACCGCTATGAATACCGCTATCGATATGATTGATAAAATTCGTGATACAGCTCAGTCGCATGACCGTTGCTCAATTGTTGAGGTTATGGGACGCCGTTGCGGAGATATCGCGCTACAGGTAGGTATTTCCTGCGGAGCTACCGCGATTTTAGTTCCCGAGGTTGAACACGATATCGAAAGAGATGTTATCTCTCGTATTATAGATACCCAAAAAACAGGTAAAAAACATTTTATCATAGTTGTAGCCGAGGGCGTCGGCGGTGTTGACGATTTGGCTAAATATGTTGAGAAACGTCTTAATATCGAAACCCGAGCTACTATTCTCGGACATGTACAGCGCGGAGGTTCTCCGACTTTAAGAGACAGAGTTGTAGCTTCTATTATGGGACATAAGGCTGTTGACCTCTTGGCTGAAGGTAAGGGAAACAGAGTTGTCGCTATGAAAGAGGGCAAGGTTGTCGATTACGATATCACCGAGGCTTTAGATATGCCCAGAGTATTCAACAAAGATTTATTCGATATCGCTAAAACACTTTCTATTTAATAAAGAAAAGCGCAATATTTATATATTGCGCTTTAATTTTACACTTTAATTATGCGGGTTATTATGGACAATAAGGAAATTATTTATTTTGGATTAGCTTTTGAAAAATTTGATATTCTTGATTTTTCCGAGGACTTTTTCGCGGGCGTACGCTCTAATTACTTTAACAGCGATTATGAGCCTCAGAACAACCGTTGCGTACAGTATGTGGACGATGTTGAATACACCTTCGTTTACAGTATGAAAAAGAACGCTCAGTTGAGCTGGAAGGTTAACAAGAATAAAATCGTTTATCAGGGAGCCGAAAAGGTTAACGAAAATTGTTACAGGGTTAACACTTACGATAATACCGGCTTTATATTTAAAAGGTTCTATTTTAATATGGAGCATATCTGGATTAAAAGCGAGTATTATAATAAGGATGGTAAAAAGCCCGAGTATGTACTTTATCCGTCCAAGGTAGACGATAAGGATGTTATTGTAAAAATTCACAATAAAAGCGATTCAGCCGTAGAATCTTATCTATATCCTAAAACCGAAATGCCCGAGGACGGTGATTATTCTGTACTGGCTTTTACAAACAGCGGATTTTTATATTTCAACTCCGTTCCTAATAATAAATTTATTTCCAAAACAGTTATTAAGGACGACTCCGTAAACAATTTAGGCGGTTTTGATTTCGACAGCGTTGACTTTAATCTTAATCGCAACCTAAATACCACATTTGATATTTCCGAGGCTGAGTATCTTGATGATAAAAACGGCAAGCCTTTTTATGAAATTACAAATAAAAAGTTTAACGAAGAACCAGGGGTTGAGGAAAAGAATAACGATGAGGATGTTAAAATATATGACAGTATACCCGAAAAATCTCCGTCGGATGTAGTGATTAAGAGCAACGGCGAAAAGTACCGCTACTTCGGCGAGCTTGACGAGAATAATAAACGCTCGGGTTACGGACGAACTGTAACTCCCGAGGGAACTACCGCTTACGAGGGCGGTTACTATAACGATAAGCGTAACGGTTTCGGTACTTTTTATTTTAAAAACGGAAAGGTTAATTATGTAGGAAACTGGAGCGATAACCTCAGAAACGGCTTCGGAGTAGGATTTAGAGGTTCAGACGGCTCGTCGCATATCGGTAAATGGTTCGATAATACTCCCAACGGTATAGGCGCAAGGTTCGACAGAAACGGCGATTTCTTATTCCTCGGCGAGTATTTTAACGGCAAAAAGCAGGGTAAAGGTATCACTGTTGACGATGACGGCTCGTTTGTCGTATCTATATTTGAGGACGACGAGGTTAAGGAGTCTTATAAAATAGACGATTTAATTAAAGGAATTTCTGAGAAAGAATAGTATAATATAAAAAATAATGTAAATAATAGCGTAGGTGATTAGTTTGAAAGTTCACACTAATCAAGTCTGTATCACCCGTTCGGTTTGTCTTAATCGGCAACGAGCGACGGTTTAATCGCCGTTTACGCTTTATCTGCCCACGGTTAGAGTGTAAGGAAAACTTTATTATTGATTTGTGGGCAGAAAGGCTATGGCATTATTATGAAAAGATTAATAGCAGCTATTATTATTTCGATTATTTCACTATGTTCATTCACAGCCTGCGGTATGGTTAAAGACGCCGCCGACGGCGCTGAAGAAATGATGACCGACGCTGCCGACGGAGCGGGGGAAATGATGACAGACGTTTCCAAGGGCGTTTCCAGGGCGGCATCTGATGTTATGGACAATAACAACGGTCACGTCGACGATAACGACGGTATAATCGGTAACGATGATAAAGAAAATACAAACGATTAAAAAACAGCAAGCTTGAATGCTTGCTGTTTTCGTTTAGACGATTTTTTCTAAATCCTTTTTAAGACGTTTGATTATTTTCTTTTCGAGACGTGATATGTACGACTGTGATATACCTAAAAAATCCGCTACTTCCTTTTGTGTATGTTCTTTTTTACCGTTAAGTCCGAACCTCAGTTCCATTATTAAAGCTTCACGCTCGTTGAGATTAGATACGGCTTTTAGTAATTGGCTGCACTCAAGTTCTGTTTCGATATCCCGGTTGATTATATCAGGATCCGAGCCGAGTATATCACATAACAAAAGCTCATTTCCGTCCCAGTCGGTGTTTAGAGGTTCGTCTATACTTATCTCGTTTTTTAACTGACTGCTTTTTCTTAAAAACATCAGTATCTCGTTTTCAATACATCTTGAAGCGTATGTCGCGATTTTAATATTTTTATCGGGATTAAATGTATTGACCGCTTTTATAAGTCCGATAGTTCCTATGGAAATTAAATCCTCTATATTAGCTCCCGCGCTTTCAAAACGCTTCGCTATATATACTACAAGCCGTAAGTTATGCACAATAAGCTTCTCTTTTGATTTTTCATTACCGTTTTTAATTTCGTTGATGACTTCGGCTTCTTCTTGTTTTGTTAGAGGAGGCGGCAGGGAATCGCTGCCGCCGATATAAAACACCTGGTCGTCGGTTATAAATAATTTTAATATAAAATTCTTGATGTCGTTGAGCTTCATTATATCATTCCTTTATTAATTCTACAGGTACTAAACCCTTTATGTTACCGCTAAAAATGTTGTCGGATAAACCGAAATATATTTCTTCGTTTATAGGCTTATCGTCAATAAACACTTTTTCCGCTTTATATCCCTTAAGTATTCCTTTACCGCCGAGACTATTGTATGGAATAATTCTCATATTCGACATATTATTCGCCTCAAATTCACTTTTATCTACTATAATTACATTATCATTCGAAAAAGGCTCCTTTACGTTACAACCGCTATCGACCTTGCATTTAATATTATATTCTTTATTGGAATAATAAATTTTTACATTATGTATTAAATTTGAACATGAGTTGTTTTTAAACAGCTTCTTAAAAGCGAAAAGAATAATATATATGATTAAAGTTAAAACTATAAGCAGTAAGGGCGATATATTAAAATATACCGCGTTATTTATAATGACTATTCCGTTCGGCTTAAAAACGTTGTAGAAGGCGATTAAAGCTCCCGAATATAAAAACGTGATTATAACGAGAATTACCGTGTTTTTTATAAATCTCTGTTTATTTTTATATCCGAACGAGATTATTGAAGATAAAGCTAACGTAAATACATTAAAAAATATATTTATCGGAAAATGATTAAAAGGCAAAAACGCGGTAAAACTAAGTATAGCGCCCGTCAAAGCTCCCAATAGTAATCGGGTGTAGCTTACAGGTGAGTGTATAATTCTTTTAACACATAATAAGAGTAAAAAATCTACAAACATATTTATAAAGAAAAATACATCAGCGTAAATAGTCTGCAAATCAATCACCCTTTACGGCTATTATCTCATTAACAGCATGTAAAGAGTGTCAGAAAATGGGGGAGTATTATGGTTTTTAGTGTAGTATTGGGAGTTTTTATAGGTTCGTTTATCGGAGTAGGTACTATGAGTATATTAAATTATTTTTGGAGGTAATTATGAAAAAGGAAAATTCTGATAATAAAACCAAAGGAACAAAAAACGAGAAATCTGTAGTGGAGTTTATAAACGGTTTAGTTGACAAGGTTCAAAGCTTCACCGATGAAAAGCTGGACAAGCTTGAGGAAAAGTTTAACGAATATACTATTGATTAATATTTCGGGTAAAAGAAAAAGCTGTTGTTTTACGCAACAGCTTTTGTAGTAGTTTATTACATCTGAATATTTCTCTCGCCTGTAAACGCTAACGCTAACATACCCGTTCCTACGTGAGTTCCGATAACAGGACCGATTTCTAAAATCTCAACATCCTTCACAAGACCTTTAATCTTCTTTTTAAGCTCCTTAGCGCCTTCTATATTATCCGCGTGTCCGATAAAAACGGTCTGTTTGCCGTAATCGAATCCGTCTCTCTGCATTTTTTTGATTAAAGCGTCATAAACATTATTAGCGCCTCTGACTTTACCTACGTTTACAAGCTTTCCGTCGTCGTCAAGGCTCAGCATAGGCTTAATCTGTAACGCTTTAGCGAATGTCGCCGTTACGGCAGAGATACGTCCGCCTCTCTTCAAGTGTTCAATATCGTCAACTACAAACCAGTGGCATACGTTAAATTTAAGGCTTTCGGTATATTCAGCGAGCTC
>CAMHQC010000003.1 GCA_946187325.1 uncultured Clostridia bacterium
AGACACCGCCCTTTCACGGCGGTAACACGAGTTCGATTCTCGTCCGGGTCACCATAGGGTAACAGGATATCCTGTTACCCGTCTTATTAGCTGGTGTGGTGGAATAGGCAGACACAAGGGACTTAAAATCCCTCGGACTAATAATCCGTATCGGTTCAAGTCCGATCACCAGCACCAAAATCATAGCCACCCATTTGGGTGGCTATGATTTTATGTATAAAAGGAATCGGACTTGAAAGGCGGATTCAGAAAACGGTCCGGTGTGACCGTTTTCCCGCCGTTGGATTTAGTCCGCTGTTTAGCTTAAGCCGATTTTACAAGCGGGGAATAAGTTCTCGGATAGATGAAAGCAGATCACCAACCAACTGCATATTTGACCTTTTGGTCAACTCTATTTTTTATAATGTATCGGTAGCGTTGCGACCGCTGCCTGCGGCAGATTAAGGGAGCAAAAGCGCTGCGCAAAATAAGGAGTACGGCGAGAGCGCTCTTAGCGCGAGACGTACGACTATATTTTGGGCTGGAACCGTTGCGACCGCTGCCTGCGGCAGATTAAGGGAGCAAAAGCGCTGCGCAAAATAAGGAGTACGGCGAGAGCGCTCTTAGCGCGAGACGTACGACTATATTTTGGGCTGGAACCGTTGCGACCGCTGCCTGCGGCAGATTAAGGGAGCAAAAGCGCTGCGCAAAATAAGGAGTACGGCGAGAGCGCTCTTAGCGCGAGACGTACGACTGGTTTGGGCTGGAACCGTTGCGACCGCCGCCAGTGGCGGATAAAGGGAGCAAAAGCGCTGCGCAAAATAAGGAGTACGGCGAGTGCGCTCTTAGCGCGAGACGTACAACTATATTTTGGGCTGGAACGCAGTAAAGATTAAACCAGTTTTTATGTTTTAACAAGCCTAAACCGATATTGAAATACCAAATCCACCCTAAAAGCTGCCTATTTTGTGACAAATTTTAGACATTTTAAAATTTTTTGAATTTTTTTGAAACTTTTTTCTGTTTTTTCGACACTACTATAGTGAGGAGAGATGAAAATGGGTAAACGCGTTAAAGACGCCGCTGCCGTTTTCAATAAAATATACGATTCTACAACCACTGCCGCGCTGAGATTTATTACATCAAAATGCGGTAGTATTGACGACGTAGGAGATATACTTCAGGAAACTTATATGGAAGTTTATTCCGCGCTATGCAATAAAGGAACTGATTTTATTGAGAACGAAGAAGCGTTCGTGATTAATATCGCAAAGAAAAAAGTCTATAAACACTATAGCCGTCAAAATTCAAATTCCCCGATTCCGATTTCGGTACTCACTAACGAAAATGGCGAGATTAACTTGGATTTACAGCCCGATGAGATGGATATCGACGATAGTATTTGTACAAACGAGCTCATAGAGGAGATTCAAAAATTCCTCAGCGAAAAACCTCAGGATATTCAGCAAATCTTTTTTATGAGATTTTCGCTGGAACTTTCTATAAGCGAAATCGCAAAGCTTTTAGACTCTAAGGAATCCGGAATTAAGAACAAACTCTACCGCACTATCAACGAAATCCGACAGTTTTACAGAGAAAAGGGTGATAATATATGAAAGAAAAAGACTTACTGAAATCAGTTTCCGATAAAAATATGCCTGATTTAGAGAAAATCAGACAAAATGTTTTAAATCAAACTCCCAAAAAGAAAAAGCCGATAATCCTGTCGCTAAAACCGTCAAGGCTTCTCGCGGTAGCGGCTATCGCGGCGTTAGCGCTGATAGGTACAGTAGCGGCGGTAGCTAACCAAAACGGCGGACTATTCGCTCCCGTTCAGGAAGAAACCACCATCGAAACGGTAAAAGTTACCGAACCCGCAACCTCAAAGCCGGCTAAACCCGAAATAAAGCAAACCGCTCCACAGAAGCAGAAAACCGTTCATAAGGAAACGAACGCCGAGAGAATACAACGCTATATCAAGCGCCTGACCGACAAGGGATTTAACGCGACGTGGCTTTACGACCTCGGCAAAATCGACGGTTACCACATTGTCTACGCGGGCAATAACAACAAGTCGTATTATAAATGTAACTACGTTATCGGCGAATACACATTCCACAGCAACAGACAGCAATCGCCTTACGGACTGGGCTTTTACGCGAGCAACGAAGACCACAGCTATACTCTCGCGGACGCTTACGAGGAAGGTATTTTCGAGGATTTTTCAGATGTTATAGAAAAAATCGCGGACTACGACGAGAGGAATATCCCCGTAAGAATTTCTGAAAACGATTCCAACTCTAACCTATTCAAAAACTTCTTCGACGGCGGAGATATATTCACTCTCGCTGAGATTAAAACCGCCGAAAACTACAAGCTTTACTTCAATATCGCTTCGAGTTACAAGAAAAAATCCGCGGAAAAGACTATCGACAACTACACCTTCTACATTCACAAAACCCAGAAACCGTACGACCTCGGATTGTTTATCGTTATCGACGGTAAAATCTTAACACTCGAGGAAGCTCTCGACGACGGGATAATTACTATGGACGAGATTTACGAAACTATCCACAACGACAGCGATGTTCCGTATAATTTCGGACTTTTCAGGGACGAGGAAGAAGAAACTCAGGAAACCACCGCCGCTGTTGAGGAAAATCAAGCGGCAGAGGAATAATACTAACCGTTTAAAGCCGATTCAGTCAGTCTGAATCGGCTTTTTCTGTTAAATAGAATACAATTATGTAACTATACTTGATAATATTATAATTGTGTATTAGAATTATAAACAGCAGATTTATTTCAGAAAGGTAAATATGGCTAATATTAACGAATTATTCGACCAATTCCCTGATTACGACGTTTTTTCGGGTAAAACCAAGCCCTCGGGCGAAAATCCTCCCGAACCGAAAAATCCCGAGCCGAGAACTCCTAAGCCAAGAGAGCCGTATCCACGAAACGGCGTGCCTATGAAGCCTGAACCGGTGATGCGTTCGGGCGTAGATTACGGCGACGGTTTCGGTATAGCGGACAAGCCGATTAAGGTTAAGCGCGTTACAGGGAACAACTTTCTCACTATAGTATACTTTCCGATACTTATACTGCTTTTAGAGCTTATATTAAGGCTTTCGTGCGGGATAGGATTTTCCGCGGTAAGCTTTCTTTACACAGCGGGGTTCACTATTCCGATAGCTTCGGTTTTCACGTTAATTTGCACGCTTTTCGGCAACACATTTAACCGCGTAGTATGCAATATATTTACGTTTATAATAACTTGCTTTTATCTAATAGAGCTCGGATATCACGATATTTTCGGAAGATTTTTAACGTTTTCGACAGCAGAAGTTTTCTCTCCCGAGCAGTTTATAAACGCGATAGCGGATAAATATATTTACGCAATAGCGATAGCGGTTCCGTTTTTTATAAACCTTATATTCGGACATAAGATTTTCGGGTTTAGAAAGCTTAGAATCCCCGCGAGGATTGTTGTAATTCTAATCGCGGTAATTATACAGATAGGCGCTTTTTCGGCGATGGGTTTAGCTAAGGATACCGACAGCGAGCGTGTGTATAACAGCTCCTCGTCAGAAAGTACATTCGAAAGGTTCGGACTTCTTACGATGGTGAGGCTCGATATATTTAATTCAAAGTAGAGGTTTTGTACATTGTAAATTATTCGGATACGTGATAATATGGTAATAAATTCGGAGATGATTTAATGCAAAACTTTCTATATAAATTACAGGTGTTTTTCCGCGGAAGATACGGTTTCGACGAGTTAAACGGAACACTTTTGGTTTTATCTATTATATTAAATCTTGTATCGAGGTTTATTTTCTCGTTTTGGCCGAGGATGATTTTATCGGCTATAGGGCTGATACTTTTCGGCTTATGTATATTCCGTATGCTGTCGAGAAACTGCTATCAGCGCGAAAAAGAAAATAATGTTTATAAGCCCGTATATACTAAGGTTCGAGATTTCTTAAAGCTAACTTACAAGAAGTTTAAGGACGGCAGAACTCACCGTTACTATAAATGCCCCGCGTGCAAGGCTCAGCTCAGAGTAAAAAACGTCAAGGGCGAGCACACTATCCGCTGTCCGAAATGCGGATACCAATTCAAGAAAAAAATCAGATAAAATAAAAAGGAAGGTGTAGAATATGGACAAGCTTTGGCTGGTAGTTCCGTGTTACAACGAGGAGGAGGTTCTTCCCGAAACATCTAAACGCCTGTACAAAATTATGGCGGATATGATTATCAACAAGAAAATCGCTCCCGAAAGCAAGATTGCTTTCGTCAACGACGGAAGTAAGGATAATACCTGGAAGCTGATTGAAAAATATCACGCGAATATTGATATGTTCGTCGGAATCAATCTCTCGAGAAACAGAGGTCATCAGAACGCGCTTCTCGCGGGACTTTCCGTGGCTAAGCAGTACGCCGATATGGTAATTTCCTTAGACGCGGATTTACAGGACGACATAAACGCCATTCCGAAATTCGTAGATAAATACTACGAGGGCAACGATATCGTGTACGGCGTGAGAAATAACCGCGATACCGATACGGGATTCAAGCGCAATACCGCTCAGGGCTTCTACAAATTTATGAAGTTCCTCGGAGTAGATATAGTCGATAACCACGCGGACTATAGATTAATGAGCAAACGCGCGTTAGAGGGACTTTTCGAGTTCGGCGAGGTTAACGTATTCCTAAGAGGAATCGTCCCGCAGATCGGCTATCCGAGCGCGGTAGTCGAATACAAACGCAACGAACGACTCGCGGGCGAATCAAAATATCCGCTCAAAAAAATGCTCGCGTTCGCTTTCGACGGAATTACGTCATTCTCGGTAAAACCGCTTAGAATATCGCTTGTACTCGGAATTATAGCGTTTATAGTCGCTATGATAATATTGATTTACTGTATAGTTCAGTTTATACTCGGAAATACTGTGAGCGGATGGGCGAGCCTCAGCATATCGCTATGGGGCTTAGGCGGAATGCAGCTTTTAATGCTCGGTATAGTCGGCGAGTATATCGGAAAAATTTACCTCGAAAGTAAACACAGACCGAAGTTCATTATTAAGGACGTGCTTTATAAAGAGTTTTAAACTATATGAATTATCCTAATAGGAAGCCTCAAAGAAAACCCGGCTACGATTACTCTTTAAGCGGTTCATATTTCATTACTATATGTACACATAGCAAGGGAAATATTTTATCTTTTATAATTCCTAATTCAGAGCATAGTATGCCGTCGGTTAGGCTAACGGAAATCGGAAAGAAAGTCGATAAAGCTATTAGCGAAATCAATAATAAAAATAGTATTTTTGAAATTGATAATTATATCATTATGCCAAATCATATACATTTTATTATTCATAATTACCGTGACGGCGAACTTTCAATTTCTGATATTGTAGGGCGGTTTAAATCCTATACATCACATTTGTATGGGAAAAGATTATGGCAAAAGTCATTTTATGACCATATTATTAGAAACGAAAAAGATTATTTAGAAATATCAAAGTATATTTACGAAAATCCTGCTCGTTGGATTTATGATGATACACATTAAAACACGTCGATATTTTTCGGCGTGTTTTTGTTGTATAGCGACGTTTTCCGCGGGAGCGTAGGGAATGGTAGCGTTGCGACCGCCGCCGGTGGCGTGAGGATAGTTCGGCTGTTTAGGAAAATTCGGCTCGGAACACCGCATGAGGTTGAGTCCGAATTTCAATTTGGTAACGAAACCCATACCTTGTAGAGGGTGTTCCCTACGGTGTTAAGGTAGCATTGCGCTTTCGCCAACGGCGAAACGGTAGATATGTACCGTTTTGCTAACGCAAAAGGAAAACACGCAGTTATGCAATTCGCAATGCGCAATGCGAAATGCGCAATTGGGTTACCCGCACATTGATATTCACGCCGTCGGCGTGAGGATAGTTCGGCTGTTTAGGAAAACCCGCCTCGGAACAGGGTGGAACCTGTTCCCTACTATGTTAAGGTAACCATGCTATTCACGCTATCGCGTGAGGATAGTTCGGCGGTTTAGGAAAACCCGCCTCGGAACACCGCAGAGGGTGTTCCCTACGGTGTTAAGGTAAGTGTCTGCTAAAAACTGATTATCGTTCCGCAGTCACCTTGGGAATGTAGGGAACGGTCTCCGTGCCGTTCCGATGCATCTATATTCACGTATTTGCACTGTCCTTTCGCCAACGGCGAAACGGTAGATATGTACCGTTTTGCTAACGCAAAAGGAAAACACGCAGTTATGCAATTCGCAATGCGCAATGCGAAATGCGCAATTGGGTTACCCGCACATTGATATCCACGCCGTTGGCGTGAGGTTAACTCGCCTATTTAGGAAAACCCGCCTCGGAACACCGCAGAGGGTGTTCCCTACGGTGTTAAGGTAACATTGTGCTGACAACAAAACCCCTCCGCGAAAGCGGAGGGGTTAGATTTTTTATTCCTAAGGAATTACAGTAATCCGGACAAATCGCCGATTGTACGAGCAAGCTGGTTAATGTTATCAAGCTTTCTAGACATCGCCGGGGTATTAGTAATGGCCTTTTCTGTGGAATTACAAAGTACGTCTGTCTTAGTTAAATCCTCTACTGTAATTACAGGAGACTTGTATAATTCTTTCATTTTTATCTCCTCCCTTAATCTGCTACAGGCACGAGGTCTGCCTTTGTCATACAACCTGTGTACTTATAGTCGTGACCCGCGTACTTAGCGTAATATGTTTTTCCGCCTATTACAACATAGAAGCGTGCTACTACCATATCATCATCAGACATACCATTTACAGCACATGTGATGTACTTGTAATCTGTTGTGTCATCCGTAGGATCGCCGTATTTCTGAGCATCTTCAGTTGTACCGCATACAGTGTTGTATGTATTAAGAGCGGAAATTGTCTTTTCGCCGTTGCCCCAGTGAGCCTTGAGGTTATCGAAGTTAACGTCGCTATACTTAGTCTTGCGGTTAGCCTTAGCGAGTACGAATCCGTAATCTTCAGCATCCTGGAGAATTTTAGTATCGAGAACAGCTACGAAACGGATATCGTTACCGCTTTCCTGATGGCTTTCAGATGTTACATCAGCATCAGCTATAGCGTCTTTCTTCTGAACGCCGAGAAGTGTACCCGCGAGGTACTTGCTGTTGATACCGAACTGGTTACCGTCGGAAGCCTTTGTGATAAGAGCGTCGAGAGGATATGTAGCGGGAACAAGCTTGCTTGTGCCGTCGCCGTTATCTACCCACTCGTGGCCTAAAGGCGCTTCCTGAGTAAAGGTATTATTCTTTACAACTCCGGCTTTTATGGGAGTAGCGGCAATTGCTTTCGCAGCGCCATCAGTAAGCTTGATATCGCCTGTCATTGTACCGCTTTCGAGTGTAAGCGAGAAGCCGTCTTTAGCGTCTCCGTTACCAGCGTCAACCTCAACATTACCGTTGATTTCGCTGGTGCCCTTAACTGTTACGTTAACTGACGGATAGCTCCTGAAACGGCATACGTCGAACGCAATGCAACCTTCTCTTGCATCGATTGTAGTATCTTTAATAACTACGTTACCTTTGTTGTTAGAAAGTACATAGTTGCCGTCGCCAGCCATATTTGTACCGTCTATAGTCATTTTATCGAGAGTCAGGTCGCTGTAGTTCTGAATAATCATCTGAGCCTGGTTAGATGTGATAGTTCCGTTCTTAAATGTAACAACACTGTTCTGGAGAAGCTGGAAGCCAATTGACTCGGTGCCGTTCGAACCAACTAAATCACCGTTCACATTGTATGTGTGTCCGTCAAAGTCAATTGTGAGGTCACTACCGGAGCTGATTGCAATACCGTTACCCTCGCAGTCGGCAAGCAATTTGATTTCGCCGTCAGCTGTGTACTTTTTAATGGTGAGACCGCTCCTGCTGTGATATTCGGAAGTGACCTTGGTGGAAATCGCCGCAATTGCGTCTTCAAGGCTCTCATACTTAGTACCTGTAGCAACGTCCTGAGCTACATACTTTTTAGCAACGAGAGAACTTGTACCGTCGCCGTTGCTTACCCACTTATAGTCAGCGGGAGCATCCTGTGTGAAGGTATCTTTCTTTGTTACTTTGTTATCCTCACCGATTAAGCTCTTTGCAGAAGCGTCAACAACGATATTGCCGTTTAATGTGCCGCTCTCGAGTGTAAGAGAGAAGCCGTTCTTAGCGTCGCCGTTGGAAGCGGATATCTCAACGTTACCGTTGATTACACTATCGTCGCCTGTAACAGTTACGCTAACTGACGGATAGCTTGAGAAACGGCATACGTCGAACGCAAAGCCGCCTCCGGTATTAGCGTTGATTTTAGTATCGTTGATAACTACCTCGCCGTTGTTGTTGGAAAGTGTGTAAGCTCCGTTGTAGTTGGGGTTATCAAGTGTGAGAGTCATACCGTCAAGAGTAAGATCGCTGTAGTTCTGAACAAGAATCTTCGCCTTTTCAGAGGTAATGGCACCGTTCTTGAAGGTGATCTTGTTGTCCTTCAGAAGCTGGAAGCCATTGGTCTCGGTATGGAGTGAACCGACTGTTTCGCCGTCTACGGTGTAAGTATGATTGTTGAAGTCAACTGTAAGACCGTTTGTCGCAAACTTGCCCTGAGGTGCTATAATACCGTTGCCCGCGCAGTCAGCGAGAACTGTGATTGTGTTGCCGTCCTCAGCAGCAGCAAACGCAGCCTCGAGGGTCTCGTACTTATTGTCGCCGATCTGAGCTACATACTTTTTAGCAACGAGAGAACTTGTACCGTCTTCGTTGCTTACCCACTTATAGCCTGCGGGAGCATCCTGTGTGAAGGTATCTTTCTTTGTTACTGTATTATCCTCACCGATTAAGCTCTTTGCAGAAGCGTCAACAACGATATCGCCGTTTAATGTACCGCTCTCGAGTGTGAGTGAGAAGCCGTTCTTAGCGTCGCCGTTGGAAGCAGAAATCTCAACGTTACCGTTGATTGTGCTGTTGTCTGTAACTGTTACGTTAACTGACGGATAGCTTGAGAAACGGCATACGTCGAACGCAAAGCCGCCCGCGGGGTTAGCTTTGATTGTAGAACCCTTAATAACTGTATTACCGTTATTATTGGACAGTGTGTAAGCTCCGGTGTAGTTGGGGTTATCAAGTGTGAGAGTCATACCGTCAAGAGTGAGGTTGCTGTAGTTCTGAACAAGAATCTTCGCCTTTGCTGATGTGATGGTTCCGTTCTTGAAAGTAATCTTGTTGTCCTTCAGAAGCTGGAAGCCATTGGTCTCGGTATGGAGTGAACCTACTGTTTCGCCGTCTACGGTGTAAGTATGATTGTTGAAGTCAACTGTAAGACCGTTTGTCGCAAACTTGCCCTGAGGTGCTTTGATACCGTTGCCCGCGCAGTCAGCGAGAAGTGTGATTTTGTCGCCGTCCTGAGCGGCAGCAAACGCAGCCTCGAGGGTCTCGTACTTGGTGGAGCCGATCTGAGCTGCATATACAGGCTCACGATAGTTATTGGCAAAAATGGTACCATAGTGCCAGCCGTCGGCTGGATTGCCGCTGCCGTCCGGACGGAAGTAGAGGTCATAGGTACCGGCAGCGTTGAGCGTAAAGTTATTACCCATTCCATCAGGATAAAAAGCGCCGTTAGAGTCCTTCACCTTCAGCTCGGTATTTGCGCTGACCTTCAGATCTTTGAACATATACTCACCGTTGTTTTCGGGATTCTTGTCGAGCTTATAGGCGTCACTGGTTTCCCAATTGTTCATGGTACCGACAACATAATAGTCGACCGGGTCAGCCGCGTTAGCGGAAACCGCCATTACCGACATCATAGAAACTACCATAAGTACAGCAAGTACAATTGAAGTAATTTTCTTTGTCATTTGCATTGGAAAAAACTTCCTTTCTTTAAATAAATTTTTTAGTTTTAAAAATGAACTTCCTAATACAAACAACATCTGACCGCACATTGAAACAGTTGAGAGTTGATAGTTGAGAGTTGATAGTTAAAAACTATACTCTCAGACTCTATCGAATGTATGCTGTCGTTCGGCATATAACGCCGAACAAAGTATTGGGCTTGCGCCCTAAGTCCATAAAAGTGCGTAATTCACATTGGCGAATTATTGGGGTACAGCCCCAAAGTAACACTTTATGTAATTATAACATAATTGTAATTCGATTATCAATAAAATTAAAAAGATTTTACATCGTTAAAGTTAACAAATTTTCGGCGGATTGTTTGTTCATTTTTGTGAGTATGAATAATTTAGACGGGTTTTGTTTGGGCGAAGCGGAATTTAGAATTCGCAATTCGCAATGCGCAATGCGTAATTTAAATTCGCAATTCGCAATTCGCAATGCGCAATTTAGTGTGGAGTGTGGAGTGTGGAGTTAAGAGCGTTGTCATCTTAACACCGTAGGGAACGGCCACCGTGCCGTTCCGAGCCGAGTTCACTGTTAACGGCGAGTTTTCCTTTTGCGTTAGCAAAACCGTAGACGTGTACCGTTTCACCGAACTAAAAAAGGACTGCCGAAGCAGTCCTTTAATTAATCGTTGGTTTTATGGTTAAATGTCGGAACCATTTCAGCCAGCTTATCGACAACCTTTTCGCTGTCGTTTTCTTCGGCGTACTTTTCGATTTCGTCGAGCTGGGTTAAGAGTTCCTCGGAATTAATGTTGATCTGGTTTCCGATAAATATTTTTTTATTAGAAGTCTGTTTAAGTCCTTCCTCGTCCATAAGCAGTTCTTCGTAGAGCTTTTCGCCCGGACGTAAGCCTGTAAACTTGATTTCGACATCCTCGTAAGGAACCTTGCCGTACATACGGATAAGGTTTTCGGCGAGGGTGACTATCTTGACGGGTTCGCCCATATCCAGTACGAATATTTCTCCGCCCGACGCCATAGCTCCCGCCTCGAGTACAAGCGATACCGCTTCGGGTATAGTCATAAAATAGCGGATAATGTCGGGATGAGTTACGGTTACGGGCTTTCCGCTTTCAATCTGGCGCCTGAACAGGGGTATTACCGAACCGTTCGAGCCGAGGACGTTACCGAAACGGGTTGTTACAAACTCGGTATGGGTGCTGTGCTGGGCTTTATACTGGATAATCATCTCGCACACACGCTTGGTACAGCCCATTACATTGGTCGGGTTAACCGCCTTATCGGTAGATATCATAACGAATTTATCGGCTTTATAAAGCTCGGCTAAGGTGGCTACGTTGAATGTGCCGAAGATATTATTCTTGACGGCTTCCTCGGGAACTACCTCCATAAGCGGTACGTGCTTATGGGCTGCCGCGTGGAATACGAGGTTAGGACGGTACTTTTTAAATATCTTGTCCATTTTATCGTAATCGCGGATTGAGGAAATTATCGTTTCGATATTTACGCTGTCGCCGTGTTCCATTATTACTTCCTGCTGGATTTCGTAGGCGTTATTCTCGTAGATATCGACTATAATAATCTGTTCGGGGTTATACTTCGCTATCTGGCGCACAAGCTCGGAGCCTATCGAACCGCCGCCGCCTGTTACCAAACAGCGCTTACCGTTTATGAGCGACTTAATATCTTCCTTGTCAAAGGTTATCGGATCGCGTCCGAGTAAATCCTCAATCTTAATATCAGCCGCCTGGGAGATAAGCTCGGTATGGTCGTCGTCGAAAAGAAGATTTCCGATATAAGGGATAACCTTAATATGACACTTGGTTTTTGAGCAGATTTCCAGAATACGCTTTTTGTCCGATTCGGTGCAGGACGGTATCGCGAAAATAATCTGGTCAACCTCCAAGCTCTCGGTGATTTCGGGGATATCCTTGGTGTTTCCGAGCACCTTTACGCCGTTTAGGCGGGTATGGATTTTGCTCGGCGAGTCATCGACAAGCCCGACAACCTCTATCTCGGACGAGGGGTTATCGGTATCATATTTAGCCGCGTCGATTTCGTTTAGAATCATTCTCGCGGCGTTGCCCGCGCCGACTATAAGTGTGCGCTCCTTACCCGTATATCTGCCCGCGTCGGTCAGAATTACAAAGGTCTTTCTGAATACAAGCCTGAACAGCAATACCGCCGCGGTAATAATTATAAAATTGACTAAGAAAAACAGCTTAGAGACGGGCTTTCCGAGTACATAGAATATCAGAAGCGACACAACCTGCCCGATAGCCATTCCGAGCGCGCAGAAAAGATAATCCTTCCACTTAAACGCGCGCCAGCTCTTAGAATACGCCCCCATAGCGTATAAAACCAGCATACAAAGTATAGAATCGACCACCGCTACATAAAGGATAACCCTGTAGCCGTTAGCGTAATACGGGAAATAACGGCTGAATATCAGATTGGTGATAATTGTACCAAAAACTATAAAAAATACGTCGGATAACGCTAAAAGCAGTTTACGTCCGTTTAAAGCTCTCATACCATTACCTCCCTTTCGTTAGTTTAACCTTCCATAATCTATATAATTATAGTGTAAAAAAAAATGTATGTCAACAAAATTACGTATGTTTGTACCTTTTGCGACAAACTGAGGTAAAAAAATTGTGAAAAACGCCTCCTCAATCACGCTGTTTTGCCCTTAATAATAAAAAACACGGATTAAATTTTTTATATTTAACAAATTTGACTATAGATTATATGGGCAAAATGATGTAAAATAGTATGTACTAATAAAGCGAGGTGGTTAAAATGCTGAATATTTACACTACAAAAAAAGGTGTTCTCAACGAACTTGACGAGTTAAGCTCTGACGTTTGGGTTAAGCTTACGGCTCCCGACGCGGAGGAAAATCAGCAGATTGTTGACCACTACGGCATCGACTACAGCGATTTAGTCGCCGCGCTGGACGACGAGGAGAGCTCCCGTATCGAGTTCGAGGATAACTACACTCTTATTCTCGTCGATATTCCGATTACCGAAATCAGAAACGAACAGCCTTACTACACCACTATCCCGCTCGGAATTATCGTAACCTACGACGCTGTTATCACGGTATGCCGCGAGAAAGTGGATATTTTCGAGAAAAACCTTCGTTTTAAGATGCGGAATTTCAGCACAAGAAAACGTATGAGGTTTGTTTACCATATACTCTACAGTATCGCCAGGCTCTACCTCTACGACCTTAGAAATATAGATAAGGCTCGTACCGAGATTGAAGAAAGAGCGGGTAAGGATACTAAAGAGGACGATATCGTATCTCTGCATGAGCTCGAGGCTTCGCTCGTATATTTCGCGACTTCACTAAGAGCTAATAATATGGTAATTACCCGTCTTAAAAGAATTAACGAATTCCCCGAGGACGAGGATTTGATTGAGGATACTATAATCGAGAACAATCAGGCGATCGAGATGGCAACGATTTACCGTAATATTATCGACTCGACGAGAGAGCTTGTGTCGGCGGTTATGGACAGCCGATTAAACAATGTGATGAAGTACCTTACTTCGATTACGCTCGTTATGGCTATTCCGACGGTAATTTCGGGTATTTACGGAATGAACCTTAAATGGCTTCCGTTCGCGGGTACTGTTCACGGTTTCGCGATAGTTTGTCTGGCTACATTAGTTATCTGTATTGTTACATTATTTATACTTAAACGCAAAAATATGCTTTAAAAGTTAAAACCCACAAAAATTACACCGGCTCGATGAGCCGGTGTTTTTAATTTTATACTTCAACTATTACGAAGCTCTGCGGACTTAAGGTCATTTTCTCCCACAACTGTACATACTCGCCGATTCTATAGAGTTCGGATTTTACCTCGTACTCGAATTTTACGTCGGTTAATCTGTCGAGAGGATTTACGAAAACTACGTACTTTCCGCGTTTATATACGAACGGGAAGGAGTTTTCCTCGGCGTAAAGAACCTCGAATTCTCCGTCGGCGGAGAACTCCTTGTTCTTCTTGCGGAGCTTTAAAATATCCTTTACAACCTTATAGATACTGCCTTTTTTGCGGCGCTGATTCTCGACGGTCGGCGCTTTTTCGTCGCTGTCAACGGGAATATAGGTCTTGTCGTTTTCGGAGAAGCCGAAGTTCTTGCCCTTGCACCACTGCATCGGCGAGCGCGAGCCTGTACGGCTGTAACCGCCCTCGACGCTGGTGAGGTCTTTGAGATAACGCATTCCGATTTCGTCGCCGTAGTATAAGAAAGGTACTCCGGGGAGCGTGAATATAGTGGCGTAGGCGATTTTTATGGCTTCCTCGTCGAGATAAGCCGTCATACGCGGCGTGTCGTGGTTACAGGTTATAAGGCTTATAAAGCCGTTGTCCTTGGTTTCGAGATAATTCGGCACATACTCGTCGGTAAACGCGCGGATATTACCCTCGCCGTTTTTGTTAAAGAAAGCTTTATCGCCCCAGCTTCCGCCTCTAAACAGGGCGTTATAGCCGTTACCGATATGATCGAGATAAAAATCGCAGTGGAATCCGCCCTTATTAATAGCCATCGGGGGATTGCACCATTCGGCTACAAGCACGGCTTCGGGATATTCGGCGTCAACCATCTTTCGAATATCAGCCCAAATCGCCGCTGTGGGTTCCTTGGTGACGTCATTTTTAACGAGCGAATCAGCCATATCAACTCTAAAACCGTCGGCGCCCTGGTCGAGCCAGAATTTCATAACGTCCTTAAGCGCGTTTACGGTAGCCTTACAGTCGGGATGGTCTACGGGAAGCTGCCAGCTTCGGTCGGTAATCTCAGCGAAACCGTAGTTAAGGGCGGGCTGGCTGCTGAAATAATTTACCATATAGTTTCCGTCACGCTCGCAAAGTCCGCACATAAGCCTGTACTCAGGCGGAGCGTCCCATACTGACTTTGTGAATATATATCTGTTCGAGTACTTATTCTCTTTAGCCTGTTTGGCTTGTTTAAACCAAGGGTGAGTATCGCTCGTATGCCCGGGGACTAAGTCGAGGATAATTCTCATCTTCTTTTTGTGGACAGTCTGGATAAGCTCGGCTAAATCGTCGTTGGTTCCGTAACGCGCGGCGACTTTTTTATAGTTTCTTACGTCATAACCCGCGTCCTTAAAGGGCGAGTCGAATACCGGGTTAAGCCATATAGCGTTACAGCCGAGCTGTTTAACGTAATCGAGCTTCTTGATTATACCCTGGATATCCCCTATTCCGTCACCGTTGCTGTCGTAAAAGCTCTGGGGATAAATCTCGTAGAAAACCGCGTCTTTTAACCATTTCGGCATACTTTTCATCTCCCTTTTAAATCTGATATTAATTTACTTTTTTCATTTTAACATAAAACTTGAATTGTATGCAATAGACAAAAGCAAAAAAAGCTGTTTATTCCAGGTAAATTTTAGTTTCCAGTAATAATCACTTGCAAAACCGCTTCGGCGCTCATATTATGTAAGTAGGTGATTCCTATGACGATTGAACAGATTGACTCGAGCAAGGTGATGATACTGCTCGGGTGCGACGATATGAAGGACTTTTCGCTTGAGTACGATACGCTCGGATTCTCCGACCCTCATTCAAGAAGGATTTTGAGCAGGCTTTTAAGGCTCGCGTGCAATAAAACAGGTATGAGTGTGAGCAACAAGCGGATGTATGTCGAGGCGCTTCCGCATAAGAGCGGGTGCCTTATACTTTTAACCCTTACCGAAAAATCTAAACGGCGAATCTATAAAATAAAAAAGAGCGATAAGAGCTACTGCTGTATTTTTCAAAACGCCGAGGCTTTAATTAACGCGAGCGTAGCACTCAAAAGATTTGTGATACCGAGCGGTAAGGTGTTTTTATTGGACGATAAATACTACCTTATAATAGATATTATGCCGTTGTCGCTGTACCTTATGTCTGAGCTGGAAGAGTTTTCCGACGCGTACGTGTGTTCCAAGCCCGCGTGCGCCAGAATCGCCGAAAACGGCAAGGAACTCGGCGATATTAAATCAATCGGCAAATTTTTTAACTAATACGCAAAAGGCCGGTAAGACAGCACTGCCTTACCGACCATACTTTTATTATTGATTAACTCTTATTTATCCTCTTTGTTATCTTTTTTCTTTCTGCCGAGCATAAGATTAGTTAAAATACCGAGGATTAGAGCGCACGCAACCTCTGTGATTGTAACGCTGCCGAACTTCAGAACCATTCCGCCGACGCCCGCGATAAGAATAACCGAAGCTGTGAAAAGATTGCGGTTATCATCGAGGTCAACCTTCTGGAGCATTTTAAGACCCGATACGGCGATAAATCCGTAAAGCGCGACACATACGCCGCCCATTACGCAAGCGGGGATTGTTGAAAGGAAAGCTACGAAAGGAGCGATAAACGCTATAATCATAGCCTCAACCGCTGTACAGATAATAGTCGCTACGGAAGCGTTCTTTGTAATAGCTACACAGCCTACGGACTCGCCGTAAGTAGTGTTGGGACATCCGCCGAAGAACGCGCCTACCATTGAACCTACGCCGTCGCCGAGGAGTGTGCGTGAAAGTCCGGGATCCTCGAGAAGATCGTGCTCAATAATCGAGGAGAGGTTTTTATGGTCAGCGATATGCTCGGCGAATACAACGAAAGCGACGGGAATAAACGCAACCGCGATAGTTCCGATATAGCCCGGAGTAAGACTTCCGAACGAACCGAACGCCTTAACGAATGTAAAGTCGGGAACAGCGATAAAGCTGCTGAGTTTAATATCCTGGAATAAAGAAGTAATCGCGCTGTAGTCGATAACCTTAATAGCGTCGAAGCCGCTTACTTCCCCGATAACATAAAGGATAGAAGCTGTAGCGTAACCCGCTAAAATTCCGATAATAAACGGAATAAGCTTACCCATCTTCTTGCCGTATACGGAGCAGAGCATTGTAACAGCTAAGGTAACTAAACCGCAGAGAATACAAGCGTACTGGGTAATAGGCGAGCCGTCGGCAAACTTAGCCTCGGTAGCTCCGAGATCGCCGATAGCGTTACCCGCGAGCGAAAGTCCGATAATAGCGACTGTGGGGCCGATTACTACGGCAGGCATAATCTTGGAAATCCAGTTAACGCCTACAGCCTTTACGATAACAGCGAGTACAACGTACACAAGTCCCGCGAAAACCGCGCCGATAATAAGACCTACATAACCGAGTCCTACCGCGACACCGCCGCCGAATGCCGCTGCCATCGAGCCTAAGAAAGCAAATGAAGAACCGAGGAACACAGGGCTTTTAGCTTTTGTAAAAGCAACGTAAACCAAGGTACCTACGCCCGCGCCGAATAAAGCCGCTGAAGTACTCATACCGTTTCCTACAATCATAGGAACGGCGATAGTAGCCGCCATAATCGCGAGGAGCTGTTGGAAAGCGAATACGATAAGCTGACCGAATTTGGGCTTATCTTTTACGCCGTAAATCATTTTCATAAGTTTTTCCCCCTTTGAAAGTGTGTAAAAAGTTTATTTTTAACTTACCAACTAGCTATTATATCTAAAAAAAACGCTTATTACAACAGTTTTTGCTCAATTTCGATTTATTTCGGCTTTTTTACCGTCTGTCAGTTGACTTTTAGTATCATTTTTTGTAATATTAAACTATAGTTTTGAAAGGATGGACAATAAAATGACCAATAAAGTACACGTTATGACTCACCCGCTTATTAAACACAAAATTACTATGCTCCGTATGGACACTACGGTTACTAACGATTTCAGAAGCTTAGTTGAAGAAATCACTATACTTATGGGTTACGAGGCTTTAAGCGATTTAAAAACTACCGAAATGGAAATAAAAACTCCGATAGAGGATACAGTTCAGCCCGTTATCGACGGTAAGAAGCTCGCTATCGTTCCTATTTTAAGAGCAGGTCTCGGAATGGTTAACGGTATGCTCAACCTCGTTCCCTTGGCTAAAATCGGTCATATCGGTATGTATCGCGACGAGGAAACTCATATTCCGCACGCTTACTACTGCAAGCTTCCGCCGATGATCGACAGACGTCTTATCGTAGTAGTTGACCCTATGCTCGCTACAGGCGGTTCGCTTATCGACGCTGTTACAAAGGTAAAAGAGCTCGGCGGTAAAGAAATTAAATGTATGTGTATTATTGCGGCTCCCGAAGGAGTAGAGGCGTTCACAAAGGCTCATCCCGACGTTGACCTTTACATCGGATGTATGGATCGCTGTCTCAACGAAAACGCTTACATCTGCCCCGGTCTCGGCGACGCCGGAGATCGTATCTTCGGTACAAAATAACATCGAGCCGATGTAGCCAAATCCGCCTATTCAAGCCTTCCTTTAGACGAAAAATTCATCAACGGCGGAAACAATCTTTGCATAGACGCTAAACAATAATCAATCAAGCGGTTGCTTCGGCGGCCGCTTTTTTCTTATAGTGAAAAAACTATTACAATTTAGTAATAATCTCTAAAAACTGCATAAATAAGCGGTTTTGCCCTTGAATTTTACAATTTTTTTCTTTATAATTCTAGTGTGCTTTTCGTCGGCGCAAAACGCCGATGGTACAAAAATTTTATAGGGGGTAATTTCTCTTGGAAAAACTGTTCAAACTTAAAGAACACGGTACGAACATAAGAACAGAGATAATCGCCGGTATTACAACATTTCTTACCATGGCGTATATCATCTTTCTTAACCCGCAGGTAATCAGTAAGAGCAACGAGGCTCTCGCCAATGTACCGGGCGCTATGGAACATTCGGCGGTTTTCACCGCTACATGTATTGCTGCCGCTATCGGTACATGGCTTATAGGCTGGCTCTCCAACTATCCTATGGCTCAGGCTCCCGGACTTGGACTTAACGCTGTATTTACCTACACGCTTTGTTTAGGATTTAAGCTCTCCGCCGCGGCTGCTTTAGGCGCTGTATTTATCGCGGGTGTATTCTTTATCCTTCTCACAGTTACAGGCGCCAGAAGAGCGATTGTCGAGGCTATTCCGCTTTCGCTTAAAAAGGCTATTACGGCAGGTATCGGTTTATTCATCGCTATCATCGGCTTTGTAAACGCGGGCATCGTTGTTGACAAGACAACCGGCGGCGCTACAACAGTTGACCTCGGTAACTTCGCCGATCCTAAGGTTCTCCTCGCTTTAGCGGGTATCCTTATTATCACCATTCTTCTCGTACGTAACGTTAAGGCAGGTATCTTCATCGGTATGATTGTTACTGCTGTTATCGGAAACATTATGCAGTTTGTATTCGGAATGAATATGGGCATTACTGTTCCTAAGAACTGGGTTCCTCACCTCGACTTCTCGATGTTCGGTAAATGCTTTACAGGTATGGGCGAGCTGTTCTCGGCTCCTATCGCTTCACTTTTAGCGGTATTAATCACTCTCGTACTTGTAGATATGTTCGATACAATCGGAACACTTATCGGCGCTGCCGATAAAGCAGGTTACCTCGACGAAAACGGTAACCTTCCCAAAATCGAAAGAGCTATGCTCGCTGACGCTATCGCGACTTCCGCGGGCGCTGTATTCGGTACATCCACAGTTACAACATACGTTGAGTCCACATCAGGTATCGCCGCGGGCGGTCGTACAGGTTTAACTTCTACAGTTACAGGTATCTGCTTCGCTTTAGCGCTCTTTATCTCTCCTGTAGTTGGATTCGTTCCCACAGCCGCGACAGCTCCTGTACTTATCATCGTAGGTATCTTGATGGCTGCTTCGCTCAAGGATATTAAATGGGATAACCTCGAGTACGCTATTCCCGGATTCTTCACAGTAGTAGGTATGCCGTTCTTCTACTCAATCACAGACGGTATCGCTTTCGGATTTATCTCCTACATCGTTGTAATGATCGCTAAGGGTAAGGCTAAGAAGGTACATCCTCTTATGTACATCATCGACGCTTTATTCATCCTTATGTATGTAATTACCGCGCTTCAGACTTTGAAGATTTTAATTTAAAAAATAATTAAAAAAATTTTAAGGCACATAGCTGAAAGTAGTGACAGCTATGTGCCTTTTATGTTATAATGCTATTCAAGGCAGGTGAATTTCAAAATGAATAATGAATATGATTACGCTATGGAACGCCGATTACACTCCTTAGACCCCGAATTACACAGACGTTTTACCGAATCAGTTTTCGGGCTTCAGCATATTTTATCGAATTATCTTCTTATTTTCCCGACTTTTACCGACCATACCGAGCTTCACTCGCTGAACGTAATTGATTTCTGTAACAAGATAATCGGTTCTCAGCTCGAGAAGCTGAACGCGGACGAGATATACTCGCTGCTTATGGGATGTTATTTTCACGACACTGGTATGGGAATAAGAGAATCCGATTTCGAGGAATTTTCGAAACAGATAGATTTCGGCGATTATTTTGAAACTCACAGCCGTGACTGTATTCCCGATATAGTCCGCGACTTCCACAACGAATACTCGGGGTTATTCCTGCAAAAATACTCCGCGCTTTTCGACATTCCGTCAGAGGAACATTTAAAGGCGATTATCCAGATTTCACGCGGGCACAGAAAAACCGACCTTTTCGACGAAAAGGAGTATCCTATAGCGCTTTCCTTAGAAAACGGAAACACGATATGCTGTCCGTATCTTTCGGCGCTGATTCGCCTTGCCGACGAAATTGACGTTGCCGCGGGAAGAAACCTCAGCTTCCTTTACGATTCGGAAACCCTCACTAACGAAAAGGATATAATAGAATTCGGTAAGCACGAGGCTATAAAAGAGGTTGTTGTACTCGACGACAGGTTCGTTCTCAATATTGATACAAACGACGATTTCGTATATAATAACATTGAGAAAATGGCGGTAAAAATGCAAAAAACCGTCGATGAGTGCAACCGCGCCGTAACAGGCAGAACACCGTACACAATAACCCAAAAGAAAATTGAACTCAGAAGGATTTAAAAATGAAGATATATAAGAAAACAGACAACGATACCCTGATTCTCAACGTCGAAGGCAGAGTCGATACAGCGACATCTCCCGAACTTGAGACGATGTTAAAGAACGAAATACAAAATTACTCAAAACTAATATTCGACTTTAAAAATCTCGACTACATTTCTTCCTCGGGACTTAGAATACTGCTCGGCGCTCAAAAGTTTATGGGAGATCAGGGAATGAAGGTAATAAACGTAAACGATACTGTTTACGAGATTTTTGAAATAACCGGCTTTTCGCTTATCGTAGATATTGACAGAATCTAACTTAATAACACAAAGAAACCTCACTGCCTTTTTGACAGTGAGGTTGTTTTTTAGTATATACCCTGTACAGTAACTTCTCCCGAATTAACCGTCGCTATTGTACCGTTAGAGAGCATTACGTCGAGCTCGCCCGAGTTGTTAACAGATACCGCCATACCACAGATATTGCGTTTGCCTCGGCTGAAGGTTACCTGGCGTCCGATTGTAGCGCACAGCTTCTGGTAATCGGCTACCGCCTGTCCTCCTAAGCTGTAGTGGTTTATAATAAGCTCCTGCTCAAGATAATTGAGCACCGCGGCTATAAACTTGTTCTGGTCTATGTGACGGCCTGTTTCGAGTAAAATCGACGTCGCTTTGTGGGATATTTCCGACGGGAATACGGTTTGTCCGACGTTTATTCCGATACCTGTAACCGTATAATCGACCATATCGAACTCCGCCGACATCTCAGTCAATATACCGACGAGCTTTTTCTTTCCGACGATAATATCGTTCGGCCATTTAATACGGCTGTCGAGCATACAGAAATCGTTAATCGCGCGGCACATAGCGAGTCCCGTAAGCGGAGTAATCGAACTCACTTCCCTGGGGGAAAGCTCAGGTCTTAACAGCAAAGAAAGCGCGATTCCGTTATCCTTAGAGCTAAGCCATTCTCTGCCGAGTCTGCCCTTGCCCGAGGTCTGTTCGCGAGCGAGTACAACAGTACCCGCTTCGGCGCCGTCGTCGGCGAGCTTTCTGAGATAATCATTCGTCGAGCCTACCGATTCGAGAACCTTAATATTTCTTCCGATAAACTTTGTGCTAAGGTAACAGTTTATAGCCTCCTCGCAAAGATATTTCGGAAAACTCTCGAGCTTATAGCCCTTTCGGGTTACGGATTTAATTTTAAAACCTTTATCCCTAAGAGATTTTACAGCCTTGTTGACTGCCTGTCGGGATACGCCGAGGCTCTCGGACATCTGCTGTCCCGAAACATAGCCCTGGGCGTTGTATAAAAGTTGTACTATCTTTCCCTGCATATTTTACTCTCCTCGTTAAGCGCGGTTTTTATTTAATCAATAACCTAAAGTTATATTAAGTTCAGATACAGAGGTACGTTTTTTATATTTTCGCGATTTTCTTTACCGTGATTGAAACGGCTGAACCTACAACAGTGCAAGCGATAATCTCGATAACGCAGTTGATAGATAAAGCGGGTATAACTACCATCGGGATAACGTCTAAGCCCATTACCTTTATACCGCCGAAGAAGATTGCTAAAAATCCTAAGAAAAACGCGGTATTCATAACAGGACAGAGTATAATCGCGATAATATCGTTGAGATAGAACTTGCCGGCTTTTTTGTCCTTTAAAACCTTAGCAAGCGAGGACGCGATAAGTCCTGTTAACCAACCCATTAGCGCTCTTGACACTATGCAGATTACGAATGTAAAGAACGGGTTAATCGTGAACATAGCTGTTCCGAACGGATCCATACCGAAACACTGAGCAAAGCTTGTGATACCGAAAATAGTACCCAAGGTCAAGCCTGCCGCGGGTCCGAGAACGATAGCGCCGATCGCTATAGGAATACAAAGGAACGAAATGGATAAAGCTCCGATTTTAAGATAACCGAGCGGTGTAAAAGCCATTAAAAGCTCCAACGCGATAAGTACGGCGAGAATTGTCATTCTCAAAACCTTGGATGAATTAGTTTTTGACATAAAAATTACCTCCTGCTGCCGCCTTCCGTCAAATAGAAGTACAGCGCAATTATTTATAATTCGCAATGCGCAATGCGCAATGCGTAATTATCACTACTTAGATTCATTGCTTTGAGTTTTAGTTATAGCCATAAGAATTCTTATTACTTCTTTACAGTCAGAATATATACTATCAAACGCATTTTCTGTAATATAGTCACTTTCATTCAATAATTCAAGCCAATACTCTGTTTCACTACATTCTTTTAATGCAATATTCATTTTTGAATAGAAATCCGCTTTACTTTGACCGCGAATCGCTTCTTTAACATTTGCCCCTATACTTGTCCCGCTTTTTAGCACTTGCTTTGATAAAATATACTCATTCTTTTCGTCAACTAAATACTTGTATAGTTTAATAATCCTAAGGGCAAAAGCTTTTGTTTTTTCAACTATAATATTCTGTTCTTTCATATAAAACCCTTACATTAATTGCGCATTACGCATTGCGAATTACGCATTATTTTTTCGCGTTTCGTGAAAAAATAAATCTTAAGCCGTCTAAAACAAGATCGTCGTTAATAATAATATCGTGTTTACAATTACCGATTACGGATTTCGCGAGTCCGCCGGTCGCGACTACGGTAGAGTTCACGCCCGCTTCCTCGTTGTAGCGGTCAATCATTCCGTCCAGCATACTCGCTGTACCGAAAATAACTCCGCTGCGGATACAATCCTCGGTATTTGTATTAATAGCTTTTTTAGGCGTCTTGAGGTCGATACTCGGGAGCAGAGCTCCGTGATTAGTCAGAGCGTCTAAGGATATACTAATACCGGGGCTGATAGCTCCGCCGCAATAGCACTTTTTTTCATTTAAATACAATATCGTAGTTGCGGTGCCGAGCCCGATTATTACCGCGGGACAGGAATAAAGCTCCTTAACGGCTACGCACATAGCGACTAAATCCGAACCGAGCGTCGCGGGATTATCTATTCTTAAATCGAGTCCGGATTTTACCCCGGGACCTAAAACGACAGAATCGTTACCCGTTACGGTTTTAATCGCCTCAACGAGCGCCTCGGTCACGGCGGGTACCACGCTCGAGATAATCGAGCCGTCGATTTTATTTATATCGACATTATTTATATTAAATATGGTATAGAGCTCTACGGCGAGCTCGTCGTCGGTTTTTTTCGAATCGGTAGAAAACCTCAGCTTTACTATTTGCTCGTCATTTTCATACAGGGCAAACTTGATATTTGTGTTTCCTACATCAGTACAAAGAAGCATTTTCTTTCTCCTTAGATTATAGCTCAAAATTTTACCATTGTATAGTATAATACATAATTCCAAAAGTTTCAACATCAAAATAGGATTTTTTCTTTAAGTGAACAATACAGCTGTTTTTGTATGTTATTATGAATTTGTATGTAGATATACATTGTTATGGTTAAAGGAGTAATCATTATGGCTGATAACGCACAGTTAAAACTGCTCGCGGCTAAGGCTCGCTTAGGCGCGATAATAGGTACTTACCACGCTAAATCGGGACATCCCGGCGGCTCGCTTTCCGCGGCGGACGTATTTACCTACCTCTATTTTAACGAAATGAACGTAAATCCCGAAAATCCCGCTGACGAAAACCGTGACCGTTTTGTACTTTCGAAAGGTCACTGCTGCCCCAGCTTATACGCTATACTCGCGCTGAAAGGATTTTTCGATTGGGACGAGCTTAAAGTTCTCCGTCACGTAGGAGCTATGCTTCAGGGACATCCCGATATGAAGAAAACTCCGGGCGTAGATATGAGCACAGGTTCGCTCGGCCAGGGCGTTTCCGCCGCTTGCGGAATGGCTCTCGCGGGTAAGCTCGATAAAAAGGACTACCGCGTATATACCGTACTCGGCGACGGCGAATGTGAAGAAGGCGAAGTTTGGGAAGCGGCTATGTTCGCGGCTCATAACAAGCTGGACAACATCGTATTTATCGTCGACCAGAACGGACTTCAGATTGACGGAACCGTTGAGGAAGTAGGCGGACTTGAGCCTCTCGATAAAAAGTTTGAATCATTTGGATTTGAGGTTGCTAAAATTGACGGCCATAATTTTGACGAAATAGCTTCAGCTCTCGCGAAAGCGCGTGAGACTAAAGATAAGCCTTTCGCTATCCTTATGAAAACAGTTAAGGGCAAGGGTGTAAGCTTTATGGAAAACCAGGTAGGCTGGCACGGTAAGGCTTGTAACGACGAAGAATTCAAGCTCGCGGTTAAGGAGCTTGAGGATGAAATCGCGAGATTGGAGGCTGAGGTATAATGGCAGAAGTAGTTTGTAAAGCGACCAGAGAGAGCTTCGGTATGGCTCTCTGTGAGATGGCTAAAACCAATAAAGACATAGTAGTTCTTGACGCGGACTTAGCCGCGGCGACTAAGACTTCGATTTTCGGAAACGAATATCCCGACCGCTTCTTTGACTGCGGTATTGCCGAGGCGAATATGATCGGCGTAGCGGCAGGTTTAGCCGCCGCGGGTAAAACTCCCGTAGCAGCTTCGTTCGCTATGTTCTCTACAGGCAGAGCCTATGAGCAAATTAGAAACTCGGTAGCTTATCCCGGACTTAACGTTAAAATCGCGGGCTCGCACGCGGGTATTTCCACAGGCGAGGACGGAGCTACCCACCAGTGCTTAGAGGATATCGCGCTAATGAGAACGCTTCCCGGAATGATGGTTCTCAACCCCGCCGATCACTACGAGATGATGGAAGCTACCAAGGCGGCTTTAAAACACGACGGCCCCGTATATATTCGTTTAGGCCGTTTAGCTATAGACAGCTTTAATGACCCCGGCACATATAAATTTGAACTCGGCAAGGGTATTACTCTCCACGAGGGTAACGACGTAGCCGTTGTAGCGAGCGGACTCGTAGTTAACGAAGCGAGAAAAGCTGTTCTTGCGCTCGAAAGCGAGGGTATCAGCGCCCGCTTAATTAATATCCACACAATTAAACCTATAGACAGAGAGATTATCACAAAAGCCGCTAAGGAATGCGGTCAGATTATCACAGTCGAGGAACACAACGTTATCGGCGGTTTAGCCGACGCGGTATGCGAGGTAACAAGCAGTGAATGTCCCGTAAAGGTAACACGTATCGGAGTTCAGGACAGATTCGGTTACAGCGGACCCGCTTGGGAGCTTCTCGAAAAGTTCGGACTTACCGAAACCAATATCGGCAACGTAATCAGAGAAGTTGTAAAGAATAAATAATCACATAAACAGCAAGGCTCGGAAGCATTTAACTTCCGAGCCTTTTTCTCTATAAAAAATCACTCAAAAAATTTAGATTATAATAATAAAAAGCTTGACTTTAGGAAATAATATGATATAATGAAACCACAGATTAAATTGTGCACAATTTAATTTTGGACGATTTTATATTCAGAAAGGATGTTAGATATGGTAAAAGATATTAAAACAAATGAATTTCAGGAAAAGGTTATAAACTCGGACAAGCCTGTGCTTGTCGATTTCTGGGCGGTATGGTGCGGCCCTTGTAAGATGCTCTCCCCCGCTGTTGACAGCGTTAGCGAACAGGTTAGCGGAGCAGATTTCTACAAGGTAAACGTAGACGAAGAACCCGAGCTCGCTAGAGAATACGGAATTATGAGTATTCCCACTCTTATCGTATTTAAAAACGGAGAAATTGTAGAACAGAGCGTCGGCGTTATCCCCGAGGCTGACATTAAGGCTCTCGTAGAAAAGGCGTTATGATGAAAGATTTAATTATTGCGGGAAGCGGTCCAGCGGGATTATCCGCTGCGGTATACGCGTCTAACGCTATGCTGGACTTTTCGGTAATTGAAAAATTTCCGATGTCAGGCGGACAGATGCTCAACACCTACGATATAAACAACTATCTCGGCTTTAACGAAACCGACGGCTTTACACTCGGTCAGACTTTTCGCAAGCACGCCGAAAGCAAGGGCGCTGAGTTTATAAACGACGAGATAATTGAAATTAATAAAATCGACGGCGGTTACTCGGTAAAATGTTCAAAAGCCGAGTACGAAGCCAAAACCGTTATCTTCGCTACGGGCGCTAACCCGAAAAAGCTCGGAGTTAAAGGCGAGCTTGAGCTCGCGGGACGCGGGGTAAGCTACTGCGCTACCTGCGACGGAAATTTCTTCCGTCAAAAGCCTACGGCGGTTGTCGGCGGCGGCGACGTCGCGTTAGAGGACGCTTTATATCTCGCGAATATATGCTCAGAGGTTTACCTTATTCACCGCCGTGATGAATTTCGAGGCGCTAAGTATCTTCAGGATAAGGTTAAAAGCAACGACAAGATTAAGATTTTCTACAGCAACGAGCTCGAGGAAATTATAGGCGGTAACAATGTCGAAAAGCTAAAGCTTAAAAACGGCGAGGAAATAGACGTAGACGGCGTATTTATCGCGGTCGGTCTGGAGCCGAACTCAAAGCTTTTAGACGGTATAGCCGATATGGAAAACGGCTTTATTAAAGCCGACGAAAGCGGTATAACCTCCGCCGAGGGCATATTCGCCGCGGGAGATATCCGTACAAAACGTCTAAGACAGATAAGCACCGCCGTTTCCGACGGAGCTAACGCCGTCCACAGCGTAGAAGAATATCTTAATAAAATCAATTAAAAAAATTGTATCAAATTTTAACAGGCTCTCGATTTTTCGAGAGCCTGTTGCTTTTGATAAATATTAATTTAGAAATTAAGAAATCCGTGACCGCCGTTTAGCTGTACGAAAGCTACCGAGAACACTAACGAAACGATAGTCATAAGCTTGATAAGAATATTGATAGACGGACCGGATGTATCCTTAAACGGATCGCCCACTGTATCGCCGACTACAGCCGCCTTATGAGCGTCGGAGCCTTTTCCGTCAGCGGAGGTTTCTATGTACTTCTTGGCGTTATCCCAAGCGCCGCCGCTGTTCGCCATAAAGATAGCGAGCATAACGCCCGTGATAAGCGAACCCGCCAGAAGTCCGCCGAGCGCCTCTACGCCGAGTAAAAATCCTACGGCAAGCGGTGCGAGTACAGCCATAACGCCGGGTAAAATCATCTCTTTAAGCGCGGCGTTAGTCGATATAGATACGCACTTTGAATAATCGGGATCCTGCTCGCCCTTTAAAATACCGGGTTTTTCTCTGAACTGGCGGCGAACCTCGGCTATCATTTTATTAGCCGCGCGTCCTACGCTGTCCATAGTAAACGCCGAGAATAAGAACGGAAGCATTCCGCCGATAAATAAACCTACTACAACCTTGGGGCTGAGTATAGACATACCGCCGTCAGCGATTTTTACCGAATCGGCGAACGAAGCGAAAAGCGCGAGAGCCGTCAGCGCCGCGGAGCCGATGGCAAAGCCTTTTCCGATAGCGGCGGTAGTGTTACCTACGCTGTCGAGCTTATCGGTAATCTCACGAACACGCGGTTCAAGCTCGCTCATTTCAGCGATACCGCCGGCGTTATCGGCAATCGGACCGTAAGCGTCAACCGCGATAGTCATACCCGTAGTAGAAAGCATACCCACAGCCGCCAGAGCGATTCCGTAAAGTCCCGCGACGGCGTTTCCGCTCGGTACAAACATAACATAATACGCAACCAAAATTCCGACAACGATAAAGATAATCGGAACAGCGGTGGATTTCATTCCTACGCCGAGACCTGTGATTATATTGGTAGCCGAGCCTGTCTTAGAGCTTTCGGCAATACTTTTCACCGAACGGTAACGCTCAGATGTGTACATTTCGGTGAGCTTACCGATAGCCGTTCCGACTACCAATCCCGCGAGTACGCACCAAAACGGATTAAGACTTTTAAACATAAACCAGCTCAAAGCCGCTCCGCCGATAATAACAAGCGCGGTAGCCATATATTCGCCGATATTAAGCGCTTTCTGGGGATCGGAGTTTTCCTTTCCGCGTACAAAGAACACGGAAATAACCGAACCTAAGATACCGATTGTGCAGAGAAGCAGAGGGAACAGCGCCGCGCTCATTGTCATATTAGACGCGGAAGAACCGCTGAACGCCGCGAACGCGAGCGTAATAGCGGAAACTATAGAACCTACATAGCTCTCAAAAAGGTCGGCACCCATGCCCGCGACGTCGCCCACGTTATCGCCTACGTTATCGGCAATAGTGGCAGGGTTGCGGGGATCGTCCTCGGGGATACCGGCTTCTACCTTACCAACAAGGTCGGCTCCTACGTCTGCCGCCTTTGTATAGATACCGCCGCCCACTCTCGCAAACAGCGCGATAGAGGAAGCTCCTAAGCTGAATCCGGTGAACACACGAAGCATTTCGCTGTTGTCAGCGAGGTTAAATATATTATTAAGAATAACAAATACAATTCCGAGACCGACTACTCCCAAGCCTACTACGGAAAGTCCCATAACCGCTCCGCCTCTGAACGCGACTTTAAGGGCTTTATTCATACCCTTTTCACGCGCGGCGTTTGCGGTACGGACATTAGCCATAGTAGCGACAGTCATTCCGAAATAACCCGCGAGCGTTGAGAATACCGCTCCAAGTATAAAGCATCCGGCTGTAGCCCAATCTATCACAAAACCGATTACAGCGAAAAGCACTGCCGCGAAAACAATAAGAATCTTGTACTCGGCAAAAAGAAACGCTCGCGCGCCCTTGGAAATCGCTGAGGAAATTTTTTTCATTCTATCCGTACCGGCATCCTGTTTACGTATAAACAGCGCGAAATAAACCGCGAACGCGAGCGCTATTACGCCTGCCGCTACGGGAATCAGTAACGCAAAATCTTTCATACAATCACTCCACTTTTATTGGCAAATTAAACTATTTGGTAAAATATCACATTTCATTTTACCACAAATTGCACAACAGGTCAACTCTTTTTAACATTCGTCAATATAATTCCGTTAATCTTCGAGCTTATAATTTTATAAAGCTCGCCGCCTGTATTCTTTATGTCTGTTTTTCCGACGCGGTTAGACATCATTAAAACAACCTCGTTGTTTTGGATATTAATATGAACATAAGCGCAGTGAACCGAAACCCTCGAGGAAGCGGTAATATTATTTCCGTCCTGAGTAAATCCGCAATATGTATTCGAGGGAGCGAGCTTTATCATTTTCAGATAATCTATACCGCCGAGCGTACCGTTCACTAAGGCTTTATAGAACTTAGACATATCCTTTAAGCAGGATACAGCTCCGAAAGCCGAATAAGTATATCCGAAATTAATCACAAAGGGACTTTCGGTAAACCGTTTCCATACCTTATTATTCATATCGTATCCGGCAAGCTTATTTTTTCTCGACACAAACATGGTATTTTTCATACCGAGTTTATCAAAAATATTTTTCTTAACGTATTCCCTATAGCTTGTCCCCGAGGCTTTTGTTATAATCTTTCCGAGAAGAAAATAATTTGACAGCATTGAGCCGACGCGCTTTGAGAAGCCGTGTTTAAGAATATGGCGTAAAACCAAACCGTTTACCTTTACGCTGTATTTATCGGAATTATCGGATTTAACATATTTTCCAATCAGCTTATTTTCTGCCGGATTATTAAATATTTCATAATTATAGTTGCCGAAATCTACTCTGTTTGAAAGCAAATCTTCCACAGTAACCGCCGTTAAATCTCCGTACTTAGCGCCGAGGTATTTATCGAGTGTATCATCTAAGCTGAGTTTACCGCTTTTATCAAGCATTAGTACGGCGGCGCCCGTGATATTCCTTGTCAAATCTCCGACAGAAAACATGCTAGTGTCGTTAAACTTTTTGCTCTTAACGGCGTCGGCATACCCGAAAGACTTCGAGTAAATATCATCGTCGTTAATGGTAATAGCCGCGCTTCCGACGAACTCCTTCTCTCTGAGAGCGTCGTCTGTTTCGACCTCTATCCTCGATTTATCGGAATCGCTCACGGAAATACTTTTAATATTAAATTCTTTTTTTTCGGATTTTGAGCATCCCGCAAACACAGACACAGATAAAGCTGTAACCAATACGGCGCTCAAAATTTTAAACATCAGTTTTTTCATTTCTTTTCTAAAACCTTCACAATTTCGCTTATATACATTTTATGATAATCATCGCCGTTATAAAACGGCGCGGTTTTATCCTCGGCGATAATGCTCTGCTCGTTTAAATCCTGAGCGTAGAGCTTTTTGCAAACGAGTACAAGCTTAGCTTCCTCGAAATACGGAGCGTCCTCATCATAAACAGGGGTAAGTCCGCATTCTTTAGCCTTATCATAATCGCGGCCGCTTTTTGAACCGCAAAACTGTAAGGCTTTGCGGTATTTCTCGTCGTAAAAGCTGATTGTAAAATAAGCCTCATTTTCAACCAGTCCGTATGTAAAGCGCTGAGGGCGGATAAAAGTAAAAGCTACCGGTTTATTCCACATTATTCCCAGTCCGCCCCAGGAGATAGTCATTGTGTTACAGCTTTCTCCGTTCTTGACGGTAACGAGCGCCCAGTCCTTGCCTATCATATCAAATATATTGGTAAACTCACTCGGAGTAATCTCTCTGAAATTTGACATAGTATCATTCCTTTCCTATTAATATATAATTATTTTAGCGTGAGTATGCGTATATTGTAGCACAGATTTAATTAATATTCAATATCTATGTATATTTATACATTAATATTCATTTTATTTTATCTTTTTATATCTTTTTTTCTCCCTGAAAACTGATAGTTTTATTTAAAAGCGCCTTGTTTTTATCAATAAACATCTTATTTTTGCACTATTTATATCATAATTTATATACTTTGCATAAATTTTGAATATTTATGCAAAAAGACTTGATTTTTTGTATATTACGAGTATAATATTAAGTGTAATATAAAGAATTAATTTTCGGAGGTAAAATTATGGCTAAAGAGATTAAAAAAGTTGTACTCGCTTATTCGGGCGGACTTGATACATCTATCATCATTCCATGGTTAAAGGATAACTACAACAACTGCGAGGTTATCGCGGTTTCCGGTAACGTCGGCCAGGCCGACGAACTCGAGGGCTTAGAGGAAAAAGCTATCGCTACAGGCGCTTCGAAGCTCTATATAGAAGATTTAAACAAAGAATTCGTGGAGGAATATGTATATCCTACTATTAAAGCGGGCGCTGTTTACGAAGGCAAATACTTGCTCGGCACATCGTTCGCCCGCCCTATTATCGCTAAGAGATTAGTAGAAATCGCTAAAAAAGAAGGCGCGGACGCTATCTGCCACGGCTGTACAGGTAAAGGTAACGACCAGGTTCGTTTTGAGCTCGCTATTAAAGCTTACGCTCCCGATATGCCGATAATCGCTCCCTGGAGAACATGGGAATTCAAGAGCCGTGAGGAAGAAATCGCTTACGCCGAGGAAAAGAAGATTCCTCTGAAGATAAACAGAGAGACCAACTACTCCAAGGATAAAAACCTCTGGCATTTAAGCCACGAGGGACTTGACCTCGAAGATCCCGCGAACGAGCCTATGTACGAAAAAGAAGGCTTCCTTGAGATGGGAGTATCGCCGCTTCAGGCTCCCGATGTACCTGAGTACGTTACTATCCACTTTGAAAAGGGCGAGGCTAAGAGCATTAACGGAGAAGAAATGGACGCCGTCAGCATTGTACAGAAGCTCAACGAAATCGGCGGTAAGAACGGTATCGGTATCACCGATATTGTAGAAAACCGTCTTGTAGGTATGAAAGCGAGGGGCGTTTACGAAACCCCGGGCGGTACAATTCTTTTCGCCGCTCACAATAAGCTCGAGGAGATTTGTCTTGACAAAGACACTCAGCATTATAAATCAGTTCTCGCGATTAAGTTCGCCGAGCTGGTATACGACGGTAAATGGTACACACCTTTAAGAGAAGCTCTCTCGGCTTTCGTTGACAGCACTCAGCAGTACGTAACAGGCGACGTCAAACTCAAGCTTTACAAGGGCAACATCATTGACGCAGGAGTTACAAGTCCTTACTCTCTTTACGACGAAGAAATCGCGACCTTCGACGAGGACGAGGTTTACGACCAGAACGATTCCGCGGGCTTCATCAATCTTTTCGGACTTCCGATTAAGGTAAGAGCCAAGAAAGGTCTTATTAAATAATTAAACAACTTTACTTATCGGGGCAGGGTTTACTCTGTCCCATTAAGTGCTTTATAAGGATAGGTGACTAAGTATGCAGTTATGGAAAGGTCGTTTTAAAAAAGAGCTATCTAAAACTACGAACGATTTCAACAGCTCTATTCCGTTCGACAGCCGTATGTACAGAGAAGATATAGAGGGAAGTATCGCTCACGCAGCTATGCTCGGAAAATGCGGTATTATTACCGAAGAACAGTCCGCGCATATTATCGAAGGGCTCAACTCTATTTTAAACGATATAGAAAACGGTACTCTTAAAATAGATATGGAAGCCGAGGATATACACACATTCGTCGAGGGCGAGCTTACAAGCCGTATCGGCGACGACGGTAAAAGGCTTCACACCTCTCGAAGCCGTAACGACCAGGTTGCGCTCGATAACAAACTTTACCTCAGAAAAGAGCTTAAAAATATCAAGGCTCAGCTTGAGGAGCTCGTTTCGATTATCGCTAAAAAAGCCGAGCAGTACAGCGCTACGGTTATGCCTGGTTATACTCACTTACAGAGGGCTCAGCCGATTACTTTCGGTCACCATCTTTTAGCCTACGCCGAAATGATACTTCGCGACATCAGCCGTCTTGACGACTGCTACAAGCGTATGAATGTAATGCCTCTGGGCTCCTGCGCTTTAGCGGGCACTACTTATCCGATAGACAGAACTATTACAAAAGAGCTTTTAAACTTCGACGATATTACGAACAACTCGCTCGACGGAGTTTCCGACCGAGATTACTGCATAGAGTTCGCTTCAGCGCTTTCGATAATTATGGTTCATCTGAGCCGTTTCTCTGAGGAAATAATTATGTGGTGCAGTTGGGAGTTTAAGTTTATTGAGCTCGACGACGCGTTCTCCACAGGCTCGTCGATTATGCCGCAGAAAAAGAATCCCGATATCGCCGAATTGGTACGAGGTAAGAGCGGACGGGTTTTCGGCGACACTATGACGCTTTTGACCGTTATGAAGGGTATCGCGCTTGCGTACAATAAGGATATGCAGGAAGATAAAGAAGCGATTTTTGACGCGGTTGATACGGTTAAAATGTGCTTAACGGCGTTTAACCCGATGCTCGACACAATGAAGGTTATCCCCGAGAATATGCGTAAAGCCGCCGCGGGCGGATTTATCAACGCTACCGACGTCGCCGACTGGCTCACTAAAAACGGCGTTCCGTTCAGAGACGCTTACAAGGCTACGGGCGAGCTTGTAGCGCGTTGTATCGAACTCGGCACCGATTTAGAGAGCTTGCCTCTCGATGAATACAAGAAGGTATGCGATGTATTTAACGAGGATGTTTACAAGGCAATCTCGCTCGAATACTGTGTAAGCCAACGAACAGCTTTCGGCGGGCCCGCTCCCGAAAACGTAAAGGCTCAGGCTGAAAGAGTCGCGAAATTAATAAATAAGGATTGATATATATGATAAAAGCAGGAATAGTTGGAGCGACAGGCTACGCGGGCTGCGAGCTTGTACGCCTTATTAACTCGCACCCCGAAGCCGAAGTATCGGCTATAAGCTCCGTAAGCTTCGAGGGAAAGAAAATCTCGGAGGTTTATCCGAGTTATATCTACTTAAACGATATGATCTGCGAGAATGCCGACGAAGTTGTAAGAAAGAGCGACGTTGTTTTCGCGGCTCTCCCCCACGGACTCAGCCAGGAACTCGCCGCTAAATGCAAAAATAACGGAGTAAAATTTATAGACCTAGGAGCTGATTTCAGGCTCGACAGCGAGGACGAATACAAGGAATGGTACGGCGGAGAATTTCTGGACAAGGCTCTGCACGAGGAAGCGGTATACGGCTTGCCCGAGTTTTTCAGAGAAGATATCAAGGGCAAGAGCATTATAGCTAACCCGGGCTGCTACACAACCTGTTCACCGCTCGCCTTAGCTCCCGCCGTAAAAAACGGACTTGTGGAGCTTAAAGGTATTATATGTAACTGCGCGAGCGGAGTTACGGGCGCGGGCAGAAAGCCTGTTCAGGGCAACCACTACCCCGAGCTTAACGAGGGCTTCCACGCTTATAAGGTCGCTTCTCACCGCCACACCCCCGAAATTGAGCAGACTCTTTCGAAATTATCGGGCGAAAAGGTAACTTTGACCTTTGTACCGCATTTACTGCCGGTAAACAGAGGCATTTTAGCGACCTGCTACGCCGATATTAAAGAGGGCGTAAGCTTTAGCGATATAAGAAAAGCTTACGAGGAATTTTATAAGGACGAGTATTTTGTAAGGCTTCTTCCCGACGGAATGTGTGCGGATATTCACAATATCAAATACTCTAACTTCTGCGACATCAGCCTTCACCACGACAAGCGTGCTAACAAGCTTATCGCTTGCTCGGCTATCGACAATATGGTAAAGGGCGCCGCGGGTCAGGCTATACAGAATATGAACATTATATTCGGATTAGACGAAAAAACGGGCTTGGATATTATTCCTCCCGCATTTTAAAGGATAGATTATGTACAAATTTATTGACGGCGGAGTGACCGCTCCGCAGGGGTTTACCGCCCAGGGAATCTGCGCGGGCGTAAAACCCGGCAACAAAACTAAAAGAGATTTAGCGCTTATTTACTGCGATACATTATGCAACGCCGCCGCGGTATTTACGAAAAACCTCGTAAAATCCGACACAATCGCCGTTACAAAGGCTCACCTTAAAGACGGCAAGGCGCAGGCGGTTATCGTGAACTCGGGTAACGCTAACACCTGCAACGCCGACGGATACGAAAAAGCCGAAAAGATGTGCGAGATAGCGTCCGACGTACTCGGAGTAAATCAAAACGACGTTATCGTCGCCTCAACAGGTGTAATCGGAGAGATTTTACCGATAGAGCCGATTATTAAAGGCGCCGAAAAAATGAGAGGAACTCTCTCGAAAGACGGCGGAACCAACGCTGCTGAAGCGATTATGACCACCGATACCGTAAAAAAGGAAATGGCGATGACTATGACCTTAGGCGGTAAGGAGGTTACTATCGGCGGTATCGCTAAGGGAAGCGGTATGATACATATTAATATGGGAACTATGCTTTCGTTCGTAACTACAGACGCGGCGGTTTCAGCGGATATGCTCGAAAGCGCGCTGAGAGAAGCGGTAGAGGACAGCTACAATATGGTTAGCGTAGACGGAGACACTTCCACAAACGACACCTTGGCGATTATGGCGTCGGGTAAGGCGGGGAATCCCGAAATCACCGAAAAGAACGACGATTATTATACATTTGTCGAGGGCTTAACCGAAGCGTTTAAGGCTCTCGCGAAAAGACTCGCCAAGGACGGCGAGGGCGCGAGCAAGCTTCTTATAGCTAAAGTTCAGGGCGCTAAGACTAAAACCGACGCGGTTAAGGTCAGCAAAAGCGTTATCTGCTCCAGCCTTTTAAAAGCGGCTATGTTCGGAGCGGACGCTAACTGGGGCAGGGTTCTCTGCGCTATAGGCTACAGCGGCGCGGACGTTGACGTAAAAAAAGTTGACGTCAGCTTTAAATCCGAAAAAGGCGCAATCGACGTGTGCAAAAACGGAGCAGGCATACCCTTCAGCGAGGAAAAAGCCAAGGAAGTTTTACTCGAGGACGAAATTGAAATTCTTATAACCTTAGGTGACGGCGATAAAAAAGCTGAGGCTTACGGTTGCGATTTAACCTACGATTATGTTAAAATAAACGGAGATTACAGAACATAACCCGCAAGCCGCGGGAGCCGATTCCGCCTATGGAAACGCTTTTATTCAATCAAAGCTTCATTAACGGCGGGACTTAAATCACATTTATGGAAAGAACGTCCACGCTCGCGAACCGCGGGTGCCAATGACATCTTTGATACGTTTTCTCTTAAGAAGAAACGTCTATATTACAAACCAATGCGCAGAACTTATCCCAAGTATCCAAAGCTTCATAAAGCACTATACGTACGGGGGATAGTACATTTAAGAAAGGGACGTCCACGCTTGACGTGGATATTTAAAAATAATGGATAATAATACGAGAGCAGAAATACTTATACAGGCTATGCCGTATATCCAGAAATGGTCGGGACAAACGATTGTTGTAAAATACGGCGGTAACGCTATGAAAAGCGAGGAACTTAAAGAAGCCGTTATGAGCGACATTGTGCTTATGCAATTAGTCGGTATAAACGTAGTGCTTGTACACGGCGGAGGTCCCGAAATCAGCCAAATGCTCGATAAAACAGGTAAGAAAAGCGAGTTCAAAAACGGACTTAGGGTAACCGACAAGGAAACTATCGACATCGTCCAGCAGGTGCTCGCGGGAAAAGTTAATAAAAGCCTTGTACAGCATCTTTCCACAAGCGGCGGACGAGCTATCGGACTTTGCGGACTTGACGGAAAAATGCTTATGGCGAAAAAACTCGAGAGCGAAGAAGATTTAGGGTTTGTCGGCGAAATCGACAGGGTAAATCCGATGATTATTATGGACGCTATGAAGAACGGCTATATACCCGTAATTTCTACTATCGCGGGCGGATACAACGGCGAGGTTTATAACATAAACGCCGACTTAGCCGCTGCCAGAATAGCCTCAAAGCTCAGCGCGATTAAGCTCATACTTATGACCGATATCCGCGGACTTCTAAAGGATATTGACGATGAGGGCAGTCTTATCTCCGTTTTAAACGCCAACGATGTTCCCAAGCTTAAAAAGCAGGGAATTATCTCGGGCGGTATGATTCCGAAAATAGACTGCTGTGTTGACGCGGTAAGAAGTAACGTCGGCAGAGCGCATATCTTAGACGGTCGATTAAAACACTCGCTGCTATTAGAGCTTTTCTCCGACGAAGGTATCGGAACTATGATTTATTGATAAGTTGGAAAGTATATGGAAATTCGTTCGATGACAATTGAAGATTATGACGAGATTTATTCGATGTGGCAGATTACGTCGAAACGCGCTCTAAGCGAAGCTGATTCCCGCGAAAATATTGAGCGCTATCTGCTCAGAAATAAGGGAATGAGCCTTGTTGCCTTAGAAAACGGCAGAATTATCGGCACGGTTTTAGCCGGTCACGACGGCAGAAGAGGCTTTATACACCATATGGCGGTACTACCCGAGTACAGAAGAAAGCATATCGGAAACGCTCTCGCCACCGAAGCGATCAAAAAAATCGCCGAGGACGGCATAGATAAGACCCATATTTTCTGTTACCGGGATAACCTAACAGGTCAGGGCTTTTGGACAAGCCTCGGGTTTAAAAAACGAGGAGATTTATTCGTATATTCTAAATAAAGGTAGTTATTATGGACACAAAACAATTAGACAAACAGTATATAATGAATACATACGGACGTTACGACGTAGCTTTAGCGAGCGGTAAGGGTTGTACGGCGTTCGACGAAAACGGTAAGAAATATCTCGACGTAAGCTCGGGTATAGGCGTTAACTCGCTCGGATACTGCGACGACGGCTGGGTTGAAGCCGTTACACACCAGGCAAAAACGCTCCAGCACGTGAGCAACTATTTCTTCCACGAGCAACCGTCTAAGCTCGCCGAAAAGCTCTGCAATTTAACGACGTTTAGAAAGGTCTGCTTCTCAAACAGCGGAGCCGAAGCTAACGAGTGCGCGATTAAGGTTGCGAGGAAATACAGCTTCGATAAATACGGTGACGGCAGAAATGAGATTATCACGCTTAGAGATTCATTCCACGGACGAACCGTAACCACTTTATCGGCTACGGGACAGGATAATTTCCACACCTACTTTTTCCCCTTTACCGAGGGCTTTAAGTACGCCGAAGCCAACAATTTCGAAAGCGTAAAAGCCTTGGCAAACAATAAAACCTGCGCCGTTTTGATAGAATGCGTTCAAGGCGAGGGCGGAGTAAATATACTCGACAAAGACTTTGTACAATCGGTAAGAAAGCTCTGCGACGAAAAAGATATTATACTTATAGTAGACGAAGTTCAGACGGGCGTAGGCAGGACAGGAAAGCTTTTCTGCTACGAAAACTTCGACATCACTCCCGATTTAATCACCTGCGCTAAAGGCTTAGGCGGAGGGCTCCCGATAGGTCTTTGTATGTGTAATAAAAAGCTCGAAAACGTAATGCAGCCCTCTACCCACGGCTCAACCTTCGCGGCAAATCCCGTAGTTTGCGCGGGCGCGAATTACGTTATCGACACTATTTCGGGCGACAACTTCCTAAACGAAGTTAATAAAAAAGGAGCTTACCTTAGAGATAAGCTCGAAAAGCTCGACGGCGTTAAGTCGGTAAGAGGGCTAGGACTTATGATAGGAATTGAGCTCGAGAAGGATAACGCTCACGATATCGCCGTAAAATGCGTAGAAAACGGACTGCTCATTATCACAGCTAAAAATTTACTCAGGATGTTACCGCCGCTTAATATCAGCTACGGCGAAATTGACGAGGCGGTCGAGATACTAAATACTACCATACAGGAGGATAAATAATGAAACATTTACTAAAGCTTGAGGATTGGTCGAGCGAGGAGATTTTAGCGACACTCGATCTCGCGGATAAACTTAAATACGAACAGAAAAACGGAATCGAGCATAAGGTCTTAAAAGGCAAGACTCTCGGTATGATTTTTGAGAAGAGCTCAACACGTACACGTGTAAGCTTTGAGGTAGGTATGACTCAGCTCGGCGGATATCCGCTTTTCCTCTCGTCTAACGATTTACAAATCGGCAGAGGCGAGCCTGTTCAGGACACAGCGCGCGTTCTCTCGCGTTTTATCGACGGAATTATGATTCGTACATTCGAGCAGAGCGAGGTTGAAGCTCTCGCAGAGTACGGCTCTATCCCGATTATCAACGGCTTAACCGATTACTGTCATCCGTGCCAGGTACTCGCTGATTTACAGACTATCCGTGAGTTCAAGGGCAAGCTTGAGGGCTTAAAAATGTGCTTTATCGGCGACGGAAACAATATGATGAACTCTCTTATCGTGGGAGCGCTTCGTACAGGAATGAGCATTTCCGTTGCATGCCCCGAGGGTTACAATCCTCCCGAGCATATTATAGAGTTCGGCAAGAGCTTCGGCGATAAGTTTGAGCTTTGCCGTAAGCCTTTAGATGCCGCTAAGAACGCCGACGTAGTTTTAACTGACGTATGGGCTTCTATGGGGCAGGAAGAAGAAAAGAAAATCCGTGAAAAAGCTTTCGAGGGCTATCAGGTTAACGACGAGCTTATGGCGGTAACTAACGACGAGTGTATGGTACTTCACTGCTTACCCGCTCACCGCGGAGAAGAAATTACCGCTGAAGTATTCGAGGCTCACGCTAACGAGATTTTTGAGGAAGCGGAAAACCGTCTCCACGCTCAGAAAGCCGTACTCGTTAAGTGCTTTACAGAATAAGGAGAAGCTATGTTACTTTTATGCTATCCGAAATGTTCGACCTGTAAAAAGGCGAAAAAATGGCTCGACGATAACAACATCGAGTACGACGAGAGAGATATTAAGCTCGAAAACCCGAGCTTTGACGAACTTAAAGAGTGGTATCAGAAAAGCTCGCTTCCGCTCAAAAAATTCTTTAACACAAGCGGTATGATTTATCGAGATATGAACCTAAAGGACAAGCTTCCCGAAATGAGCGAGGATGAGCAGTTAAAACTGCTTTCTACCGACGGAATGCTCGTTAAACGTCCGCTCGTAGTAGACGGCGATACTGTTCTTACAGGTTTCAGGGAAAAAGAATGGGAAGAAAAATTAAAATAACTCTAAAATAACAAACGGTCGGGATTTCCCGACCGTTTACTTTTTAGTCAAAGTTTTCAATTATTTTCGCAAGATACATCTGTATTAGTGTAGCGTCGCGAATAGTTATTTGCCCATCCTTATTAACGTCAGCTAATTCCTTAGCAAATGGATTGGAAAGAGTATCCTCACCTATTTTGTATTTTTGAATTTGGGTAACATCCAGGATATCAACCCTACCGTTTAGGTTAACATCGCCGATAATCTTTTTGTATATCTTAAGATTATTGAAACTGTTTTCGTTACAATACTCTTCCGCATATGAATCCTCGTAACAAACCGCTTCGATAGTTCCTTGATAAGACATCGGGGCAAAAGCATTTGCTCCAATTGACGTTACACTTTCGGAAATATAGATTTTTTCGAGCATAGAATCGTTATAAAATGCTTTCTCGCCGATTTCGGTAATTGAACTATTTAACTCAACTTTCGACAGCTTAGTACAATTCTCGAATGCGGAAGCTCCAATTTTTGTAATACTATTGGAAAAAGAAACGGCGGCCAGATTAGAGCAACCTGAAAATGTTCTCTCTTTTATCTCGGTTAAATCATTAGGAAGCGTTACCTCGGATAAATCTTCGCAATCGCTGAACGCTCCACTACCCAGCTTTAAAATACTTATCGGAAGTTTTACAGAATTTAGTCCGGAATTTGCGAACGCGTTATCACCTATCGAGCCAATCATAAGCGGTATATATATTGAATTAAGCGAAACATCTCCCGAAAAACAACCTTCGGGAATTGAACGCAAACTTTCCGCAGCTATAATATCACATTTACTTAGTGATGTGCATTCACTAAAGGCGTACATTCCGATACTTTCAATTCCTTTAGGAATTTTTATTTCCGATAAATCTTTACATCCGTAAAAAGCACTGTCGCCGATATACGAATAACTTTCGGGAATAGTAACAGAGGTAATACCGCTTTCGGAAAAACAATCCTCGTAAATACCGATTATATTCCTTCCGCCATAGCTTTCCGGAAGCCTCAATTCAGTTTCATTGCCCAGATACCTGTATAAAGCCAAGGAATCATCTGATATAACGGCATATTTATATTCCCCGTCAGAAATGGTCGTTACGGCGTATGTCGTCAATGTCGATACCGCGAAAATCGGTATCATAAGCACAAGCGACAATATTATTGCTGTAGTTTTATGAATCAATTTCATATAATCAATCCCTTTATTTACAAAAGCGGACAGAAAGCTGTCCGCTTTTATAATTACTTAATCTTTTCTTTGTGCAACATAATAAACTCAAGATAGTTATCCTTCAGCTCTTTATACGCCTCGGTGTTAAACGAAACATTATAGATGTACAGTTTTTCACCTTTCTCGTATTTCCAGTCGGCGTCAAAAAGCTGAACATTATTTTTATCCACATCATAAACAATTACATTATTTGGAGCAAATACAAGTTTAATATTATATTTTTTGTTATTGAACTTGTAAGTACCCTTGCAATCGTCCTGAGGAGTAAACCTAAAACTATAGTCAGAAGATGTCCATCTTATTCCTTTAAAGCTGTCGGGTTTACTTCCTGTATTCTGTACACAGCCGACAAGCAACATACTCATACAGGTTACCACGATAAGCATAACACAAAGTAATTTTTTCATATGTAAATCTCCTAACTTAGTTCAGATTTTGTCCCACATACAACTATGGAATTTCTGTTTATATTCTGGATAGTTCAGCGTAAGTACGTGAAACCACTGTTGTATAGGTGCTTCCGTTCTTATAGATAAAGAACGAATATACTCTTATTGTCTGGCCGCTGTAAACGTCGGAAAGTGAATTTTGGAGTCCATATACATAGTGGTATCCCTTAAGGGCGTCGGAATATCTCAAGGTATTTCTACCTAAAGTTGAATCAAAGGGTATATACCTGAAACTAATATTCTCTATCGTCTGCTGAGGTCTTTCGGTATCATAATCAACCTTTTGATTAGCACCGGTACCGGTTTTAAGCGCGCTGGTAATATAATCAATTTTATTTTGATCTGAACTGAATACCGTTCCCGCGTTAGCCTGCGAGTAGGTTGTTCCGTCCTTAGTAGTCGCTACCAAAGTGCCGGCTCCTACCAGTGTTTCCGTATCAGCTTTATCAAGATAATCAATAATATAGTAATTATGTCTTACCTTATCGGTATCGCTGGAGGCGTCTTTATAATACTCATTATAAGAGTTTATAATTACGGAAGTCTTATCCACAGATTCCGTACCAGCTTTTGCGTAGATATAAATCTTATCGCTGTCACCCTGGGCAGAGTTACTTGTAAATCCGTACTGTATAAATCTCGTAGTAAATGTAGAACCTTTATGGAGAATAATGTCTGTATTACCATCCTTAACATACCAGTTTACATTTTCTCCGCTTGAGCTTAGTCCGGCTTCACCGGCGGTAAGCTTTGCTGTCTGCTGGTAATTACCTGTTTTAGTAGCTTTTGGGGTTGAATCGTTATCGTTATACAAAGCAATTGTGTATGTTCTCGCTTTTGTACATACGGGAGTTTCTTCGTTTCTATCGTCGGGAATTACAGCCTTAACCTTCAACTTATAATTACTGTCGTCATGCTCAGTTAAGGTTGTAGTCTTACTATCGTCATCCGGATAATGATAATCGAAGTAATTGCTCCTAATAAACGGCATATTATCCTCAGCGATTGTATTATAAGCCTCTTTAACAGCCTCGTAATTCGAATATTCTTTACCCGCACCGAAAGAAACTTTTACAGTCTTTGTATAAGAAGCATCTTTAAGCGCCTTAGTTGCGTCATACTCGTAGTTTCCGTCCTCGGTATTATAATCCTTGAAATTGTACGTAACTTCAACTCGAGCCACACCCGAAGTCGATACAGGTTTATATATAGCTACATAGGTTGTATCCGAATTTATTTCGGGAGCGGACGATAACTGATAAGTGCGATTATTACCATCCTTGCCCAAATCAGTCAAAGCGCTGTAATGATCGTTATCTTCAAAATAATCCTCAGTATCTCCGCCGCCCTCGGGAGTTTTAACACTCATCCAACGGTCGAAGTAATATTTTGTTCCGTTTAGCTCAGCCTCTGCGCCTGCCTGAGCTTTTACAACATAACCAAACACTTTGTTTATCTGAGAAGACTCGGAATCGCGTCCCGCGTAGAGATCCTTAAAGATGCCGTCGATAGTACCGACCTCGTCAGTTTTTACACCTGTACCCGAGATATGTTCTATCGCGTTGGGGATATGTGTTCCGTAATCCTCAACAATCGCTCTGAATGTATTTGTAACCGAAGAGTTGGAAATACACTCAAAATTCGACATAGTCGTTGAGTTAGCCTTAAACCATACCGAACCCGAAAGGTAAGCGTCGGTGTTGATAGTAAATCCGTTATCATCGTTAGTATATTTAACCTTATCGACAGCGATTGAGTTAATCGTAATCGGCGCTAGATTGTTTCCGCTCTTATAAGATATATTATAATCGTTGAGCTTTTTAAGGTTAACCTTATACGTGTAGATAGATTCACTTCCGCTGACTAAGCTCATGTCGTAGGGCAATACTCCGCTTGTTCCGTTTAAAGTGTAGTTAAAATTCAACGTCGGTGTGCCGACATTATCATTCATATCTACGTAAACGTCAATCTCTTCATGAGCAACATATATGTAGAATGTGTCCTCTTTTTCAAAGTGTACATCGTTAGAGGCATCGCTATCAACACCGCTACTGTATTTTACTTTATATTTTACCTCATACGTTCCCGAAGCGGACGGAGTCCACTTATTGTTGCTGCTATCAGTAGATAATAAGTTTACTGTTTCATCGGTATTCGGTTTTTGGATGGTAAATCCTGTCTCAGAAATAGCTATTTGGGGGTTATCCGTATGGAGAGAACCCTTTTGGCTATCAGGATAGTCGCTTCCGATACCAAGCAAATCTCTTATATCCGCCGCTCTATAATTACTGCCTGTGCTTTTCTCGACAATTGCCTTTCCGGTCTTTTGACGTTCGGTGTGGAGGTCAACAAAAGTCGAAGCGGTAGATGTCGAAGCGCTTGACGAATATGTAGTATTATATACATTTATATAATACTTGCTTCCGAAATTCGATAAACCTGTAACAGTACCTGTTAATCTTCGGCTCGCATTAGCGGAATCTGTATAGAGTCCTGCCTTTGTTGAGGATACATATATTCTCGCGTTTGCTTTACCCGCGTAGGTGTAGCTATAGAGGTAATATGTGCTGCCCGCCCTACCTTCATACTTCATAAGGTGGTCTACGTTATCGTTTTCGCCCTTAATATATGTAGCAGCAGTACTGCTGGCATCAGGATCCATCAGATAATAATGGTATTGTTTATATCGGTCAAAGTCCGCTTCTGTGCCGTTAGATGTGCCGTTGATACTTACGTAGTTATTTGTATTATTATTATACCTCGACAACACATAAACCGTGGTGGTCTTAGCCTTAGCCTGCAGGGCTTTAAAAGCGTTGAAGTAACCTGAATAAGCATTCGCGTATGTGGCGGCAGTAGAATTATACTCGGGCCACTCGTTCCAATTGTTAGTACCGTAATCTCGATTTACAGTTTCACGCTGAGACTGATAAGTTGCCCACGGAGCGCCCGCGTCATAATACGTCGCCGCGGTAGTCGCTGTCTCCGCAACAGAGTGCTGATATAAGCGTTTCATCTTAAAGAACGCTTTTTGCTCCGCGTTAAACGTTACATTTACGGTTATAGTACAGGTTGTAGTTTTTGCGGTAACACCCGCCTTAGCGTTTGTCGCGGTAATAACTACCTGATATGTGATTGAACCATCCTCTGTGGTTGGGATTATTTCTGCGGGAGGGTCGTATACTTCATTGTAATCATTTGACGAATTACTACCTGGAGTTAACGACTGAGCTGTACCATTTACGGAATATCCAATATCCGAAAATGTATCTGTTTGCGCCTTAAGGTCAACAGGCTGGAGATAGTAGTTATCTACAGATAAAGCATGATTAGCTGTCGATTGTGTACTACTACTGGTGTACGAATTAAATCCAGCAGTATTATTCTTCATAAAACCCTTAAGCGACGGCTTAATTGCCTGTAAAGTTACGGTGGCTTTAACGTCACCCGCAGGCATTTTGTACGTAAATACTACAGTAGTATAAGCACCGGAAGTTGATGATGTTTCACTAACGTATGTTGGTGCTTTATACGCGTGCCCTGTAACAGAGTTTGTTCCTGTTGTAGTAAATTGGGGATAAGTTGTACTCATCTCATATCCACTGTACAACTTAACGCGTATCTGGAAATCATCACCAATCTGACCTCCGGTTTTTATTGTAGTACCATCAGTCTCGTAAGAGTTAATTGCATTATGAGAATCATATGTTGAACCACTGGGAAAAGTTGCATTTATTGAGTATCCTACCGGCTCAAAGATAGCCTTAACTGTTGCGTCACCTGTCGCTTTAAAAGTAGTTTCGGCTAAGGAAGTGTCGCCAATAGTAACATTAGAAGCGCCTGAAATCTTTTGCCACTCTTTAAATTTAAATCCCTCGTTAGCTGTAGCGGTAAGAGTAGCTGCCGTAATATTACCGAGTTGTTTTGTCGTAATCGTAGCAGAACCCTCTTTTACAACACCATTGCCATCATTCTGGAATGCTACAGTATGTAAATCCTCAGTAAATTCAAAGTAAATTGTTGCGTTAGCGGTAGCATTTACTGTTATTTCTGAATTTGAATTCAATGAACCGCTCGTAACAGTAATACCAGCAGGAGCGCTCGTCATCCATTTGTTTTGTTTATAGTCTGTCGGCTTGGAAGGAACAGCAAGTGTAGCCGTTGTGGCAACACCCGCGTAATATGTCGCGGCAGAAGAAGTTGTTACTGTACCGCCACGTGTAGTCATTCTTCTATATACAGATATAGTTCTTCTGGTTTCAATATAGTTAGGAGTAATCGTACCGTCATTAGTGGACTTTACAGTGAATGTATATTTTGTATTTGAACTTGTGAAACTACCGTTAGAAATTGTTATTCCTGAGCTTGTAACAAGCGGAGTGGTAGTGTCGATTGTATAGCCTGAAGGAGCGGTAATTGTAACAGTATCAGTTGTAGAGCTGTTAACAGCAACAGCGCTCTTGGTAACAGTACCTGTAGCGGAAGCCGCATTCGCGCCGTTAAATTTAGTTTCAGTATCCGTCGCGCTTATCTGTACATCATACAACGCCGCAGGGATAGGATGCCATTTTCCATCGCTCATATCGTAGTACATACTGTTTTTTTGGTAAGTACCACTGATGTTATTGGAGTTTTGTAAGCTTCCCCAATCTATAAACAGATCACCGGTTTTAGTAGTTCCTGTATTACCGGGATTCGTTCCGTCAGAGAAAATCATACGGTCGTAAATAGGAGAACTGTTATTGTATGTTGTAGTTGTGTTTGAATATACGTCCGTATTATATGTTTTATAATAATAGTAGGTGTCGTAGCTTGCTCCGTTTTGAACCTTGATTCGTCCTACATAATCGCATACACCATAATCATCTTTAGAAATAGATGTCGCAGTATAATCACCGTCAGGAATCTGTACGCCCGGGAATGCATTGTTATGACTTGCAGTACCGCCGGCACTAACATTCCATAGATAAGCGTACACCTGCCCCCAACTTTTTGTGTTTTTGAAGTACAGTTGCTTATAATCAGCTTCCTCGGCATAGTTAGCGGTGATTGTACCGCCCGCGGCGGACGCGTAGAATGTACCTGTTCCTGCCGATAAATTTTCGGATTTCTTAGTTACACCGCTTACATCGAAGCTCGTTAATTTATATCTTACGTTATCATAAGTTCTATAAAGCGGGAAAGATAGAGTTGTAGCGCGAGCCGAGCTGTCGCCTATTTCGGCAGTACCGTCTGATACGGCAGAATTCGTTCCTATTTTATATGCTTTATTTACCTCATAAGTTCTTCCTTCAACTACAGAAACATCTATAGCTTCGGATTCTACATAACGATCACTGCGCGCATTGGTACCGTTTTTGACAGTTGTATCTACCACCCTAACTTTAAACTTGTAAGAACCTACAGATGGGTTCGACCAATTATAAGTAGCGGCAGAACTTGCACTTCTAACACTACTCCAAGTAGCACCGTTATCAGACGACCTATAAAACTGATATGTTACCCCTGAGCCAAATAAATTAGTAGCCGTACCCGTAAAGGTAATTCCACCTGAGCCTGACGTTACATTATAGGAAGGTTTATCGGCATTGATAGACGCGGTTAAGTTATCCTTAGCAGTGGCGGAATATTTTACACCACCTGAATTACTATTTGCGGTTAAATCGAACGTAACCTTAACGGCGTAGTATTTACCGCTTTCCGATAACGCCGTGTTGTTAGTTATGTGAAAGCTGTTTTCTCTGCCTATATCTGTTCTTGTAGACGTACCGATAGTAGTCGAAACTTCCTGGTTGTTAGTCTCAGCGCCAAAAATCTGGCTGTCGGTCAAATTGTAAAAACGGAAATAAACATCAGCTTCATCTTTTTTAAGGTAATAAGTGAATTCTTTTGATGTAGAAGTTCCGCTCATTGTATTAGTTGCGTTTGAGTCCCAAGCTCCCGTAATATTGTCACTGATTTTAAAGGTTTTTCCTGAGTACGGCAGAGTGGTTTTTGCAACCTTAAGGGTTTTGTCATCATGGTTCCAAGTAAATTTATAATATCCGCCTGTTTCGGGCGTAAAACTTGCCCTATCTGAACTATTACCAAAGTTATCTGTACCGTAATCATAAAGAGTTACAGAACCAGAGGTACTTAGTGTTGCGTTTGCTTTGTAGTATCGTGACTCCGCAATCTGGACGAACATACCATATGTTGTTCCTTTTTGCATATACATACTATATGTATACGTTCCGTTTGAAGCCCATGACATATTCGAATAATTATCCATGTTATACGCACCGCTGGCGGGGCTAGCTTGCCATGCAAGTTTAACCGTGGATGATGTGCGAGGGCTGACTGTTATTTTGTTATTACTTGTATCAAATGTAAATACATAAGAAGTAGATGAGCCTGGAGTATATGTAACTCTATGATTTGAATTACCGTAGTTGTTGCTTCCGTAATTATAGAGCAGAACATCAGCGTCGCTTGATGCTGTGGCATTTGCTTTATAGTAATCATTTCCCCATTTTATGTAAAAACCGTACGAAGTATTAGCTGTCAAACTAAACGCAACATAATACTTGCTGTTATTATTTGAGGACATTGTCATTGTTTTACTAGAACTCGCACTGTAGTTCCCTGAAGGCATGTTTGCTTGATAATACAAGGTAATAGTATCAGCCGAAGCAGTTATAGTGGAAACGACTATTAATGTTGAAAAAACCATCATTAACGCCATAATTCCGATAAATATTCTCGAGGAATATCTGGATACTTTTGTTTTCATAAATAAAAACCTCCGTTTCTTAGATGGATAGTATATATCGGGAATACAGTCGATTATCTGACCTATCGAAATGTAGAGATATACACCACCGGAGTTGAGGCAGGACGCGCCCGCCTGACCGCAAAGCGCAAAACTACCCATAGTTAGATACAATAATTTTAGCATATAATTATTATTCTAACAAGAAAAAATAAATGCTTTTGTGCAATATTTCTGAATTTTGTCATATTGCATAATTTTAGCTTAAGATTTTTGAACTATATCACAATAAAAATCGCTCAATTTATATTATTAAAAACCTATTTTTAATAATGTTTTGTATGATTTATTAACTTAAATTTTAATAACAAAACAGGGATGCTCAAATTGAATTGAATCATCCCTGTGTTTTTTATTGTTTGAAGTCAAGCTGATTTGTGTATAAAAATATTCTTCACAAAACCATTAGCTTTCGGATTCATTTTCATTGTTCTCGGATATCTGCTGTTGTTTTTCAGTTTCCTGCTCTTTTTTATATCTTTCAATAATTTTTTCGAGGTTAGCCTCGTCCTCGTCTTTAAAGCCTATGAGGTTCTTGATAAAAATGATAATCTCATTAAAAAACGCAGCTATAATAAGCAAAATAATAGCAATTAAACCCCACGGAGTTATAAAAAAGTCGTAAATAGCGCTTATAAACGACAACTTGTTTTGCATTTTTCCAAGTACATCGTCCAACAACACGGGCGAATCGTTAGACGGGTTATTATCGCCTTTAGTTACAATATAATAAGCGCCGCTTTCGTAATAAGGAGCTTTTACGATTCTATGGGTAACAATTTTACCGTCAAAATCGCCCGAACGTCCCATATACGTAACTATATCGCCGATATTAAGCTCGTTTTTGCCGCAGCTTTTCGAAAGAATAACATCCCCTACCTGAAGCGCGGGCTTCATACTGCCTGAGGTTACACGATACACAGAATAGCCCATTATAGACGGAGCTTTGCCGCTAATCCTCGATATCATAGTAAACACTAAAACCAGCGCGAATATCGTGAGAATAACGGCAAAAAATACGTTCTTAATTATTCTTAAAATATTTATAACTTTGTTGTCAGGCTTGAATTTAAATATAGCCATATTAATAGGTCCAGAAGATTGAGCTTGCGATATCGCCTGTTTGTCCTGACTTATTTATAACATACCAGTAAAGCTCAACTTTCTTTCCTTTTTCTACAAGAATATTCTGAGCCACGGGCATTTGCTCAATATATTTACTTACGGTTACCTTAGTGGTTTTTGTAATTGTATCGCCGCAAGCGCCGGTGATTGTAGTAGTAATATTGGCGGTAGCGGAATTGCCGGAAATATTACTCGCCGCGGTTACTAAGCCGTCGCTGTTTACAGTCGCTACATTTGTATTACTTGAGCTATAAGTTACACCTGTTCCGTAATAATCAGGGGAGAAATTATCCACGTTATTATCGTTAGTTTTCTTTAGAGAAATGTCGATATATCCGCCCATATCAAGCTGAACTTCGCTATAGTATTTCATACAAGCGGCTTGGTTATTTGTAAAATATGTATCGAATGTTTTAAGCTTACCGCCATCCTCTAATTCACCTGTCAAGCGATAAAGCGTACCAGGCTCAATTCTAACTATATCTTTTGTACGGTTGTAGTCATTGTTTTCATCATTATCGTCATAATACCTACTGTTATAGAAAAAGAACGAGTCAACATTACTTGGAAGATCGTAATAATAGATCTTCGCTTTTTCGTTGCTATATTCTGAACAAGCATCTTTATACGATGAAGGAACTTTGTTGTCCGGTATCTGAGTCATTTCAAAATCTTTAGTTTCTGAACCTAAAGCATATCTAAGCATGACCTTACTATCTGCGTCAGCAAAACGTTCCCCGTACCAAAACATCCATTTTTTCGTTGGCTGGAAGAATATTCTTACAGTATCGTTTGTTACGGGCGTCTTTGAAACATCGAAGCCTTTTTCGTTGATAACGGGCGAGGTTATTCCGGCCTTCACCGCAGCACTGTTGAGCAGATTGCTCAGCTCCAAGTCTCCGTAAATGTCGCCGCTTCCGCTCGTATTATCTATAGTCGTCTTGTAGTATTGAATTTTAGTAGAAGTGTCGGCAAAGTTTACCGCGGACACGGTAGTGTCTTCGTTAGTTTTATTACCGTCCTTATCAACCGCAATTGTGCTGACATTCACGGAGGAGCTTCCCGAAACAGGAAGTCCCGAACGTGAATACTGCATATAGTTACCGACTACTTTTTCGTTGTGAGCGTACCACGAAAATGTCGCGGGCATCATTGAAACACACGCCATAAGCGCCGCTAAACACAACACAATAAGCTTTTTAGTTGTTCTCATGGTAACTCACCACCTTATAAATCTCTGTTATAAATCTACTGTGTGTCTTCGTCATTAGCAAAATACAGTTTGGGACACTGCCGATTTTGCCCATCTATATTTTTCGTTTCAAATTCTAAATAAAATCTATATATTCTATAGCTTGTAGGGAAATGCACTTTTACTGCATTAGGATTATTGGGATATAGTGTGAGTGTATCCTTTTTATTCATAGTATGACCACCGTCACTGTCACCATATCCAAATTCTTGACTTCCGAGCTTCACCTTAAACTTATAGTCTCCGGCATATTTAATATAAAAACGACAAACCTCTTTACTTCCACTTGTGCCATTCATAAAAGTGCTGTTATTAGCAGATTGAGTATTCGAATCTTTGTATGCGAATCTGGTATGTCCCCAGTTTCCGCCTCCTTGGAACTCACTGTAAATATAGTTATCTGTATAACCAGGAAGTTTATCTTTATTTGTATACCAACTTAACGTCGCCATATCAAAATACTTGCCATTCATACTTAAAATATCGTTTATATTTTGAGTTTGATATTCAGGGTTTCCGCCACTTGGACCAGTAGTTCGCGCATCACTAAATACGGCTCTATCAAATTTAGACGAATAGAAAGAAGCCCATGTTCTAAGTTCAAGATTACCGACTTTAGTACTCATTTTTGTCATCTTTTTACCCGGCCAGTCTGAATTGGTAACAACCTTATCGTTTTTACCTGTACCATATTCAGACGTACTATCCCAAAGATACGCACTGGGAGCATTAAGTGAATTTACATCTTCAAATTTACAGGAATCTACAAAATACGTTGATTTTGCTTTTTCTGTTTCCCATGTTCCATACTCATGGCTATAAATCGAATACACTTCGGCATGGTATGTATTCGGCAGAGTTGTGGACCACTTATCCCAGTGATCAATATCGTCGCTGTACGAATTTCCTTTGTCCCACGGATCATAGTTCGCGGGGATATTATTTGCGTCAACATCCGAGTCACCGCATCGGTATATAGCGCAAGAATAGCCCGCGTAAACTGCCGACATATCCTGAATTCCGGAGTCAGTTCTTATATCAACATAATAAACGTCTCCGCCTGACTTTACAATTGGATAATGATCGATTATTTCATCATCTTTGATAATTGCAAAATATAATCTCGCTTTAGGATCATCGGTCAACCAAGTTTCGCCTCTGGCTTTATTAAGTCCATCATCCCATTCATCTACCGTCATATCCCTTAAATAAACACGACGAGTTTTTACGTATGAGGATGTAAGCTGGAGATTGATATCGGACGCGTCAATTGAGGTTACAGGAGCGCCTGCCTCAAGCCAAAGCTTAACCGTAACTGTTTCGGTCTTACCTTCTCCGACAGTAAAGAGAGTATTTCCGTTGAGGTTTTTACCGGCGCCCTGGTTAGCGTATCCCGCGTTAGTGCTATTAGAAATCCAATATCCAACACCGCTTGAATTAATAGGCGTAGTATCATTAAACTGTTCATTATAATACATATAATTTTTTACAGGACGCGGAGACGGTGTGTTGTTGCTACCTGTCGCGGTTTTTATAGTTGAACCGTCTAAATATTTAAACTGTCCGTTATTGTTAAATCCGTAGACAGTAGTCGCTCCGTTTACCGTTATAGAAGCGCGCAAATAGTCTTTAAGCGCGGTAGTAGGAGAATGATCAGCCGTAGTTTTTTCGCCGGCGGCATTAGTTTCACCTGTGTAATCCTTAGCCGCTATAAAAGGATTTGTGTTGCTTTTATCCTTGTACTCAAACCAATACGCCGTAGGAGCGCCGTTAGACGTTACCCTAAACGTCATGCTTATATAGTTAGTATTAGCGTCGCTCTTAGTTCCCTTGCGGAAAGCTGTTGTGCTTGTGCCTGACTGGGGGAACATAAAGTTAGTACCGTCGCTATAGCACGCGGAAAGATGCATATCGCCCGACTCGGCAAAGAAATCAGATAAATCGACAACGCTTCCTTCTTTCTGAACACTGATATCTGATTTCAGCTTACGGCCGCTGATATGAAGCGGAGTTTTAGTACCATCGTTAGATTTTAACTCTACGTTTGAAACCTCTTCAATCCAGCTGTAGCTTATACTTACTGTTGTCAATAAAATCAGGATAAGCGCCACCAGAGAGAGCGTCAAATTCCTTTTGCCTAGTGACTTTTTAAAAATATTCAGCTTTTTCATAGTGACACCTCCTTTTTAATTAATTCCATTAGAAATCGAGACCGTCGAGATCACCGATATCTGATCCGCCGCCGTCGCTGTCGCCGAGATCTACCCAGTAACCTGTACACTGTTCAGGATTAGCGGCTGCTCCCTCGGCGGTATAGAGCCTGTTAACGCCTCTGTCGAACGTATCAGCGCCGGAAATCTTAGAACTCTTAGTAAATTTATAAGTCTGATCAGCGGGATTCGTAGGTCTTAGCTCGAACGAAACTTTATAAGTCATATCGCCCGGCATATTACACATCCACTCTGAATCACTGCTGTTGTACTTATACATTAGGAAGTCAGTAACATCGTGGGTGCTATCATCTTCAAAGTGAAGATAAAGATGGTAACCGTCGTTATTAATCTTATTCTTAACCCAATTGCCCGTAGTGCTGTCTTTAAAACGAATAACCTGAGTTTTATCCCAAGAAGTTGTAAACGCAATATTAAAATCAATATCGTATGATTCGTAGGTTTGAAGCTTTGACGACTTAGGATCGGCTCCCTCAAGCCATAAAATAATTGAGAGCTTCGTTTCTATACCCTTTGAGAGCGTAGCCACGGGAGATCCGCCGTACGCATAGTCGGTAAAAGCGTGGGATGTTTGTCGTCCTGTATTAAGTAATGTACCCGAAGCGCTGTCAACAGAAGACACAGCTGCCGTGTTGAAAGTTCTGCCGGTCGGGTTAAATACAACAGGCGCGTTCGGCGCTTCGTTATCAGCCTGTGTGCCTGCCCAAATCGCCACTCTAAGCGGAGCGGCAAGAGTTGTACTCGCGGTTCCGTTTTTCGGAGTAACGGTGAGGGATGTAATATCATCATTAATATACAACGCCGTGTTATTTTCCTGTGCGGTTAACGTGAAGTCAATCTGCACGTAGTTTTTATTTTTATCCCCGACATTAGCGCTTCGATATGTAATACTTTCGGTTTCTTTCGAAAAATCAGTGCCGTCGGTCGGGAAAAACAGATTCCTTCCGTCAACAGACGAAGCGGGAGTAATATATTTGTCAAGGTCGCTGATTCTAAAATCACTAGTACCGCTGTCGTTTACACGAAGACCTTTACCGCACTGGAGCGTATATTGTCCCGCGTCTAACTTAGCGGTGTTGATTGAGAACCAAGAGAAAGTTCCCGTTATAAATATAGCAAGAGCTATAGAAAGTGAGATGAGCGAGAAGTAGAATTGTCTTTTTGTAGCTTTTCTTCGGTTAAAGCTCTCAATCGCCATACGGCGAATTGTTGACTGTTCTTTCTTCATCACATCACCTCATTTCGTAATAACAGTATTTAAGAATAAAATTTGTTTAATGTTATAGGTTTATTTGAACTCAAGATGGAGATTAAACTGTCCGCCGTCCATAGCGCGGCGCGACTCTAAATCTTCTCCTTCAAGCCAAATTCTCAGAGTGTATTTATATACATAGTAGTTTGTTTCAGAGTCGGGATTTTCCGCATCCTGACGTAACCGGGATGTCCTAAGATGATCGGATTCACTTACGCTTGACGCTTTAAAATCTGTGCCCAATACCGGATGTGTATCAGACTTAACACTCTCTTTAGTTGTAACAACGAAGTGTTCATCGGTTCCCGCTGTTTTTTTCTGGACTACTACTCCCTCGTTCTTATTGATTTGATATTGAGTGGAATTCGTATTCCATTTAGCCTCATACGCCGGCGATTTAGGCGTTCCCGCGCTCGCGGGCTTGTAATAAGTATGGAAATAAGTAATATCGTTATCCTGACTATCCGTGGGAGCTATAGGGGTTTGACCCGCATATTTTATACCTCTTTCAAGCGTCCAATCGTTAGTTTTACCTGTATTACTTACATTCATCTTAATATCGGGACGCGGTAACCACAAGCAAGTAAGATGCCTATTGTAAGGAACATTTCCGGCTTCATTATGAAATTCTAACTTTTCAGTTGTAGCAACTCCACTGGAATATCCCTGCTTAACATAAGCTCCTTGAGCCAGAAGCGCTACGCGAACCGCGCCGACAATTGAGTCGGAGCTGAAATTGCCGTATGAACTCTTTTTACCTGCGGGAATTTCGCTATCATTCAAATGCTCATTACTCGCGGACAAATAGGATGTAGACGCGAGAGTTACGTCCTTAGTCTGTGAACGAGCATAGAACTCATACTCTATATATCTCGGTTCTTCGGCAAAATCGGGGTTAACATTCCTTATTTTTTCAACTTCTGTTTGAGATAACGCGTCTTCCCAAGCGCCGCCGATACTTACCTCTCTACCCTTTTTAGTCGCAGTATCTTTATCCTTAATTATACTGAAACTGGGTACAATAAGGCTCTCTCCGTCGCCTGTGCAGTCTTTAGTAAGTGTAACATCTGTGTTAAACTCCAACTTACCGGAAAAAGTTTTCGGTCCACGATCATTGCCGTTTTCATCGTAATCAACCTCAGCAAGACCAATCTCGTTCGGAAAAGCCGATCTGACGCTGATGTTATTCGCGGTAACTACTTTGTTTACACTAAACCATGACCATACAGCCAAAAGACCTGCTACAAGCACAACAAGCATCATTATTAAATTTTTAGAAATTATAAATCGCCTGCTTGGGCCTGCGTTATTAGCCATAGTTTAACCTCTGTAGAAATAAACTCCTATAACAGATTTTCCGCTTTTCTGACCTTTATTGTGGAAAACCTTTACTTTCTCGACTCCCTCGTCGCTGAGGAAAGACGAGAAACTACTAATATAGTTTTTATCCATTGTTTTATAAGTTAGATAAGCGCAAGACTTATCGGCATTCGCGAGCTGTTCGGATACAACAGGTTTGCAATCGTCAAATTTAGTGGAAGATAACTTCTTCACAACCTCAATCTGATTCATATCGCCCGAGTAAACAGTCACTCTCCTGCCGTCGTTTACAATAAATAGACAGGAAATATTGTTTATACTCGGAATACTGAATAATCCGCCCGCGTTAGCGATAGATTCCGCCTTTAAAGCCTGAATACCAAGCGCTCCGTAAGTAAGATCGTAACCGAATAGACCTTCGATTCCGCGAGCAATTTTGAGCTCTTTCTTATACTTAGCGGCAGTATCGTTGGCTTTCTTAGCGGCTTTCTTAGCCTCTGCCTGTGCTTTTGTAACTTGCTTTTTGATTTCAGCCTTAGCCTTCTTGTCAGCCTCTTTCTGGGCTGCCTTTACGCGGCTGTCAGCGTCTTTCTGAATCTTAGCTTTTTCAGATTCTTTCTGTTTATCGAGCTTATCCATAGCGGATTGATGTTCTTTATTAAGCTTATCAATCGCGGCTTTATGGTCAGCTGAAATTTTAGCTCTCTCTTCCTCAAACATTTTGTTGAGTTCGTCAACATGATTTGTATGAGCCGCTTTCTCGGCGTCTACGTCAGCCTTGTGAGCTTCTTTCTCGCCGGCGAGTTCATTAGTTGTATTGGTGAGATTTGTGCTGAGTTTTTCAATCTCGGAACTCTGCTGAGCAATTGTATTATCACGCTCGGAAAGTGTGGAATTGAGGGCTGTAATCTGCTCTTTAGCTCCCGCGATCTCTGTTTCGAGGGAAGCAATAGCGTCTTTCTGCTGAGCGATAGTCGCCTCGTGAGCCTCAATAGTAGCTTTCTGAGCGGCGTTCTCAGCTTCAAGATTTGAAACTCTCTCTTCGAGCTGTGCCTTAGTCTTTTCGAGCTCGGCAACATAAGCTTCAAGTTCCTCAATACGAGCCTTTTGCTGAGCAACAATTTCTTCAAGTTCAGCAATTTTAGCCTTTTGCTCCTCAATAATCTGCTCAAGTTCAGCAATTTTAGCTTCGAGTTCAGCCTTAATCTGCTCGAGTTCGGCAATCTTAGCCTTCTGTTCCTCGATAACTGACTGCAGATATTTAACCTGAGCCTCGAGTTCTTCAACTCTCGCCTCGAGTTCAGCGATTCTCTCCTTAGCCTTAAGGAGTTCCGCCTTGGTTTTCTGGAGCTCGTTCTCAAGATTCTTAATCTGCTCTTCAAGTGCCTTGATAGAGCTCTTCAGAGACTCGATCTGCTTATCGCGCTTTTCGATTTCTCGTTTCAGAGCAGCGATTTCAGATTTTTGGTCGCGGATAACTTTTTCACGCTCACGGATTTCCTGTAAGCGTATCTTCATTTCTTCCTTACGGATTTTCTCTATAAGTTCCGCGGTTTCGGTATCGCCGGTCTTTTCACGCTGTCTGCGCTGTTCCTGATAGCGATCCTCAAGCATATTTTTAAGCGCGGGGTTGGTTGAGATTGAGAGCATAAAATGCTGGAATCCCATCGAGTAATACAGGCCTTCCTGTACGTCCTTATCCATTTTACCGGAGAAGTCACGGCCTATAATCTCGTAACCGGGCTTATTATAAGCGTAAAGATAGTTAAATAAGTCAAGTCCTGCCTTATAGTTAGGGTTCTTAGTCATAAGGTTTGTGCGGTTGATAGGAGGCTTAACTCTTATACATTTTTTGAGTGCCTGCATCATATCCGTATTCAAGAAGCTGTTCAGCTTTTCACGAATACGACGTACACGGTCAAAGTCGGAGAGTTTTTCAAAATCTTTTACATCGAGGTCGTCGGCTTTAGCGTCCTTTACCTCGTTAGAGTAAACGATTTTGAACGTAACGCGCTGGTTATTCATCACCATATCACGATCCATCTCTACCTTATCAAAGGTATCGGTGGGCGCGTCAACCATCTTGCGATATTTGTCCGCAACGAAGTCGAGCGCGTTCTCGATTAATGTGATTAAAAAACGGTTTTCGTAGGTTTCGAAAGAGTCCTCACGTTCAATGGTAAGAACTTTATTCGGAGTAACCTTACCGTCGTCGTCTATAGCGTCAATAAAGTTAGTATGCTGGATTAAATGTTTAACAGAATCTTTGTTGATAATTTTAGCCTTATCAATTCTGTAAACTTCGTTGTTTTCTACGATGAAACGTCTTTGTTCATCAATAGCTCTTTCAATATACGGAATAGTATCCTCTATCGCGGTAACCCATTCCATATCGATAACTTTTTCATTAAGTTTACCGGAAAGGATATCTTCGCCCTTATCGTTATCCTCCATATTAGAGATAAGATAGTTAGCGGTAAAGTCTGTAGCGAGGTGTTTTTGCATGTACTTATAGGAACGATAGTACTTATCAAAATTCTCCAAGAATCACTCACCTCTCTTTTGTATAAAACCTAATACTCAATTAAACACCTTATGGGACGCTAAAAATATTCGGCGTCCCTATAAGAATGGTAATTACGCAAGCTTCTTGAGCATGAGGAGATAATCTTTACACTCGCCCATGTTCTCTTCGCCGAATAATTCATCCATATAAGCTATCAGACCGTCAATCTCGTCACGGATATAAGAAAGGTTAAGAGCCTCGAATTTACGTAAAACCTTACGCGCAAGTATGTAATCAAGACCGTCAATCTCTGTTCCGCCTGTTCCTACGTACGCGGGAACATAGTCCTTAATCTGCTTCATAATACGGTTACCAAAAGCTACTCGGAAATGAGCAATTACGTAATCGTCTACTAAAGCAAGTTTGTTAAGAAGATCGTCTGAAATCGGATTATCGGCTTTAGCCTTATTGAGTATATCTTCAAAGTGGTGATAGTTAATAACTACAGGAGGTGTATCGGGAGCTTCGAAAGCAACACCCTTAGTGTCGATGTTTATAGGCATAGCACGGTCGTACACCTTATCGGTAACGGCGAATGTCGAGTCATCGTTGTTGATTGTTCCGCAATACCACATATTAGGCGGAACAGTAAATTTACCCTTTTTAAGCTGTTTCGGGTCGTTTTTCCACTGGCTCGGAACGAGGTCTACTACCCATTCTTCTCTGCGCGGCATTTCAAGAATAGAGAGCATTTCAGCGAAGTAATACTCAACACGCGCGATGTTCATCTCATCGAGAATTACAAGGTAAACATTCTCGTTATAGTTAGCTTCGTACATAGCACGAAGAAGCTCGGTTTCGTTATATTTCTTTGTAAATTCATTGAAGTAGCCGAAAAGCTCGGAACGGTCACGCCATGAAGGCTGTACAGGAGTAATTACAGAGTCGTTGCTGACGTATTTACCAAAAGCGTAAGCAAGAGATGTTTTACCTGTACCGGAAATACCCTGAAGTACGATAAGTCTTGTGGACGCGAAAGCCGAAACAAAGCGGCGAATCATTGCTATATCATAATAAAGTCCAAGTCTTGAACAAGCGAATAAGCGGAAACGGTCGCAGAATTCGGGGAGAGTAATGTCGTTATCATACTCAGGCGGCTGATAATCTGCCCACTCTTCGTCGAGAGCGGTAAGCTTGAGGAAACGAACCTCGCCTGTATCGCCGTCTTCTTCTCCGCCGTTTAATGTTTCGAGTTCTTCGCCTGTAAGCTCGGAAATTTCGTTCGGGTTAAGTCCTATCTGGGAAACTTTCATCGAAAGGATCTTGTCTTTCTCAAGGTTAAGACGCATAACCTCACGGTTTAGCGCCTGTACTTCCTGTACAAGAGAGCCTGTATCCTTACGAGCGCGTTTGTTTCTAAAGAATTTCTTTAAGGAAACAACTATTAAGAAAATAATAAATCCTAAAACCGCGACTAATAATAAAATCGCGATAATCGCTACAACCCAAGCGAGACCGCCGAGTTTAGTGGTATAGCGTGAGATAATGCTGATGTACTCGGGAATATTAAACGCGCCGAGTATAGAGACAATTCCGTTCCATATAGAACCGAAGAACTGTCCTAAAAACTGAAAGAGAAATTGAAATACTGTATCCATAGTTTTCTCCTTAAAAAAATCTTCATCGCCGGTCTGGAGCTTTCTGACCTCGGCTCCATTTTAATCCAAGTTTTATCATTTCGACGCTTTTACGCCGTACTTTAACCAGGATAACCGTCGTTATGAGTTATTACGAATGAGCTAATAATTTAACTTTTCCACCGAAATTCCTTAACATTACGGGCGCTATACGCTGTACTTCGGAATTTCAGCTTTATGTTGAAAAATTATTAGGGGCAAAGTAAACTAATTAACAATTAACAGTTAAATATTATCAGTTAGTAATTAAAAGTTAACTATAAAATTTTAGCTTAAAATTGCAGGGGTTTACCCCTTTAAAAAGGTGTATTCTACATCATACCCCTTTTTAAAGGGGTAATTTTTCATACAAACTACGTAACAATAGCGTTACATCAAGCGTCCTCGGTATTATCCGAGTCGTCTGTTTTTTCCGAAACCTCGGGCTCGGGCTGTTTTTCAACCTCGACAGCAGCTTCAGGTTCGGATTTCTCAGCCGCTTCGGCGGGAATTTCGCCGTTTTGAGCCGCAAGATACTCGGCAATAGCCTTCTGTTTTTGTTCTTCGGTAAGGCCTGCTTTTTCCATAGCTTCCTGTGCCTTCATCATACCCTTTTCCTTAGAATAAGCCATAGCGTTAATTACAACGCGGACAGCCTGGTACAAGAAAAAGATAATCATAGGAAGTAAAATCCAAAGGAAGAAACCGTTAGGCGTCTGTAGATAGTTTAAAACTCCGCCGAGACCGTTAATCTTAGTTCCGTGGTAAACGGCAAGGACATCAGTATTAAGTATTTCGGGGAATACGGTCTGATTATTTTTATCCTGGTCGTAGGTGTCGTTATTATCACCTTTCGTCAGCATATTGCCGTCTTTGTTTATCTTATAGATTCTATGGGTTACGTAGTCGCGTTCGCCGTTACCGTCGATATCGGCGGCAAAGGTCACAACGTCGCCGACCTTATACTTAGCGGATACTTTATCTCCTACGACATCACAGATAAGCATATCGCCCTTGTTAAAATCGTCGGGCTTGTCGCCTTTCATAGAGTCGGTGAGTACGCCGATAGGCGCTTTACCGAATACGTTCGGAACTCCCTCGGAATTTCGAGCAGTCAGAGCAACCGTCAGGATAAACACCGAAATTATTAAAATCGCGATAATTAAAACATCCACGACGATGTGCAGGATTTTGTTCAAAACTTTTTTCATTAGGGAATTCCTCTTTTCCATTACCTTATTAATTCAAAGCCGCTTCGCCCTGTGCTGAGAAGTACGTAGACTTCAGGGCACGTCAGCTTTGCTTTTGCCCCGAGCCGAGCAATCGGCTCGGGGCATAAATGATTTTTTGTTATAATTATTAAGCTAACTAAAACTAATTAATTAAATTTATGTTTATATCCAAATTTTTAATTAAGTAGAAGCTCCAGCAAGCTCAAATTTAACTGTAAAGTTAGTCTGTTTGCCCTGACCAGGATTATCAACACAATGTTGATCATTTCCCTCGTACCATACGAGAAGTGTGTAATACTGAGCTGTAGAGATATCATTAAGAACCTCAGTAGCTGCACCAGTCTTAGCTGCTACAGATGCAACTGTAGGTGTAGCTGATATGATTGCACTGTAAGCATCACCAACACCGTTCTTAACATCACCTGTTACGTTGCCCTCAACGAGAACAGCTTTTGCAAAGTTAGCACCATCGCCTGTCGGGACGATTGTCGCTGTAACTTTTTTGCCGATAGCATTACCATCACTGGATTTGATACCGATTCTATAAGCAGCAAAATATCCATTGTTGCTCTTTACATAAGCAGTTTCTGAAGCCGCTTCGCTTTCTGACAAAGCATCAGGAAGAGCTACTTCTGTAAAAGAACCAATATCAGTGTCGCCAGTTGCCCAAGCACCACCGTTGTCACGGCTTACGTCACCAGCAACAAACGCCTTTGTGGAAGAGCTAATCGCTGTACCGGGGTTAAGTGAAACAGGCTTAAGGTCTGTAGCAGTAGTATCGCCAAAAGAAACAGTACGATCCCATTTTTTACCATTTGTAGATGTAATCTGGAGACCATTTGCTACAGCAGCTTTTACAGCGATAGTGTTAGCTTCAACTGTCTTGTTGATTGTGAACCATGCGTATGTTGCGGAGCCTAAAGCTACGAGAGCAACAAGAAGCATAGCTACGGATGATAATAACATCTTTTTTCTTGTGTTTTTCATTAGAGAATCCTCCTTAAAATTATTTTGGTTGCAAAACACATAGCAACCTTAGTTACAATATATATCACGACACCGCTTCGCCGCCTCAGCAACGCGGCTTACGGTGATATGACCGAAATTCTTGTACCCCTTTTTAAAGGGGGACGAGGTTATTTATTCGCTTCGTCGGGATTGTCAGGAACAACATCAAAGACCATCTGGCTTCGGATTGTGCCGCCGCGGATTGCGTCTACACACTCGGGGTCGTTGCCCTCTATCCACATAACTACGGTGAACTTATCGACCGAACCGGCTTTAAGCGGCGAATCCTTCGTTTTAATAACATCGTCGGTATCAACCCACTTAGTAGCGTCGGTTTCGGCTGTTTTACGGTTTCTATAAGAACCCTTGGCGTAAGTATTATCCTTACCGTTTTTATAGATCTGGATTCGGATAGCTTCGTCGGCGGATTTTGAAACACCTGTAATAGTCATAGTGGTGTTGTATTTTAAATCTTGATCGCCTGTATTCTTCAGGAAGAATGTATAGGCGAGGTAGTTTTCGCCGTTATGCTGACCTGTTTTAGCTCCGTCGAGCCCTTTAGGCAGCCAAGCTTTAGTAATATTGGTGACATCCTTAACGGAACCGCCGTTAAGCTTTACAGCCGCGTCGTCAAAAGAAGCGGACTCGGAAAGCATAATCGACTTACCGTCGTAAAGGTCGCCTATAGAGATAACAAGGTCGCCCCACTGAGTAGTGAGCATCGAGATTATGTACATTATGAGAAGCACCGCTAAAAGCGAACCGAGTATAATAGCATAGCGTTTTTTACGCTTCTTCGCGTCCGCTACCGCTTTAGCGTCCTCTTGAGCATGGAAATGTTCGTATACGGACGATTTTTTATCCTTAGCGGCTTCGACTTCGTGTTTATGGCCAAGTTTCGCGACTTCTTCGGGAGTAGGCGCTTCAACCTGTTTATTCTTTTTTCTAAATGGCATTTTTATCACCTGCTCCTTTCAATAGCAACATTTTAAAAAATGAGTACGAATATACAATTTCCACCCCTTTAAAAAGGGGTACGAGAAAGAATTTAACCCGGTACGTTGGAACCGTTCTTAATTCCTACAAACGCAAGTCTTACACTCAGGTTAGAACCCTGAATCCTGTTAACACATTCGGGGTCTTCGCCCTCGAGCCAAAGTCTTACTGTAACTTTTCTGGGAGTAAGTCTGTCGAGCGAGAATAGATTATTGGAATCGCCGTAAGACATCGTACCGCTCGGTAAATCGAAAGTAGATAAGCCCGTAACAGCTCTTCCCTTGTTGGGTTCATAAGTTTTAGCGCTTCCGCTCGAACCGGCGGCGTCAAACGAAATACGATTGGCTTTTACAACGTCATTTTGAGGAGCGGGAGAGCTGGAGCTGACTTTAGTTCCGTTAATTTTCTTTCCGTCCTCGTCAACGCCTTCCTCGGTGGTGAGGTGAACGTGCATATCCTTAGTAGCTATAAAATAACACTCGAACTCGAAGAAAGAGTCGGTATCGTTGGGTTTAGCCGCCGCTCTGTTCTGGTATGTAAAGCTTTTACCGTTGTTCGAAGTAACAGGATCGAGAACGATATCCTTAAGCTCTTTATTATAATTCTTTCTTAGATACGAATTAATCATATCGTTAGTGAGGATATGTGTGTATTTAGAGATATCGGAGCCATGGTTATCCATAGAAACTCTGAGGTCCTCTCCTGTGCTGATATTCAGCTCAAAATCCTGGACGCCCGCAAAAGTATTAACCGTAAACCAAGCGTAAGTGGCGGTGGTTAAACCTAAAATTGAAATAATGCTCAGAAAGATGATTAGGCTCTTTCTTTTCCTAAGCCTTTTTCTGTTTTTTTGGATATAATCTTTTATGAACACATTATCCCTCCCAACGCAATCTATACCAACAAGGGCAGAAACAGACATTTATAAATCTAGCTATATTATTTTACAATATTTTCAGGGGTTAAGTCAATAATAATTGTGCAATTTTTTCTAAACCAAATGAATTTTGTGCATTTTTTTTGTCGCTTAGTTATAGTCCACAAAAAAGTATTTTTATTTTTGGTTAATTCGCCAAAGGAATTATTTTAAAAAGGGTATTGACAAATGATTAATCGAAAAATTTTTCGTCATTTTTTATATCGCGAATAATTATTTTTTAAAATTATATTCGGAAATTGCATAATAATATGCAATTTTTCCTGATTTTGCGCTATAAGTGTACGGCGCTTTTTTAAACTTCATGGAGGGATAAAAATAATAAAACTAAATATATCGGAAAATAAGACTTTAACCGCTCTGAACATTTCTAAAATCTATTACGGCGAACACAATATAGGCAGCATAACCGTCACTGTCCCTGAGGTTATCTGCAACCGAAATACTTCTCAGTTAAGCTTTACTCTATATCTCTTGTATAACGGAGATTACATAGAGTATAAGCTCTCACTCGACGAAAATCTTACCGCCGAGATTCCTATAACTGTAGATATAACCGAAAATATCGGAAAATATGAGGTTTTCGTAGAGATAAGCTCGGAAAACTATGTAATAGGAAAAACAAACCCGATAGAATTTGAGGTTCACGATTACCCCGAAAAATCCGACGAAATATATACGCGTGATTTTCTGTATCGGGAAATTGATCGTTTAGACGCGGAGGTTTCGGAAAAATCGACCGCGCTTAACAATGTGCGAAACGCTTTAATCGCTAAAGACGTCTATATATCCGAAGATACAGACGAGAGTAATTACGGAGAGTTCATCCTGGGACTTAATACATACGATATATGCGTCGGTCTTATAGAAGGAACTGTGCAAAATCTTACCATTCCCCAGGGAACAACTAAAATCCACAGCTATATTTTTTACGACTCAAATATAGTCAGTGTTAATATTCCGCCGAGTGTACGTACTATTGAGGAAAGCACCTTTGTAAACTGTCGTTCGCTCGAAACCCTTACCCTTAACGACGGTTTGGTAACCATAGGGAGCGGAGCCTTTCAGTATTGCTCAGCTCTTACGGAGATATCTATTCCCGGTACAGTGGAAGCAATCGAAGCCTACGCGTTTAGATATTGTGATAATCTAAAAAAGGTTATCATAAATCACGGCGTTGAGAGAATAGATACTTACGCTTTTAACAGATCAAGCAGCAGCCCTAAAATAACCGAGTTGTCGCTCCCGAACACGCTGAATTATTTATACTGGCCGTTTTACAGAGCTCTTTCTCCAAACGCTACGGTAACAATTGAAAACGGCTTTGATTGTAACGGACTCGACCTAAGCGAAGTAAGCAACGCTTCTGTGGAACAGATAATGAGCTGGCTTTACGCTCTTAACGACCGAAGTTACAGAACAACATCGTACACATTAACCATAGGTGCCGAAAATCTTAATAAACTTACCGCGGAACAAAAAGCGTTCGCGACAATTAAAAACTGGAACTTGGCGTAAAAAAACTCCCCGAGGTAAACCCTCGGGGATAATTTTTGAATAATTTTATTACTCGGTAACTGTTACGTCTACGAAAATCTTACCTGTAGTAAGCTTGTTGCCGAATGTTTTTTCGGTAATTTGACAAACGCTGTCATAAACGAACTTTTGAAGATCGGCATTTTTAATCTCTACTAATACCGTACCCTCGCCCGCGGCAACCGCTGTGATAACACCGTCTTTAACAGAAATAACTTTTGCGCTCTCGTCATCAACGCTTATAGCGTAATCGGAGTTTCCTATATTCTTTAAGAACTGAACGCCATACGCGCCCTCAACGTACTGACCGCCCTTTTCAAGAGCTATCTTAACGTGGAGATTACCGTCAGCGTCTGTAAAGTAACAGCCTTCGGGAATATAGAACGAGCCTACTTCGTTCGCAGCTGATTTTTTAGTTCCGTTAACAGCGTAAACTTTGAAAGCGTATGATGTCGGATTTACGCCGAGATAGAATGTATATGTTGAAAGTGTGCTGTCGCCTGCCTTAACATACTTCTGCTCAGCGTCAGCTCTCGCAGCATAAACCTCGTATTTAACGGCGCCGTTTACATCGTCCCAATTAAGAACCGCCGCGCCTTCTTTTGTTACAGTTACTTTAACCGCGGGAGCGGCGAGATAAGATACGGAAGCTTTAGCGGAGTTAACGGAAGTTGACTTGCCGTTAACAGCCTTTACCTTGTATGTATAAGTCTTGCCTGAAGCAACGCCCTTATCTGTAGCGGATGTACCATTAACGGAAGCTACTTTCTTAGTACCTCGGTATACGTAATACTTCTTAGCGCCCTTAACCTTTTTCCAGGTTACTTTTACGCCTGAAGCGGCATTTACAGCAGACTTGATAACGGGTTTTGTAAGTCTTACAACCTTAACGGCCTTGGACTTCTTGCTAACGCTCTTGCCCTTTACAGCCTTAACAGTATATGTATAAGTCTTTCCTGCTTTAGCTTTCTTATCTGTGTAAGCTTTTTTCTTAGTTGTAGTGATTTTCTTCTTACCGCGGAAAATCTGGTACTTTTTAGCGCCTTTTACCTTTTTCCAGGTAATCTTGATGCCTTTAGCTGTATTATTAGCTTTAACGCTCGCGGGTTTCTTAACCTTAGCGGCTGAAACCGAAGCGGTTCCTACTGCTAATGTAGAAACAGCCATCATAGCGGCAAGAGAAACACTCGCGATTCTTGTTGACTTCTTCATTTTATACTCCTCCTGTTTTATAAAAATGATAAAATAATTATATCACATAACCCGCCGTCATTTCCAGTGTAATTATTACCAAATAAAAGGAAATAACTAACACTTGTTTTATAGAATAAAACTAACCGAGCAGTCAAAAACCGCTCGGTTAAGATTTTAATATTAATTTATTACTCTACAGTTACGTCTACGTAAACAACGCCTGTTGTGAGCTTGTTGCCAAACTCTTTGCCTGCTAAAACGCATACGTTGTTGTAAAGCTCGGTTGTGAGACCCTCTTTCTTGAGTTCAACCTTGATTGTTCCTGTTGAGGGACCGGGAGCTACAGGAGTGATAATGCCGTCAGTAACGTTTACGTACTTAGCGCTTTCCTCGTCAATTGTGATAGCGTAATCGTCCTTTTTGAGTTTGTCTGTAATCGCTTTACCGGCGACGTATGAATCGTAGGCGCCGTCCGCATTCTTTTTAAGTGTGATGAATACGTGGAGATTACCGTCTTCGTCGGTCTTATAGCTTCCGTCGGGAATATTAACGAAAGTAACATCACCTACAGGTAACATAGTATCGCCTTTAGCGACAACAGTGTACGAAAACGCGTTGGGGTTAACTCCGATAGTATCTGTGAAAGTTGTTCCTGTAGTAGAGCCGACCTTGATAGGAACATCTATGCCTGCGGTCACTACGAAAATATCGTAACTCTTAGCGCCGTTAGCCTTTTCCCAGTTAAGAACTACCTTATCTCCTTCAACCTTATATGTTACAAGGAGAGGCTCCTGCATAATTTCAACCTTTACTGTAGCCGAGAATACGGAAGTTGACTTACCGTTAACAGCCTTAATCTTATAGGAATAAGTCTTTTGGGGAGTAACCTTTGTATCTCTGTACTTAAACTTAGTTGTTGTGGCAATCTTTTTAGAGTCGCGGTAAATATAGAACTTCTTAGCTCCGTAAACCTTTGCCCACTCTAACTCAGCGCCGTAGTTAACCGTACCCCAAGACTTAAATGTCGGTTTTGCGAGTCTTACAATTTTAACGGATTTGGATTTTTTACTAACCTTTTTGCCCTTTACAGCTCTTACGCTGAACCTGTAAGTCTTACCGTTTACGTATTTCTTGAGTGTGTAAGATCTTTTCTTAGTTGTTTTAATCTTTTTCTTACCACGGAAAACCTGGTACTTTTTAGCGCCCTTTACTTTTTTCCATGTGATTTTAATTCCCTTTGCCTTATTAACAGCTTTAACGCCTGTAGGCTTCTTTACCTTAGAGGCAGCGGAAACCGAAGCGGTTCCGACAGCTAATGTGGAAGCAGCCATCATAGCGGCAAGAGAAATACTTGCGATTCTTGTTGATTTCTTCATTGTCAGTCCTCCTATACCAAACGTACAAATAATTATACCATACTATAGCGCATTCTTGCTATCGGCAATTTCTACAAAAATACACGAAATTTATGTGCGAATTAGCTAAATACAGAAATGGTATCTTTAACCGCCGAAGGTTTTACATCTTTATCGTCGGTATCGGTCAAAAGCTCGAAGGTGTTTTTGATAGCGGTTGAGCCCGATTCTTTGACCTTAAACTCGGCGGTATATACAGTGCCTCCCGAGGTAAAATCCATACCTGTTATAACGGAAGCGTTGTAATAAATCTTATTACCCTTGTTATTCACTATACCCGTGGTTGATTTTGCGGATGTACAACTGAGATAATCCGAATCGAAGGTTGAGTAGCCCTGATAGTTTTCGAGAGCTTTAGACGACTTGAGGTTGAGCGTCACGCTTATAGTATCGCCTACGTAACAAGCGGTTCCGTTGATAACGCATTTTTCACTCGATTTATGCTTAGTATTCTTTTTAGGCGTAATTACGCTGACCTTAGCGGGATTATCTCCTGCGCTCGAGCGGGTTACTGTTTTGGAAGAGGTCGTTTTGCTCTTGGTTTTTTTATCGGCACTTTTTGCCGGTTTAGAAGCCGGAGCGGTTTTGTCCGAAGAAGCTTTCGATTCCTTTTTTTCGGATTTTGAGATTATTTTTTCGGTAGCCGCGTGTTCGACAGTAGTTTCAGGGATAGCGGTAGTTACTATTTTTATCGTAGTATGGGTAGTATTTGTGGCTTCGTAGTTAGCTTTATTGACGTTGCTTATTACCAGATAAGCGCCTACGCCTATTACCGCCGCCATAAGTACGCCGAGTATTGTTAAGGTTACTTTTTCAGCTGTTGTGAATTTTCTTCTTTTCATTTTAATTGCCATAGCCTTTCTGTGACTTTATAACTCTTGAATTATACCACCAATAAAGTTATTATTCAACAAAAAAGTAAAAAACAGTAGATATTACAAGTGAAAATGTGATATAATCAAAGTGTTAACGATTAATAATAAAAGGGAATGACTGTTTATGAACATTTGCGTTTACTGCGCGTCCAGCGAAAAAATAGATAAAACCTACTTAGCCGCGGGCGAAGAACTCGGCGAAACTTTAGCCGAACGAGGACACACGCTCATTTTCGGCGCGGGTAAATTCGGAGTAATGGGAGCCGCCGCCAGAGGCGCTAAACGTAAGGGCGGCAATATCATCGGTATTATCCCGAGGTTTTTTGACGCTGTAGACGTTATGTTTACCGACTGTAAAATAATAAAAACAGACACCATGCGAGAACGCAAACATCTTATGGAAACAAACAGCGACGCTTTTATTATGATGCCCGGCGGAATAGGAACCTTCGAGGAGTTTTTCGAGATTCTTACGCTCAGACAGCTTGACCGCCACAGAAAGCCGATAGCGGTTTACAACGTAAACGGCTATTACGACAGTATGATAAATATGCTTGAGAACGCCGTAAACGAAGGCTTTATGTCGGAAAAATGTATGAAGCTGTTTTTTGTAAGCGACAGCCAAAACGATATTTTCGATTACCTCGACAACTACAGCCCGTTTGTTTACGATAAATACGAAAGGTAAGGTGTAAATGTGACCGATTGCGAGCACTGCGCTCATTATATTTACGATGATGAGTACGAATGCTATATATGCGATATAAATTTAGACGAGGACGAGATGGCGAGGTTTATAACGGGAACCGTTCGCGACTGCCATTATTTCAATCTTTACGACGAATATAAAATCGTAGAAAAACAAAATTAATCCGAAAGAAAGCTTACGTTTTCTTTCGGATATTTTTCATCATCTCTTTCATATCTCTGTCCGCTTTAGCTCCCGCGATTACACAGGCGTAGAGCAGTAAGATAACAAATATAATTCCCACCATTAATATCCACCACAACATACAATCACCTATACTCAATTATATGAATATTTTTAACGGAATATTATTTTTTATCCGCTACTTGCGCGCAATCGCCGGATTATGTATAATAGAGACGGGGCAAACATAATGAATTATTTAGTTAACTCGGAACAAAAAATTAATAATATAAAATACGCGCTCTCCTTAGTTTCTTCCGTCGTAAACGAAACAGACCCTAAAGAACCTGACTTTGCGCCCGACTGGAATTTTATTTTCAATTTCACTAACGCGCATTATATTAACAACACCGTTTTTTACGCAATCGAAAAGCTAAAAAACAAGCCCGAACCCGTCCTGTATAAAAAATGGAGAGATAATCGAAACAAGTGTATTCACCGGAATATGATACAACGTCAGGAATTCGCGGCGGTATGTTCCTGCCTCGACAAAAACGATATTGAGTATATGAACGTAAAGGGCTTTTCGGTAAGCACTCTGTACCCCGACGAAGCTATGCGGTATACGGGAGATTTGGATATACTCATAAAAGACAGGCGCGAGGACGCGGTTAAGCTTCTGCTCGAGATGGGTTATACCCTTAAAGAAAACGGAATCGACTACGACAAGCCTCTCGTAAAACCGCCGTTTATGGTAATTGAACTTCACAACAGCTTGTTCCCGTTGCACTCGCCGTACCGCTCAAATTTCGAGGATGTTTTTTCGAAAGCGTCCAAAAAAGAAAACCGCTACAAAATGAGCGGAGAGGATTTTTATGTTTACGAAACCGCTCATCTTTACAAGCATTTCTCGGGCAGCGGTACCGGAATAAGGTCGATAATAGACTTTTATCTTATAAACAAAAAGCTCTTGCCCATGCTCGACAATAATATAGTTAAGGCTAAGCTTCAAGAATTGGAGCTTGAAGATTTTTCGGGTAAGATCGCAAATTTAGCAAAAAAATGGTTTGAGGCAGAGGATTATAACGAGTTCTCGGACGTCGAGAAATATATATTCACGAGTGGTTTATACGGCACAAAAGAACATTCCGTAAAGAATAAAATCGAAGCTAAATCCGACTCCGAATATATACGCGCGAGGTTGTTTCCGCCGAAAGAATTAATGTATGAGATTTTTCCTACTCTTCAAAAACGCCCTTTTCTCCTACCGTTTTACTACACTCTAAGATTTTTCAGAGGAGCTTTTTTAAAACGAAAAAAACTAAAAAGCGAATACAAAATACTTAAAAGCACAAGAAAGCGCGCGCATTAGGCGCGGCCGCTTTCGTATAGTTATCGCTCGTGCGCCCGCGGGGCGCAACTGAGCGGACAATACAATTTATTTTTGCTTTATAGGAGTTTCTGTTCTTGCAATTATCAGTAATATTGCAAAGTGTGTTTTAGCACAGCGTTAGAAAGTAGTTTCATATAAAGTAAAAAACGAGACCGAAAAATAATCGGTCTCGTCTTTATTTTACAAATTCTTTTCGGCACAGTTTAAGGCGGAAGCGATTACAGCGTCCATATCGTAGTATTTATATTCGCCTAAACGACCGCCAAAGATTACATTTTCCTCACCCTCGGCGAGTTTTTTATAATCCTCATAGAGCTTGCCGTTTTTCTCGTCGTTAACAGGATAATACGGCTCGTCGCCGAGCTTCCATTCGGAGCTGTACTCACGGCTGATTACGGTTTTCGGGAGGTCGTTGCCGTTCTCGTCCTTACCGAACTCGAACCATTTATGCTCGATTATTCTTGTCCAGGGAGTTTCTCGGTCGGTATAGTTAACCGCAGCGTTGCCCTGGAAATTAGGCTTATCCAAAACCTCGTTCTCGAAACGAACCGAGCGGTACTCTAAGTTTCCGAGTTTATAGCCGAAATAAGCGTCGATAGCACCTGTATAAAGCACCTTATCGGCGAGCTTGTCGAGTTCTTCTTTATTCTTGAGATAATCGACGTTAAGTCTAACCTCGATGCCGTCGAGCATATTCTCGACCATCTTAGTATATCCGCCGACGGGAATGCCCTGGTAAAGCGCGTTAAAGTAGTTGTTATCGAAAGTAAGACGTACAGGCAGACGCTTTATGATAAACGGCGGAAGCTCGGTACAATCCCTGCCCCACTGCTTCTCGGTATAACCCTTGATAAGCTTCTCGTAGATATCACGTCCGACAAGCGAAATCGCCTGTTCCTCTAAGTTCCGGGGTTCGCCCTTAATCTCCAAGCGCTGTTCGTCAATTTTAGCCTGAGCTTCTTCGGGAGTAACTACTCCCCACATCTTGTTGAATGTATACATATTGAACGGAAGCGAATAAAGCTCGCCGTTGTAATTCGCTACGGGAGAATTTGTGAAGCGGTTAAACTCGGCGAATTTAGTTACATAATCCCACACCTGTTTGTTGTTGGTATGGAAAATATGCGCGCCGTATTTATGAACGTTTATGCCCTCGATTTTCTCGGTATAAACATTACCCGCAATATTAGGACGCTTATCAACAACAAGCACCTTTTTACCTTTAGCCTTAGCCTCGTGAGCGAATACCGCTCCGAAAAGTCCCGCTCCAACTATTAAATAATCGTACTTTGCGTTTTCCATTTTCAGTTATCTCCCCATAAACCTAGACTTCTTCCACCGTCTATAATTATGTTTTGACCTGTAATATAGGAAGCTTCATCAGACAAAAGATAAGCTATAAGTCCCGCTACATCGTCAGCTTTTCCGCTATGTCCTAAACAATTCACATTCTTATACTGTACAGGTTTATTATGATCAAACAATCCCCTGCCTGTCCATCCGGGCGAAACACAGTTTACGGTTATACCGTATTTCCCCATTTCCAATGCAAGTGAACGGGTAAAGCCTATAATACCGGACTTAGCTGCGGCATAATCTGTCATACCATTTTTTCCCTGAAGTCCTACCACAGACGAAAGGTTAATAATTCTTCCTGCTTTGCTGTCTTTTATCATTTTTAAAGCGGCGCGTGTACATCGCATTGTTCCTACAAGATTTGTTTCAAGAACATCGTTAATAATACAAAAATCCTGATCTTCATATTGCTTCGATTCACCCCGCGCGCTACCGCCGGCGTTATTAATTAAAACATCAATTCCACCGCACTCACCAGCAAAATCTGATAAAGCCTTTTCCACGGAATTATCATCGGTAATATCTATTTTTACCGCCTTAGCTTTTCCGCCGTTATTCAAGATATTCTCAACCACAAGGTTCAGTTTCTCCGCGTTTCTTCCGCCTACACCAACAATAGCTCCTTCCATCGCTAATCTAAAGCATATTGCACTTCCTATTCCGCCGGAACCTCCTGTTACAAATACTTTTCGTCCATCTAGGCGTTTTCTATCGCTTAACCTCAACTCGTATCCTGCTTTTCCGCTTTCAGATTGAACGCTTTTTTTTATTTGGTTTTTTACGCTTTTGGGAATAAGTTTTTTTATTAAAGCTTTTTTTGCCATACACTTAATCCTTTCCCAATATCTTTTTTAAAACTTTTTTCGCGGGTTCAGGGAGTTTCGACGCTGCTTTCGCGGATGCGCTGACTCCTTTAAGCTCTCTTGTAAGCTGCAACATTGCGTCCGCGTCGATATCTTTATCGGAAAACGTTTCAATAAGAATAGGAGTATCCGATTCCTCAAAAAAACCTTCAAAACATTTTTCGAGGCTTTCTTTACTATCAGCTTGTCTGTACTCAAGTCCCGCCGACTCGGCCCAACTTTTAACCTTTGAGGAATGTTCAGCGGCTATATGGCAGTCAATATTGCTAAATTCTTTTCCTTTTTGATAATAAGGAGCATGGAAAATCGCTCCTCCTGAATTATTCATAACAATGATACGTACATTTTTTCCGACATAACGATTCCACAGCGCGTTCATATCGTAGAAAAAGCTTAAATCACCTATTAGCAGAAAGCATAGTTCGTTACATGCGTTTGACTGCCCGATGAAAGCAGACATAGAACCGTCGATTCCATGAGTACCGCGGTTACAGTAAACTTCTACATCCGACTGTGTGAGAAATGAATTGGCTACGCGAACGCTGTTACTGTTCGCAAGATGCAGTAGACTGCCCGGTTTAACGCGCGGAATAAACTGCTGAGCAATATATGATTCGGAAAAAGGCAGACAACATTCTTCCGCTTTTTTACCTGATGTAAGCTTTTCGATTATCTCTGTCCACAATGTGTAGTAGCTGTTATCGGGCTTTGCGGAAAGTTTCTCGGCAATATCCGTGAATGCTCTGAAAAAAGCTTCGTTACTGAATTCTATAATATCAGTCTGGCATTTAAACGGATCGGACACCATACCGTCCTCGGACACATTCCAATGCCTGAATTGTCCCGTATAATTCTTCAACCTTGCTTTTATCAATGAAACAGTATGCGTATTCATGGTAATAACAATATCCGGCATAAGTGTTTCCATGGCATCCGCATTTATAATGCTATTTAAATTATAAGTAAAAATAGATTTAGAACATCTCAAATTCGATAAAAGATCAACGCTAAAAACACAATTAAAAACTTCCGCAAACCGCTCAATCTCTTTTCTTTCGGTTTCGGAAACTGTCCTGTGTTGTCCGTAGAAAATAAGAACCTTTGAATTAAGCAATTCCTTAACCTTAGCTTCCACTACGCTTTGGGGATCTGTCTCCATCGTTCTGTTGATTTTTAGCGTCTGCGGTAAAGCATTAGCAGAAAAAGAGAAAATTCCGTCTTTTATCGGATAATTATCCTCCACGGGAAAATTAATATGAACAGGTCCCTTAACTCTATGCTCAAGCTCCAACAACGCTTCATTCACTAAACGAGCGCAATACCACTCATCTTTTTTATCCCGAACAATTGGAAGATTCACAGAATATCTTACAGCTTTTCCATAAAGTTGAGGTTGCATAACCATCTGTTCCTCTTGTTGATTTGTATAATAATTATTTCGGTCGGCTGTCATTACAAGAAGCGGAAGCTGCTGATAATAGGCTTCGTTCACTGCGGAAAGGTAGTTGCACGCAGCGGTACCCGATGTACACACTATACCCACAGGACTACCTAACTTTTCGATTAATCCCAAAGCAAAAAACGAAGCGCTTCTTTCGTCTACGACAGAATAAGTTGTAAAAAAGTCATCATTTTCAACCGAAAATACAAATGGTATATGGCGGGTTCCTGCGGAAATAACGATATGCTTAATTTTGTACTGTTTGAGAAGCGATATTAGAATAGACACATTTTTTAAATCAGTATACATAATTACAACTCCATATAATCAGGATTTATTATTTGACCTCTTTAACATTGAAAGCTTAGGCATAAATCTTAAAACTGTTTTTCTGTTCAAAAACAACATCACACCAAGATAAACAGCTACAACTATCCACCTAACAACCATAAGGTTCATAAACACATAAAACACCGAAACCGCCGCGACAATATGTATGAGGGACGGCAAAAACATTTTTATCGGATACAGACCTTTTTCCAGCTTTTTTGAATATCTCGCGTGTAAAACTAAAGCGATTAAATACGACGCAAGAGTAGTATAGGCGGCCGCTACATAACCAAAATAAGGAATAAATATAAAATTTAATATAAGATTTGCAACAGCCGCAACAATAGTATTGATTGTTATGAAAATTGTTTTTTTGTGGAAATGCTCAACATTTACATACATTGTATATACAAAAATAATATAGTTAGCGAGCACAACCGGAGGTATAATACTTATTCCTTCCCAATAACGCTCATCAGCAAGAATCTTTACAACCTCAGGACCTATCATAAGCAACGCTATCATTACATAGGTTATCAGATTAACGTAATCGACGGCAAATTTATTAACCTCATTAATCTTCTTTTCTTTATATCTTTCAGTAAACCATGGAATCCATACTCCGTCAAGAGATGTGGTTATAACAGTCGCAAGCATACTAAAATTATAAATCAAACTATAGATTCCTGTCTGTGACGAATCAGCAAGCGAAGTTATCATAACTCTGTCAGACTGGGATAAAACATTCAGAGCAATGCCGTGAAGCACCAACGGAGCCGAAACTGCTAAACCATACTTTAAATATTCCTTGTTAAACAACATATGGCTTTTTCGGTAAACAAGCAAAACAATAAGCAAGCCGAAGAAAATATTAACGGCGGCTGTGGGAACAATTCTTCCCATATATTTTTCAGATTTTATAACAAATAGTATTACTCCTACTGACAAAATAACTGAAATAAGGTTAGGCAATATCATTAACGCAGTACGGAATTTATACTGATATCTCATCATAAGATAATGAGTATAATTCTGGATTAATGCCGCGGCAAGACCATGAAGCATACATAGTATTATAAGCGTCATGCTCAAATCGGTTTTAATAAACAAAGAAGCTCCCAAAACCATTGCGGTTAAAACTACACCGCATTCAAGGGTAAAGGTAGTTGTTACCGACATAAAATCATCTATTTTATCCTCATAATCTATAAAAGCCGCTCTTATTCCCATATGCATCGCAAAACCGATTACCATAGAAAGAATCATTATCCACGAATTATATGTAGTGATAACACCATAATCGGAAGTAGAAAGAATCCTTGTAAAGATAGGTACAGTTATAAAGGACATACCTTTATTAAACAAATTACCGACCAAGTAATATGTACTTGCTTTTTTATAATTTACCTTTCGGGACATTTATTTCACCTTGCAAATTTTTTATCTCACTGTAAAATACTTCGTTTTTTTCAACAATTATATTAAGGCTCTTTTTTAAATTATTTTTTAGCTTTTCTCGATTATCTATCATCGCTATAGTTTTTTCAAGAGCCTCATTTGTACTGAGTTTACAACCGTCAACAATATAATCATACCCGATTGAACCGTACAGACCTTCAAATTTTCGGCTATAAGCGAACGGTATAACAGGTACGCCCGCGGAAAAAGCGTCTACCGTAGCGTGCATACGAGCCGCGGTTAAAACATCCATTCCCGCAATATAATTTTTACATTCTACAGGGTCGGAAAACGCGGGGGCTTTGATTACAGAAGGATATTTATTTTTCAATAAATCATTAGCAAACAAATCGCCGTCGTTCGATTTATCCACTGACTCTATTACATGGGGAATGAGGTGAACCTCGCAATCCGGTTTATCTATAAAATACTCAATAAGCGAAATTATGTATTTTCTATAGTCCACGGTTAAACCGAACTGGTTTTCCTTATAGAAACCGCCTTTCCATAAAAGCCCCGATACATTTATACCGACGTGAGTCTTGTTCTTTTCAAACGCTTTCGGAGTATACGGAAGAGCGAATGCCAAATCGGTTACTGTATGGGCATTTACATTCGAAATTTTCTTTACATAATCGGTTGACAGCTTATCGCGCGAATAAACCAAAACGGCTTTTTTTATAGCTTTAGCTGCCTGACGTTCAATTTTTTTATCCTCAAAGGGACCATAAGTCTGAGGCAATAAAACATAGGGCGTCTTACTACTGCCGGCTCTTAACTTTATAAGGTTATTCCAATAAGCGCTTTTGGGATTATAAATATCGGAAAAACCGTCGCCGTATGTTATATCAAAAACAATATCACAATTCTTAGTAAAATCTTTTTTTAAATCGAGCAATATATTCTTACGTGATGTTTGATAAAACTCAAAGTTTATATCGGGGAAGTATTCTTTAATTTTACCGTAAAGCTCAATAACAAAATAATACCTAACGGTAAGTTTTTTTCCGAACAATCTCTGCATTGTATATAAGAACGAGTATGTAAGCGCCTCACATCCCTTATTTGCGTTTTCAAGAGTAAAACCTAACAAACCTATTCTAAGCATTACTCAACCTCTTTTCCTTCGATTTAAACTTTCCATTCATATTGTACACTAAAAACAACATAACAATCAAATAAAACATATTTCTTTCCGAGCTTTGATTAACTGCGAACATCTCGAGAAAATAAGCAAGAAAGAGCGAAAAGAACGCAGCGTTAAACCCTACTTTCTTTTCCCAATCGGCCTTAGCCCTTTGGATAAATGAGTATAGCAGCATCACAATATATACGACAAATTCAGGAATCGCGCCCACAAGGCCGTATCTGTATATCAAATCAAGATAACTGTTTTCTATTCCTTTTTTTACAATAGTCCATGTGAACATACCGTTAGTCACTTTGTACGGATACTCAAATTGAGCGTGCTGTCCGTATCCAAACAACCACTTGTCTTTCATCGACTTTACAACCCAGTTATATAAATCCAATCTGTTTCCGGAGGCTTTAAGGTTAGTGCCGAAAGACGAAGAAATCTCAGAAGCATAGCTATCGTCTACAAGCGCAATCAGCATAATATAAGCTTTTTTTATAAAATCATAAATCGACGGAAAAAGCAATGCGGCAACCACAATACCCGCGAAAGCGCAAACAGCTACTATAAGAATAATCTTTAGCATTCTTGCGAACCCGCTGAAATAGAGAAATAGTAAATTAGCTAACAAAGCCGCAAGTATAGACGACCTCGACAAAGTAAGCAGAAGATTTATCCACAGCAGAGCATAAATTATCATAAAGATTACTTTTCTTCTATCAGCTTTTTTTAAAAGTTGAACACAATAAAGAATCAGTATCATACAGAACATTAAATATACTCCGTACACAATAGTCTGCCATGAGTAACTTAAAAGCCTTACTCTCCCGAATCTTTCGGTACTGTAGTTTAAAGTCGCTCCCGAAGTATTCAAATACGAGAAAATATTAAAATGAGTGAAAGCCTCGATTACTCCAAACACGGCGATTACGCCTGAAGTGTAAATCAAGGTGTGGATACTTTTTATAAACACCTCTGCTGTATAAATAACAGAGGATACAAATATAAAAACAACAATCGTTATCAACAAAAACAGGAATACGTTAAAAATTCCCTCTGTCAATAGCATACTTAAAGAATGTGCTAAAATCCATACAAGGAAAAACAGCGTCAGCACGTTACCTTTAAAACGAACTTTTTTTAGCTTGCCTTTTAAAAACGCCAACGTCAGTACGGCGAATCCAGCGGCAAGCACATAATACATACTGATATTGCCGATAGAAAAATAACTCGGAAGAATCGGCATAAACGCACAAAAAGCATACAGCAAAGTATATACTGTAACACTCAGCTTTCGGTACATTTTCTTCCTCACCTCACTTACTGTGAATCATTGGCTTCTTTAAAACTTTCAAGATAACTATAACCATATTTTGTATCGGGCTCCAGATAAGCGCCTTCGCACCACTCGTTCCACGCATTTATAAAAATCACAGGCTTTTGACGGTTATCTTTCACCTTTTTAAAAAGTTTCGACATATAATTTCGAAATTTTTCCGGCGAAGCTCCTATATGCACGTATCCGTTTTTCTTACGCGCGGTATTGTCCCAATCTACAAAAGCGCCTTCAATAAACTTTTCATTGGCTTCGGAATTCAGTCCGATATTCCATATTTCATCATAATCAAGTTTTGAGAGTTCTTCTTTAGGCTTCAATTTGTTTTTTCTTAATAAAGGAAGCATCTTGTCAATTAAAAAGTTAAGACGGATTTTTTTAAAACTACGATATATCTGCTGTCGTTTTCGTAATGTTTCTTTGCTTATCCGTTTTAAATTTGTCGCAAAGAATGGATAGAACTTAACCTGATAAGAAAAGCTGCCCATATCGTATGACGGCATAAAAAACCATTGCGGATTCTGAATCATAAAGCAAATACCGTCAAATCCGTAATTCCGAATTTCCCGATTCCAATAATCAAGCATTTTATTTACATTCGGGATTTCTTCGGGCTTGTATATGAGAAATATGGGCTTACCGTCCAAAGTAATATATCTTTCGTCCTTAAAAAAGTCCGCAAGGTAATCCAAATGTTTCTTCCAGTCTTTCTCGCCGCCGTAGCTTTGTTCGGCAATCAGTTCTTTTTTTCCGCCGTCCCACAGTTTACTCCAATTTTCATTTGCCCAGCTAAAACAGAAGGGAATATCAACATCTTTGTTTCTTAACATTTGCTCGGCCGGTTTTTCGAGAAGCTGTTTTCCGTCTTTAAACCAATAATGATAATAACAAAAGCCAAAAATTCCATACTTTTTCGCAAGCTCCGCCTGCCATATTTTCACATCATCATTAAGTAAATTATAATAATTTTCGTTCAGCGGAGTCTTGGGTTGGTAATGTCCCTCGAACAGCGGCTTTGCCTTTTTTGTGTTGGTCCACTCTGTAAAGCCCTTTCCCCACGCTCTGTCATTTTCCTCAATTGAGTGAAACTGAGGAAGAAAATACGCGATTGTCTTTATTTTACCGCCATCATTTATCTCAGCCATTTAGCCACCTCTTATCAATCATCGTCTTCTATTTCCGCGCGAAGCGCGTCGAGATAACCGTGCCCGAACTTTAAATCAGGCTCCATATACGCTCCCTCGCCCCATTCGTTCCATGAATTCAAAAATAACAATCGCTTTTCAAGAGGCTTATCTTTGATAAGTTCGACCGCTTCTCTGACGCTCTTTCGGAACTTTTCAGGCGTACTATCGGTGTAAATACGAGCGTTCTTGCCGCTGCGAGGCGAGCGATCCTTGCCGGGAACAAGCTGGGGATGAACAAAATCAAGTTTATCCTCATCCATATAATAATTGTCCATAATTTTACCGTAATCGTACATCTGCTTTTCGCTGCCTGTAATAAGCTTACCGATCTTCATACGAATACGTTTTGATACGCCCTCGGCTAATACCTCCGCTCGTCTGAAAGATACAGAATTTACCGCGTCGTATCCTCTTTTCAGCATATCTTCGTACCTTTTCCTTGCCTCAGCAAGCTGTTCTTTCTGCTTCCCGATAACAATATGAGCCATAGGGTCGGCTCTGCCGACAAAATACATGTCTTTAAATCCCTCCTGCTTTGCAAGAGTTCTGAACGTTTCTACAAAAAGCTTTTCCTGTTCAGGCGGAATTGCTTCGGGATCATAAATATAGAAAATCGGCTTTCCGTCAACCGTCATATATCTTTTATCCTTAAATACGGGTAACAGATAATTAAAAAAGGCGGTGTAATCTTCTTTGCCGAGGTATTTCTGCTTTAAGAACACAACATCTTTATGGAATCGTCCTGACTTTTCCCATGTTTTATTAGACCAGTCGTGATTTGCCCAGCCTATACATAACGGGAAATCCGGTTTCTTGGTTTTTATAACTTCAGCAAGAGGCATTTCAAGAACCTTTTCGCCGTTTCCGAACCAATATGTCCAATAACAAAATCCCTCTACCCCGGCCTCTCGAGCAAGTTTTGCCTGAGCTTCTCTAACTTCGGGTATTCTTAAATCATAAAATCCCAAATCCGCGGGAATACGGGGCTGATAATGGCCTTTATAAATAGGCTTAGCCTTTGCTACATTAGTCCATTCAGTAAATCCCTTTCCCCAATACTTATCATTAACGGGAACAGGGTGAAACTGAGGCAGATAAAAAGCTATTACTCTCGCTTTTTTACTCATAAATTATCTCTTCTTTCTAGCCCAAAAATTTTTACAGGTTTTTGAACATTATCTTAATAATCCCCGAAATCTACGTGTTCTATTTCGTGAGTATGGCGTTTTTCTTCAGGCGGAATTATCATATAGCTGCCATAAATCGTCGACAAATACTTATCGTAATCCTTAAATCCCGGAAATATTTCATTCTCAAAAGTGTAATCAGCTAAATTCTCCGCCCACTCTTTTTTTACTATAAGCTGTTTCAATGAATAGCTGGAACAAATCATCATCATTTCATCAGAATCCGAAGCATTAAGTCCGCTCAATAATTCTTTATACTTTTTCTTTGTTTTCTCATAACTGGAAAAAAAGCTGATAAGACTAAAAACATCATACTTGACGCGTTGAAAAAAACCTTCTTCCCTAATAGTTTTACCATATCCCTTTTTTATCCAAAGCGTTTTGGTTAAAAAACTATTCTTCTTTTCAACTTTTCGACGAAATTGTTCTCCGTTTTTTAAATTTACCACAGGGAAAACATCAACAAAAATACCTTTATGCGCACTGTCTTTAGCCGCGAACGTCTCATCTACAGCGGTGTTTTTTAACCGAACCTTTCCAAAAGGATAGGGGTAGTCAGAATCGGTATCCCAATCCTGAAATTCAAACTCAGGCTTTAGTTCAGTTTTGCACAGCCGCGTAAATCTTATATAATCGTCAAACGGGATTCCGAAATCCATATCATCATCCCAAGGAATAAATCCGCTGTGGCGCACAGCACCGAGCATAGTTCCGCATACCATAAAAAATCGAATATTATTACTCTCGCAAATCCTCTTAATCTCCGTGGCAATTAACAATTCACACTCTTGCAGTTTTTTTAGTTCTTTATCTTTTAGCATTTTTATCTCCGTAAGCTGAAAAAATATAAATTAAATTTCGACTCCCAGTTCTCTGTACACCTTTCTAAGCTTTTCATAGTGAGCCGATGGTGTGTACTCGTTTTCATATATTTCAAAAGAAGCGTTTTCTAATTCTTTATATTTTTCTTCATCCATTTGTTCTATTTCCAGTATAGCTTGTCTTAGCTCGTTCTCGTTTCCGGATTCAAATAATCTGCCGTTTCCTTTAATCAATTCCGGAATTCCTCCGATATCGGCGCCTATAATAGGCCTGCTGAGTTGTAACGATTCAATAGCCGAATACGGGCCGTTCTCGTACCACTCGGACGGAAGAATAACCGCTTTCGCGTTGCCGATAAGCTCGGTTAGCTCATTTCCGCTTTTGAACCCTAAAAGTTTTACATTTGATATATTGTTATCGGAAATGTATTTTTCGAGATTTTCTTCAATGGGACCTGTGCCTGCGATATATAATATTACCGGAAGATTATTAACCGCTTTTATTAAAGTTGAAACTCCCTTTTCTTCAGACAATCTGCCGAAATATAAAAAATATCCTTTATCGACTCTCTCGCTAAAAGAAGGTATTTCAGTATCAATAAAATTCGGAATATGACAAAGCCGTGAGGTATCTATTCCGAATTCTTCAAATTTTCTTTTATAAAATGCACTCGGAGTTATGATTTTATTAATAACATCATAGCTTTTTTTAAATCTGTGTAAATATCCTTCAGTAACATTAATCATACTTTTAAAAAAAGAATCCTTTACACATCGGTTCTTAGCACATAAAAAGTAGTTTCCTTTTTTACAATCCTCGCAAATTTTGCCGTGGTGCATCATTTTGTAATTAAGACAAACCATTTTTAAATCATGCGCTGTATACACCGCGGGGATTCTATACTTCTTAATCACATCAAGAATCGAGGGTGAAATCTGATGTTGAAAAATATGTAAATGTATTAAATCCGGATTAGTTTTTTTTACAAGCGCCTCAAATTTTTTCTTAGCTTCAGCGGAATATATTATTTTAGCCGACATACTAAGCTTTTTCAGTACCGAGCCCTTACTGTAATCAACATTTTCAACAAAAAAGTCTTTATAATCAGATTCAAAATTTTTTTCATCTTTCATCGAAAAATCAATTACGCTGTGCCCTTTTGACTCAAGTAATCTTTTTAACGCAAAATAATAGGTTTCACTTCCGCCCTTTATATAATGGAACTTATTAACCATAAGTATTCTCATAACTTCACCATATCAGTCAATAAATAATTTCTCGTACTCATCCGCTATAAATTGCCAGCTATAAGCGTCCGAGATTCGATTTTTGGCTTTTTCTCCAATTTCTGAAATCTCTGTTTCTGTCATATTATCAGCTTTATCTATCAAAGAAGCGAGATTGCCGTCGTTCTTATTCCAGTAAAGCGCGCTGTCCTCGGCAACTTCTCTGTTAAAGCCAACGTCGAGAAGGAGATTTAAATTTGTTGACCCTAAAGCTTCAAGAAGACTCGGATTTGTTCCTCCTACTTCATGCCCGTGAAAATATCCATAAGCATTTTCGCGAATTTTCATTAAAAGTTCCTGGTTATACACTGTACCGACAAATTTTATTCTTTTATCGGATTTGAAACTGAGCTTTTCTTCCAACTTATTCAAAAATTTTTCGTTTACATTAGTAATAATAGCGAAATCGCGCTCGCTGTTACTTTTCATGAACTCTTTTATCATTGTTTCATAGTTGTTTTCAGGTACAAAGCGGCCTACTACTAAATAGTAGCTTTTTGGAACCAGTCTTTTATCCTTATACCAGTTTAAAAGCTCTGTATCATTATCTGATAAAGCGCTTTTCCTGGTTTCAGCTCCGTACGCGACAAATGTTGTTTCCGGATTTCTTCCTTTAATCCCTTTGCCGTCATAACAAGCGTGAATATACTTTTCAATATTTACGGAATCGCATACCGCTAAATCGCAGTATTTTATCATAAGTTTCTCGGAATACTTCCAGTATTTACGTATAGGTGCAGACCATTTCGCGCGCATCCACTCGTGTCCGTCAGGGTTAATATAAAGCTTCCCGCCGAGTTTATGAATCTTCTTATAATACTTAGATATCCACGGACCTATACGGCACGCCATAATATACACAATAGGATTGTTAATATTATGTTCGGAAATATAATTAACGCAATATTTTAGAGCTTTTATATCATAAATTATAGCCTGAGCCGGGCCGACATTCGGAAGCGGAATTTTAAAGCAATGGGCGTTATTATACTCAAACTCGTTTTCGGAAATTTTCCTGCTTCCTTGTAGTTTATTTTCATTCATATAACCGTCGCCGTTAGCCTTACAAGCAATATGATATTTTATTTTTTTATTATCTTTATGATATTCCGTGAGTTTATAAATAAAAGTTTCATAGCCGCCGTAAGCTCCCAAGCTTTTCGCTCCGACTAAAAATATATGTTTTTCATTATCCATAGCAGTTTTCTTAAAATTTAAAAGTATCCTTTATTCCGCTCCATTTTTGATCTTTATCGCTCAAGTTAAGAGGAACCCCGTCCTCAAGCATATATCCTTCAGCAGAAGGCGTACCGTTATATCTTCCTGTTACTCCCGTCCATTCAATACCGATTTCCGGATCGTTCCACGCAAGACCGCCTTCGTCATCGGCATGGTAAAAATCATCACATTTATAGCAAAATTCCGCAGTTTCACTCAACACAAGAAAACCGTGGGCAAATCCGCGGGGAATAAGAAACTGCTTTTTGTTTTCTTCGGAAAGTTCCACACCGTACCATTTCCCAAAAGTCTTGCTTCCGCTTCGCAAGTCAACAGCAACATCAAAAACGGTGCCCTTAATCACTCTAACGAGCTTTGTTTGAGGGAAATTTTTTTGAAAATGAAGTCCTCTGAGAACGCCTTTGGTAGACATTGACTGATTATCTTGTACAAAAGTAATATCTATCCCCGATTCTTTCATATCGTTCTGATTATATGTTTCCATAAAATACCCGCGGTTATCACCATGTACAGCGGGAGTGATAACATAAAGCCCTTCGATTCCGCCTACATTTTTTTCAACTGTAATCTGTCCCATTATTTTATCTCCTTAAGATATCTCAAAAGAGCGTCCTTCCAATCCGGGAGAGGATTAAACCCTTTTTCTTTGAGTTTAGTTTTATCAAGCCTGCTGTTAAACGGTCGTTTTGCTTTCGATAAACCGTATTCTTCGGTAGTTACCGGTAAAACTTCGGTAGTATACCCGGCCTGTTTATATATTTCTTTGGTAAAATCATACCAACTTATATACCCGCCTTCGTTTGTGGCGTGATAATAACCGTATTTTTCACACTCACACATTTCGGCAATAAGTTTCGAGAGGTCGTAAGTATATGTCGGAGTACCGATTTGGTCGTTTACGACACGAACGGTATCATATTTTTTCCCGACATTAAGCATAGTTTTTACAAAATTATTTCCGTTTTTACCAAATACCCATGCAATACGAACTATATAATACTTTTCCATGATTTTACTTACAGCCAGTTCCCCTTTGAGCTTGCTGTCTCCGTAAACACAAAGCGGTTCGTATTCCTTACAATCCGGCTCCCACGGACGCGTGCCCTCGCCGTTAAATACATAATCGGTACTGATATAGATGAGCTTCGCGTCTATGCTTTTACATGCTTCAGCTATATTTTTTGTTCCGTTCGCATTTATATCATACACTCTTTCTCTGTTTTCTTCATCTTCCGCCGCATCCACCGCAGTCCAGGCGGCACAGTGAACTACCGCATCGGGTTTATATTCCTTCAAAACCGAAAAAACGGCACTTTTATCGGTGATATCCAGCTGAACGTACTCCGCCGCTACAGCACCGTTTTCCGCCTCTTTATATGTCTTAGCTATATCGCTGCCGATTACCTCATGGTTTCTATTGATAAGTTCATTTACAACATCAAAACCAAGTTGTCCGCATACTCCTGTAACAAATACTTTCATAACGACTCCTTTGTTTATCTTTCGGAATACATTTTTTCGTAATAATTCTGATACTCCCCGCTGATTATATCTTCCCACCATTCGCGGTTTTCTAGGTACCATTTTATCGTTTTCTTAATTCCGTCGTCAAATTTTGTTTTAGGAAGCCATCCGAGCTCATTATAAATTTTGGTAGGATCTATAGCATATCTCATATCGTGACCTTTACGATCCGTTACATAAGTTATAAGAGATTCGGGTTTATTGAGCTCCTTACAGATAAGCTTAACTATATCTATATTCTTCATCTCGTTGTGTCCGCCTACATTATAAACCTCACCCTCTTTACCGTTGTGGATAATAAGGTCAATTGCGCGGCAATGATCCTCGACATAAAGCCAATCACGCACATTAATTCCTTCGCCATAAACCGGAAGCGGTTTATCGTTAAGAGCGTTAGCTATCATTAGAGGAATTAACTTTTCAGGGAAATGGTAAGGACCGTAGTTATTGGAACATCTTGAAATAGTTACAGGCAAACCATAAGTTCTGTAATACGCGAGAACTAAAAGATCCGCGCCGGCTTTTGAGCTGCTATACGGAGAGCTTGTATGAATCGGAGTATTTTCCGTAAAAAACAAGTCAGGACGATCAAGCGGTAAATCTCCATAAACTTCGTCAGTGCTTATCTGATGATACCTTTTTATTCCGTGTTTACGGCAGACATCCATAAGCACTTCTGTCCCGATTATATTAGTTCTGAGAAAAACTTCAGGATTCTCTATAGAACGGTCAACGTGACTTTCCGCCGCAAAATTAACTACTATATCCGGATGCTCTTCTTCAAAAAGCTTATCAACTGCGTTACGGTCACAGATATCAGCTTTTACAAACCTAAAATTCTCATTATTAATTACAGGTTTTAAGGTAGAAAGATTACCTGCATATGTAAGTTTATCAAGACAAATTATCCTATAATCAGGATGTTTTTCAATCATATAGAACACAAAATTAGAGCCTATAAATCCAGCTCCTCCTGTTACAATTACAACCATTTATTTCTCCTTGTTAAACATCAATAAATTTTCCGTCTATTACATCTTTTAAATACTTACCATACTGATTTTTATTCAATTCCTTGTAAACTTTAAGCACGTCATTCTTATCAATCCAGCCTTTAATTAAAGCTATCTCCTCAAGACACGCTATCTTCCTATGCTGATGGCTTTCTACAGTTTTCACAAAGTTGGTCGCTTCAACCAAACTGTCGTGCGTACCGGTATCAAGCCATGTGAATCCTTGGCCGAGCAACTCAACATTAAGGGAGTTATATTCAAGATAAAGTCTGTTTAAATCCGTTATCTCAAGCTCTCCTCTGGGAGACGGCTTAAGGCTCTTTGCGTAATCAACTACTTTATTATCATAAAAATACAACCCTGTTACGCAATAGTTGCTTTTAGGTTTTTTAGGTTTTTCCTCTAATGATACAGCCTTTCCCTTTTCATCAAACTCAACTATACCAAATCGCTCGGGATCATCCACATAATATCCGAACACAGTAGCTCCTTTGCCGCTTTCGGCATTTTCTACTGCTTGTTTTAAACGTTTATTTAGTCCATGTCCCGCAAATATATTATCTCCAAGCACCATAACTACACTGTCGCTTCCTATGAAGTCCGCTCCAATTATAAAAGCCTGTGCCAATCCGTCAGGAGACGGTTGAACCGCGTACTGAATTTTAATTCCAAACTGGTTACCGTTTCCCAAAAGATTCTCAAACCTAGGGGTGTCCTGAGGCGTAGAGATTATAAGTATATCTCTTACTCCCGCATTCATTAATACAGAAAGCGGATAATAAATCATAGGTTTATCGTAAATCGGCAAAAGCTGTTTTGAGGTTACCTTAGTTAACGGATATAGGCGGGTTCCTGAACCGCCGGCAAGAACTATTCCTTTCATGATCTTCCTCTACATTGAGCCTTCTCGTTTAAATACCGCCAAAACGGTTTTGAAAAGAATTTTCAAATCCAGAGTAAGGCTCCAGTCGCGTATATACTGAGTATCGAGTTCAACTACTTTTTCGAAGTCTGTTATCTTACTTCTTCCGCTGACCTGCCACATTCCGGTAATACCGGGCTTTATAGCGAGTCTGGCGCGGTGGTGAAGCTCGTATTTTTCCCATTCGTCGAGCGTGGGCGGTCGTGTTCCTACTAAACACATATCGCCTTTAAGCACGTTGAAAAACTGCGGAAATTCGTCAATCGAGAGCTTCCTAAGCCATCCGCCTAAGCCTCGTTTAACCTTTCCGTTGGGAAGCTTTTTACAGCCGATAATACGCTCATCGAACTCAATTTTGAACATCATACCGTCTTTGACGCGGTTCTGACTCATAAGCTCTTTCTTACGTTCCTCTGCGTCGAGGTACATTGTTCGGAATTTATAAAACTTAAACTTTTTGCCGTTTTTTCCGACTCTTTCCTGCTTAAAGAAAACAGGGCCCGGGGATTTAATATAAATCATCGGAGCAACAAAAACAAAAATCACAGCCGTTAAAATACAGCCGATAATTCCTCCGATTATATCAAACGCTCTCTTTACGAAAAGCTGTAGAGCGCTGGCGGAATTTATAGTAGACGTAAGCACCGTGTAACCGCCCAGTCTTTCTACCATCTGGCGTTTCGGATCTGTTTTAGAGGTGTTTACGAGCCTGTTATGAACAACAAGCCCCATAGTTTCAAATTCATTTACAAGCTTTTCGGGATACTTTTTGTTGCTATGTACATTGACGAAAATTTCGTCAACCCATTCTCTGCAAACATAATCAGCCGCGTCGTCCAATCCCGCTACCACGGGCACGCCTTTTATCCTTTTTCCCGTAATATTTTTATCAATTATAACGACGCCCGAAATTTTAAATGTATCAAGGTCGTCAGCCTTTAGATTACCGATTACCTTTTCGGCAATATTGCTGGTCGTTACGACAAGCATCGACCTGTCGGCAGTGTTTTTAAGTTTATACCTGAGCAGTCTTTTCCATACAACCCTGCAAACATAATCCAAAAACAACAGAAACGCCGCCATTATGTACACAGTATCTCTGAGAGACGCGGAAGTATCGTTGTCTATAGCGAACAGATAAAAAGCGGAGGATAAAAATACCAATAAAACATATTTAAAAACGCTTACGAGTTCTTTATAATACCCTCGTTTCAGAATATTCTTATACGATTTTGAAAGCAACGCCACCAAAACGGCTATAATATTCAAAATTATAACGAATTTATCCGTATCGTCACGGCTGAACGACGAAATAACTCCGCCGGACTTTAGCAGAAAAGCCGCGACAAACGAAAAATTCACACACAGCAAATCTAATACTAAAAAATCAAGATGTTTTGCCCAGCCCGCACGGCTTTTACTATACATAAACTCACCCGATTCTCTTATGAATTTTTTGAAGCTTTATCCGTAATATGTACTTCTGCTTTTCTTACTTGTCTTGGAAAGATAATAACCGCCCTTTTTGGTTTCGGTGGTAGGTATTCCGTTAATAATGATGCCGAGTATCTTTCCGTTATTTCGCTTTAATAAGTCTATTCCTCGATTAAACTCGGGGTAAGTTGTATCGTTGTTTTTAATGACAAAAACTATACCGTCCGATAAGCTTATAAGAGGAACAATATCTACAACCATATTTACGGGAGGGGTATCAAAAATAATATAATCATAAACTCTCTCGAGTCTGCCGATCATATCCGCCATAGCCTCGCTCGCGAGAAGCTCGGAAGGGTTGGGCGGAATAGCTCCAAAGGTTATAAAATCGAGGTTTTCGTAATCGGACTTTGTAATCACATCGTCTAAACGGCATTCGTCGTTAAGGTAGTTTACAAGTCCTTTTTTTGAATTAAGTCCCATAACGGTATGAACGGTCGGACGTCTCAGGTCGCAGTCAATAACAAGAACCTTGGTGCCAACCTGCTGAGAAAGAGCTATCGCGACGTTTAACGCGGTTGTGGTTTTTCCCTCGCTTTTAAATGAGCTTGTAAATATAATTTTTTTACAGCCCTTTTTTACGATAGAATATACAATATTTGTTCTTGCCTTTTTATACGCTTCGGTAGTCTGAAATCTCAGAGCCTTGCTCATTTCACCGGTAGCTTTCTTTTTTGCCATAATTAAGCCTCGCTTTCCGCAGTGTCTGTATCGGAACCGTTAGTCAACAAGAATTTTTCCGAGCCGAAATCGGGTACCGCTGATAAAACAGGAATATCATTAATCTGAGTGAGCTCAGCCGAATACTTGATTTTATTATCGAGAAGTTCTCTTATAAATACATAAATCAGCATCAGTACAAATCCCGCCGCGGCGGCAAGCAATGTATTTCTGAAAACTTTAGGCGAGGACGGCTCTGTAGGTACGGTAGCGTTATCTACAATTTTAAGCTCAGTATCGTCGTTTTTAAGCGAGGATATAACCCCGGGAGCCGTATCGGCTACGCTGTCGGCGATAACCTTAGCCTCGGTAGGCGAGCCGCCCAAAACGGTCGCGGTAAACACCTCGGTCTGTACATCGTCCTCGGATTCGTTAGAAAACTTAACTATTTTGCTTAAATCTTCAGCAGTATATTTTTCGTCAAGATTCTCAGACAGCTTCTCGTAAAAATTATTTGTAGACAACATCTCGACATAAGTGTTTACAAGCGCGGCGGCGTAGTTATAATTACTGAGAGCGTTGTAAGAGTTTTCCTGCGTTGTGTGAGAAGTTTCTACATACAGCTTCACCTTAGCGGTATACGTTTTCGGTACAAAATAATTAAAATACGTAAAAGCAATAAGCGCGAGCGCAAACGCGGCGAGCAGCATTTTCCACAAGCCTCTTTTAAAAATCTTAAATATCTCGCTTAAAGAAATCTCGTAAGTTTCTTTATTTTCTGCGTTGGAATAGTTTTCCATAAAGCACCTCTCTCGGAAAGTGTATAATTTGATTATCAATCGACAAGCGCGGACAAATTGCGCTATTATTCAGTATAATATTTTACATCATCCTATTTTTAAATGCAATATATAATTATAGTTACCATACATTTTCAGCATTATATACTAATTTAATGTCCTAAAGTTAGTAACATGCAAAAATTTTAACAAACATTTACCGCCTTCGATAATTTACTTTACTTTTTATCGGCTTTGTGGTAATATTTATGAGTATAGGGTGATTATTTTGCACAATAAACTTTATTAAGGGATTGATTTTTTATGAAAAAAATTCTAACAATCGCGGCCGCGATGATTATTATTTGCTTTTCATGTATAGCCGCTTTTGCGGCGGGAATAAATTCCGCGGAAGCGAGCGTGCTCAGCAATATGCGCGCGCCCGCGAATATGAAGGGCAATACAGTTTATGTTCCTTCGTCATATATTAACCAAGCCGAGGTACATTTCAATACAATAGATATGACTTCCGCTCAGGCAGGTAAAATTAATTCGATAATTAATCAGGGACGAGCCTATCTTCAGAACACAGGTAAAGCAAGTATTAAAGAGCTTTCCACCGAGGAACGCAGAACTATGATGAAATACGCCAGCGATGCGGCGGCGGTTCTCAATATGTCCGCGGCGGCAGGCTCCGACGGAAAAAATATAAAAGTTATCACCAAAAACGGCGAGGTTGTGGTGGACGACTCAACTCAGGTTATTAAACCCACGGGCTCCGAGGTTCATTTTACAATCTATATAACCGTTCTTACAATAGCCGGTTTGTTGTTTGTATGCGGCGCGGCGGTAATTTTGGCAAGAAAGAAAAACAATATCTATGAAGAAACGAAATAAAACGAACAAAAACACAAAAAAGTTTGTTATCGTTCCGCTTCTTATGTGCGCGGCAATACTTTTGGTTTCCTCGACGATATGTTTTCCGCTTTTATCCGATGTTTTCTCAATCGGAAGTATGTTCTTATCCGATAAACAGGTTGACTACTCTAAATCCTTCGAAAACATCTTTGTTCCGACCGCTAACGACTCCGATACCGTAAACGCGAAGGACGTTGATTTTCCGAGCGTAAACAAACAATTCGGCGAGCTCAAGATAAAAAGCTGCTCCGTAAACGCGAAACTGTTTTTCGGCGACGGAAAGATTCCCCTCCGAAACGGGGTAGGCGTATATGCCGGAAGCTTTATCCCCGGTTACAATAAAACTATCCTTGTAGCCGGACATAACAACACGTATTTTAACGGCCTTAAAAACATTAAAAAAGGCGACACGGTTAAAATAAACACGAGCTACGGTAACTATAAATACAGGGTTACCGCCGCTAAAATATACAATGCCGAAAACAAAAAGGCGTATGACCTATCTAAAAACGAGGAGAATTTAATCCTATATACTTGTTATCCGTTCGACACACTCGGAATTACCGAAAAAAGATTTTTCGTATACGCCGAAAAGGTATCAGGTCCGAAAATTGTCGGGCAGTATGAGTAAGGGGCGGAGATATGAGCATATTAAAAAATCAGAAATTCACCACGGCTATGTACCTTATACTTTCGTTCATACTCGGACTGTGCGTATTTTTCTGCTCGATATTATTTTCTCTGAGGTTTACCGTTTTCTCTCCGTCTTATCTTACGGATACGATAAACTCGACCGATTACTACAAAGATTTGTGCGGCGAAATTACAGACGACCTGCTGAATATCGGTGACGCGAGCGGGCTCGACAAGAGCTTTTTCGAGGATTTCGTTGATGAAGTTTTAGTCAGAAAAGACGTACAGTATTACATAGACGATTTCTACGCAGGTAAAAAGTTAGAGGTCAACTCGTCGGATTTCCGAAAATCATTGAGGTCGGCGCTTGACAGGTACATAAACCAAAAAAGCCTTACTACCGAGGATTTTTCCGAGAAAAGTATAAATGAATTTGTAAAAGAAGCCGATGAAATTTATGTGTCTCATATTGAGCTTACGTATTTTTCGCAAATTCAAAAAGCTTTTTTAAGCTACAGCTTTAAAATTAATATATATATCGGCATAACCTTAGCCGTTATAATCGCCGTAATTCTTCTGTTTATCTTTACCAATAAATGGAAGCATATAGCGGTAAGATATTTATACTACGCGACAGCATCGGCAGGACTTGTCACCTTGATTATTCCGGTGGTAGTGTTCTTCAGCGGTATTATTTCGAGGATAACGATAATCTCGCGCTCGTTGAACGATTTATACACGGCTTGTTTGTCGTCGGTTTTCACCACACTTATATTCATCGGAGGAGCGCTTATCGCTATAAGCGGATTTTTATTGGTGCTCCATAGCAAGATGCGTAAAAATGCTTTAAATTAAATTATATAAACGGAGGTTTAAGAATGAAAAAGCTTACAAAAATTATCAGCGTGTCGCTTGCGGCTTTAACAGTCGCTTCGACAATGGCGATAGCTTCTGTCGCGGTTTCAGCCGCTTCGCTCAAAAAACCTACTAACGTAAAGGCTGCTAACGGCGAAAAAACCATCACCGTTTCCTGGAAAAAGGTTAAAGGCGCTAAAAAGTACAAGGTTTACAAGGGTAAGAAGCTTATCAGAACTACCGCTAAAACATCCATCAAGGATACATCGGTGTACTCGGGTAAAAAGTACACCTACAAAGTAAAAGCCGTAAACGGCAAAAAGACGAGCAAGGCTTCGAAGTCCGTTACTATCACCAGAATTAACTACACTATTATTAAAACAGTTAAAAACGGTGACGGAAGCGTAACTCTTACATGGGCTAAGCGTAAAGGCGCTAACCAGTACAAGGTTTACAGAAAGACTTCCGGCAACTATACGCTCTTAAAGAAAGTTACAAACGATTCCTATACCGATAAAAACGTTGTATCGGGAACTAAGTACAAGTATATGGTTGTATGCTATAACACAACTACAAAGACAAAGTCTATGAATTGTACTGCAAGATCAATCACTTATCTCGATAAGGTAACAGGCGTTTACGCGAGAGAGAATACCGACGGTAAATCAATCGGCGTAAAATGGAACGCTGTAAGCGGCGCTTCCTCTTACACAGTTTACAGAAGAAAAGCGGCTGAGGATTCCTATACAAAACTCGCTACTACTACATCTACCGCTTATAAGGATACAAAGTTAAGCAACAATCCCACAGCGTATATGTACAATATAGTTGCGGTTAAGGACAGCTCTAATTCGGTTGACTGTCAGCTTGCGCCCGTAGCTCCTTTCCTTCCCAAGAGAGACGGCGTTAACTCTTATTACTTCGACGATAAGAATAATATCCACGTTATAGTTATGCTTAACAAGGGCGATACTTACGCCGAGGGTAAAGCGTTATCCGATTTCTTCGGTCTTAACGGATTATATACAGCGGAAGTTGTAGAAGGTAAAGACGTAGTCACGTTAACCGACAGCGTTATCACCGCCGCTAACTCAGGCAAGGCTGTTATCGAGATTAAGCTCTCCGACTCAGTTGCGGACATCGTAAACGCAATCGGCGGGGGAAAAGTTCAAAAGCAGTACGAAAGAGCTTTAACAAAGACAGCTTATGTTGAGGTAGAGGTAGCTTAATCGTACCGAAAAAAGCATTTAATCGGGCAGGTTTTCCTGTCCGATTTTCCATATTATTCCCCGGGTTGACGTTATATAGTAAAAATGATAAAATGAACTCAATTAAACCCCTCGCGATAAGTGGTGATATTTATGAAAAAATTTAAAAAATATACGGCGGTAGTTTTATGTTTTATTATCGCTGTAGCGGGTATATCGGTATTTCCGGCAGGCGCGGTTAAAACTCCAAAGCTTACGGTAAAAAATACAGCTAAAGGAGTAAAAGCTTCATGGAGTAAGGTCAAGGGAGCTAAAAAGTACACCCTGCTGTACAAAAAGCTGGGAGCAAAGAAGTATAAAACCGCCTACAGCGGAAAGAAACTCTCTTTTACAAACGATAATCTCTCCCCCGGAGCGAAGTACGTATTTAAGGTAAAGGCTAAAACCAAAACAAAAAGCTCGGCTTACAGCAAAAAGTCGGAGATTATGTACCTTACGAGACCCTCGATTCAAGCCGAGGAATACCTCGATATGAAGGGCATTTATGTCAGCTGGAACAAGGTTAAAGGCGCTTCGGGATACAGAATATACCGCTCGCTTAAATACAAAACCTCTTACAAAAAGATTGCTACCGTATCCGCAAATGTGAAAACATACCTCGATGAATCTGTAAAAGATCCGAAAAAGCCGACTCAGATTAACTCCTATAAGTATTACGTTAAGGCGTATAACGGTTCCTATACCTCCGCAAAAAGCGCGGTTAAGAGCGAAATCTACGGTTGGATAGATACTAAGAATATAGAAAAAACTCCGCTCTATCTCACAATTAAAAAGGGACAGGTCTACAAGGATATCTACAAAAAGCTCAGCGATAATTACGTTTCGGGAATGTTTTCCTGGAAAAGCTCTGACAAAAGCATAGCTAAAGTAGATATCTACGGCATAATAACAGGAGTTAAAAAGGGAAATACTACTCTTACGGCTAAGGCTGTCTACAAAAACAAAGAACGCAAGGTAACAATTAAATTAACGGTCGCTTAAATGAAACTAGCTGTTATTTATACGGGAGGGACTATCTCGAGCGAGGCTCAGGACGGTTTTCTTTCTCCGACGGATAAAACTAAAGCAAACTTAATCGAAGCTCTCGACAACGATATTCAAGTCGAGAGCTTTCAGCCGTATTATATACTTTCCGAACAGCTTGACGGCGAAAATATAACCGCTCTCGTCGAGTGCGTCGAAAAACGTCTTAATGAAGATTTCGACGGTATAATTGTTACGCACGGAACAGATACCCTGCAATATAGCGCCGCCGCGCTTTCCGTAGCTTTCGGCATGGGCGGTATTCCCATAGTTGTAGTTTCTTCGAATTACATTCTGAGTGATAAACGCTCTAACGGTTTATCAAACTTCACCTACGCGGTAAAATTTATCCGCGAAAAAATCGGTGGCGTATTCGTAAGCTATAAAAATAACGGAGGTAATCCCGAAATTTTTACAGCGGATTCACTTCTGCCCCACAGTCCGTACAGCGATAAGCTCACGGCGGTTAATAAACCGTTCGGATATTTTGAGGGTGAAAAGTTTATACAAATATCGCAGCTTCCGAAGCTCAGAAGCGAAGGCGTTTTCACTCTTACGAAAAAATCTCCTGTACTATGGCTAAAAGCTCACCCGGGTATGCGGTATCCCGAATCAGCGGGTTATAAAGCCGTATTAATCGAGAGCTATCACAGCGGAACTCTGCCGACCGAGGACAAGGAGTTTATAGAATTTTGCGAAAAATCTACCGTTCCGATTTACGTTATCGGGGTCGGAAACGAAATTCCGTACGAAAGCACAAAATATTACAAACAACTAAATATTGTGGTCTTAGAGAAAATATCCCCCATATATGCGTATATTTTACTTTGGAAACGATTTCAATTTTAATTTAACGTAACAATTGTAATCACTTTTTAATCTTAGAACGGTTGTTCGTTACAATTTGTTACCGCTTTGTTTTCTTTATGTTCGTTAAAGAATTAACCCTTACAGTTTCACCATTTAGCAATTACATTATGCTAGAATTGTTGATTTATAAAGATTTATCAGTTAAAATATAATTGCACATTAAAGAGTGCCAAAACATTGCTGCAATAAGTAGCATTTCACACAATTTCATCCAAAAAAACGCCGCGGCAAAAGTTCCGCGGCGTTTTTTTAATCTATCTTTCATCCTCCGGCAAATACGGATATAAATCCATATAAGCGTCGAGTTCATCCTCTGACTGAGGCTCGCTCGGTATCAATCCCGTACAATCGTACATCGACGCGCTCGGAGTATAGTCCTCGTCGTCGGGGTCAACAGGATAATTTCTGTATAAATTTTTATCCACAATTATCACCTCGAGTTTATTATATGTCCTTTTTAAAAATTTTTAATCGGAAAATACTGTATTTTTTATTTATTTATGATAATATAAATACAGATTTATTTCGAGGTGACTAACTATGAAAACTTTATCTAAAAGCCTGGCGGTTATACTATCCTCTCTAATACTTATATCAACTCTCGCGGTAATAAACGTATCAGCGGCGGGAAAACTCAGCTACACATTTACAGGCGGCGAAAAGGATAAATCGGGCTACGCCGAGGGCAAGATAACACTCTCGTCGGTACCGAGCGGCAAATACAAGCTGTACTGGGCGGATGATGAAAAGGCTCTGGACGGCTTTTACGAAATCGCCGAAATTAACTCGGGCGAATCGTTTTTATTCAAAGACCATAACGCTATCCCCGCGGGAGCTGTTAAGCTTATCGCCTGTTCGGGCAAGGATACTTCCGTAAAAAACGCCGCGGCGGTTTATGATATTCCGAAAAGTAAACAGCTAAAATATAAATCTTCCGACGCTAATTACACATTTATGAATTACTCCGATATCCATATTGATATGGCTAAAAATAAGTATTATAAATACTCGGAGATGCATTTTAAAAAGGCGCTCGAAACCGCCGCCCGCAGGAAAGCCGATTTTATCACAACGGCCGGGGATAATATAACTAACGCCGACGGACCGGGGCTTGAGTTCGACAAGTACCAGGAAATTTTAGCGGATTCAAACTACACGGGCTATATTTACGAGTCCAGCGGAAACCATGAGCTTAGAAAAGGCAACCGCAAAGACCTTCTTAGTACCTTTGTATCGGCGACGGGACTCGACGGGGATAATAACACTATCTCGAAAAACAAGCCCTACTACACCGTTACAGAAAAGAAAACAGGCGATATGTTCATATTTATGGCGCTCGAGTTTTTGTACAGTCCGAACGAGGGCGATGAGTTTACGAACGAACAGCTCGACTGGTTCGAAAAACTACTGAAAGAAAACTATAATAAAAACAAGAACATCTACCTTATTCAGCACGCCTTAATTCAGGGCTACGGCGCGGGCGATGACGAGGATAATTTCTATACCGTACCTCTTAACCCTCAGTACAAGTCCACTGTACGATTCAGAAACATTATCGAAAAATATCCTAAACTAACGTGGATTTCAGGTCATACCCATATCGCGCTTAAGTACGGCTACAACTACTCTAATATGAACGATACCTCGTGCAATATGATTCACGACAGCTCGGTATGTTGTCCTACTATAATCAACTACAACAGCCATAATTTAAGCTATGTCGCCGCAAGCGACGATAAATACAAGGACTTAACCGAGGGTTATTATGTACAGGTATTCGACGACGCGTCAGTATACTACGGCGAAAACCTCTATCACGATAAAATCTATCCCGCGGCTTCGTATATAGTCGAGGGATACCGCTCCTCTTATACCGAGCGTAAAGCGACCGCCGAGGAAAACAGTATCAATGTGTTCGATAATGACGCCGACTTAGGCGCTTTGGCCGAGTTATCGTTCTCGATTCCTAAGGTCGTTTCGGGCAAAAATATAACCGCTGAGGATGTCGGCGCTATGTGTAAAAAAAGCAAAGAACTCCTCAATAATATGTACAGCTTCAGCTCGTACGACGAGTATATCAACCTTAAAAAAGTCGTACAAACCGCTCCTAAGTCAGAGGATAAGGACAAGGCGTTTATGAATCTTCTTTACTTATACTTAAAGGTTTTTAACTACTCCAAGGGCGGTAATAATACACTCTACTTCACTAACACAAACGAGTGGAAAAACGTTTACGCAAAACTGTTCTCATCTAAGCTCAATAACGGCAAACAGGGCGAAAAAATGACCTATGTTAAGAAGGACGCGGACGGTTATAAAATCTATAAAATCGAGTTTAACTCCCATAAGTACAATCAGGTAATCTTTACCGACGGTACTGATAAAGAGATAAGCGAAACCCAGACGATTAGCGGCGATAACAATAAGCTTTACTACCTTAATAACAACGATATGTTCGCGCCGTATTACATTTACTTGAGAGATTATGAATAACAAAAAGTCGGAAAGTTTTAACTTTCCGACTTTTTTATTTATCTCTCTTTAAAATTTCTTTAGCGATATAAATAGGTCTGTTTTTACTTTGGATATACGTCTTAGCCAGATACGAGCCGATAATACCGATACAGAAAAGCTGTATTCCGCCCAATAAAAGTATCAACGCGACAATTGTAGCGTAACCGCTCACGGCGACGTTAAAGAACAGACGCTGAATAATTACAACTACAAGATAAACAATAGCCGCAAACGACGCAACCATTCCGACGTAAGTCGCAAGCTTAAGAGGTTTAGTCGAAAACGCCGTAATACCCTCTAAGGCGTATTTTACGAGCTTAGTAAAGCTCCATTTAGTTTCGCCCGCGTTTCTCTCCTGAACCTCGTAGGGAATAAACTTGGTGTTAAAGCCTATCCAGCTGAAAATACCTTTCGAAAATCTATGGTACTCGCCCATATCGAGTATAGCGTCCGCGACCCCTCGGGTAAAGGTTCTGAAATCGCTCGCGTCGGCGTGAAGCTCAACCTCGCTGAGCTTATTTATAACCTTATAAAAGCCCGATTTAAAGCCCGTAATAACCGAGCCTTCCTTTCGGGTTGCCTGGTAAGCCGCCACACAATCGTACTCGTACTCGTTTTCGAGTATATTCATCATCTCGAGCACCACCTCGGGACGTTGCTGTAAGTCGGCGTCAATAAGCGAAATATAGTCGCCCGTCGAGTTTTTGATTCCCGCGTAAATTGCGGATTCCTTGCCGAAATTCCGGCTGAACGATACGACAGTAATATTGCTTTCGGTTTTTTCGTTATATAATTTTCTGAGCTTTTCCAAAGTCTTGTCACGGCTGCCGTCGTTTACGAATATAAATTCGTACTCAAACCCGGCACCGCGAAACGCCTTAACGGTTTCATCGTAAAAAAGCTCTACGTTATCCTGTTCGTTATAACAGGGAACTACAAGCGATAGCTTCATTTTAACGTCCTTCCGCTTCACTAATCTATTATATAATTCTACCACAAATAACTTTATTGTCAAATCCAATTTTTTATGTTATTATTTTAGTATACTAAATTTACGGGTGATAGTTATGAAAATCTCAGATTTATATAAAGAAGATAAGACTATTCTCAGCTTCGAGGTATTTCCGCCTAAGAAAACCTCGCCGATAGAGTCGGTTTACGGAGCATTAGAGGAATTATGCTCCTTAAAACCCGCTTATATAAGCGTTACATACGGAGCCGGCGGAACTGCCGCCGATAATACATGCGCTATCGCGGCTAAGATAAAACACGACTACCATATCGAGCCTATCGCTCACATTACCTGTGTAAACAGCTCTAAAGCCGAGGTGGAAGCGTCGCTTAATTCGTTTAAGTCGAATGATATAGAAAACGTGTTGGCGTTAAGAGGCGATATTGTGCCTGATATGGAGCCTAAAACCGACTTTAAATACGCCAGCGAGCTTACAGAGTTCATAAAGAGAAAGGGCGGGTTTCATATCGCGGGAGCATGTTACCCCGAGGTTCATCCCGAGGCTAAGGACGAGGTCAGCGATATAATTAACCTAAAGAAAAAGGTTGACGCGGGAGCTGAGTTCTTAATCTCTCAGCTTTTCTACGACAACCGAACCTTCTATGAGTTCGAGAAACGTTGTCGTTTAGCCGGAATCAACGTGCCTATTGAGGCGGGAATTATGCCCGTTATAAATACTAAACAGATAAAGAGAATGGTATCGCTGTGCGGAGCGTCGCTGCCCGCAAAGTTCGTGCGTATTATGAATCGTTACGAAAACAACCCCGAAGCTTTACGCGACGCGGGTATCGCCTACGCGGTAGACCAGTGCGTCGACCTTATCGCGAACGGCGTTAGCGGAATCCATCTCTACACAATGAACAACCCCTACGTAGCGCGCAAAATTACCGAAGCGGTAAATAAACTTCTATGATAGTATTAACAGAAATTAACCGAGCCGAAGCCCTCAGATATCTGGGCGCGGGCAAGGTAGAGTTGAACGAGAGTATGGAAGCTCTGATGAACAGCTGTGAAAGAGATATTTTAAAGGCGGTTTCCCCAAAATATCTCTATAAAAAAATACCGCTCGAAAACAGCGGTCTTTTAATCGGCAACTCTATAAACGAGCATTTAAAAAACTGCGGCGAAGCGGTCTTAATGTGCGCTACAATCGGAGCCGAGGTAGATAAACTCATCCGCTCGGCTTCCGTGACCGATATGGCGAAAGCCGTAGTCATAGACGCTTTCGCGAGCGCGGCGGCGGAACAGGTTTGCGAAAAAGCGGAGAAGCTTATAAAAGAGGAAAACCCCGATAAATATTTTACCTGGAGATTTTCCCCGGGGTATTCGGATTACCCGATAGAGCTTCAGGAAAAGTTTTTAAATATCTTAGACGCGCCGAGAAAAATCGGGCTTTGCGTAAATGAAAGCTCGCTTTTAACCCCGACAAAATCTGTAACCGCGATTATCGGCGTAAGCGATAAACCGCTCGAGAAAAAACGCCGCGGATGCGCGGGATGTAATCTAAGAAAAACTTGTCAATACAGAAAATCAGGTGAACGCTGTGAAGTTTAATGAACTAATGAAAAACGATTTTATACTGCTCGACGGAGCAACGGGAACTATGCTCCAAAAAAGCGGGCTAAAGCTCGGAGAAATTCCCGAAACTCTCAACATAACCCGCCCGGAGACAGTAATAGATATCCATAAACAATATATCGAAAGCGGAACTCAAATTCTTACAACAAACACCTTTGGCGCGAACTCCTATAAAATGAAAAACAGCGGTTATACTGTCCAAGAGCTTATCGGCGCGGCGGTTAAAAACGCGCGAAGCGCCGCGGGCGATAAAGCGCTCGTAGCTCTCGAAATAGGCCCTATAGGACAGTTACTCGAGCCCGCGGGCTCGCTGTCGTTCGACGAGGCTTATGAGTATTTTAAAGAAGAAATCCTTGCGGGACAAGATACCGATATTATATTTTTCGAAACCTTTACCGACTTGCTCGAGTTAAAGGCGGGCGTTCTCGCGGCTAAGGAAAACAGCGACAAACCGGTCGTCGCTTCGATGACGTTCGAAAAAAACGGCAGAACCTTCGCGGGAGTAAGCGTAGCTTCGGCGGCGATTACCCTAGAGGGCTTGGGCGTATGCGCTTTAGGCGTTAACTGCTCGCTCGGTCCCGATGAACTCGCTCCTATAGTTAAGGAATTTACCGAGTGGACGAGTCTGCCGATTTTCGTTAAGCCGAACGCGGGGCTTCCCGACCCGAACAGCAATACTTACAACGTTACCGCCGAGGACTTCGCCGAAAGTATGGATAAAATTACCGACTACGGCACAGTTAAACTCGTCGGCGGATGTTGCGGAACTACTCCCGATTATATAAAGGCGCTCAAAAAAGTCATAGATAATAAAAACTATAAAAAAGCCTCGCCAAAAAAAGACACCGCTGTCTGCTCGGCGACTACGGCGGTAGAGATTAATCAGCCGAGAATTATCGGCGAGCGTATTAACCCTACGGGCAAAAAGCTCTTTAAAGAAGCTCTTATAAATAACGATATCGACTATATTCTTTCCCAAGCGATAAGCCAGATCAAAGCGGGCGCGGATATCCTCGACGTAAACGTCGGACTTCCCGAAATTGACGAAAAGGATATGATGGTAAGAGTTATAAAGGCGCTGCAATCCGTAGTAGATGTACCGCTGCAAATTGACTCTACTAAGCCCGATGTACTCGAAGCGGCGCTTCGGGTGTATAACGGAAAGCCGATAATAAACTCAGTAAACGGCGAGGAAAAATCTCTTAACGCCGTTCTTCCGCTCGTAAAAAAATACGGCGCGACGGTAATCGGACTCACTCTCGACGAGGACGGTATTCCGAAAACCGCCGAGGGCAGATTTAACATAGCCAAGCGGATTGTAGAGCGAGCTAATAAACTCGGTATTCCGTCTAAGGATGTGTATATCGACTGTTTAACGCTCACAGTTTCGGCAGAACAGCCGGCTTGTAAGGAAACTTTAAAAGCTTTGCACAGAGTTAAAACCGAGCTGGGATGTAAAACCTGTCTCGGCGTAAGCAACATCAGCTTCGGACTCCCCAACCGAGAGCTTATAAACCACATCTTTCTCACTATGGCGCTTGAGGAAGGGCTTGACTTACCGATAATTAACCCCAACGACGAGCTTATGACAGGCGCGGTACGCGCGTACAAGGTTCTCGCGGACATAGACAAAAACTCTAAGAATTTTATAGAAAGCTATAACGAGATTAAAACCGAAAAGCCTAAGATAGTAAGCTCGCACATTTCCTTGACCGACGCGATTATTAACGGCCTTAAAAGCGAAGCCGCCTCTCTTACCGAAAAAGCGCTCGAAAGCAAGGACGCTATGGAGATTGTAAACGGCGAGCTTATACCCGCTCTGGACAAGGTGGGCGCAGACTTCGAAAGCAATAAAATCTTCCTGCCTCAGCTTATACAAAGCGCCAACGTCGCTCAGTCGTGTTTCGAGGTTATAAAAAAGCATCTCTCCAAAAATGACAACACACCCGTCAGCAAGGGGAAGATTATCCTTGCGACAGTTAAAGGCGATATTCACGATATCGGCAAAAATATAGTAAAGGTTCTGCTCGATAATTACGGATATACCGTGGTAGATTTGGGCAGGGACGTCGCTCCCAAGGTTATAGTCAAAACCGCTATAGATATGGATATAAAGCTTATCGGTCTTTCGGCGCTTATGACGACAACGTTAAAGAGTATGGAGGATACAATAGCTCTAGCGAGAAAAACGCCCGAGTTGATTAACCCGGACGGAAGCTCAAAGGTCATATTCTTCGTCGGCGGAGCCGTACTCACCGAGGATTACGCTAAAAAAATCGGCGCGGATTATTACTGTAAGGACGCCAAGGAGTCGGTTGACACCGCTAAGAAAGTTTTTGACAATTAATATATCGAAAAAGAGCCGTCAACGACGGCTCTTTTATTTTACTGTAATTTTACACTTTAATTTTATTTTTCCGTTAGTTTTAACAGTTATGGTAACCTTACCCTTTTTCTTAGCGGTAACTTTGCCCGTAGTATTTACGGAAGCTATTTTTTTATTAGAGGATTTATAGGTAGTTTTCCCCGCTTTTCCGACAACTTTCAGGGTAAATCTTGAGCCGCGTTTTAAAGTCTTTTTTGTTTTATTGAGCTTAGGGTTCTTAACGGTAAGTTTTATATTATATATAAAATCCTTGCCCTCGGCTTTTATAACCGCCTTGCCCTTTTTCTTAGCCGAAATTACTCCTTTGGAGGTAACCGAGGCGACTGATTTATTACTGCTGGAATATTTTACGTTCGAGCCTAAGCCCGAAACATTGCCTTTAAATAAAACGTACATCGACTGCTTTTGTGAATACACGGATTTAGTGCTTTTTTTAGGCGGAGACGTTGTCGGCTCGGTAGTCGGTTCAGGTTCGGCTAACGCCGAAAAATGAATACCGTAATACTGAGCATAAACTTCGGCGGCACTGTTTTTATATCCTTTTATCGTTAGATTTATACATCCCGCGAAAGTGTTTTTGCCTATTTTTGTAACCGTTTTCGGAATTGTTATCTCCGTAAGCGACGAACATCCGCCGAAAGCCGCCGCTCCGATAGACGCCACAGTATCGGGAAACAGTACGCTCTGTAAATTCGGGCAGTTATAAAACGCCGAATCTCCGATAACGGTAACGCCCTCGGGAATAATTATGGATTTTAAATTCTGGCGGTCGCTGAAGGCGTTAGTTCCGATAGCCACAACCTTTTTGCCGTCGATAGTGTTCGGAACAACTATATTTTCCGAATCATCGGCGAAATTATAAATCTCAATTCCGCCCTCGACGTCATTATACTTCGTCCGAGCGGAAGTATCTCCCGCTTCGAAGTTCTGATTCATTACATTTTTATCGACATAATATATGACGTCCTCGACGTTGGGACTTTTCTTTATGCTGATAAAAAGCTTACCTTCCATATTCAAAGCTATGCCGTAAACATTATGTTTTAATGCGGCGGGCTTTTTATAAAGAACGTCGAAATATGATGAGCTGTCGGGCTTATGGCGGTAAACACCTTCGTTATCGTTATAATATAAGTATTTTCCGTCGTAGGTCAAGAAACAGTACGCTCTCTCCCAAAAAGCGCTGCTGTTTTCCTCAACAGTCCAGCGGGTGTAGATTTTCTCGACAGTGCGCTCGCTTCCTGTCTGAATATTGCGCTGTACTAACGCGCCGTAAATACTGCTTCCGTAGGTTTGATTCATATAATAATCGTAACCGTCTATCGGGAAGATAAAAGTATTTATGTTTCTCCACCATACACTGTCAAAGCTTGTATCATCGGCTTTAATCGAACCTATCCAATCGTGGTGAACTCCGTCTTTTTTAAGCCCGGTATCGCTTACAATACAGTATAAATGAAGAGCGTTTCCCAAGGTATCGTAGCTGGGGTCGTCGTAGGTAATATCTACGTGATAATACTTTTTACCGAGCTTTACCAAAGACCACGCGTGTTCCATTTTTAAGCTTTGAACATAATGCGCCTCTATGCCGAGCTTACCTAAAAGATAGTTGTACGCCGAAGTATAGCCCTCGCATACGGCGTTATTGTTGACTAGCGCGCCGTAAGCCGTACGGATACTCGGGTCGGTATTATAAATATCCATATCGTAGTGGACATACTGGGCAATCATATCGTGCAGATAACGGCACTTATACATATCAGTCCAGCTTCTGTCAACTCCCGAAAGCACATATCCCGCGGCTTTTTCGAGCTGTTCGGTTTTTTCGGGAATATCTTTTATATCGTATATATACTCGGGTCGGAGTGAAACAAGAATACCCGTGTCGCTCTCCGAGGTCGATTCAAACCGGCTGGCGCTCACGTAGAATATATCGGGGTTTTCGCAAATTACACTGAAAAAAATCGCGCCGATATCATTTACGGAAACATTATAGTCCCGAACGCTTATATCGGTATTATACTTTCTGAGTTCTTCGGCAATATGGTTCGTCAAATCGGGATACATATCCAATATTTCCGACGGGCTGTACTTATTAAAAAGGCTTGAATTATTATAGTTGTAGTTTTCAGCTCCGACAGAAAAAACAGAAGTGATTAAAATGACCGCGCAAAGCGCAAAAGACAAAATCTTTTTCATTTTAAACACCTCTTTCTGAACAAATTGCCTAATACAATTATATATTTTCGATAAATATTTGTCAATGTTTTTATTATTCTCAACTTGTTTTAGGTATTTGAGCGATTATCTTTGCATATAAATTAGTAAATCCTGATTTTTGGAGGCCTGTATGTGAAAGGTATAGTGGAAGAAAGAGCCGCGATGCTCGGAGAATACATAATAGAAAAAGGGGCTACTGTACGCTCGGCGGCAAAAAAATTCGGGATAAGCAAAAGCACGGTACATAAGGACGTCAGTCAGCGTTTAAAAAACGTTAATCCCGCCCTCTACAGAGAGGTTCGGGAAATACTCGAAACCAATAAACGCCAACGTCATATACGCGGCGGAATCGCTACCAAGCACAAATACGAGATGATGAAAAAGATCAAAAGACAAAAATGAAAACGGTCGGGAAAATTCCCGACCGTTTGTTGTTAATTAGTATAAACGCTATTAAGCTTTTCCTACAGAACCGAAAAGTTCCATCTTCTCTTTTACTGTATCCTTGATAGCCTGCGCGCCCGGAGCGAGAAGCTTTCTCGGATCAAAGCCCTTACCCTCAAGGTCTTTACCTGCTTCGATATACTCTCTTGTAGCGGCAGCGAAAGCAAGCTGGCACTCGGTATTAACGTTAATCTTGGAAACGCCGAGAGTGATAGCTTTCTTAATCATATCAGCGGGAATACCTGTACCGCCGTGAAGAACTAACGGCATATCGCCTGTGAGCTGCTGGATAGCGTCGAGAGTTTCGAAAGAAAGTCCCTGCCAATTCTCGGGATATTTACCGTGGATATTACCGATACCCGCGGCGAGCATTGTAACTCCGAGGTCGGCAACCATCTTACATTCCTTAGGATCAGCACATTCGCCCGCGCCGATAACTCCGTCTTCCTCGCCGCCGATTGAACCAACTTCAGCCTCGATAGAAAGACCGAGCTCGTTACAAGTAGCAACTAATTCCTTAGTCTTAGCTACGTTCTCGTCGATAGGATAGTGAGAACCGTCGAACATAATTGAGCTGAAGCCTGCTTCGATACAAGCCTTAGCGCCTTCGTATGAGCCGTGGTCGAGGTGTAATGCTACGGGAACTGTGATATTGAGCTCCTCGAGCATAGCGGTAACCATCCCTACAACGGTCTTGTAACCGCACATATACTTACCCGCGCCCTCGGATACACCTAAAATTACGGGTGAACGAAGCTCCTCAGCTGTGAGAAGAATGGACTTAGTCCACTCGAGGTTGTTGATGTTGAACTGGCCTACTGCGTAGTGACCTGCTTTTGCTTTTGTAAGCATTTCTTTTGCGTTAACTAACGGCATAATTAAAACCTCCGAAGATTAAATTTCATACAGCGCGCGTCCGTGCTGTACGCTTATTTAGATTATACAACATTTCTCCCTGAATATAAAGCCTTTATGGAAAAATTTATCATTTAATTTTCTTTTTAACGCTATTATCGGGGTTTAATATTGTATTTTTTTGAAAAATTAGATATAATAATAAGGTATATCAAGAAAGCTCGCGAAAAAGCGTGTATTCTTAATCTATTACGACTTATCAGCCCGCGGTAAGGACGTAATATTTATCGAAGCGGGCGGAAAGGTAATGAACTTAATGAATGATTTAAACAATAATCAGAACAATATACCGAGCGCGCCTCCTACTCCTCCGCAGGCTCCCCGTATAAGCGCGCCTCAGCCTCAACAACCCGTACAGCCCGAACCACAGCCGATACCGCAGCCTGCGCGGCCGGCTCAGCCTGCTCACCAACCGATACCTCAACAGCCTGTTCAGCCGACGCCTCAGCAACCCGCGCCCGTAATCAATAACGGCGGGCCGTATTATAATCAGTATTCCGCTCAGAATCCGCAGGCTCAGCACCCTAACTACGATAACCCTAACTACGCTTATATACCCAAATCCGCTCCGAAACAGCGTATGAGCGGAGGGGTTAAGGCGTTCGTCACGGTAACAATTTCAATCCTCGCGGCGAGCTTAATTGCTTTTATAGTATACATAGCCTCGGCTTCGCCGAACCAATCGGCATTTACTCCCGAAAACAGCTTTACTATGCCGTCGCAGGATTATTCCTTTACTCAGCCGAATACCGCTCCCGAAGCCGACAGCAATAAAGAATACAAACAGTCGGACGCTCAGAAAGAAACCAATCCGAGCTACAGCGGAATCAAGCTCGACAAAAAGCCGTCCAAAAAATCCAAAAGCGGTTCATCTTACGCGTTCAAATCAACTGAAAAATCAGTAGTCGGAATAATCTGCTACAATGACGAGCAAGAAGGTACGGCGACAAGCTTATCTGCGATGGGTACGGGAATTATAGTTACCTCGGACGGATATATAGTCACCAACGCTCATATTGTAAACAACAGCCGAACGGCTTATTTATTCAAGGTAATCACTTCCGATAAAAAAACCTACGATGCGGGAGTAGTCGGTTTCGACAGCCGTTACGACTTAGCGGTACTTAAAATTAAGGCTGAAAATCTCCCCGCGGCTAAGTTCGGCGACAGCAATAATCTCGAAATTGCCGAAGACGTTATAGCAATCGGCAACCCGAGAAGTATTAATTACCAAAATTCTGTAACTAAAGGAATAATCTCGGCGTTAAACCGCCAGGCTTCTATTACAAATAACGCGAGATTTATCCAGACCGATACACCCATTAACCCGGGTAACAGCGGCGGCCCGCTGTGTAATATGTACGGTCAGGTGGTAGGAATTACAACCTCGAAAATCGCTCTCGAGGAATACGAGGGTATGGGCTTCGCTATTCCGAGCAAAACCGTTAAATCCGTAACCGACAGTATAATTAAATACAGCTACGTTAAAAACCGTGTTAAAATCGGTATCGTCGGTGAAATTACAACCAAGGACAACGACGGCGCTAACGGAATAAAAATTACCGAAATCAGCAAGGGCGGCCCTATGGAAAACACAGGAGCTCAGGCGGGCGATATTATGACCAAGGTTGACGGTAAAAGCATCCTCACCTTCGCGGACGTATACGATATCCTTGAAAAACACAAGGCGGGCGACAAGGTTAAGATAACGCTCTACCGTCCCGATACCGAAAAGATCTACGATATAACCGTAAAGCTTCAGGAAGATAAACAATAAGAATAAATAAACAAAAATTATAAATAATAAACCCGAGGTGATTCGATGTTTTTCGGAATCATATTCGGGTTTATTTTTTCGGTATGCTTTATGTGTTTACTCAGCGTTAATTAGCGGAGTATGTCAAATTTTTAACAAAATATTGTGATGAAAAACAGCCTTGCCACCACATATTGTGCATAATGCCTAAAAACAACACTACTATAACTAAAAACTCTACTAACAGGCGAATTGAAAAAGACCTCTTTAATATGGTAAAATTAAATGTAATTAAATAAAGGGGTAATACAAATGAACTTTCTAAACAACAAGTGGATGAGAGCGGCGGTTCCCGCGCTTTTAATTCACTGTTCTGTAGGTACGGTTTACTGTTGGTCTACCTTTAAAGAAGCGGTCGCCGAAAAAATCGGTATGGACGCTTTCTCGGTAGGCTGGGCCTTCTCGCTCGCGATATTCTTTCTCGGAATGTCGGCGGCGTTCGTAGGAAAGTTAGTAGAACGCGATATACATAAGTCCTCGCTTATCTCCTGTATCTGCTTCTCGCTCGGTATGGTTGGAACAGGTTTCTTTATCCAGTTTACCTCGGGCATAACGGCGATTATAGGAATTTACCTTTGCTACGGATGTATAATGGGTATCGGACTTGGTATAGGCTACTTAACTCCCGTAAAAACACTTATGCTCTGGTTTTCGGACAGAAAAGGTTTAGCGACGGGTATCTCGATTATGGGCTTCGGTCTCGCTAAGGCGATTGCCACTCCCGTTATGATGGCTATTAAGGACAGCCTCGGTATCGCGAATATGTTCTATATACTCGGAGCGGCTTACTTCGTGATTATGTTTATGGGACATCTTCTGCTCAAGAAGCCTGACGGCTGGGTTGAACCCGACGCGGCGGGCTCCGGCTTTAAACCGCTTTCGATGTTTAAGGATAAAACCTTCGTCGGAATCTGGATTATGTTCTTTATCAATATCCACTGCGGTTTAGCGCTTATCACCTACGAAACCCAGATTCTTAAAACAGTTTTCGCGGCTTCGCTCGCGCTTACGGCTATAATCGGTATCGTTCCCTCCGTTACGGCGGCGTTCAACGCTTTAGGAAGAATCGGTTATTCGTCTATCTCCGATAAAATGAAGGAGAGAAATACCGTTTATAAGATTATCTTTATAAGCTGTATAGCGATTTCGGCTCTCGCTTTCTGTACAGGAGCTATTTCGCAGGGAAGCGGTACAAACGCTATGATTATCGGCGTAATTGTAATAGCGCTTCTGCTTATTGTTAACCTGGGTTACGGCGGTGGATTCTCAACCTTACCCGCGCTCTTATCCGAACGCTTCGGTATGGACAGAATCAGCAAAATCCACGGACTCGCTCTTTCGGCTTGGGCTATCGCGGGACTTACGGGCAACAATATGAGCGAGCTTATTTTAAAGAATACAAACAACAACTACAATATCGTTTTAATCGCGATTGCGGTTCTTTACGCGGCAGCGTTGGTTGTATGTATTACAATGGTAGGTAAAAAGGCTAAGAATAAATAAGTCTTATGAAAAAATAGGATACTCGGAACAGCGGTAAGGCGGTAGCTTTACCGCTATTTATTTGTTAATATTGTATAAATCGGCAGCGAAAAATTTGTTAACATAGCTACTTTAAATTATGGTAGTATATAGGTAATAATAAAACCTATAATAAGGAGGTTATTATGAAAGCTTTAAGAAATACAACAAGCGTTGTTTTGGCTGTGCTTATGCTTTTAAGCGTATTCGCTGTAGTTCAGGTTTCAGCGGACACAACCGAAACAATATCATCAGTCAGAATTACAGGAATATTTGAACCCTCCGCGGGTAAAGTTCCCGACACAAACGCGCGAAATAATACAAGCGGCTGCGAAATTTCCCATATATCGTGGTACGATTACGCGAATAGTAAGTGGATGCAAAGCGACGACACATTTACAGCAGGTAACGAGTACGAAGTGAACATCAACATTCAGGCGAACGAGGGCTACAGCTTCATTGATTACACAAAAATTACCGCTACAATCAACGGAAAAGCTGTTTCTGCCGGAAAGGTAACTATGGAAGATCCCACGGAGTTTGTTAACTTATCGTTAAAGTTTACCGCCAAAGCTAAGAACACAGCGCTTACCTCCGTTAACATTACCGGCATATCCGCGCCTGTAGCAGGTCAGTTGCCTGTATATACCTACGATGAAAATCCCTATTACAGCGTAACCGCTTTCGAGTGGCGTTTACCTAATGACTATATTCAATCTAAGAACTCAGCGTTTAACACTAACACAACTTATACCGCGAGGCTTTACCTTGAACCTAAGGACGGATATGAATTCAGCGACAGTATCAAAGCAACTTTAAACGGAGAAGAAGCTAAAGTTAGCGCAATTTCAGGTTCCAACAAATATGAAAGAATTGGTGTAAACTACAGCTTCACCACAAGCGATATTCCCGAAACCGTGCCGTTTCAATTTATCACAAATGTTGATTTTACAGATGTATCGGCGCCTGCCGCGGGCGAGGAAGCTGTATTCACCTTTAAATCGAGCGACGGCTTCACGGTAAAGAATAATAAGGTTGACTGGTATTGTTATGCCGATAGCTATACTCTTAAAGCCGGAGATAAATTCGAAGCAGGAAAAACATACAGCGCTTACTTTATGATAACAGTCAAAGAAGGTTATAAGTTTTCTGTTGATACCGGCAGTACGTCTGATGTTACAGCCACGGTAAACGGTAACTATGCCGAAACCCAAACTATCGGTGGTTATAATCCCGGGGAGACTATTCGAATCCGCTATGATTTTCCGACGCTTCCCGAAAAAAGCGAAGGAGGCAAAATCAGCAATATTGCTGTCACCGGAGTTGACGCTCCCGAAATCGGAAAAACCGCTAATACAAACGCTTCCGCCTCCGAGGGCTTCGATATTGAAAGCGTATCATGGTTTAACAAGACCGACGGATACTTTATGATGCTCGGTTCCGATAAATTCGCCGCGAATAAGACTTATTCCGCAAGGATTAAGGTTAAGGCGAAAGACGGCTATACTTTCGATAATCCTACAGCTTCAATCAACGGCAAGCCCTCTAACATATCTACGGTAACAGGATTAAGTGAAACTGCTTGTCTGCTTATATCGTGCGATTTCAGCACAGCCGTAGAGCCTGTCGAAACCACAGCCGCTCCCGAGGAAACAACCAAAGCCACCGAAGAAACCACCGCTCCCGAAGAAACCACCGCTCCTCAGAAAACTACCGAACCCGCTGAGCATACTCACAACTGGGGCGAATGGATAGTTAAAAAAGCCGCCACTATGGACGATGACGGCGAAATGATCCGCGAATGTTTCGACGATCCGTCGCATATAGAAACAAAGGTTATAGATAAGGTAGACGCCGTTTCAATCGAGAAGTGGAAGGTTTCTTATACAGGAAAGGCTGTTAAGCCTGCCGTTACGGTAAAGGATTCCGCGGGAAAAGACCTGCAAATTGAAAAGGACTACATAATTAATTATCCGAACGCGGTAAACGCGGGCGAATATGTTGTTGATGTTGAGTTCATAGGCAAGTACGAGGGGCTTAGTTCAACTACCTTCATTATCGCTCCCGCCAAAAATCCCGTAAAGTTCACCGCTAAAACAAAGACCGTTAAGATTAAAGCTCTCAAGAAAAAAGCCGTTACCGCTAAACCCTTAACCATTAAAAACGCTAAGGGTACAATAACGGTTGCCAAGGTGAAAAATGGCACAAGCTCTAAAATCTACAAAAAATTCACCGTGGTCAAGAAAACCGGAGCAATTAAGCTTAAAAAGGGCAAATATAAGAAAGGCACCTATAAGATTAAGCTTAAAATAACCGTAAAAGGCGGTAAAAACTACGCGAATAAAACCGTCACAAAAACCGTCAAAATTAAAATTAAGTAATTCAAGGAGCGTATTAACGCTTCTGTAATAAAGAAAGAAAGGAAAATTATTATGAAACTAAAAAAATTATTGAGCGTAGTTCTTTGTATGCTTTTAGTTGCTTCAACTATGGTTCTTTCCGTAGAGGCTAAGGCTAAGAAGTATGTAAAATCTATAAGCGTTACAAAGAAAGCTGCCATCACAATCCCCGCTTCCAAAAAGACCGTTACAAAATCCTTCAAGGTAACGGTTAAGGTAAGCGGAAAGGCTTCGAAAAAATTTACAGCTAAATCAGACAAAAAAGCTGTAGCGGCTGTAAAGGTCAGCGGAAGCTCGGTTAAGGTTACCGCTAAAAAGGCAGGTAAGGCAGTTATCACCGTTACCGCTAAGGCTAAGAACAAAAAGAACAAGAGCGTAAAAGCTAAGTTAACCGTTACAGTTAAGAAAGCTTCCGCTCCCAAGCCGTCAACTCCGACGCAGCCGTCCGTAGTTGATCCGACTACCCCTGTAGATCCTACTCCCGTAACTCCTACAGAACCCGCAACTCAGTCTCCGACCGAACCGGCGACACAACCCGCTCCCGTTGTAAGAGATATTACGCTAAACACCACGCTAAAGGAAATTTCCCGCAAGGGCTCCTCGGGCAACCAGAACGGCGAGGAAACTGTTGTAGATATTCCTCTTTATCAGGCTTCATCAGTATTTAACTATACTCCCGCTAATGTCGCGGAATTAAAGCAAGTTCACCGCGCGGACGATATGCTTCCCAACAAGGTTGACGCCGCTGTAGAGGCAGGAGATAAGGCTAAGGGACGCTTTGAGGTTGTCGCACTCTACTTCGCCGCTCTTCGAGCTTACGACCCCAAGAACCCCGATGTATGCTTTGATATGATGGAAGAGCTTTTCGAATCCCCGACAACAAAGATTCTGAACCTTGACTCTTTCAACAACTTCAGCAGAAGCGCTCTAAAGGATAACTTAAACAAGATGTATAAGTATAAGTATGTCGGAAACGCTTACTTTGACGGAGCCGAGCCCGCTAACGGCTACACTCCGAGCGAGCCTCTTACAGTTACATTAGAGGACTATGTATACGCTTCTCAGACATCTAACCAGTATCAGACTCAGATTTATAAAATTGTATCCCGCTTCAAAGGCGCTGATACAGAGCGTATCATTCAGGTTTATCAGGATTCCATCGACGGAAAATGGTATATATTCAGTGATAGCTGGAAGAGCTTTACCGCCGATATGAAAGACCCCGCTCTTAAATATCAGGCACAGTGGGCTGCTGAGGAAGGCTGATAAAACAAACAAAGTTAGTAACTTGAAAAAAAAATAGGAGTACCAAACGGTACTCCTATTTTTGGTGGGCCATCAGTATTTTTTATTATTTTA
>CAMHQC010000004.1 GCA_946187325.1 uncultured Clostridia bacterium
TTCGATTTCGGAGACGTTTACTTAAATTTCATTGGGGAATATGCACAAGTTTACATCTAAAACTTTGTGCAGAAAGCAGAAACTTGTATTTTTTTAAATTTTTCGCTGATTTTTGAAACTTTTTCCTGATTTTATGATGCTACTATAGTAGATATTATTAGTTGTAAGAATACCGAAAAAACATCGATCAACGGCTCCGAGCGTACAATTACCAAAGGTACCGATGGCGACGGAAAGTCCTACGTCCAAAACGGTAAAGCTAAAATAACGAGCGATACCAACGAGAAATAAATACCTTTTCTATTTGTTAAAATTAAATATGTATTAACAACAAACTCGGCTGACTCAAATGAGCCCGTCGAGTTTGTTTTTTCTTGTCAAAACATAGTGTTTACAAAATTGTGTGTGATATTTAGTGCATTATATACATATTAAGGTCGAATATTTCTATATGTCGAATTATGATGTTTTGTGTCAAAAAACTATTATTTATGATAAAATATATTTAGTTGTTTTTTATTAAGGTGGTGAATTACTTGGAATATATTGATATAAATAATATGGAGCTGTTATATAGAAATAATTGCAAGAAGCTATCTAATTTTTTTTCAACACTTAAATTTTTATATAAATCTCAAAAGAATGAAAAGAATAATTTATTAATTAGAAAAAACAATGATGAGCTAAAAATAATAAAAATGCTTGGATGGTTTCTTTTAAAATATTTTTTAATCACTCATGAAATATCACGTACAAGGAAAAAAATAATTTTTATGATGTATAATAAGGACTCTTCTCGTTTAGATGAAATAGAATTTGAGAATATATTAAGTAATGCTTCTAATTTGTGGTTAGACCAATCATATTTCAAAATAAAACTATTAAAGGATTATTGTGATACACTTTTATCTGACCCTTATATGTGTTCATCTATTTGTGAAGAATCAGGAATGTCAAGGGAAGAATACTATGAAGAAAGAGATAAAGCGCTTATTGTAATGGTGAATTCATATGAAAAATACTTAAAAGAGTATTGGGAATCTCAGAAAAAAACAATTAACAAACTTCATATTCCTACAAGAGTTAATTATTCTGAGCAAGCAAAATTATCGTTGGAAAACTATAACCGTAGCTTTGATGATGATACTCTTCTTAACAAGGAGGAAGATAATAATGTTTAAAAAGTTGGCAATTATCAGTGGGAAAGGCGGAAGCGGAAAAACAAGTTTTGCGTTAGCTATTGCAAAAACTTTGTCTGATTTAAAAATAAAGGTTTTATTAATTGATTGTGATATGAGTACTCATGGTGCGACATTTTTTATGAAACCAATGATTGAGAGCCGGAAAAATGATCTTAAAGAATTAGTATCAGTAGATAATATTTTATTATCAACTGATATGCCGCCATTTGGATTTTTTTCAGAACCTGGCGCCAACCTAATCAATAATTACAATAATAGCTTGTTTACAAAAATTAGTGAAAGTGTTTTATATAATCAAAATGAAAAATTCACATATGAAAAGCTATTAAAAGTTGATGATTATATGTATTTTCTTCCATCAGATGTTTCGATTTCTAATTCTAAAGAAAACGATTCTAAATATGTATATGAGGCTTTTAAAAATTGTGTAAATAAGGAAATCAATGAGGAATTTGAAGTTGTTATATTTGATTGCCAAGCGGGGTATTCTGAATTCACAAGAAACATAATTAGTATTTCGGATTTGTGTTTGTTGGTGTCCGAGCCCGATTCGGTAAGTGCTGCGGCAAATAAAGCACTTTGTTTTCAAGTTGGTATAGAACTTCAAGACGTTAACTGTTATCAATTATTTAACAAAATTACGGAGGAAGAAGCAAAGCATTATTCTAAAGTAACAACAAGTGCTTTTTTTGCAAATATCCCACCTGTAATTTTTAATTGGTCTGTTAGAAAGACTTTTTTGTTTTCTAAGATTCCTTCGATTGAAACAGTAGATTTAGAATTTGGCAAGTGTTTACTAAATATATTACAAATTCTTTTTCCTGAATATCAAGAAGAAATAGATCCAATTCAAAAAAGAATTAACAGTTTAAAGAAAGATAGATTGGAGTTACAGATTGAGCACTTAGAAAAAAAAGAAAAAAATGAAAAAAGGGTTAGATTTCTTAAGTATTTACAAGTTGTTGCGTTATGTGGTGCAATTTGCCTGCTCTTGTTAATTACATATTTTAATTATTTTGGTAAACTATCAAATAATAATTTGTTGTTTTATGCGACAGTTGTTTTAATATTGGTAGAAATAATTCTATTATCGATTAAAAGGCACTCAACAACTATTACGAATGATGAATTACATGCTTTGCAGGAAGAATTTGACAATCTGCAATATGAAGATTTTTTCCCTGATTTAGGAGAAAAAACATAATTAAATAGTGAATAATAAAAATCTGGGACAACTATCAATTGGTAGCTGTCCCATTATATTCTATAATTCCATATTATTTTTTAGATAGCCCGTCAAAACGGATTGTAATGGATTTGGTGAAGGAGTCGTTATTGTCGAATTTGTTTATTAAAATACTTGCGTTTGATTTTTTGACGATATCGGGGATTGAATTATTATTCTCTATAGAAATGCCGTTATCCATAACCGTCAGCTCGTAGATATCGTTCGGTTGGGAGATTTTGATTGAAATTCTGCCCGGAATTTCAGGATTGTTTTCGATATCGACTATTGAATTCGTTATCAGATTTCGCAATAAAGCTTCGAAGCCGGATAACGATATGATGTTGTTGAGAAGATAGTTTATGTTACAGTCAGCGCTGAGATTATAGTCGATTCCGCGGGACGCGGATTTTATGTATAAATCGAGGAGAACCGCGTCGATATCGGCGTTGCCCGTCGAGGCGAGATTTTTGCTTTTGATAAGTAAGTCGTTTACATATTCGTCGCGCTGATTTATAGAGGTCAAAAGCTTGTCTGTTAATTCCGTGCTATTCAACGCCTTTAATTCGCTCTCGAGTGACTGCATAATGTGGTTGTCGAGATGTATTATGCTCGAAAGCGAAGTGTTCTCGTTTGATAACTTTTCTATTTCTTTACTCTTTTCAGCGAGTTCAATTTTAGAGTATTCCTCGGCGCGTAGCTTTAAGCGTTTGCGGTAGTGTAAAGTTATTTTCCTTTTTATCCAGAAAAACAATCCTAAAGAAGAAATTATAATACCAATTGCAAATATTGTAATTGTTGCAACTGACATACTTTCTTTATATAGGCATTCAATAATTAAAATAGGACCAGATATAAATAATCCTATTTCAAAATTATTCTTTGTATTGAAAAATGCTATTCCGTTTCGAAAGCGTCTTATTTTCATGAATAATAATGTTAGTATTATTTGTAATATTGAAGAGAAAATATCGTTAATAATATTTGAACTGTTTATTCCAATAAAGAATAGTATTGTCCCTGTAATTATTACTGAAATGATTTCTAAACCATATGAAATACCTGATGAAATTAGACTTAATGGAATTGATGAAAAATAGTTTTTTATATCTAAGGAAGTACAAAATAATATTATTAATATTATAAAAATCAAACGATAGTATTCAATTTGATTTAACCTTAATACTGTTCCTAAGGCTGAAACTAAAACTATGCCTAGTGAAGAGTAAATTTTTAAATGCCACTTAAGGTTAAGGTTTTTTGATTTTTTATAAATATAAAAAGTACAAAAACTACTTGTTATTAGTAGAATGAAATATCGAAAAAAATCAATATTATGAATGCTCATTTTCATATCACCACTTCCTGATATAAATAATAATATTATAATAACATAATATTATAAAAAAAGAAACGTCTATTTTAAAAAACAAATAGACGTTTCCTTGTTGTTTTAGTTTAATGTCTTCTTAATAATCTTACAATGTAGTACCACCAACTCATGGATATTTCCCTCCTTTGCATTAATTTGTTAATACAAAGGTACCAATTTTTCGGAAAAATTCTGATTAGTTGGCGGGATTTCTTTTTGTGAGAATTTGTTATTTTCTGTTATATATCGTTGGTTATTGTGCTTTTGAAAAAGAAAAAGGATGCCGAAACGGCATCCTTGTTATAAAACTATTTTATTTTAATACCTTATCTGCATAGTAGAAGATAAACTCTGTAGCGGTGGGGTGGCCTCTGTCGGGATTTATGTAGGCGGTATATTGCTTTTCGAGAGTTTCGGTATCGGTAGTGTTCCACGCTCTGTTTATAGCTCCCTGCATAGCCCGCTCTACGCTTGGGGTAGATACCGAATAGCTCTTAGCTATCATTGCCGAAAGATTCGGCCGTTCTTTATCGCAGGTTAGCTCGATAGCGTCTCTTAGATACTTTCTGCCCTTAACTCTCGGCGATATTCCGATTAAATCCAATTCCTCGGAAATTCTTTCCTTTAGCCTCGTGCGGTATTCCAACGCCGCTTCAAGCTGAGTTTTATTATTTTCGTACAGCTCGTCATCGCAGCAGTTGTATGTTTCGTTGTAGGTTCTGAATAAATCCAGAACCATTTTTGCGTTATAGTCCTTTTGATTCTTAGTTATTATAAAATCAGCTCCGAGATTTCGAGCCATTTTATGAGTGGACGAGCTGACGTTGTTGGTTACTACAATGATATACGGGTTAGTTGATAAGGGGTGTTCTCTAAGGCTCTTTAGAAAATCGAGACCTGTTCCTTCGCCAAGCTGCAGTTCAAGGTCAACAACGATTGAATTAGGTTTGAGCTTTTCGCACATCTCGAGAGCTTTGGACGCGCTGTTTGTCGAACCTAAATAATTGACTAACGGATATCTTTTAGAGAGCTGTTCGTATTGGTGTATTACTTTTGCGTCATCTTCTAAAACGAGTAACCCTATTTCTGTCATAGTTCTCATCTCCCTTGAATGTAATTATACTACATAAATCTACATTTTCCAACATTTTCCAACAAATTTCTTCACAAAAATCAATTATCGTACAATTTTGTGAACTTTATAATTCATTTATAAGGAAAATTTGTGGGGATGACTATTGTGAGTAATGAATTTGGAGCATTTTTACAACAAAAAAGGAAGACTTTATGTATCAGCCAAAGAGTTTTTGCGCAGTTGGTCGGGATTTCATACTCGTATATTTCGAGCATTGAAACCGGAAAACGCCCCGCGCCGTCATATGATATTTTAATCAAAATGGAAAACGAGTTAAGGTTGAAGCCTAAGGAACGGGAGCTGTTTGAACATCTTGCGGCTAAATCAAGAGCCGTTCCGACCGTTTCTCCCAAGATAGCGGATTACGTTAATAATAACGATTTCGTGTTTCAAGCCCTCAGCTTCGCCGAGAAAAATAATATTGATGAACATTATTGGCAGGAGTTTTTGGACAAGATTAAAGGGAAGTATTATTGATATTTATTTAACTCTCTATAAATATCGACAGATAATTCTTTTGCTGTTATTTATAATTTCATTCTAAGATCGATATGTTTATAAATGTAAAAATAGATTTTGAGGACGCATTAGTTACTTTAGTTACTAATATAAAGAATTATAAAATGTGATTGGCAACACTTTACTTCTATGCTACATTATGTTGTTATATGTAGCATAGAGGTAAGGTGATTTTTTTGAAAAAACAAATGCTTATAGAATTATCAAAACAAAACAACGGTATTTTGAAGACATCAGATGCTGTTAAATTGGGCATTTCAAAACCGTATTTTCTTGATTATGTTAGAAATAACGGATATAGAATGTTGTCAAGAGGTGTATACCTTGCGCCTGATTCGTGGGAGGATGGTATGTTTGCACTCCAAAGCAGATATGAAAAAGCTGTGTTTTCTCATGAAACAGCTTTATATTTGCTGGAATTATCCGAACGAGAACCATAAAAATATGAGGTTACTGTTCCTCACGGGTATAATGCTACTAAATTGAAACAACAAAATGTATATGTGTATTCTGTAAAACCAGAATGGTATTCGGTTGGAGTTATAGAATGTAAAACTCCTATGGGAAATAGTGTTAATGTTTATAGTGCTGAGAGAACTCTTTGTGATATTTTTAAGGGCAATTGCAAAATTGAGATTCAGGATAAGCAGTTTGCGATTAAACAGTATTTAAGAAACCGTGAAAAAAATATTCCCTTGCTCTTGGAATACGCAAAGGAATTTAAAGTTGAAAACGCGGTTAAGCAGTATCTGGAGGTTTTGTTATAATAAAAACATCAAGGCAGCTAAAAGATTTAGTTCATAATAAATCAGGCGGAGACAGCGCAAAGGCGCAGATTATTATCCGAAACTACATTATGGAGCGTTTCCTTGAAAGAGTATCTCGCTCTAAATACAGTTGATAAACAAATAATCATTATTGCTACTATCTTGCTTCCTTTCTTTTATGTATTTATTCAGCAATACTTGTACATTTTTATTGCAAATTTGAATTAGCCTTTCTTTAGACCCTTTTCCGTATATTTTGATTATATATTCAGAAAGATCGATTTGCGCCATCTTTAAAGAGCATAGTTCAGATATACGCATACCCGTTGCAAATAGTAATTCCAGTATTAATGCGTTTCTTAATCTTGTTTTCTTGCTATAATCTGTCTGAGCTTTTTCATAATATTTATAAGCAAAGATTATAATTCTTTCTATGTTTTTAAGCGGAATAGTTTTGGGGAGTATAAATGGCTTCTTATATTTAATCTGAATTCTATGAAATGGATTGATTTCGAGGATTTCTTCAAGTTCCAAATAATGAAAAAATGCTTTAATTGAAGCTATTTTTCGTTTTACACTCTTGGGCTTATAGATACTGTGTAGAGATTCAATATATTTTTCAATAGTTTTTTTATCCTGCCATTCTAATCTATTAATACACACGAACTGTTCAAACTGTTTCAGATCTATATAATATGATTTGCTAGTTTTACTGTCGAGTTTTTGTTCTATTAGCGCAGAATTGTACGAAGTCGGATTATTCTACAACAAAATAAGACAATATAACGCAAAATTCGCTAAAAATAGTGACAAACCTTTCGAATTGTGCTATACTGAATTTGTTTTAATTCTCAGATTTTCACAGGCAGAAAGCCGCTGATAGATTAAAATAATTTATAGGCGGAATTTTTATTTTTAGAAAGGGAGGATTATGAAATTTTTAACAGAAGTTTTATGGGTATTCGTTCTCGCTTCGTTTTTAGGCTGGTTTGTTCAGTTTGTAGCAAGATCGATTAAAAACCGCAAGATTTGTAACCCGGGATTTTTAACCCTGCCGTTTATACCGACGGTCGGTTTTGGATTTGTTTTACTGTATGTTTTCGTTATCCATTTCGATAACGTATATATGCTGTTTTTTACATCCTCAATCCTGCTGACATTTTACAAGTATTTTATCGCGAGGATTTCAGATCGATCGTACGGTTTTAAGTGGAAGGATTTTTCAACAGGCGCGGGTAAAGTCTACAAGATTAACTCTTACGTTAATATCTTAGAGCCGTTAGTTTACGGTCTTGCGGGCATTTTAGCGGTAAAAGTGTTTTTTGTACCGATTCCGACGCTTGTATCGGCTATACCGTTCTTGTTCGCGATTCTTATTCCCGCGATTATTACCGCGGCTATTATCTTCGATACAATCGTTTCCTGTATAACCGTCGTACGACTTAAAAAGAACTTAAAGGAAATGGACAATATTTCCAAGCTTCTTGAACAGGGCGACTCGGATGTTTCCGACGAGGAGTTAAGAGCGCGGTATGAGCGTAAGATGGTTTCAAGCAAGCGTTTCAGGTTAAGACTTGTAAGAGCTTTTCCCGATATGGAGTCGTTCGACTACGAAAAACAGTTTGAAAACATAAAAGAATATCATGATCTCGTCAAGAAAAAGAATAAAGAAACCTACGAGAAAAAGATTGAAAATGTAGAGGATAGACCTTTCGCCTACGGACTAAGCTTCGCTAAGCTGTTCTGGCTGTTCTTTATCGGAAGCTTCTGCGGTACGATTCTCGAAACTATTTGGGCGTTTGTAACTAACGGTTTCTTTGAAATGCGCGTCGGAATGGTTATGGGACCGTTTATCCCCGTTTACGGCGGCGGCGCGGTAGCTATTACCCTCTGTCTTTATAAGCTGCATAGAAGAAATAATATTATTGTTTTCGCGGCTTCGGGACTTATCGGCGCGACATTCGAGTATTATTGTTCTTACTTCCAGGAGATGTTCCTCGGTACTATCAGCTGGGATTACAGCGACACTCCGTTTAATATCGACGGAAGAACTAACCTTTCGTTCGGGATTATCTGGGGCTTTTTAGGACTGATGTGGCTTAGATATCTCTATCCGTTTATAAGCCGTAATATAGAAAAAATACCTAAAAAACCAGGCAGGATTATTACAATTATTCTCGTAGTATTTATGATTATAAACGGAGTTCTTTCGGTAGTCGCTGTAGACAGAAAAAACAAGCGGGCTGAAAATATTCCGCCTAAGACGGTAATAGGGCAGTTTTGCGATACCGTATTTACCGACGACTATATGAATTTTATCTTCCCGCATATGGGCACTCACGAAACCTTTGAGGCGGGAAGAAAAGAAGAAGCCAAACAGGCGGCTAAAGAAGCTAAGCAAGCTGTAAACAGAGCTTCAAATGTGCCGAAGTCGGCTAAATAATTTAATTACAATTACATTTTTTCGGAAAGGCGATAGTGTGAAAGCTCACGCTATCTTAAATTAATATTTCCCGCTCAGTCACGCATTGCGCGCGCGCGAGCTGACGGCATAATTGCCGTTTACGCCTTACCCGCCCACGGTAACAGCGTAAGGTAAACATCTATTTGTGGGCGGAAAGGCTATGGCAATTATTATGACAGTTTTATTTATTATTCTCGGAGTTCTTATGGTTATGTGCGGTTTTTCGTGTATGTTCACACCGCTTTTAACCTATATCCACACTGAATACATTATCGCCGTTCTCGTTATGGTGTTCGGTATTTTCGGTATAATTAAAGGTATTTCCGCTAAAAGATTCGGACCCGGATTCGTGTTCAGTATTATAAGCGCGATTTTCGGTATTTTGGTTGTATGCTTACCGAATGTGTTTATCGTTACTAACAGTATCTTTATCTATATGCTCGCCGCGTGGATTGTACTTGAGGGTATCGTAACTATAATAACCGCGGCGGCTGTATCGAGGCTCGCGGGCGGCGGTATGTGGATTTTACAGCTTATTATCGGTATTCTCGCGGTAATTATCGGAGGTTACACTTTTGTACATCCACTTGTACTTGTTGTTTCAATCGGAATACTTATCGGTATCTTCTTCGTAGAAACAGGTATCACAATGATTGTTACGGCAGCTGCCGCAAGGGAATAATCACATCTAATTTGTCTGAACTTAACAGTCGTATCGGTTTTAGAATCGGTACGGCTGTTTTTTAGAGATAAATAGAAGTTATTTTATGGAAAAATAAACTCTCTAAGTTGATTAATCCGTAATTAATTCCTTATTTTAGATGCAGACCCATAATTTGTGCGTTGATTTGACGGCGTAAACCGTATTACTATAATAACGGCGAAAGCGCCAATATACAGAAAGGAGTATAATATAAATGTCCGCTTTAAATTGCGGACGGAAAGGATTTAATATGAAAAAAATTTCAAGACTTTTGCCGGTTATTATGTCGGGGGTTATCCTGATTTCAAGCGCAAGCTTTTTATCGGGAGCGGTTTCTAAAAACGCTAAGAAAAGCGTAAAAGTTAAGACGGTAAGCTGTGCTTCTTTTAACCGCAAGAATATACAGTCTATACTAAAGAAAATGGGCTGCAACAAAAACCGCAACATTAAAACAGTTCTTAAAACTAAAAAGGGCTATTGTCCGTCGGGTAACTGTTCTACCAAAACTCCCGCAAGTACCGAACCGACAAACGAAAAGACTATCCCGGCAAAACCGAATACATCAACCACGATAACCGACAGCGCGGGTTATAAAACCGCTTACGAAAACGAGGTTATAACCTTAGTTAACGCACAAAGAGCGAAGTACGGACTATCTCCGCTCGTTAAAGACGACGGTGCCTCCAAGACGGCGCGTGTACGTGCTAAGGAGATTGTAAAGTCGTTCTCACACACTCGCCCCAACGGTACTTCCTGTTTTACCGCGGCTAAGGAACTCGGCGTAACTTACCGCTCGGCAGGGGAGAATATAGCTTTTGGTTATTCCTCGCCGAAACAGGTCGTTAACGGATGGATGAATTCCGACGGCCACAGAAAAAACATTCTATCGTCCTCGTTCTCGAAAATCGGTGTAGGCTGTTACGAGAGCTCGGGAGTGCTGTACTGGTCGCAGTTTTTTATAGGTTAAATTATTATTTGCCGCTTCGTTTGAAGCGGCATTTTCTTTTTGTTTTTATACAGTTAAAAAGCCTTATTATCTCTCGGTTTAAAAAATTTAAAATTTTTTTAAAAAAGTGTTGACAAACGGAAAAAGCTATGGTATATTATACACACAACAAGTTAATTACTTCACTGCTCAACCAAATGAACAGTTAGAGAAATAAGAAACTTATAATGTTTTTTAAAAAAGGAGATAACTAAAATGAAAAACACAAAGAAAAGAATCGCGTCAATCGCAATGGCAACAATGATGTTCACAGCAGCTTTTACAACTATGACGGCTATGTCGGCTTCCGCTAAAACAGAAACAGTTTACGACGAGGGAAACGCCGCTAAAATCGTAAAGGTAGTTAATAAGGAAGCTAACCCCGTAGCAGATAAAACTACTAAGTTAAATACAATCGCTAAGGCTTACTACTTTAAAGCCGCGGGTAAGACAAATAAAGGTTACGACTGGACTTACAAGGCTGATAAAGACAACATTCAGGTTAAATGCAAATATGACTTTACCGCTCACAAATATACATTCAAGCTCACAGGTACAGCTAAGGGTAAGACAAACTTCACTCTTATGTACAAAAAAACCGACAAAGAGTGGGTGAAGGTTCCGATGAAGCTTACGGTAGACGCTAATAAGAACATCGTAAGAACCGCTTAATCAGATTTATAAGTTTTTAAATAAATACCCCTTCTGAAAACCGGATAACCTCGAGTTGTCCGGTTTTCAACTTTTATTTACTCAACAGTATCGACTTTTTTTCTGTAATGTGTTATTATAAACTGAAAAAATTAAGGAGAAAAATATGGAATATATAATGACTACCCAAAACCTTACGAAGATGTACGGCGTAAAGGCGGCGGCTAAAGATATAAATATTCATATCCGCGAGGGTGAGATTTACGGTCTTATCGGAAGAAACGGAGCCGGTAAAACCACTATAATGAGAATGCTCAGCGGACTTTCGAATCCGACCGAGGGAAGCTTTTCGCTTTTCGGAAAAACCGGTAAGGACGCCTTAAAGGAAATGAAAAACGTAGGCGTGCTTATTGAGCATCCCGGACTATATCCGAATATGAGCGCTTATGAGAATCTCAGACTTAAAGCAATCGCTATGGGTTGCGATAACAAAAAGTATATTGATGAGATTTTGGAGCTTATCGGACTTACAGACGCCCGCGATAAAAAAGCTAAATCTTTCTCGCTCGGTATGCGCCAAAGGCTCGGAATCGGTCTGGCGCTTATAGGCGACCCGAAGATTATTATTTTAGACGAACCGATTAACGGACTCGACCCGCAGGGTATAGTTGAAGTGCGGAAAATGCTCGAAAAGCTTCGCGACGAAAAGAAGATTACTATTATGATTTCGAGCCATATTCTCGATGAACTCGGAAAGCTCGCCGACTCCTACGGAATTATTCACGAGGGTAATCTTGTTGACGAGTTTACTACAGACGAGCTCCACGAACGCTGCGGACGCTATATTTCCGTTAATACCGATGATAACAGCGCTGCCGCACAGGTAATAAAATCCGGCGGATTTAATGATGTGGATATTGACGAGGACGGATTTATAAGAATCAACGACAGGCTTGATGACGTACAGCTTATAGTAAAGCGGCTCGTTGAAAAGGATTTAGTTCCTAATCACGTTACTGTAAAAGATATTTCGCTCGAGGATTATTATCTTAACGTTACGGGAGGTAGTGAGAATGGCTAGACTTATAAAAATGGACTTAGTAAGACTTTTACATTCTAAAGTCTTTTGGATTAGCGCGGGAATAATCTTTGTTATCCAGTGCGCGATAAATTTTTCAACTCCGCTTGTCGCGAACTGGCTTATGGATTTTGCTGAAAAAGGAGATCAGTTTAAACCTATCGTGGTGACGTTTTCCTCGATTTTGTCCGGCCCTCTTATGCAGTTCATTATTATATTTATGTATCTTTCGGCAGTATCTTTTCTTTATGCCGATATAGCTAACGGATATGTCAAGAATATCGCCGGTCAGATTTCAAAAAAAGGTTATACGGCTGTTTCTAAAATGATAGTGCTGGTATTCCATAATTTTGTGTTTTTATTATTAGGGGCGCTTGGACTGATGCTGGGAAGTATGCTTTCCCCCTCGGCGCGCGTAGTCTTTGACGGAAATATTCCCTATGCTGTAGGCGTTTTCTTTATTAAGCTTTTATTAAGCCTTGCGCTGTGTTCGATTTTACTTATAGTTACAATGGGACTGAGAAGCAAGTCGTTCGCGATTGTTCTCGGGGTGCTTTTCTCGGTAGGTATTTTATCGACGCTGTATATGGGTATAAATATGCTTGCGCAGCGTCTCGGATTGGCGAATTTTGATATTGCTAAATTTGTTCCCGATCAGCTGTTTTTCGCTGAATTGAATAACGCAAACGATCTTCTAATCGCTTTTGCGGCAGCAGTGGTATTTATCGCGGTGTTCACAACGCTTACTGTCAATATTTTTAATAAAACAGATGTTAAATAATTAAGGCGGCTGGTATACAGCCGCTTTTTTTCGCGTTATTGACCTATGCAATTTCGTATGATAGAATAAAACAAAGTATCGGAGGTGCGTTATTTTGATAATAAAAAGAATGATATCGGTGTTAGTTTCCCTGTTGGTAATTTCGTCTGTTGTTATACCCGCAAGCGCTGTAGGGCTTGAGGATATCTATCAGATAGGGGACGTTAATCTCGACGGCGGGTTGAATGTCCGCGATGTAACGGCTATTCAAAAACACCTTACTAAATCCGAGCCTTTAGATGACGAGGGCTTGGCTAAGGCTGACGCCGACTATAATAAGAAGGTAAATATCAGAGACGCTACGCATATCCAGTGTATCCTGGCTAAGCTGTATATCCCTCTAACCGCTAAAAAAGGCGTGGATATATCTAAGCACAACGGCGATATAGATATGAGTAAGCTGAAACAGGCGGGTTACGATTTCGTTATGATACGTTGCGGCTTCGGTGACGATATGAAGTCTCAGGACGACGCGCGTTTCGAGGAAAATGTCCGTAAATGCGAAGAGGCCGATATGCCGTGGGGAGCTTATCTCTATTCCTACGCCTTAACCGAGAAGGAAGCCGAGAGCGAGGTAGAGCATACGTTAAGGCTCCTAAAAGGCAAAAAGCCGTCGCTTCCGATAGCTTTTGATATGGAGGACGCCGACGGATATAAAAAGAAAAACGGTATGCCGACTAATCAGACTTTGGTTAAAATCTGTAAAAAATACCTAAAGGGTATAAGCGACGCGGGATATTATCCGATACTTTACGCAAGCTTAAGCTGGCTCAATAATCAGCTTAAAGACGACGAGCTGTTGAGTACCTACGACGTGTGGGCGGCTCAGTGGAACGACGAGTGTACATATAAGGGTAAAACTCTCGGTATCTGGCAGTACGGCGGAGGAACTAACTATATCGACGGCAACAGTATAGAAGGGATCGGAGTTATAGATAAGGACTTCTGCTATAAGGATTATCCGCTATTAATTAAAAACCAAGGCTATAACGGCTATTGAGAAAAGTTTTCTTCTTGACAAAGCGGTTGTTTGATGTTATAATGATTTACAGTTAAACATTCAACTAAATAACCACTTCAAAGGAGAACTAATAAATGAACAGTATAGACGCTTTAAACGAGAGTATTCCTATCTTTATAAGAATAAGCGAAGGTATTAAAGACCATATCCTTATGGGCGATGTTAAAGAGGGCGAGAAGCTTACCTCGACTACTCAGCTTTCCAAGGAGTTCGATATCAATATAGCGACGGTAAATAAGGGCGTAAACGTCCTCGTAAGCGAGGGTATCGTTTATAAAAAGCGCGGAATCGGTATGTTTATCGCCGAGGGCGCTGTCGATAAGCTTATAAAAGAGAGAAGAGCTCACTTTAAGGAAAAATACATCGTTGCGGCTTTGGAAGAAGCTAAAAGGCTCAGGTACACTATCGAAGAATTACAGCAGATGGTTTCCGAGGTTTATAACGCAGAATAATTAATCGCGGCAGTTATGCCGCGGTTTTTTTATAAAAAGATTGCGAATTATTCCGCTTTATTGTAGAATAAATATATAACCTTAAAGGAGTAAAACGTTATGGATGATAAGCGTAAATATCTAAAGCTTCTGTCCGAAAAATATCCTACAGTTCGCTCGCTCTCGCGCGAGATTATTAACCTTACGGCGATACTGAATCTGCCCAAGGGTACCGAACATTTTATGAGCGATATTCACGGCGAGTACGAGGCTTTTTGTCATATTCTTAATAACTGCTCGGGAGTAGTGCGCGAAAAAACCGATATGCTCTACCGTGATACTTTAAGTCACGAGGAACGTAAGTCTATCTGTACGCTGATTTATTATCCAAAGGAAAAACTTAATATAATTCGAAAACAGAAAAATAATACGCCCGAGTGGTACGGCGATACGATTAATCGGATGATTGTAATCGCTCGAACTCTTTCGTCCAAATATACTCGTTCCAAGGTGCGTAAGGCTATGCCTGAGGACTATTCTTATATTATCGACGAGCTTTTACACGCTCAGAAGGACGAGGATGATAACCAGATACGATATCATCAAAAAATCCTCGAGACAATTATCGCTATCGATCCCGATGATTTTATTATAGCTTTAGCGGGGCTGATTAAGCGCTTAGCCGTAGACCATATTCATATTGTCGGAGATATTTTCGACAGGGGTAAATCCGCCGATAAGGTGGTCGATTTGCTTATGCAGTACCATTCGCTCGATATCGAATGGGGCAACCACGATATTTTATGGATGGGTGCCGCTTCGGGAAGTAAGGCTTGTATCGCGAATGTGGTTAGAAACAGTATTAAATACAACACTATGCAGACGCTCGAGAACGGCTACGGAATAAGCCTGAGAAAGCTTACGCTTTTCGCCGAGAAAACTTATAAGAGTAAAAAACCTATGGAAGCCGCGCTTAAGGCAATTTCGGTTATTCAGTTTAAGCTCGAGGGACAGGTTATTACGCGTAACCCCGACTACGAGATGGACGACCGCCTTTTACTCGGAAAGATAAAAGACGGCTCAGTTGAGATTGACGGCGTAGTTTATAAGCTTAACGATAACGACTTCCCGACAGTCGATAAGGATAACCCCTTTGAGTTAACCGAAGAAGAAACCGCTGTTATAGACGAGCTCAAGGCGATGTTCTTAAACAGTACGAGGTTAAAAAAGCACATAAGCTTCCTGTACGAAAAAGGCGGAATGTATAAAGAGTATAACGGAAACCTGCTGTATCACGGATGCGTTCCTCTGCGAGAGGACGGCTCTATGGACGACGTGGAGTTCTTCGGCAGGAAATACAGGGGTAAGTCGTTCTTCGATATGGCTGACAGAAGAGCCAGGAGAGCTTTTCTCGACAGGGATAAAAATATGGAAAATATCGACTTTATGTGGTATCTCTGGTGCGGAAAGAAGTCGCCGCTTTGCGGACGCAATATTAAGACGTTCGAGCGCACTTATATTTCCGACAAAAAAGCCTGGCACGAAGAAAAGAATCCCTACTATAAATTCTATGAAACCAAAGAAACCTGCGAAATGATACTGTCTGAATTCGGACTGCCGGTTTCGACAGCACATATTATAAACGGACACACGCCTGTTAGAACCGTTAAGGGAGAACTGCCGATCAGAGCTGACGGAAAACTGCTCGTAATCGACGGCGGATTCTGCGAGGCTTACCACGATAAGACAGGTATCGCGGGTTATACTCTTATTTATAACTCCCACGGCTTACGGCTTAAAGCCCATCATCCGTTCGAGAGTGTGAGCGAAGCTCTTAAAGCGGATAAGGATATTCATTCCGATTCGGAAATAGTCGAAACCGAACGCCATAGAATTATGGTAGAGGATACAGATATAGGGGAGAAAATACAGAGCGAGATTGACGATTTGTACGCGCTTTTAGAGATGTATAAAAACGGAGAGTAATATAAAAGGCTGACTCGAAATTTTGAGTCAGCCTTAATCTATAAGTAGTTATTTAATTGTAACCTTACATTTAAGGGTTAATCCGTTTGTTTTAACCGATATAACCGTCTTACCTTTCTTAACGGCTTTTATGTTACCTTTCTTGGTGACCTTAGCGATTTTTTTGTCGGAAGTCGAGAACTTGGCTGTTCCGACCTGACCTGTAATCTTTAGCTTAAACGTTTTGCCCTTTTTAATCGTCTTTTTTGAAGCGTTGAGCTTCGGGTTTTTAACGTGGACTTTAAACTTCCACGAAAGCTTATTCTGAGTAACGGTGATTGTAGCCGTTCCCTTTTTAACCGCTTTAACCTTGCCCGCCGAGCTTACCGTTGCGATTTTTTTATTGGAAGATTTGTAGGTTATTTTACCCTTGCCTGTGAAGATTCCTTTAATTTTAGCGGACTGCTTAACGTAAAGATTGGAGTTGAACTCTACGCCCTTTAATGTCTTTGAGGGAGCGCTGTTGAAAGCGTAAACGAACGCCTTTGAGCCGATATCTCCGTAAATCTTAGAACCGCTGATTAAACGGTATTCCTCGATTCCTTCCTCGGTATCGTAGTAGAAATGATAACCGTAGGCGTAACCTCCGATTGACGTAACCGATTTCGGAATAGTGAGCTTTTTAAGCGCGGAGTTTTCGGAGAAAGCTTCCTCGTCAATAGTCTTTAGGGTATCGGGCAGAGTAACGCTCGAAAGCTTCGGACAGTTGTAGAAAGCGTATTTTCCGATAGATTTAACGCCTGATTTAACCTTTACGGTTTTAAGCGAAGCGCATCCGTCGAATGCTTCGTCACAAACCTTAGTCGTGTTCTTTTTAATTGAAACGCTCGAGGGAGAGCCGTTGTAGGTGTAAGCCATTTTGTTTATGTACACAACGCCCGAGGGCTTGTTTTTGAGCCATTTTGTGTCGGTGAACGCGCCGGGCTCAATGTCTGTCAATGTACTCGGGATAGTGATAGAGGATAGATTTGTACATCCTCTGAAAGCGCTTCTCTGTACGTTTTTAACCGAGCTCGGAATTGTGACGCTCGAAAGTGATACGCAACCCGAAAAAGCCGAGCTTCCGATAGTTTCAATCGTGGCGGGAATAGTGATGCCTTTTAGTGATGTGCATTCCGAGAGCATTTCGCTCGGAATAGTATTAATTGTGTCGGCAATTTTAATATCCGCTAAAGAGGTGCATCCCGAAAAGGCGTTTTCTCCGAGAGATTCAACTCCCGCGGGAACGTCTACCGAGGTGATGTTTTCGCAACCCGCGAATACATATGAACCTAATATTGTAACTGATTCGGGGATTTTAATTGAGCTAATTCCCGAACATTCGAAAGCGGATTCTCCGAGTGATGTGAGCTTTTCGGGGAGAGTTACGTTTTTTAAGCTCGGCGTGTCGTAGAAAGCGTTATCGCCGATAGCCTTTAAGCTGTCGGGAAGGTTGATTTTAGAAAGACTTTGGCAGTGCATAAATGTAGAATAAGGAATTTCTATCAGTCCGTCGGGCAGCTCAACCTCGCTGAGCGATGTGCAGTAGTTGAACGCGTTTCTCATTATAACCGAAACTTTTTTCGGAATACTAATCTTTTTAAGAGAGGTACAGCTGTCGAAAGCTCCGTCCTCTATAGTGGTAAGACTGTCGGGAAGGGTAACGCTTTCGAGCTTAGTAGCCTTAGCGAAAGCACCTTCGCCGATAACTTTAGTTCCGCTCTTTACGGTTAGGGAAGCGGGAGCTGTACCCTTGAGCTTATAAGCTACCGTGCCGAAATAGATAATTCCGTCGGGTTGATTATTCATCCAAGCGGTGTTGTCGAACGCTCCTGCCTCTATCGTGATTTCTTTACTCGGAAAGTTGACTGTTTCTAACGCCGAGCACCATTCAAACGCGTTGTAACAAATTCTGTTAAGCGACGACGGCAGAGTAACGCTCTTGATTTTCTGACATTCACAAAACGCTGTGCTTCCGATTCTCTCGATACCTTTGTTTAAGGTTAAAGTTTCAATCGCGCGGCAGTTGTAAAACGCCTTGAAATCTATGTCCTTTACGCTTTTTGGAATGTTTACGCTCGTGAGCTTCTGACAGTTAGAGAAAGCGTAATCCGAGATAATCTCTACCGAGTTTCCTATAGCGAGCTTTTCGACATCACACTCCTCGAACGCGGAGCTCGAGATATTTGTAACGCCGTTTTCGATAACGATACTTTTAATGCTGAAATAATGCCAGGGGTACTTTTCCGATTCTTCTTCTGTACCCATTTTGCCGTTGCCGGAAATAGTGAGTTCTTCTTTTTCCGTATCATATTTCCAGGTACAGTCACCTGTTTGTCCGTTGCGGATTTCGCCCGTAAGGACTGAAGCCGAGTCAGCCGCCTGAGCCGTGAATCCGACTGAGAAAACCGATAGTACCATAAGCGCTGAAAGCACTACGGATAATATAGACTTAGTTTTCATATTGTTCTCCTTATTAAGTTGTTTTCGCCGTTAAAAAAACAGAGTATTCTGTTTACGGCAATTATATAATAAACCCGGATATATGTCAATTAATCGGCGGTAAGGGTATAAAAAAGCCGGCATTAAAGCCGGCTTTTTATAATTAATGTCTTTAGACAGTGCCGCTCGTAAGAGCGGCACAATAAACCACCCGCTATGCGGGTGCGCGTCGAAAGAAGTGCAAAAATTCCCCGGTCTGGTAGAATAAGGATGTTCGAGCCTTATTGAAGCCAGAGAGGAGAATTTAATGGCAAATAAATATAATAGTTTATCGCACACGAAATGGTTGTGCAAATATCACATAGTAATAGTACCAAAGTACAGACGAAAAGTAATATACAATCAGTACAGAGCAGACCTACAGGAAATCATAAGAACCCTATGTAAATACAAAGGTGTGGAAATACTTGAGGGACATATGATGCCCGACCATGTTCATGTACTATTAAGTATACCACCAAAAGTAAGTGTGTCAAGTTTTATGGGATACCTCAAAGGTAAGAGCGCGTTAATGATGTTTGATAAACACGCAAACTTAAAGTATAAATTTGGCAACAGGCACTTTTGGGCAGAAGGGTATTATGTATCGACAGTAGGACTTAATGAATCAACAATCAGGAAATACATACAAGACCAAGAAAAAGCAGACATCGCTTTGGATAAATTAAGTGTAAAAGAATACGAAGATCCCTTCGCAAGATAACCCCTTTAGGGGTAGCCAAAGAGGCAAAAACAATAAGGCTTGAACAAAGTGAAAGCCCGCGCCTTGAGACGCGGGTTGGTAACGGGGCTTATAGCCCACGAGCAAACCACCCGTTTGACGGGTGGTTATGATTATCAATCTTTCCAAACAATCTCGTCTTCTATGAAACCGTTTTTCTTCTTTTTGTTTACGATAATCTTTGCGATAAATCCGCTCAGGAATACGAGAATGGTTACAGCCCATCCCGCGGCTATCTGAGCCCAGATAGGATAGTCGGGGTTGTATGTACCGCCGTTCTGTACGAAAAGTGTTACTACATTCCATACGAACAATCCCGCGAGTAACAGGGGTGAGATAACCTTAATCGAAATCGAGAACCACCAGTACGGAGCGTGGAAACGCTTGGTGTTTTTATTAACCTCACCGAGAACTTTTCTGAGGTTAAATGTCCAGCCGATAGCTACGCACTCGAGGACACCTACGATAATAAGGTTGAAGTTGTTAGCCCAGTTATCTACGATATCGAGCCAAGCAAGTCCCGCCTGAGTTACGAATAATAATGATATAATTCCAGCGATAATACAAACAGCGATTGTAACCTTTTTAGGTTTAAGATGGAACTTATCAGAAATCGCCGCCGATACACCCTCTACGATTGAGAACGCGGAGTCGATAGCGAGTGTGATTAACATCATATAGAATACCGCTCCGAATACCGCGTTGAGCCAGCCGATATTCGTCAGGTTAACGATAGCCTGCGGATATACGACGAACGCCGTACCGATACCGCTCGCTGTGATGTCGTTGAGCATACCTGTACCGCCCATTGTCGCGAACATAACTACGCCCGAAAGTACGCTGATAGCCATATCCGAGAAAGCGATAATAATCGCGTCGCCCGCTACATTAGCGTCGTCGCCGAGGTATGAGCCGTAAGCGAACATAATAGCCATCATAATTGATAAGCTGTAGAATACCTGTCCGATAGCGTCTACCCAAAGCGTAGGATCGCCTAAAGCGCTGGGATCGGGGATAAAGAGCTTAGCAAGTCCCGCTGTCGCGCCCGGCATTGTGCAACCCTTAATAGCCATAATGAGAAGTAAAACTACGGGAGCGAATACCGTGAACTTAACAACCTTACCAACCGAATTAGCGCCGTTACGAATACAGATGAAGATTAATCCCCACGCGACAACAAGACAGAGTAAAACTTCCCACGGAATAGCGAATCCTTCGATTTTACCAGTCGTTTCGGTAAGCTGGAAGAATAAGTTTGAAGCCGCTTCGGAGTTACCTGTCATACCCGCGAACTGCCAGGAATTTACAAACATTAAGATAACCCACGCGAATACTACCGCATAGTAGCATACGATTACGAAAGCGTTAGAAGTTGCCGCCCAACCTACAGGCTCCCAACATTTTTTGATACCGCGCATACTCTCGATTGCGCCCTTACGGAATTTTCTCGCGATAGAAATTTCCATCATAAGAAGCGGAATACCCATTACCAACATTGCCGCGAGGTAAACCACTAAGAATGTACCGCCGCCGTGTTTAGCGGCAAGTCCCGGGAATCTCCAAGCGTTACCAAGTCCAACCGCCGAGCCTATAGCCGCGAGGATAAAGGTAAGTCTTGAGTTCCATTGACCTCTATTTTCCATTTTTCCTCCTTTTGATTTCCGATAAACAGAAATCGTAAAAAATATTAACATTCTAATTATAATAGTTTTACTTAGTTTTTTCAATACAAAAAGTCGAAAAACGCATAATTATTACATTTTTGTATATAATAACGAACCTTTTTATCCTAAAAAACGGAAAATGAGGGCGCACGCTATCGCGTACGCCCTCACGGTGTTCAATTTTAGCAGCCGCAACCGCAGTTGTTGTCACCGTTATTACCGCAACATGTGCAGATGATGAGAATAAGAAGAATAATCCAGCAGCATCCGTTTCCGCCGAAACCATTGTTACACATATGTCTTTCCTCCTTTCGTCTACATTACATAATATTAAAAAGGAGAAATTGTGTTACATAGTTTTAAAAGCTTTTAAGCAAAGCTATTTCTTCGGCGTAGCCCTCAAGCTCGTTCGGAGTTTCTAAAAAACAGGGGAGAGCTTTAAGCGCGGGATGGGTTACTATGTTTTTAAACGCGTCAAGTCCTATATATCCTTTGCCGATTTTTTCGTGTCTGTCCTTATGGCTTCCTAAAGGATTTTTGCTGTCGTTTAAGTGAAGCGCCTTTAGTCTGCTTAGTCCGATAATCTTATCGAAGCTTTCCAAAACGCCTTCGAGGTTATCCTTGATATCATATCCGCCGTCGAATACGTGACATGTATCGAGACATACTCCGAGCTTATCTTTTATTTCAACTCGCTCGATAATCGCTTTTAGTTCCTCGAATTTAGAGCCAACCTCGCTACCCTTGCCCGCCATAGTTTCGAGTAAAACCGTGGTTGTCATATCTTCCCGCATAACTTCGTTTAAAACCTCGGCGATTAGTTCTATGCCTTTATCTACGCCTTGCCCTACGTGAGAACCCGGGTGAAAGTTGTACATATTATTCGGGATATATTCCATCCGCTTTAAATCGTCCGCCATCGTCTCGAACGCGAATTGCCTGGTACGCTCATTCGCGGAACAGGGGTTGAGAGTGTACGGCGCGTGAGCCAGTATCTTTGAGAAATTATTATTCTTCATAAGAATTAAAAGAGCATCTGTGTCTTTTCTATCTATATCCTTGGCTTTACCGCCGCGGGGATTTCGGGTGAAGAACTGGAACGTGTTGCCGCCGAGTTCTATCGCCTGTTTACCCATATTTTCAAATCCGTTCGAAACGGATAAATGACATCCTATGTTAAGCATAATCTCACTCCTTAAAGGAATTATACCACACCCTCGGGCTTCTGTATATAATTACTTTTTTAAATTGATAAAATAGGGGCTTTCCGCCTTGACGTAGATATATAAAATATGGTATAATACCAGACGATAATGCGAAAATAGGGGCATTTTTCGAATAATGCCGTGAAAGGACTATGATATATGATTATGGAGAACATTTACCGCACCGTAAACTGCGGTCAGTTGAGAGAAGAAAATATCGGTCAGGAAGTAAGAGTCGCGGGCTGGGTTGAAAATATCCGAGACCACGGCGGCGTAATGTTTCTTGATATCCGTGACGAGTACGGCGTGCTTCAGGTAGTAGTTCACGACGATAATCTTCTAAAGGATATTAACCGCGAGTGTACCGTAACTTTAGGCGGTAAGGTTGTTAAGCGTGACGACGATACTATTAACCCAAAAATCGCGACAGGATACGTAGAGGTTCACACCGATGATATCAAGGTTTTGGGAAAATGTAAGAACGAGCTTCCGTTCGAGGTAGCTACTTCCAAGAATACTAACGAGGACGTCAGACTCCGCTATAGATTTTTAGACCTCAGAAATCCGAAGGTTCATAATAATATGCTTCTTCGCTCTCAGGTTGTTTCATTTATGAGAAATAAGATGAACGAGCTCGGCTTTACCGAGATTAACACACCGATTCTTTCGGCTTCATCTCCCGAAGGCGCTCGTGATTATCTGATTCCGAGCCGTAAGCATAAGGGTAAGTTCTACGCTTTACCCCAGGCTCCCCAGATTTTTAAACAGCTCTTAATGGTTTCGGGATTCGATAAATACTTCCAGATTGCTCCCTGTTTCCGCGACGAGGACGCCAGAGCCGACAGAAGCCCGGGTGAGTTCTATCAGCTCGACTTCGAGATGGCTTTCGCTACTCAGGAAGATGTTTTTAAGGTTGCCGAGGAAGTTCTCTACGATACTTTTTCCAAGTTCACCGATAAAAAGGTAAGCCCCGCTCCGTTTAAGCGTATTCCTTTCGAGGAGGCTATGCTCAAATACGGTACAGATAAGCCCGATTTAAGAAATCCGCTCGCGATTAAAGAAATCAGCGATATGTTTGAGGAAACCGACTTCGCTCCGTTCAGAAAGAAGTGCGTGCGTTCTATTAACGTTCCGGGCGCTTCGGCTCAGAGTAAAAAGTGGTTTAAGCGTATGGAGGAGTTCGCTCTCTCTATCGGTATGAAGGGCTTAGGTTACGTTAAGGTTAGAGATGATATGACTTTCGACGGCCCGATTGACAAGTTCTTAAAGCCAGGCGACCGCGAGGAGCTTATCGAGCGTAACGGCTCAAAGGCCGGCGACGTAATTTACTTTATCGCCGACAGCAAGGCGCAGGCTCCCTTACTCGCGGGTCAGATTAGAACCGAAGTGGCTGAGAGACTTGACTTAATCGACAAGAGCCGTTTTGAGTTATGCTTTATCGTAGATTTCCCGATGTACGAAATCGATGAGGACGGAAAGACTATCTTTACACATAACCCGTTCTCAATGCCTCAGGGCGGTATGGACGCGCTTCTTAACAAAAAGCCAACCGAGATTATAGCGTATCAGTACGATATCGTTTGTAACGGCGTAGAGCTTTCCTCGGGCGCGGTTCGTAACCACGACCTCGATATTATGATTAAAGCGTTCGAAATCGCGGGCTACAGCGAGGACGAACTCAAGGATAAATTTAAAGCTTTATACACAGCGTTCCAGTACGGCGCTCCGCCTCACGCGGGTATGGCTCCCGGCGTAGATCGTCTTATTATGCTCTTAACCGAGGAGGAGAATATCCGCGAGGTTATTCCGTTCCCGATGAACTCAAACGCTCAGGACGTACTCTTAGGCGCTCCGAACGAAGTAAGCGAAATGCAGCTTCGCGAGGTGCATGTGAAGCTGAGATAATTCGCAATTTAATTATTCGAGAAAGCAGGATAAAAATGGTAACAAGAGAAGACGTAGAAAACATAGCTATACTTTCAAAGCTTTTTGTCGCTGAGGATGAGCTGGACGATTTAACCAAGCAGATGCAGGAAATCGTCGAGTTCGCCGACGCTATAAATAACGCTCCCGACTCAGGCGAGGAGTTCGATAATATCAACAATCTCTCGAATGTATTCCGCGAGGACGTTGTTGTAGAGTCGCTCCCGAGCGAGGAGATTCTCAAAAACGCTCCCGAACAGGCTGAGGATCATTTCTTAGTACGTAATCATAACTAGGAGGTAAGTATGTCTGAGATAAAAAAGATACACGACCTGCTTACGTCCAAGCAGATTTCGTGTAAGGAATTGACCGAAAAATATTTAAAATCTATCGAAAGCGATAACGGCGAGCTCAACGCCTATGTTAACGTGACCGCCGACGAGGCTTTTGCTCAGGCTGAAAAGGTTGACGCTAAGCTATCTAAGGGTGAGGATATCGGACTTCTGGAAGGCGTTCCGATGACCGTTAAGGATAATATCTCTACCAAAGGCGTTGAGACTACCTGTTGTTCAAAAATTTTAACAGGCTATAAGCCTATTTATAACGCTACCGTATGGGAAAAGCTCGAAAACGACGGCGCTGTTATGCTCGGTAAGGCCAATATGGACGAGTTCGCGATGGGTTCATCCTGCGAAACCTCGTATTTCGGCGGAGCGACTAACCCGTTTAATACCAAACACTGCGCGGGCGGTTCCTCGGGCGGTGTAGCGAGCGCGGTAGGCGGCAATATCGCCGCTTACGGCTTAGGCTCGGATACAGGCGGCTCTATCCGCCAGCCCGCGTCTTTCTGCGGTATGGTAGGACTTAAACCGACTTACGGCGCTGTGTCGAGATATGGACTTATCGCTTACGCTTCGAGTCTTGACCAAATCGGACCGATCGCAAAAACGGTAGAGGATGTTTCTATTATATACGACGCTATCTCCGATTACGATCCCAAGGACAGCACCTCTCAGGGTCGTCAGGGCGGTATGACCTTTGATAAAGTTAATAACGATATTAAGGGTATGAAAATCGGTATCGCCCGCGAGTACCTCGAGGGTGTGCGCGACGACGTTAAGGAAGCTGTCTTAAACGCGGTTAAGGTTTACGAGAGTTTAGGCGCTGAGGTGATTTACTTCGATATGCCCGCGCTTAAATTCGCCTTACCTGTTTATTATATTATCGCCTGCGCCGAGGCGTCTTCTAACCTCGGACGTTACGACGGTATCCGCTACGGCTTTAAGACCGAGCATTACAACGGTACTCACGATATGATGTGCCGTACAAGAAGCGAGGGCTTCGGCGCCGAGGTTAAGAGAAGAATCCTTCTCGGAACCTACGTGCTGTCTGCCGGTTACTACGACGCTTATTATAAAAAGGCTCAGAATTTAAGAGGAACTATCGTAAAGGCGTTTGACGACGCGTTTACTAAATGCGACTTTATCTTAGCGCCGACAGTTCCGATGACGGCCTTTGAGATGGGACACGCTGTTTCCGATCCTATCGAAACTTATTTAACAGATATCTGTACCGTACCTGTAAATATCGCCGGACTTCCCGCGGTATCGGTACCTTGCGGATTTAACGACAAGGGTATGCCTATCGGTATGCAGCTTATCGGTAATAAATTCAGCGAGGCGACTATCTTAAACGCCGCTAACGCGTATGAGAAAGCCGCTCCGGAAAACTTTAAAGAGACAAAGTGGGGTGTAAAACTGTGAAATACGAATTAGTAGGCGGTTTTGAAACCCACGTTGAGTTATCGACTAATACAAAGATTTTTTGCGGCTGTACGACTAAGTTTGGCGGCGAGCCGAATACACATTGCTGTCCCGTATGTATAGGGCTTCCGGGTACGCTCCCCAAGCTCAACCGTCAGGTTGTAAGGTACGCAATTATGGCGGGACTCGCGACTAACTGCGAGATAGCCGAAGTCGCTAAAATGGATAGAAAGAACTACTGCTATCCCGACCTTCCGAAAGCGTACCAGATTTCCGAGTACGATAAGCCTTTGTGCGAGCACGGCTATATCGAGCTTTCTAACGGAAGAAAAATCCGTATCCTCAGAATTCATATCGAGGAGGACGCGGGTAAGCTTGTACACGCTCACGGCGATACTTACGTAGACTATAACCGAGGCGGAGTTCCGCTTATCGAGATTGTCACCGAGCCCGATTTCAGAAGCACTGACGAGGCGAGGGAGTACGTAGAAAAGCTCCAGCAGATTATGAGAGCTATCGGCGTTTCCGACTGTCGTATGCAGGAAGGCTCAATGCGCTGCGACGTTAATATTTCGGTTCGTCCCGAGGGCAGCGATAAGCTCGGTACACGTACCGAAATTAAAAATATGAACTCTATTAACAATATAGTTAAGGCTATGGAGTACGAGTTTGAGCGACAGGTTGACGTTATCGAAAGCGGCGGAAAGGTTATCCAGGAAACTCTCCGTTACGACGACGCCACCAACACAACCTCCTCTATGAGAGGTAAAGAGGACGCTAACGATTACCGTTATTTCCGTGATCCCGACCTTGTAACAATTCTCACGAGCAGGGAAGAGGTTGAGGAGATTAGAAAAACTCTCCCCGAACTCCCCGAAGCTAAGAAACAGCGTTATATCGAGGATTACGATATTCCCGAAAAGGACGCGGCGCTGCTCACTAAATACCGCAAGGTAAGCGAGTATTTCGACGAAGCCGTTGACGGACTTAAAAATCCGAAAACCGTTTCGAACTTTATTATCGGCTCTATATTCAGACGTGTTGAAACCGAAAAGGATAAGGAAGCTTTCGATGTAACGGTATCTCCGAAGCAGTTAAAAGAGCTCGTTAAGCTTATCGAGGATAAGAAGATTCAGAATAACTTAGCCAAGAAAACTCTCGAGAAAATGCTCGATACCGGTAAATCCTGTATGGAATTTATCGACGAGAGCGACCTCGGCGGAGTGGACGACTCGGCGATAGAGCAGATGTGTAAAAACGCTATCGACGGTAATCCTAACGCCGTCGCCGATTATAAGGGCGGTAAGGAAAAAGCGCTTATGTCGCTGCTCGGAAATGTAATGAAACAGAGCCGCGGTAAAGCCGACGCCCAGGCTGTAAGAGCTAAGCTCATTGAACTGATTAACGGATAAATTAATAAAAGTTTAGGTCGGATAGATTAAATTTCTATCCGACCTTATTTTATGCTGTTAACTTTTAACTCTTAACTATTACAGTCCTCTGAGTTTTCTTTTTATCTTCTGTAGTATATTATCTACCTTTTTGGGCGAGGTTTTAATTTTTTCGCCGATTTCCTTGTACGAATAGCCCTGAGCGTACATATTGAAAACCATTTTTTCGTCCGCGTCGAGCATTGAATCGAGGTGCTTTATAAAAGTCTTTAGATACTCCCTCTCGAGTACGTGATCCTCAATATTCTGAGCGTCGTCGGTTTTATCCTCGAGGCTGTCTATCGGCACGATCTGAGATTTCGGAACAGCTCCTTTGGCGTTGACCTTTTTCGCGAGGTCGTTAAAACGGTTTTTCGCGCATTTTGAGGCGTAGGTTTTAAACGACGCGTCCCCGTTTTCGTCGAAGGTTTTTGTGGCTATCAAAAACGAGAGAAGTCCCTCCTGGACTATGTCCTGGGTTTCGTAGCCGTCGATATTGTATTTAGCCGCTATGGAGTAGAGAAGTTTAATATAGCGGATAGTAATTTCCTCAAAGGCTTTTTCGTCGCCTTTCTTAGACAGCGCCGCCAAAGTGTTGTCGTTTAGCGAGCCGTAGTTAGTTGTGGACAGAATAACACCACCTGTAGATTTATACCTTAATCATAACGCAAAAAATTTTTAATGTCAAATTTACAAAACCACTTGATAAAACATTCGTTCATATGTTATAATGATTTTAACTTAAATTGAGCGTAAAGAGGTGGGCTTATGGTAGTAAAATGCAACAGCTTCGGGCTTTTCGGAATAGACAGCTATCCCGTAGAGGTAGAGGTTTCTATCTCTAACGGACAGGCTCTGTTCGATATGGTCGGACTTCCCGATACCGCTGTTAAGGAGAGTAAGGACAGGGTTAGAAATGCCTTTAAGAATACGGGCTTTCAGTTCCCGATTACGAGGATTACCGTCAACTTAGCGCCCGCCGATTATAAAAAGGAAGGTCCTATTTATGATTTCCCGATTTATGTCGCGTTATTAAAGGCTACGGGGAATTTGAGCGTCGATTTATCCGACTGCGCGTTTTTAGGCGAGCTGAGCCTTTCGGGCGAGCTCAGAAGTATAAACGGCGTTCTTCCTATGGCTATAAAAGCTAAGGAATGCGGAATTAAAAGACTGTTCGTGCCTGCCGATAACGCCGCCGAGGGAGCGGTTGTAGAGGGGATAGATGTCTATCCTGTCGAGAACGTTTACGATTTAGTTCAGTATTTCAGAGGTATCGAGGAGCTTAAACCCGCCTTGCCGCTTTCCGAGGTAGTAATAGATAAAAAGGATATCCCCGATTTTTCTCAGGTGAAAGGTCAGTACGAGGCTAAACGCGCGCTTGAAATAGCCGCCGCGGGAGGCCATAACGTACTGCTTATAGGACCTCCGGGTTCGGGAAAAAGTATGCTCGCTAAGCGTATGCCCGGGATACTTCCCGATATGACCTTTGACGAAACTATCGAAACTACTAAGGTTCACTCTATCGCGGGAACTCTGCCCAAGGGAGCGCCGCTTATCAGGACTCGTCCGTTTAGAGCGCCTCACCATACCGTATCGCCCGTAGCTTTAAGCGGAGGCGGTGTGCATGTTAAGCCCGGCGAAATATCTCTCGCGAATAACGGCGTATTGTTTCTCGACGAGCTTCCCGAGTTCGGCAGAAAAACTATGGAGGTTTTGCGCCAGCCCTTAGAGGACGGCGTGGTTACGGTATCGAGAGCGAGCGGTAAATATACCTATCCGTGCAGCTTTATGCTCATAGCGGCTATGAATCCGTGTCCGTGCGGATATTTTAACCATCCTACGAGGAAGTGCTCCTGTAGTCCTAACGCTATTCAAAGGTACTTGAATCGCGTGTCAGGTCCGCTTATAGACAGGTTCGATATACATATTGAGGTTCCTCCCGTAGAGTATGGCGAGCTTTCGGGCAAAGCCGACGAGGAGAGCTCCGTGAATATAAAAGCCCGCGTCGATAAAGCGAGGAAAATTCAGACCGAGCGCTATAAAAATTCTCAGACGAACTGTAACGCCCGTCTTACCGACTCGGAGTTTCAGGACTACTGCGTAATTACCGACGAAGCGGCTGCTCTGTTAAAATCCGCGTTCGAGACAATGGGACTTTCAGCCAGAGCGTACAACCGAATCTTAAAGGTCGCACGAACTATAGCCGACTTGGACGAGAGCGAAAAAATCGAGGCGGCTCACGTAGCCGAGGCGGTTCACTACAGAAGCCTTGACAGAAAATATTGGAACAGAGATAATATATAAAAATAAATACGGAGCAGCTCTTTGAATTATGAGCCGCTCCGTTTACTTTAGCCGTATATTTTTTTTCTTATGTAGCCGTCTACCTTGTCCTTGTCGATCCCGAGGCTTACCGATAATTCTCCCCAAAGCATATCCTCGGCTCTGGTTAAAAATCTTTCCTCGACAGTTCCGAGCCTTTTGCCTTTTTCGAGAAGTATTTTTCTCTTGGCTTCGATAGATTTGATAACTCTTACTAAATCCTCGCACTCGTAGCTTTTAATTATGCTTTGGTAATGCTCCGATAAAAGCCGTACGTTTACGTTAGTAAAGGTTTCGGCGGGGATTTCGGGAATTTTTTTAATTAAATCCTCGGCCTCGTCCTTAGAGATAGCGTATCTCATTCTGACAGGCGTGTCGATGGGCGCGTAGATTGTGCCGTTTCTGAAAAGAGGGGTGAGGTAGTAGTAAAGCTTATCGTTTTTTAAGCCTGAAATATTCATCTTGTCGATTTTATCGATCTTACAAACACCTTCGCCGCCGTAAATGACAATTTCTCCGACTGAATACATAATAATTGCCATAGCCTTTCCGCCCACAAATAGATATTAAGGTTTACCTTACGCTTTTACCGTGAGCGGATAAGGCGTAAATGGCAATTAAGCCATCGCTCGTGCGCACGCAGTGCGCAACTGAGCGGGCAGTATTAATTTGGATTAGTGCGAACTTTCGCACTAATCCCTCCTTCAAATGTTTACTGTAATTATTTTATCACATTTTGAGGAATAATGTAAGTGTTATTTTAAAAATTTACAGTAGAATTCGAAAGAGGGATTTTTGATTTTTTTATCTATTTTCCTTAAAAATTTCAGCTTGCCTTATCGGGCTTTTTAAGTTCATAGGTTATATCGCTCGCTTTAGCTACGTCGGGCGAATGTGTTACTATAATTACGCACTTTCCCTCATCGGCGAGCATACGGAAAATACCGATAATTTCGTCCTGAGTTTCGCCGTCGAGGTTGCCCGTAGGTTCGTCCGCAAGAATGATGTCAGGGTCGTAGGACAGCGCTCTCGCTATGGCTACTCTCTGTTGCTGACCGCCCGAAAGCTTTAATACACGCCGTTTGGCTTCTTCCTCGTCGAGACCTACTTTTCTAAGAAGCTCAAGGGCGATTTCTTTTTTAGGACGGTTGAACTTCTTACCCGATATATCCATCGAAAGTATTACGTTCTCAAGGGCTGTAAGGTGGGTGAGAAGATTGAAGCTCTGGAAGATAACACCAACGTATTTACTGCGGAATTTATACCTGTCTATCTTTGTTATATCCCTGTCGTTGAGGAAGATTTTGCCGTCTGTCGGCGCGGCTAAGCTCGACAATACGGAGAGAAGCGTTGTCTTGCCCGCGCCCGACTTTCCGACGATTGTGTAGATTTTACCCTCGTCAAAATCCATATTAAGTTTATCGAGAACCATTACCTTGCTTCTGTCGTAATGGTAAGAAATATTTTCAAGTTTTAGAATACTCATAATAGCGCCTTTCTTTTTTAAGTGTACTTATTGCCTGTGTTAATTTTTTATTTGGCAGTTAGGAGCGGTTGGAAAGAATTTTCAGCGGTTCGTACCTCATAATACTTATAAGCGCCGCCAAGCTTGCGATTATCGTTAAGAACAGTCCTACTAATACAAGCTCCATAACTACGAATAGGTTAGTCGCTGAGTTAACGCTGTCTACGTAATTTTGAGCCTTGGACTGACCGAACATTTTACCCATAGGGCCGCCGTTGTTATCGGGGGGAGTACCGTTGTTATCGTCACTCTTAAAGCCGAAGTTTTCCTTAACGTTGTTGCCTGTGGACTGCGAGCTTTGAATCTGATTCGCCAAAAGCGTATTTGTAGCCGGGACGGATACAGCCGCTCCGACGCTTGTGCCGATTATAAGGGCGATAAACGTCACTATAAATATTTCGGTAACGAACTGGAGAGCTACTTTAGCTTTTTTCATACCGATAGCCGTCAGAACCCCGACCTCGTATTTGCGCTCTCTGAGGTTAAAGATGTTGAGCGTGATAAGAATTACTCCGCCCACCGCGAGTACTATTATAAAGAACCATATTGCCGTTTGGCTTAAAGTTTGCAGCGGTAAGAGGCTGTTTTCGTACTGCTGTAAATCGTTGGAGTTTACGGTATAATCGTCGCTTAAACCGAGCGTGTAAACCTTTTTAGCAAAGGAGTTGTAGTTATCCACGCTCTTAAAGGTATAGGTGAAAGCGAGGTTTTCCGTGAGCTTCGCGGAAGTTTTGTTTCCGTCGGAATCGGTCATTTTGTGGTTAGCCTTCGCGGAAGCCTTGATAATTTTCGTGAAAGCGTTGTAGTTCATATAAATGTTATTAGCGGGATCGTTCATCTGAAAACGGTTGTTTTCCTCCGATGACGAATCCGAGTTTTTATATATACCCACGATTTTGAGCTTGTAGGTTTCTTTCTCATAATTCGGGTTAGCGAGCTTGATAGTATCGCCGACTTTAAGGCTGTTATAGGTGGCAAGCTCGTTGCTTATAATACATTCTAAGGCATCGCTCGTTTCGTCGAACATCTTACCCTTGGTAATCTTATAACTGCCGTCGTCGCCGAACATCGAGAGCATAGCCTTGTACGAGGAGTAGCCTGTTATCGAGAAATCTCCCTGATTAACCTGGAACGGCTGATGTCCCATACCGTCCTGATTGTTCTGAGTGTTACTGTTGTTATTGTTATTATCTCCGGGCGGCTGCATATTGCCTGAATTTGAGTTTGAGCTTGATTTAGAGCTTGAGCTCGACAAGCTTGAATCGTCGTCCTCGGAAGTTCCGTAGGGTAGGATTTTGCCCGTAGCGTTCAGTGAAACCGCTCCCGAGTAATAGTAGCTGTCGCCTGATTTAAGCGCTTTAGCGTATTTCTTATAATCCGACAGCGACAGCGACGAGCCCTGAAGAACATCGAAGTCGAATTTGCTTCGGTCGGTTTTAGTTGAGCTTGAGGAAGATTTTGAACTCGATGAGCTTGAAGAGCTCTTTTTCATTTCTTCCATAGCCTTCTGTCTGTTAAAGCTTATAGTTCCCGTAACCTGTAAGCCGCTTAGAGTGTCCTCCTTGGCGGCTTGTGCCGCTTCTCTGATTGAGAGCGATACACACGCCGAAATCGAAATTATAAGTACGATTATTCCGATTAAAATATTTCTCAGCTTATTTCTGGTGATACTTTTTAACGCGTTTTTTAATATATACATACGTCATACCTCCTTGTTGTGCTATAATCATAATGCCGTTATTTGAAATAAAAAGATAGAAGAGCTGACGTTTTTGTGAATAAAAAATGAAAGTTTTTAAAATAAGTGAACCGAAACAGCATATTAAAGTGTAACTATTAGTGAAAGGAGGAGAGAGCTTGAATAAAAACGGTACCGAATCTCAATATTCTCGAGAAGAAAAAAGAAAACTTATCGAACAGACTGTTCGGAAGTATTCCGATTTTATATTTCGCGTTGCTTACCAGAATTTAAAAAATCGTTTCGACGCTGAGGATATACTTCAGGAAGTCAGCATAGCCCTCGTTAAAGACAAAGCTCCTCTTTCTGACGAGGCGCATCTTAAAAGCTGGCTTGTAACTGTTACGATAAATAAATGCAGGAATTTAAAGCGTTCTAAAAGTATTCGCGCTTATGTTCCGATTGACGAATGCTTCGAGCTCGAAGCTCCCGAAACCCAAAAGGTTTTGGAGGAGCTGTGGCAATTGCCCGAAAAGTACAGAAACGTAATTTATCTTTACTATTACGAATCCTTTAAAATTTCCGAGATAGCCGAAATGCTCGGCGAAAAACCGAACACAATCGGCACCAGGCTCAAGCGCGCGAGAAAAGCTCTCGGAAAAATTATAGAAAAGGAGAATACATATGGATAAAAAATTAAAGGCGATATCTTCGCTTAAAGCGTCGCCCGAATCGGTCGAAAGAGCCGTACAAGCCGCGCTTAAGGCGGAAGAATCGGGAAAGGTTATAAAAATGGAAAAGACTAAAAAATTTAATTATAAGCCCGTATCAATTATAGCGGCAAGTTTGGTTGCTGTTTTTATTCTGGGTTTTATGCTTTATCCCAAAAATGAAAATGTGTTTTATTTGAACGCGAGCGCTTCTGAAATCGAAAAAGGATTTGATTATAAGAATTCTATTCTCGGTTCATATTCTTCGACGATAAGCTGTAGTTCAAGTATTAATACCTCGACAAAAGATATTTCAATGATACAAGAGTATCATTTATCTAACTTATTCATTAACGGCAAAAATATTAAAGCGGTTACTTTTAAAGCAAATAAAAGGTGTTCTTATTTTGATATTGTGAAGAATAAAGATAAATTCACAAATTTTGTAGATATAAAAAAATCAAAAAAAGAATTGGAATTTCTTAATGCCGAGGGCTATTTGTGTAAAGGTTTTACATATTTAAACAATAACAATTCAAATGTTGAACAAAGCATTGATTTAAGTGAACTGTTTAATATTTCGTATGAAGCGGATTCCACAAATGAAACTATAAAGAAAAACTTGGATATAATCGGAAAACATCTTCTTTCTACTGATAAAGCTAAAAAAAGTTATGAAGAAAATGAAGAGGCTGAATCTAGAATAGTAAAAGAAATGGTAAAAGATTCCTCAATAGATATTACTGTTCTTTATAATGATAATTCTAAGGAAACGCAAACTATTGATATTAATTACTTTATGAAACCTAATGATTTTGATAATCAATGGATAACATTTAAATTAAGTAAAAAAACAGCATAAAAATAAACGTCAGTATTGTCGAAGATTGATAATACTGACGTTTCATTTTAATATTCATCTAAAAAATTATGTACCTCGCCGTTCTTTTTATAGGCGATTACGGCGTCGAGGCTTATGTTGTGCATACTGTTAAATATATTAGCCTCGATATTCGGGTTGGATTTTTTCAGCTCCTTTATAAGTCTTTTTGTTTCGAGCCGTTTAGAGTCGGAGCTTTCGCCGTTTTCGGCTTCGAGCTTTTCGGTGAATCTGCACGCGCATCTCAAAAACTCGAGCTTGTTAAAATCTCTCCATGCTATTATATCGTCCTCGCGAACATAGTAAAGCGGTCTTATAAGCTCCATACCCTCGTAGTTCTTGCTCTTTAATTTCGGCATCATAGTCTGAATCTGACCGCCCCAAAGCATACTCATTAAGTTCGTTTCTATTACATCGTCGTAGTGATGACCAAGGGCGATTTTATTACAGCCGAGCTCCTTAGCCATTTTGTAGAGATGACCTCTCCTCATCCTCGCGCAGAGATAACACGGATTCTTTTCGACGTTAAATACCGAGTTAAAAATATCGGTGGAAAATACTGTAATCGGAACTCCCGTTATCCAGGCGTTTTCCTCGATTTTCTTCCGGTTAGCTTCGTTGTATCCGGGGTCCATTACCAGAAACACAAGCTCAAACGGGAACTTGTCGTGGTGCTTTAACTCCTGAAAAAGCTTCGCCATAAGCATACTGTCCTTACCGCCCGAGATACAAACCGCTATCTTGTCGTTTGGCTTTATCATATCGAACTCGACGATCGCCTTAGTAAAACGGCTGAAAATCTTTTCCTTGAATCTTCTCTTTTTAGTTATCGAAATCTCAATTTCCCGAGCTCTGCTTTCGGGAATTTTACTTTTAATGTTCATATAGCTGTCACCTTTATGTATTATAACATACTTAAACCGTAATTTACAATTTTTATAAAAAATACATAGATTATTACGCGAGGTTGTATTATAATAGGTTTATAAACTAAAGGAGAAAAACTATGAGTAAAAACGAAAACGAGCTTTTAAATCCTAAAGCTACGACTAATGAAGAAATATATTCAAACGCCACGGCGCTGTCGAACGATTTGGGTTTAATATCCGAAGAAATGGCTACGGCTATGTTCAACCAGACTAAAGAGCTTATGGGTACGGTAGTAGGGTACAAGGAGCTTATGATGATGTACACCTGCGCTATTAAAGAGGTGCGGACTAAGTTTGATGTACTCAACACCGAGTTTAATGTGCGTTATCAGAGAAACCCGATAAGCTATATGACTACACGCTTAAAGCGTACCTCGAGTATAGTCGAGAAGCTCGCCCGTAAGGACAAGAGCTTTACTATCGAGAATATCGAGCAAAATCTTAACGATATCGCGGGTATAAGGGTAGTTTGTTCCTATATAGACGATATCTACCTTATAGCCGACGCGCTTATTAAACAGGATGATATAACCCTTATCGCCCGAAAGGACTATATCGCTAAGCCAAAGCCGAACGGCTATAGAAGCCTACACCTTATCGTAGAGGTTCCGGTGTTCTTCGCCGAGGTTACCAAGCCGATGAAGGTAGAGGTTCAAATCAGAACTATGGCTATGGACTTCTGGGCGAGTTTAGAGCATCAGCTAAAGTATAAGCACGAGATTCCCGAGCAGGATTATATTGTATCGAGACTCTCGAAATGCGCCGAGGATATAGCTAATACCGACGCTATGATGCTCGATATAAGACAGCAGATTGAAAACCTCAGCGACGCTCCTACCGAGGACGATATTCTTATAGAGAAGCTAAGCCGTCTCGATTTTAATATGGAATAGTATAGAATGAACTATTGTCAACTTTAATTTCAGAAATAGTTGACAATAGTTTCTTTTTATAATATAATACTTTCGGTGATAAAATGAAAAATGTAAACGTAAACGTAAAAACTAATTTATTAAGTATCGTATATGTGGCTATGTTCGCCGCTGTTATTACAATCTGCGCTCAGATTCAGATTCCCGCGACAGTTCCGTTTACCTTGCAAACGCTCGGAGTATTCGCGGCGGCGGGTATGCTCGGCTGGAAACGAGGTACGCTGAGTGTGCTGGTATATATACTGCTCGGACTTGTAGGCTTGCCTGTATTCGCGGGTTTTACGGGCGGAGTAGGAGTGCTGTTCGGATTAACCGGCGGCTATATCATCGGCTTCCTGTTTACCGCGTTTATCGTAGGTATAATGAGTGAAAAGCTCGGGCGTAAGCTTTGGGTACTCGCGGTATCTATGGTTCTCGGACTGCTCGCCTGTTATGCTTTCGGAACGGCTTGGTTTATGATAATTTACAACACTTCTATGGGAAGTATGAGCCTTATGACCGCCTTGGGAATGTGCGTAGTTCCGTTTTTACCGTTTGACGCGCTTAAAATCGCGGCGGCGGTTGTACTTGTAAACCGTCTTAGTAAAATTGTACGGCTTTAAGCTTAGACCTCATCACAGTCTTTGTATAAGGTTCTTTAGGGGAGAAGGCTACAGCGATGAGTTCGTAAAAGAAATGAGCAGAATTATTGAAAAGCTCGAGAGCGAAAATCCTTATGTAACTCTTACCGTCGGTTGCGACGAGATATGTAAAGCTTGTCCGAATAATATAGGCGGAAAATGTAAAGACTTTGATAAAGTCGAAAGAATTGATAATAACTGTTTAGCTGAGCTTGATCTAAGCGGGGGAGAGCTTATTAAATGGCAAGCTTTAAAACAGCTTGCGTATAAAAGTATCATTAAAGAAAACAAAATAAAGTCCGTATGCAAGAACTGTGTATGGCAGTATTTATGTAATTAACCGACTGTTAGGTTTGTAATCTTTCAGTCGGTTACATTTTGTTACAATGCGAAAAACCGCATATATATCGGCTTTTCTTCAGCACAGCGAATAAACAATTTGAAAAAATTAGAAAAAACAGTTGCAATTTATTACAAGATTTGTTATAATTATTACAGTTTTGTTACAAACTGTAATTAACACGCCCGTTTTTTCGGGTATGGAGGTATATAAGGATATGAATTTAGTTAAGAAGCATTATAAAAAGATATTGCCTGTTTTTCTGGCGGTTATCTTAATTGTGTCAATCTGTATAGCGGGCTCGGTAACTCCGAGCGCTAACGGCACAGGCGCGGGTCTCGCTGAATGGTCGCTCAAGGCTTATAACGAGGGATGGAAGTATGTTTACGGCGGAGAAAGCGCCGGTTCGGTTGACTGCTCGGGGCTTATCTACTCCTATTGCGGAGGGGAGAGAACCGCTTCTAATCAGCTCGGTACCGCTACTCAAAGCGGAAATATCGACGACGGTATTCCTAAAATCCACGGTCTCGGACTTTATCAGCCCGGACACGTAGGCGTATATATCGGAAACGGTATGGCTGTAGACGCGCGCGACGAAGAAAGCGGAGTTTGCTGTCAGCCTACTACCGCGAAATCTTGGACAAAATGGTTTAAGTTCTCGGCTATAAGCTATCCCGATAACGGATGGGTTAAGTATAACGGAGATTATTATTACTATGAAAACGGCGAATATATTGTAAACACAAGCCGTGATATCGACGGTGTAAATTATAAATTCTCTACAACGGGCGTTTCCGAAACAGCTCCCGAGAATAAAGACGACGTAATTAACGCCGAGACTAAATCCTCGACGGCGGAAACTGAAAAACTCACCGAAAAAGCTTACGACGCTTCCGATGTTAAAATCGACGGTATCGTACAACGCGGAGATAAGGGCGATGACGTTAAAAAGGTTCAAAAACGACTCGCCGAGCTAAAATATTTCGACGACGAGTGTACAGGCTTCTACGGCGAAGTAACCGAGAGCGCGGTTAAAGAGTTCCAGAAGGATAACTCAATCCCCGCCACAGGCGTTGTAGGCGAAATGACCAAGGACAAGCTCTTTAGCTCAGACGCTAAGGTTAACCCCGATTTTAAGGCGGCTGAAAAGAGCGAACCCGCTACAGAGAAGGCAACCGCCGCTAAAGTTACAACCCCCGCGGTAGTTAAACAGCCTGTCGCTAAAAGCGTAAGCCCCAAGGTTAAAAAAGAGGTTAAATCTAATGTAAAGACCGCAAATAAGGTTATCGCAAAAACTAACGTTATTTCCAAGAAAGCGCTCGCGGGAGCGGTTTCAACTAAGAAAACCGCCAGTGTATCGGTTACCGACGAGAAGAACGCGAACTTCCTTTTATGGATGGCTGTAGTTCTGGCGATCGCGGTATTCGTAAGCGGTACAATGTTTATTCTTAACCACCGCAGAAAAAAGGTCTACAGCGGAGCACATACCCGCGGAAGAAAAAAAGAAAATATTACAGTTAGATACTGGTAAGTAAATGACGGCTTAACCTCGGTTGAGCCGTCTGACTTGTTATATAAACAAGAAAGCGCGCTATAGGCGCGGCCGCTTTCGAATAGTTATCTCCTATGTATGGGCGATGTTACCCAAAACAGCTATGCATGGGTATTGTTACCGAAATCAAGCTATGCATGGGTATTGTTACCGAAATCAAAGATTTCGACAATACCTCAAGATTTCGACAACACCTCAAAGTTTTGGACATCGCCTCAGCTCGTGCGCGCAGAGTACTGCTGAGCGGACAATATAAATATTTCTTGCTCTATAGGAGTTAGGCAAGATGATATTGTCCTTAACAAAGTTTTGCTTGAATTTTTATACAAGTTTTGAGTAATTTCCTATAGAGCAAAACAGGACAGCCGTTTTAAAGGCTGTCCCGAGTTTTATTTCTCTTTTAAAAGCTTATTAAGCTCGTCCATAAAGGTTTCAATATCCTTAAAAGAACGGTAGACTGAAGCGAATCGAACGTAGCTTACTTCGTCAATACTCTTTAGCTCGTTCATAGCGAGTTCGCCGATTTGCTCGGTTGTAACCTCGCGGTCAAGGCTCGACTGCACCTTGCTCTCGATAGTGTTTACTATTTCCTCGATTTTATCAATCGAAACAGGTCTTTTCTCACACGCTCTGACTAAACCGTTAGTGAGCTTGTTTCTATCAAAACTCTCGCGGCTTTTATCACGCTTTACAACGATAACGGGCACAGTCTCGATAATTTCGTGAGTAGTAAATCTCTTACCGCATTTAAGACACTCTCTGCGTCGTCTGATACGTTCGCTGTCGTCAGCCGAGCGGGAGTCGATTACCTTCGATTCTGTATAAGAGCAAAACGGACATTTCATTTCATACACCCCTGAATTTATATTTCATTAAAAGCATTATAACACAAGATATAGAAGATTGCAAGCTATATTTAGTATGTTTTGCTAAAAAAGAAATAAAAATTGTGGCCGAGTTACATATATTTTTCCGCCGCGGCTACGGCTAAACGGTCGCATCTCTCGTTTTCGGGATGCCCCGCGTGACCTTTAACCCAGTTTATATCGACATCGTGCGTGTCGTATAGTACCAAAAGCCTTTCCCAAAGCTCAGGGTTTAGGGCTTTTTCTTTTTTATTTCTCATCCATCCGTTAGCCTTCCATTTTTTAGCCCAGCCCTGAGTGAGAGCGTTCGCTACGTACTGGCTGTCGGTGTAAAGCTCTACGCGGCAAGGCTCCTTTAAAAGCTCTAACGCCTTTATTACCGCCGTAAGCTCCATACGGTTGTTGGTTGTATCGGCTTCTCCGCCCGAAATTTCTTTTTCTACGCCTTTATATCTGAGAATTGCTCCCCAGCCCCCTGGACCCGGGTTGCCTTTACAGGCTCCGTCCGTAAAAATTTCAACATTTTTCATATACATACCTCGCAGTTTTGTTACTTTGAGTATACCATTTTATTGTTTGTAATGCAATACGGCATTAAAATATTAAAACCTGTCTATAATATTATAAAAATGTATATCCAAATTCTTCCGCTATCTCTTGACATAGGGGAGGTGAATAAGTTACAATATAGTGAATACTTATAATAGGATAATAGGCAAATAGCGCAATTTGTCTTATTTACTCTATAGGAAATTACTCAAAATCGGTAAAAAAATTCAAGCGTACCTATGTTAAGGAAAAGAACATTTCACCTAACTCCTATAGAGCAAAAATATAAATATTGTCTGCTCAGTTGCACGCTGCGCGCGCACGAGCTGAGGTGATGTTCAAAACTTGTTTTGGGTAACATCACCCATACAACGGAAAGGACTATGCGAAAGCGGACGCGCCGATTGCGCGCGCTTTCTTAGAGAACGGAAAATCTAAAGAAAACGGAGGTATATTTGTGGCTGAATATAAAAAACAAAAGCGCTTTACAGGTAAACGAGGCGTAAAAGCCAATTCGGGCAAGAAGTATTATAACAACAGAAAACCGCAAAAAAGAAAGAAACAGCCCGAAAAATCTAAACCGTCAATAAAAATCGCGTTTTTAGGCGGACTTAACGAAATCGGAAAGAATATTACTTTATTCGAGTGCGAGGGAGATATTGTACTGCTCGACTGCGGTATGGCTTTTCCTGACGGAGATATGCTCGGAGTAGACCTTGTGATCCCCGATTTCAGCTATATCGAGCAGAATATAGATAAAGTAAAGGGTATGGTAGTTACCCACGGACACGAGGATCATATCGGCGGAATACCGTTTTTACTCTCAAAAATGAATATCCCGATTTACGGCACACCGCTTACAATCGGACTTTTAAGCAATAAATTAAAGGAACACAGCCTCTTTAACTCGGCTAAGCTCAACGTAGTTAACGCGGGCGGAAGGGTTAAAATCGGATGCTTCGAGGCGGAGTTTATTCACGTGAACCATTCAATCCCCGACTCCTGCGCTATCGCGCTTCATACTCCGGCGGGAGTAGTTGTACATTCGGGCGACTTTAAAATCGACTGTACGCCCTTTGTCGGAAATATGATTGACCTTCATTCGTTCGCGCGTCTCGGTAACGAGGGCGTACTCGCGTTTTTGTGCGAGAGTACTAACGCCGATCGTCCGGGCTATACCGCTACGGAACAGACCGTAACCTCGAGCTTGGACAGTCTTTTCCGCGACGCTATAAACAGCCGGATTATTATAGCTACCTTCGCGTCGAATGTTAACCGCGTCCAGCAGATTATCGACTGCGCCGAAAAATATAACCGAAAGGTAGCTTTCTCGGGACGTTCAATGGTCAATTATATGAAGGTTGCCGAGGAACTCGGATATCTTAAAATTCCTAACAATATGGTTATAGATATTGATATGCTCTCGAGATTTAATCCCGAGCAGATTGTCTTAATTACTACAGGAAGCCAGGGCGAGCCTATGTCCGCGCTTTCGAGAATGGCTTATTCCGATCACAGAAAGGTCGTAGTAGGCGAGGGCGACTTTATTATCATTTCCGCTAATCCTATCCCGGGTAACGAGAAAACTGTCGGAAATGTAGTTGATGAGCTTCTAAAGAGAGGCTGTAAGGTTATTTACGAGGGTATGTATGATGTTCACGTATCCGGACACGCCTGCCAGGAGGAGCTTAAAATTCTCCAAAAGCTCGTAAACGCTAAGTATTTTATTCCTGTTCACGGCGAACAGAAGCACCTTAGAAAGAACGCCGAGCTCGCTCAGTCCTTAGGCGTTGATAAAAAGAATATATATATCGGTGATATCGGAAGCCAAATCGAAGTGAACGAAAAATATATGAAGGAGCTTTCGCCCGTTACCGCGGGAAAAGTTTTCGTAGACGGACTCGGTGTAGGAGATGTAGGCTCTATCGTTTTACGCGACAGAAAACATCTCGCCCAGGACGGACTCATTATTATCGTAGCTTCGCTCGACGTTTACGACGGTCACGTTATAAGCGGTCCCGATATTGTGTCGAGAGGCTTTGTATATGTCCGCGAGAGCGAGGAATTGCTCGACGAAATCCGCGAGCGCGCGCTCAATATCCTCGAGGACTGCGCCGATAATAACATAAAAGAATGGGGTACTATTAAGAATCGTATTAAGGACGACGTTTCCAAAATGATTGGACAGAAAACCCGTCGCTTCCCGATGATTCTCCCGATTTTACAGGAAGTTTAATGACAGGTAACAGGTTTTAGGTTACAGGTTATAGGTTTTGGGTTACATTAACAGTTTAAATGTGGAGATTTAAAATATGAGAAGGAAAGTATGGACCACGAGTCCGTGGTTTTTGGTAATCGCGGTATTGCTTTTCGTTATGTCGGCGTTTACCTTCCGGTACAATTTCATATTATCCTGCGCTGAGATAGCTGTCGGAGCCGCTTCGGTTTTCTTTGTTATTGTTTCGAGAATCAGGCTCAAGAAATATATCGAAAAAACCGTCTCAAGCACAATCTCCAATATTTCCGATATTAACCAGACTTACCTCGAGCGGTTTAAAATGCCCGTAGTTGTGGTAGGAAAATTCGGCGATATTTTGTGGAGTAACTCGCGCTTTAAAAAGCAGCTGTGTATGGGCAGAAATCCCGTTAACGAGAATATTACCGTGTATCTCGGCTCAAAAACCGTCGATGAAGCCGCCGACAGCGATGTTCTCGAAATCTATTTCGACGGACATCACTACGCCGTTTACTGTACCGCTTCCGACGAGGGATATGTTTTCTTCTTTATAGATAATACCCACTACAGCACTATCGCTAAAAAGTTTAACGAAACTCAAAAATCGGTAGCGCTTATCGTGTTTGATAACAGGGAACAGTTCTCTAACGACAGCGAGGAAGATACCGTCGCGGTAGTTACCGAGGTGGAGAACAAGCTTCTGAGATTCGCTATCGACAACGGCGCTCTCTATAAACGCCTTCCGTCGAATAAGTATATGATAATCTTCGACAAAATCCATCTCGATAAGATTATCGCCGATAAATTCCCTATTTTAAAAGAAATCCGTACCATTAAGTACAACGACCGTGAAGCGACAATTTCAGTCGGAATAGGCGCGGACTGCGACTCTATAGTCGAAAGCGAACAGAAGGCCAGAAAGGCTCTCGATATGTCGCTCGGCAGAGGCGGAGACCAGGTAGCCGTAATGCGCGGTGAAAACTACGAGTTTTTCGGAGGAGTTTCCTCGGGAATCGAGCGTATGAGTAAGGTTAGAACCCGAGTTGTCGCTACCTCGATTTCGAGGGTTATTACCGAATCCGACCGAGTTCTTATTATGGGACACCGTTTCTCCGATTTAGACTGTATCGGAGCGGCTGTAGGACTTCAGCCTGTTATCGAAAAAGGCTTTAAAAAGAACTGCCGAATCGTAGTAAACAAGGAAAGCTCTATGGCTCAAAGCCTCATTAATCACGTCGAGGCTGAAAAGAAAAATATGTTTATTTCGGTAGAGGAAGGAATAAAATATTTAACCCCTAAAACTCTGCTTATCGTAGTAGATACCCATATTCCGAATGTGGTTGAAAGCCCAGAAATACTCGAAAAGAGTAAACGCGTTGTCGTAATCGACCACCATCGAAAAATGGTTAATTATATTGATAACGCTATTGTCTTTTTCCACGAACCGACTTCGTCGTCCGCGTGCGAAATGGTCGCCGAGCTTATTACATATTTAGGCGAAAATCATTGCTCAAAGCTTCAGGCTGAGGCGATGCTTTCGGGAATAATGCTCGATACCAAAAATTTTGTACTCCGTACGGGAGTACGCACCTTTGAAGCGGCGGCGTTCCTGCGTAAGAAAGGCGCCGATACCGTCGAAACAAAGCGCTTGTTCTCAAGCTCGCTTGAGATTCATAAGGAAAAATATAAAATCGTAGACAGCGCCGAGCTGTTAAGCGGATGCGCTGTTGCGGTTACAGATACCGTAAGCGAAAATATCCGCCTTATCTGCGCTCAGGCCGCGGATGAGCTTCTCACGATTGAGGGAGTTGACGCGGGCTTCGTTATCTTTAAATCCGCCGACGGCACGGTTAATATCTCCGCGAGAAGCTACGGAAAGCTTAACGTCCAGGTGGTTATGGAAGCTCTGGGCGGCGGAGGCCATCAGAATATGGCGGCTACACAGCTCGGAAAAATTACCCTCAAAGAAGCTAAAGACACGCTTCTTACGGCGATTGATAATATTATAAATGTATAGTATTAAATTTATATAGATAAGGCTCGCGCCTTAAGAAAGGTAAGGTTAAAATGAAAGTTATTTTATTAAAAGACGTTAAACCTTTAGGAAAGAAAGGCGAACTTGTAAACGCTTCGGACGGATACGCCCGCAACTTTCTTTTTCCCAGAAAGCTCGCGCGTGAAGCTAACGCTCAGGCTATGAACGAGTATAAAAACGCCGAGGACAGCAAGAATTATAAAATAGCTACCCAGAAGGCTCAGGCTAACCACTATAAAGAACAGCTCGAGGGCAAAACCCTCACTATGAAAGCTAAAGGCAGCGGCGATAAGCTTTTCGGAAGCGTTACCGCTAAGGATATCGCGGCTGAAATTAAGAATAAGTATCAGATTACCGTCGATAAGAGAAAGCTTGTACTTCCACAGGATATCAAGTCTTTCGGAAACTATACCGTAGAGGTTAAACTCTATACGGGTATTTCCGCTAAGGTTAAGGTTGAGGTTGTAGACGCGGAGAAGTAAGCGGATTACAGGTTATAGCTGTTAACGTGATAATCACTGAATGTCAGAAGGTTAGATGAGGAGATTTAAAGATGGCGGATGCTAATGTGAAAACTGGATATGACGGATTAAATCTGCCCTATAGTCCCGAGGCGGAACAGGCGGTTTTGGGCGCGATTATCCTCGATAACAGGATGCTTGACGAAGTAGTTGAGGTTTTAGGCGATTCTAAATTCTTCTACGTCGCGCTTCACCGAGTGATTTATTCCGCTATGCTCGACCTGTTTAACACGGGAAAAAGCGTGGATTTTGTAACTCTGCTCGAAGTTCTTAAACGTGAAAGAGAGTTCGACGACGCTACGGGCAAAACCTACCTTATGGATTTAGCCCAGAACTGTCCGTCGGTTTCAAACGCGCCCGAGTACGCTAAAATTGTTCGTGATAAATACGATGTGCGAAGGCTTATAAATACCTCGCGCGATATTATAGACGAGGCTTCCGCGGGCGAAAGCGAGCCGAAGGTTCTTATTGACTCCGCGGAGCAGAAAATTTTTGATATTAGACGTGATAATACCCAAGGCTTAGAGGAACTCTCCAAGGTAGTGCTTCGGGAGTTCGACCGATTGGACGCGCTTAATAATAACGCCGACGCTTTACTGAAACCGATTCCGTCGGGTATAGGCGATCTCGACAGGGTAATTACGGGGCTTAACCGTTCCGACCTTATTCTGCTCGCGGCTCGCCCGGGTATGGGTAAAACCAGTTTCGCGCTCAATATAGCGCGTTACGTCGCTTCTACAGCTAAAAAGACCGTGGCGTTTTTCTCGCTCGAAATGACTAAGGAACAGCTCGCTTCCAGGCTTATGTCCACCGAAGCGCTCGTTCAGGGCACAAAGCTTAGAACAGGTAAGCTCTCCGACGAGGAATGGGTTCGAATTGTTTCCGCGGGCGACGTGTTGTCGAAATGCAAATTTTATCTCGACGATACCCCCGGTATCACCGTTGCCGAAATTAAATCGAAGTTAAGACGACTTAAAAATATAGACTTGGTAGTAATCGACTACCTCCAGCTTATGACCAGCGGACGCAGAATTGATAATCGTGTCCAGGAGGTATCCGAAATTACAAGAAACCTAAAGATTCTCGCTAAGGAAATGAACGTACCCGTAATATGTCTCTCCCAGCTTAACCGTGCCGCCGAATCACGACAGGATCACCGTCCTATGCTTTCGGATTTGCGTGAGTCGGGCTCTATCGAGCAGGACGCGGATATTATTCTTTTTCTCTATCGTGACGGCTATTACTCTAAGTCGGGCGACGAAGAAAACGAACCCGCGGGACCCGCCGCGGACGAGAACAGCGGCGAGTGTATCGTAGCTAAAAACCGACACGGCGAAACTACTACAGTTAAATTGCACTGGCAGGGCGAGTTTATGCGCTTCACTTCTGTGGAGAGGAATTATGAGTAATTTCGTAAACGAAGTCGAGCGGACTATGCTCGGGTATAATATGATTGACCCGAACGATACGGTAATCGCGGCTCTTTCGGGAGGCGCGGATTCTGTGTCACTACTCTACGCCCTTAATTCCTTAAAAGAAAAATACTCGCTGAACATAAAAGCCGCTCATCTAAACCACAATCTGCGCGGAGCGGAAGCAGAGCGTGACGAAAAATTTGTCCGAAGTCTTTGCGAAAATCTTAAAATCGAGCTTTTTGTAAAAAGCGTCGATATTAAAAAAATCGCCGAAACAGAAAAAATCGGAACGGAGCTTGCGGGGAGAAACGAGCGCTATAAATTTTTCAGCGGGCTTTCCGAAAAATACGGCGCTAAAATCGCTACCGCCCATAACGCCGACGATAATCTCGAAACTGTTATTTTTAATTTAATCAGAGGCGCGGGGATAAACGGTATGAGCGGAATTAAACCCGTCAGGGATAATATAATCCGTCCGCTTATTAGGCTGAGCCGAACCGAGATCGAAAGCTATATCGAGGAAAACTCGCTGTCGTATGTGACAGACAGCACCAATCTGACCGACGATTATACCCGAAATAAAATACGACATTCACTCGTTCCAATTATGAAAGAGATTAACCCGAACGTGCTGAAAAATGTCGCCGATGAAACTGAAATTTTCAGCAGCGTTAATTCTTATTTAGAATTAAAATCTGATGAATATATAAAAAAATGCCGTACAGAAAACGGCTATAAAACCGACGAACTTAAAAAAATTCCCGACGAAATTAAACCGACCGTTATCTACAGGTTGTTAAAGCAAAACGAAATTTTGCCCGAGTATAAGCATATTTCGCTGATTTTATCCGTTCTTAATTCAGGCGCGGTTGATTTAAACGGAAGTATACGCGCGGTGTCGAAGCAGGGGATACTGAGGTTTACCGCGACCGATAAACCCACCGATTGTATTTCCGAAATAGAATTAAAAATCCCGATGGAATTTAAATATAACGGCAACGATTATTCTGTAAAAGAAATAAAAAACAGTCCCGAAGCTCTTAAGCTCTCGGTGATTGAAAATAGTCCTGTATTCAGAACAAGAAGCGCGGGGGATAAGTTCACCCTGCCAAAAAGAAAGGTAACTAAATCGCTAAAAAAGCTCTTTAACGAGCTTAAAATCCCCGAAGAAAACCGGGATTCTATCCTGATTCTCGCGAGTGGCAGCGAGGTTTACTGGATAGACGGAATAGGCGCCTCGGAAAACGCCCGTGACTATAACGAAAGCGGATTTATTATAAAAAAATTTTAATTAACATAAAGGAGTATAGGTATGCATAAGGATTTGGAAAAAATTCTCGTAAGCGAAAGTGAAATTAAGGAAATTGTCGAGCGTCTGGCTGCTGAAATCGACCGCGATTATCAGGACAAGGACTGGATTATGGTAGGCGTTCTTAAAGGAAGCGTTCTGTTTATGGCTGACCTTATGAAAGCGATGAAAAACGACTTTAAAATTGACTTCGTAGTAGTATCTTCCTATGCCGACGGTACCGAAAGCACAGGCAGAGTTAACGTGCTCAAGGATATTTCCCAGTCTATCGTGGGTAAGGACTTACTTATTGTCGAGGATATTATCGACTCCGGCAATACGCTCAACTTCCTTGTAAAATACTTTATGGCTAAGGGGGCTAATACCGTAAAAATGGTAACCCTGTTCGATAAGCCCGACAGAAGAAAGGTAGAAGTTCCCGTCGAGTATGTCGGAAAGGTTATCCCCGACGCGTTTATCGTAGGTTACGGACTCGATTACGCCGAGAAATACCGTACTCTGCCTTATGTCGGAATTTTAAAACCAGAGGTTTATTCTTAATAAATCGAAAGATAATTACAATACTATATTAAGGAGTGAATGAGTATTGGATAATAAAAAGAAAACCCGTAATCTGCTCTTTTATATCGGAATACCTATCGTGGTAATACTGCTCGTAACTCTGCTTTTTAATTCACAACAGCAGGGCGAAACAGTCAAAACCTCTACAATGGTGGGTTATTTCGAAAAAGGTCAGGTTAAGGATTACCAGCTTAACTACGGTACAGGCGCGATTAAGATTACCCTTAACGACAAGAAGAAAACCGTAGTTACAGGTACTATAGCCGATCCCGAGGAATTCAGAGTTGATATAAAGCCGTACGTGAGCCGAAATAAAGGTATGACCTACGACTTGGTCAGAAAAACCGACAACTCTTTCCTTATGAATATACTGCCGACTATTATTCTGTTCGTGCTGATAATAGCGTTCTGGTTCTTTATAATGCGCCGTATGGGCTCAGCGGGTCTCGGCGGTAAAGAGATGAGCTTCGGCAAGGCTAAGATTAAAAATACCAACGATGAAAAACGTAAAACTACGTTTGACGACGTAGCGGGAGCCGACGAGGAAAAAGAGGAGCTCGAGGAAATTGTAGAATTTCTTAAATCTCCCGAAAAATACAATACCCTCGGCGCGAGGATCCCTAAGGGCGTGCTTCTTGTAGGCCCTCCGGGAACAGGTAAAACCCTGCTGGCGAGAGCTGTCGCGGGTGAGGCGGGAGTACCTTTCTTCTCGATTTCGGGTTCCGATTTCGTAGAAATGTTTGTCGGCGTCGGCGCGTCGCGTGTGCGCGACTTGTTCGACCAGGCTAAGAAGAATTCTCCCTGTATTGTGTTTATCGACGAAATCGACGCCGTAGGACGTCAGCGAGGCGCGGGTCTCGGCGGCGGCCACGACGAAAGAGAACAGACCTTAAACCAGTTGCTCGTTGAGATGGACGGCTTCGGAGCTAACGAGGGCGTTATTATGATTGCCGCTACTAACCGTCCCGATATCTTAGATCCCGCGCTTATGCGTCCGGGTCGATTCGACAGACAGGTTATCGTAAGCTATCCCGATATTAACGGCCGTGAGGCTATCTTAAAGGTTCACGCCCGCAAGAAACCCCTCGCTCCCGATGTTAGACTGAGAACTATCGCTAAAACTACCGCGGGCTTTACGGGCGCCGACCTTGAAAACTTACTAAACGAAGCCGCTTTACTCGCCGCCAGAGCGGATAAAAAGGCTATTACTATGAAAGAAATCGAGGAAGCTACTATTAAGGTAGTGGCGGGCGCCGAGAAAAAGAGCAAGGTTATGAGCGATAAAGAAAAGAAGCTCACCGCTTATCACGAAGCGGGTCACGCTATACTTTTCCACGTTTGCGAAACTCAGGATCCCGTTCACGAAATCTCGATTATACCTCGCGGTATGGCGGGCGGATATACAATGCCGCTTCCCACCGAGGATAAATCCTATATGTCGAGAAATGAGATGTTCGAGGATATCGTAGTAGCCTTAGGCGGACGTGTAGCCGAAGCGCTTATTCTCGACGATATCTCCACAGGCGCGTCCAATGATATCGAAAAGGCGACTAAGACCGCACGCAACATGGTTACTAAATACGGTATGACCGACGAACTCGGCCCCGTAGCTTACGGCCAGCAGAGCGGAGAGGTGTTCCTCGGAAAAGATATGGGACACGTTAAGGATTATTCCGAAGAAACCGCGGCTAAGATTGATGAACTTGTAATCTCAATCGTTAAGAAAGCCTACGGAGAAGCGGAAAGAATTCTTAAGGATAATATCGACAAGCTTCACGAAATCGCTAAATATCTTATCAAGAACGAGAAGATGCACAGCGACGATTTCGAAAAGGTTATGAACGGTACTTTCGTATGGGAAGAAGAAGCCGACGAAGACGCCGAGGATATTGTTGAGGAAACAGTTGAGGAAACCGCCGGCGAAACTTCTGAGGATTAATGTTCCGAAAATAAAAAACTACGGTCGGAGAATTACATTATTTTCCGACCGTTTTTACGTGTGAAAAAATGAAAAAACCTCTTGAATTTTATCGCACAAACGTTTATAATGATTCTAATACTGTTAAAGAGGTTTAGAAATGAGTAAACAGATAATTGTTAAAGGCGCGCGCCAGCACAATTTAAAAAATATAAACGTCGGTATTCCGAGAGATAAGCTCGTTGTAATTACGGGACTTTCGGGTTCGGGAAAAAGCTCGCTCGCTTTCGATACTATTTACGCCGAGGGACAAAGGCGTTATGTCGAGAGTTTAAGCTCCTACGCGAGAATGTTCTTAGGTCAGAGCAATAAGCCCGACGTTGACGAAATCCAGGGGCTTTCGCCCGCGATTTCTATCGACCAGAAAACTACTTCCCATAACCCGCGTTCCACCGTCGGAACCGTTACCGAAATCTACGACTATCTCCGTCTTTTATTCGCGAGAATCGGTATTCCGCACTGTCCCGTATGCGGACGCGAGATTTCCCAGCAGTCAATCGACCAGATTGTTGACAGCGTTTTATCGCTCGAGGAAGGTACTAAAATTCAGATTATGGCGCCTGTCGTAAAGGGCAGAAAAGGTACTCAGCAAAAGGAGTTCGAAAAGGCGAGAAAAGCGGGCTTTGTCCGTGTAAGAGCCGACGGCGAAATTTACGATCTTTCCGAAGAAATAAATCTCGAGAAAAATAAAAAACATAATATTGACATAGTAGTTGACCGTCTTGTCGTTAAGGACGGTATACGCTCGCGTCTGGCAGATTCTCTCGAAACTGCTTCAAAGCTTACGAACGGACTCATTACCGTAAACGTTATCGGACAGGAGGATTTAACCTTTTCCCAGAACTACGCCTGTCCCGAACACGGCGTAAGCGTTGACGAGCTTACCCCGAGAATGTTTTCGTTCAACAATCCTTTCGGCGCCTGCCCGAAATGTACGGGCTTAGGCGTGTTCCTTAAAGTTGACCCTCAGCTCATTATCCCTAACCCCGAGCTCAGTATCGCTCAGGGCGGACTAAAGGGAAGCGGTTGGGCGATGGAGGGCAACTCTATCGCCGAAATGTACTTCCAAGCGCTCGCTAAAAAGTATAAGTTCAGCGTGAATACGCCTCTCGGCGAATTACCCGAGAAGATTATTAATATCCTGCTTTACGGCACTAACGGCGAAGAGCTTACCCTGCGCAGAAGAATGCCGTTCGGCGACGAAAGAATCATAAAACGCCCCTTTGAGGGTATCGTTAATAACCTCGAGCGCCGGTTTAAAGAGACCACGAGCGCGTGGGTTAAGGACGAAATTCAGGGCTATATGGCTGAAATTCCCTGCGACGAATGCGGCGGAAGAAGGCTGTCTAAGGAGAGCTTAGCCGTTACGGTCGGCGGGCTCAATATAGCCGAGTTCTGCGATATGCAGGTTGTCGAAGCTCTCGATTTTATAAAAACCTCAGAGCTTTCGGAGCGTGACAGGTTTATCGGAAAGGCTGTATTTAAGGAGGTTAAGGAACGCCTTAATTTTTTAAACAGCGTCGGCTTGGGGTACTTAACGCTGTCGCGGTCGAGCGGAACGCTTTCGGGCGGCGAGAGCCAGCGTATCAGATTAGCTACTCAGATAGGCTCTTCGCTTATGGGCGTAATGTATGTCCTCGACGAGCCGAGCATCGGACTTCACCAGCGAGATAACGAAAAGCTCCTCGGAACTTTAAAGCATCTTAGAGATGTCGGAAATACTGTTATCGTAGTTGAACACGACGAGGAAACAATGTACGCCGCCGACCATATTATCGACATCGGTCCCGGAGCCGGTATTCACGGCGGAGAGGTTATCGCCGAGGGTACAGTAGAGGAGATTAAAGCCTGTGAAAACTCGATTACAGGTCAGTATCTTAGCGGAAAACGCTATATCCCCGTACCCGAAAAACGCCGTAAAGGCAACGGCTTATTCCTCGAGGTAAAGGGCGCCGCTCAGAATAACTTAAAGAATATAAACGTAAAATTTCCGCTCGGAAAGTTTATCTGCGTGACGGGGGTATCGGGTTCGGGAAAGAGCTCTCTCGTCAACGAAATCGTCTATAAAAAGCTCGCGAGCGAACTCAACCGCGCCAAAATCCGCGCGGGTAAGCATAAGTCTATTAAGGGACTCGAGAATCTCGATAAGGTAATCAATATAAACCAAAGCCCGATAGGCAGAACTCCCCGAAGCAACCCCGCAACGTACACGGGCGTGTTTACCGATATACGCGCGCTGTTTTCGACTACATCCGAGGCGAAAATGCGCGGATATACCCAGAGCCGCTTTTCCTTTAACGTAAAAGGCGGACGCTGTGAAGCCTGTCAGGGTGACGGTATTATCAAGATAGAAATGCACTTTCTGCCAGACGTTTACGTGCCTTGCGACGTGTGTAAGGGTCGAAGATATAACCACGAAACCTTAGAGGTGAAGTATAAGGGCAAGTCTATCCACGATGTTTTGGAGATGACCGTTGAGGAGGGCTTGGAGTTCTTTAAATCTATCCCGAAGATTGAGCGTAAGCTTCGAACTCTCTACGAGGTAGGACTCGGCTATATTAAAATAGGTCAGCCGGCGACTACACTTTCGGGCGGCGAGGCTCAGCGCGTTAAACTCGCTACCGAGCTCGCTAAACGAAGCACGGGCCGTACCGTTTATATCCTCGACGAGCCGACTACGGGACTTCATATAGCCGATGTACACAGGCTCAGCGAGGTGCTCAATAAGCTCGTTGACGGCGGAAATACCGTTATCGTAATCGAGCATAATCTAGACCTTATAAAGATTGCCGACCATATTATCGACCTCGGTCCCGAGGGCGGTAACAACGGTGGAGAAATCGTTGCCCAGGGTACTCCCGAAAAGGTCGCGAGGGTTGAAGGCTCGTACACCGGACAGTATTTGAAGAAGATTTTAAAATAAAGAGGTTACAGGTTATAGGTTACAGGTGACAGTTTTAAAACCGCTTAATTTACCAAAGTACAAAGGGATTGCGTTCGCGGTCCCTTTTTTAGCTTTTTTCGCAGTCCTTTTTTAGCTTTTTCTATTGTATTTAACGGCGGTTTATGATACAATTAAACGGTATAGAATTTTGTAGAATTTTTGAAAAAAGGGGATATTGATATGAAACCCGTTGTTAAACTTTTAGCTCATACTCCCGACGCCGAACAGGTTGTCGCTATGGCGGCGAAGCTCTGTTACGCGGCTTCGGATATTGAACATATTAAAGACGGTCTCGACGAGGAAAGCACCGCTCGTTTTATAAAGATGCTCTCTGACCTCGGTCACGGAAGCCCTGTAGAGCACGCTACCTTTACCTTCGGTATCGAGGGTATAAGCCGCGCTTGCTCGCACCAGCTCGTGCGCCACAGAATCGCTTCCTATTCTCAGCAGTCGCAGAGATACGTTGACGGTACCAAGTTCGAGTTCGTAACTCCGCCCGAAATCGAGAAAAACGAAAAGGCGTATAACGCCTACAAAAAGGTAATAGATATGCAGTCCGAAGCGTATAGAGAAATCCGTGATTCACTTGTAGCGGGTTATGTGCGTGAAGCTTCTCCCGATTTAAACGGCTCGGATGAGGAGGTTTGCGAGAGTTTTAAGGCTGAGAATAAAAAGCTTTACAATTCTTTCGTAAAAAAGGCTAACGAGGACGCGCGTTTCGTTCTGCCGAACGCCTGCACCACAAAAATTATCTGCACATTCAATACACGAAGCCTCGAAAACTTCTTCGCGCACCGCTGTTGCAACCGCGCTCAGTGGGAAATCCGCGAGGTTGCGGAGCAGATGCTGCTCGAGTGCTTAAAGGTTGCTCCGAATCTGTTTTCTAAATGCGGACCGTCGTGTCTGTTCGGACCTTGCCCCGAGGGCAATATGTCCTGCGGAAAAATGAAAGAAATGAGGGAGAAGTATGGCAGGTAAGTTTATCGTTATCGAGGGCTTAGACGGCTCGGGTAAGGCTACCCAAACCGAAATTTTAAAAAAGTCCTTCGAATCCGAGGGTAAAAAGGTAAAGAAGCTTACCTTTCCCGATTACGATAACTTAAGCTCCGCGCTCGTTAAAATGTACTTAGGCGGCGAGTTCGGGGATAATCCTGACGACGTTAACGCTTACGCCGCGGCGGCTTTTTATACCGTTGACCGTATAGCGAGTTACCTTAAATTTTGGAAAGAGGATTACGAGAACGGCGCCTGTATTTTAGCCGACCGTTACGCTACCTCTAATATTATCTACCAGATGTCTAAGCTTCCCGAGAGCGAATGGAACGACTATATCGCTTTTCAGGAGGATTTTGAGTACAATAAAATTAAAGTACCTAAACCCGATTTAGTGGTTTATTTGGACGTTGAACCCGACGTATCCCAAAAGCTTATGTCTAAAAGATACGCGGGCGATGAAAATAAAAAAGATTTACACGAAAAGAATGTTAACTTTCTGCTTGAATGCAGAAAATCAGCTCTCTACGCCGCCGATAAGCTCGGCTGGGTTAAGGTAAGCTGTACCGAAAACGGAGAGATGAAAAGTATAGAAGAAATTGCTGATGAAATTAAGGCAGTGATTATTAGTAGGATTTAGGATGTAGTGTGTGGAGTTATTAACTTACCACCGGGCTGCTAAACGGATATGTAATTGAACTGGAGAAATAAATAATGCTGGATTTTAAAACACCCGTATTAGATGACTTGGCGTATATCCGCAAGCTTTGCGAAAATTACGGTACTATGGGCTGTGACTTTAATACCGCCAACATCTATATATGGAGAAATAAATATAATATAAAAATTTGTATATTTGACGGCTTTCTTGTACTCGCGTATTTTCGCGGCGGTAAGCCGTGGGGATATTGTTTCCCGATAGGCGAGGGCGATCCCACTTCGGCTGTAGCCGAGATTTTCAAGGACGCTAAACACCGCCAAATTGAAGCTAATTTCGTTATGCTGACTTCCGCTCAAAAGCAGAAATTAGTTGAGATAACAGGCTATAAATTTTCTTTTAAAGAATTATTAGGCGACGAGGATTATATCTACCGAAACTACGACCTCTCGATTTTACCGGGTAAACGCTTCCACGCTAAGCGTAACCATATTTCGAAATTTAACCGCTCCTATCCAAACTGGAGCTTTGTATGTATTAAAAAAGAGAATAAGCGCGACGCGTTAAAGGTCGCTGAAAAATGGTGTAAAAGCCGTGATATCAACCCTCATACCAACGAGGAGTATAAGGCTATCGGGGAAGCTCTCGAAAACTACGACCAGCTTAAAATGCACGGCGGTATCCTTTATGTCGAGGATGAGCCCGCCGCTATGACTATGGGCTGTGAGATTAACAAAAAGACCTTTGATGTTATTTTTGAAAAAGCGCTAGTCGAGTATGAAGGCGTATACGCTAAGGTGAATAACGAGTTCGTTAAAACCTTAGTCGGTTTCGAGTTTATTAACAGGGAAGAGGATATGGGTATCGAATCTCTGCGCCAGGCGAAGCTTTCGTATCACCCTGTCGTTATCCTTAAACGCTATTCGGGAGTTAAAAATGATAAAGCTGAGGATATCTGAGGAAAAGGATATTAATTCCTTAAAAGAATTATTCAAAAATGTTTTCGACGAGAACGATGAAGCGTTGGAATTATTCTTTAAAAGAATATTTAAACCCGAAATATGCTACGTCTGCTATGAGGGTGACGAGCTTATTTCTATGGTCTATATTATACCGACTACCCTAAACGGTAGAAAGGCGGGTTATCTTTACGCCGCCGCTACTAAGGACGAGTTTAGAGGCGCGGGTATTATGAAAGGTCTTATCCACTACGCGCTCTCCATTACCGCCCAGGAAGTTTGTATAACGCTTCCCGCGAGCGATTCTCTGTACGATTACTACGGCGGGCTTGGGTTTAAACCGCTTAGCTGCTGTAAAGCCGAGCTTACAAGATCTGAGCTCGAAAGTATGAAAAAGCCATTCGAGGAAGCGGAGCTTGTAGTCGGCGGATACTGCGGTATCCGCAACAGAGTTCTTAAAGATAATTTTCTTTTCTGGAATAATAATTTCATAAACTACGCCTTTGAATATAACGAGCTCTACGGAGCCAAGATTATAAAGAATAATTACGGCTACGCCGTAGCGTATGACGAGGGAGAGCGATGTTATGTTTCGGAGTTTATCTGCGACGACAGAAACGCTCCGTATATGATAAATGCGCTTTTAAAAGAATTTTCTAACGACAAATTTGTGTTCCATCTGTCGCCGAACCAAAAATTTTTCGGCGGAAAAAGCGAGCCTGAACGCTTCGCTATGATGAAATCTATAACGGGCTATAAGCCTGAGAATGTTTATGTAGGACTTAGTTTGGAATGAACAGTGGAAAGTCGTAAGTGGTAAGACGATATTCTACACCCTAAATCCTATATCCTAAATCGGAGGTAAATATGATATATTTAATGCTTGCTGACGGATTTGAAATCACCGAAGCTTTAACTACCGTAGACGTTCTGCGCCGAGCTAAACTCGATTTGCTCACCGTAGGCGTTACAGGCAAAACAGTTACCGCTTCCTGTAAAATAAAAGTCGAGGCGGATATCTTACCCGATGAGGTAGAGCTTGACCGTCTTGACGCCGTGATTCTCCCTGGAGGACTTGACGGCACAAAAAACCTCGGTTCGTCCGAGTTCGTTGACGGAGTTTTGGACTTCGCCGCCGAGAACGATAAGTACGTTTGCGCTATCTGCGCCGCACCGTCCATTCTCGCTAAAAAAGGACTGCTCAACGGCAAGAACGCTACTTGCTTCCCCGGTTGCGAGGTTAACGCCGATAAGGTCAACTTTACGGGAGAGCCGGCTGTTCGCGACGGAAAATATATCACGGGAAAGGGCGCGGGATGTACTATTCCGTTCGGACTGTTAATCGCCGAGAGCTTAGCGTCCGCCGAGGTCGCTAAACACGTGAGCGAGACTATGCAATGCCCGTAAAAAATCTTAAACAGAAGAAAACCGAGCTTCGCTCGAAATATATAAAGCTTCGCGAGAATCTTTCCGCCGATATAAAGTCTGAACTCGACAGAAAGATTTTTGAAAGGCTTACCGCTTTACCCGAGTATAAAAACGCGGAATCGATATTCGCCTTTATATCCAAGGATATTGAGGTGGATACGGGCGCGATTATAAACGACGCGTTAAGAAGCGGAAAAAGGGTTGCCGTGCCGCTGTGCGACCCCGGCACCGCGACGATAGAGTTTTACTATATAAACTCGTATGAGGATTTAAAGGACGGTTTTTACGGGCTTTTGGAACCGAATGTTGAAGTTTGCGAAAAGGCGGAAAGCTCCGATTTAATGATAGTCCCGGGGCTGGTGTTTGACCGAAACGGCTGCCGCTTAGGCTTCGGAAAGGGTTACTACGACCGCTATATTTCGGACTATAAAGGGCTGTCGGCAGGGGTATGCTATTCGATTTGTATCGAAAACGAATTACCGCTCGGCTATTATGATAAACCGGTTAATCTCGTTGTTACAGATAAATATACTATAGACACAAGGTAGGATAGATTATGGCTAACGATAATAATTCTTTCGACCAAAACGAAATAAACGAGCTGCGAAGAAAAAAAGTTCAAAGCTTTCATATGAATATCAAGGATGACGATCTTGCTGTAGGCGAGGATTATCGTGATTCGGATAATTACGATGATGAAAGCCATAAATCGCTTAATTCCTTTTCGGATAACGATTTAAAAGAACAGATGAAGCGTAACTCAAAAAATATCCGCAAGCGTGAAAAACGTGAGGAAAAACGCCGGATGAAGTACGCCGACCACACAAACACACGGCGTTTCAGAATTATCTGGTGGAGTTCGGTAGCGCTTGTGGCTATAATGCTGTCTATGTTTTTACTTGTCGGCGTAAATGATATGCTCGCTATGAACCGCGCGGAAGAAAATAAAGTTACTGTCGATATCGGTGAAAACCCAACCCTCGACGATGTGACTAAGGCTCTTTGGAGCAAGGGCGTTATTAAGGAAGAGCTGTTCTTTAAAATGTACGCTGTTGTTACTAAAAACGCCGACGACTTTACCCAGGGTACGTTTAATATGAAAACTAATATGGACTATGAGGCTATCGTAAATTATCTCCAGTCTATGTCCAACCGTACCGATACGATTAAGCTCACCGTAACAGAGGGTATGAGCGTTCGTGAAATTGCCGATAAACTCTACAAAAAGGATGTTATCGCCGATAAAAACCAGTTCTTAAAGCTTTGTAACTCAAATTATTTCGACGAGGACTACGATTTCTTGAGAAGTATTAAAAACGCCGATAAACGTTACTATAAGCTCGAGGGATATCTTTTCCCCGACACATACGAGTGTTACCACAACGAAGACCCGAAACTTACCATAACCCGTATGCTCAACGACTACGAGGAGAGAATTTATAATAATCAGAACGTTGACGGTTATAAGAAAGCGGTTAATGTTAAAAAGCTCTCGAAGCAGAGTAAATATACTCTCCAGCAGATTCTTACTTTAGCGTCTATTATTCAGGCTGAAGCGGCTAACGAGGACGATATGTATAAAATCAGCTCGATTCTCCATAACCGCCTTAACGCTGATATTAATCTCGGCGTAGGTAAGCTCAGCCTCGATTCTACCAAGTATTACCCTTTCCGCAGTAAGAAGAAAATCCCCGCGGAAAAGAGAAAGACTTTTAAGAGTAAGTATAATACATATAAAATACTCGGGCTTCCGCCGGGACCGATTTGTAACCCCGGAATGAAGGCGATTATGGCGGCGATTTACCCCGATGATACGAATTACCTGTATTTCTGTCACGCTAAGGACGGTACTCCGTATTACGCTACTAACCTTTATGACCAGAACGCCAACCTCGCTCGAGTAGGATAAATAAATTTACGAAAGGATTATATGAATAAACCTGAATTGCTGTCGCCCTCGGGTGACTTTGAGTGTCTGAACTCTGCTGTAAGCTTCGGCGCCGACGCTGTTTACTTGGCGGGAAAAGAATTCGGAATGCGAACCGCTTCCGCGAATTTTGATAACGACGAGCTAAAAAAAGCGTGTGAGTTCGCTCATAAAAACAATGTGAAAGTACATCTAACGTGTAATACACTGCCCCGTGATTACGAGGTGGACCGGCTTCCCGCTTTCCTCGAATTTGCCGAGGACGCGGGAGTTGACGCGTTTATAATAGCCGACGTCGGAGTTATGGAACTCGCTAAAAAATACGCTCCGAACGTCGATTTGCACGTCTCGACCCAGGCGGGAGTTACTAACCACCTAACCGCTAACACGCTGTATAATATGGGCGCGGCGAGAGTAGTTCTCGCGAGGGAGCTGAGCTTGGACGAGATAGCTTCCCTACGAGCTAAAACTCCTAATGAGCTGGAAATCGAAACCTTCGTCCACGGCGCTATGTGCGTGTCGTTTTCGGGAAGATGCCTTATCTCCAGCTATATGACAGGGCGTGACGCTAACCGCGGAGACTGCGCCCAGCCGTGCAGGTGGAAGTACCATCTTTTCGAAGAAAACCGCGAGGGTCAGTTCTTTCCGGTCGAGCAGGACGATAAGGGTACTTACCTTTATAACTCGCGCGATTTGTGTATGATAGAGCATATTCCCGAGCTTGTAAAAGCGGGCGTGTCGAGCCTTAAAATCGAGGGAAGGGCTAAGTCGAGTTACTACGTAGCGGTTACGACCAACGCTTACCGCCGCGCTATCGACGAGTATATGAAAAATCCCGACGGCTTTAAGCTTCCCGATTGGATAAAGGAAGAAACCGAGAAAATCAGCCACCGAGAGTATAATACAGGATTTTTCTTCGGAAGCGAACCGGGCCAGGTTACCAACAACGGCGGATATATCCGTCACTACGACGTCGTGGCTTTTTGTGAGAAAAATAACGGTACCAAGTGCGAAATTACCCAGCGAAATAAGTTCTTTTCCGGCGATACGCTCGACGTGCTTTCGCCCGAGGGAGTGCCTTTTAATACAAAGTGCCTAAAGCTTGTTAACGAAAACGGCGAAGAAGTCGAAAGCGCTCCGCACGCTAAGGAAAGACTTACTATGACCGCCGATAAACCTATCCCCGCGGGATCGGTGATTAGAGTTAAGAGGAAGTAGTATACGGGTTACAGGTAACAGTTAACAGTTAATAGCTAACAGAAACGAAAAAACTTTACGAGGAGATATAAAAATGGAATGGACAGGTCTTAATGAATTAAGAGAGAAATTTTTATCGTTTATGGAGAGCAAGGGATGTTTAAGACTACCTTCTTTCCCTCTTATTCCTAAGGACGATAAGAGCTTACTGCTTATAAACAGCGGTATGGCTCCTATGAAAAAATATTTTACAGGCGAGATTACTCCGCCTAAAACCAGGGTTACTACCTGCCAGAAATGTATCCGTACACCCGATATCGAGGAAGTCGGAAAAACCGACCGCCACGGTACTTATTTCGAGATGCTCGGTAACTTTTCTTTCGGCGATTATTTTAAGAAGGAAGCTACCGCTTGGGCGTGGGAGTTCTTTACCGAGGTGCTCGATATTCCCAAGGAGAAGCTCTACGTTTCGGTTTATCAGGATGACGACGAGGCTTTTGATATTTGGACTAAACAGGTCGGCGTAGAGGAGAGCCATATGGTTCGTCTCGGAAAAGCCGATAACTTCTGGGAACACGGAAGCGGTCCCTGCGGCCCTTGCTCCGAGATTTACTACGACAGAGGCGAGGAACACGGTTGCGGCAAGCCCGACTGTAAGGTGGGCTGTGAGTGCGATCGCTATATGGAGGTTTGGAACCTTGTATTTACCCAGTTCGATAACGACGGTAAGAACAACTACACCCCGCTCGAACACCCGAATATCGACACAGGTATGGGACTTGAGCGTTTAGCCTGCGTAATGCAGAATGTCGATAATCTTTTCCTTGTAGATACTGTCCAGAATATTATGAAGCATATAAGCGACGTTGTCGGTGTAAAATACGGCGAGGACGAAAAGACAGATATCTCGCTTCGGGTAATTACCGACCATATCCGTTCCACTACGTTTATGATTTCCGACGGAGTTATGCCGTCTAACGAAGGCAGAGGTTACGTTTTAAGACGACTTTTAAGACGCGCCGCCCGCCACGGCAGACTTTTAGGCTATAAAGAGCCGTTCCTCTATAAAATCTGCGATACTGTTATCAAGGAGAACGAGTCCGCTTATCCCGAGTTAAGAGAAAAACAGGACTTTATCACCAAGCTTATTAAGGTTGAGGAGGAGAACTTCGCCCGCACAATCGATCAGGGTATGGAGCTTCTCAACGCTATTATTGATAAAGCCGACAAGGCTATCTCGGGCGAGGACGCGTTTAAGCTCAACGATACATTCGGATTCCCGATAGACTTGACCCGTGAAATTGCTCAGGAATCAGGCATTACGGTAGATGTCGAGCGTTTCAGAGAGCTTCTCAAGGAGCAGAAAACCCGAAGCCGTAAGGCAAGAAAGAACGCCGGGGCCGACGCTTGGATTTCCGATACAACCGATATGTCCGATATTAATGCTACCGAGTTTGTAGGCTATACCGACTACAACGCCGACAGCGAGGTGCTCGCTATAGTACGTGACGGCGAGCGGGTTGAATTAGTATCCGAGGGTGAGAGCGCTATTGTCGTTACCGCTAAAACTCCGTTCTACGCCGAGTCGGGCGGACAGATAGGCGATACGGGTTATATATCTGCCGAAAACGCTAAATTAAGCGTAGATAATACCACCAAGGATAACAGCGGTATTTTCCTGCACAGCGTAACCGTCGAGAACGGCGCGCTCACCGTAGGAGATAAGGTTAAGCTTTCTATCGACTCCGAAAGACGTGAGAGCATCCGCCGTAACCATACCGCCGCTCACTTACTTCAGGCGGCTTTACGAGAGGTACTCGGAACTCATGTCGAGCAGGCGGGCCAGCTTGTTACCGACGAGTCCGTTCGTTTTGACTTTACTCACTTTGAAGCTATGACCGCTAAGGAGCTTATCGAAGTTGAAAGACTTGTTAACAGAAAAATCCTCGAGGGTATCGATGTTGAAACACGTGAAATGCCTATCGACGAGGCAAAAAAACTCGGCGCTATGGCGTTGTTCGGCGAAAAATACGGCGACGTTGTACGAGTAGTTAAGGCGGGGGATTTCTCGGTTGAGCTTTGCGGAGGTACTCACGTTGATAATACCTCTAAGCTCGGACTGTTCAAAATCCGCCAGGAAGGATCGGTAGCCGCGGGCGTTAGACGTATCGAGGCTATGACAGGTATCGGCGTGTTAAGATATATCAACAACGCCGTAGCTATGATCGGCGAAGCGGCGAGCGTGTTTAAGCTCAACGACCCGAAAAAGCTCGTTTCCGCTATGACTAAATTCGCCGAAGAAATGAAATCTAAGGACAGAGAGATTGAAGCCCTTAAAAACAAACTCGCCTTATCTCAGCTCGACGGTATCTTATCGTCGTCGGTTGACGTAAACGGCGTCAGCGTTATTACCTCTAAGGTTCAGGACGTTCAGGGCGGTCAGCTCAAGGATATGTGTAATATGTGTCTCGACCGCAATCAGAAAGCCGTTGTTGTACTCTGCGGAGTAACGGGCGGTAAGGGTACGTTCGCCTGCGCCTGCGGTAAGGAAGCGCTTGCTTTAGGACTTAACGCGGGTAAAATTGTAAAAGCTGCCGCTCAGCTCACGGGCGGTAACGGCGGCGGTAAACCCGATATGGCTATGGCGGGAGCTAAGGACGTTTCTAAGATTGACGAAGCTTTATCCGCTGTAAAGGATATTGTAGCTGAAAGCTTATAATTCTAAAACAGAATAATAATAAACGCCGAGGCTCAGCTTCACCGTTTTCTTTATGTAATTATATACAAATTAGGAGTTCTGTTTTTGTGCAAGTATACAAAGATAAATTTTTTTCGTATTTTTTGAAACTTTTTCGTGATTTCTTGACACTACTATAGTGAAACTAAACACAAATCAAAAATATAATAATCTTTATTATCTTTCAACCGGCGTTTAGTTTGATGCAATTTTACATTATTATTAATTAGGAGGTATTCATTATGAAATTGAAAAAAATTACATCTCTATTGTTAGCAGGATTAATGCTCGCGGGCAGCGCCGCTATAGATGCGGTAAGCGTGTCGGCTTTAGAGGATAAGTCTGACTTCGAGTATGACGTAACCGCCTCGGGCGACGCTGTTATAACCGATTATTACGGTAATAAATCCGACGTCACTATCCCGGGCTCAATCAACGGCCACAAGGTTACGGCTATCGGCGGCTACTCTTTCGCTTATGATAATCATCTCGATAAGGTAACTATTCCGTCGAGCGTTAAGTCTATCGGTTCGGGAGCGTTCAGTTGTTGTGTAGGCCTAACTACCGTAAATATTCCCGACAGCGTTACGAGTATCCGTTTAGGAGCGTTCTCGGGTTGCGAAAATCTCTACCAAATTACGCTTCCGTCTAAGCTCAGCTCTATTGAAGACGAGGTTTTCTGGCATACCGCGCTCACAAAAATCGAAATACCCGCCAAGGTAACCTCTATCGGCACATCGGCGTTCGCTTATTGCGGCAGTCTCGAGAGTATCACCGTTCCCGATACGGTAAATGCCCTCGGCGAGTCGGCATTTTATAGATGCGCTTCGCTTAGCTCCGTTAAACTCAGTTCTAATTTAACCGAGATTAAAGCCTATATGTTCAGCGGCGATACCGAGTTAACCTCTATCGCTATTCCGTCCAAGGTTAAGAAGATTAAGTATAAGGCTTTTGCGGAGTCGGGTATAAAAAAGATTAGTATATCTAAGAAAGTTTCCTCAATCGCCGACGAAGCGTTCTCAAACTGCTTTAACCTAAAGTCATTTGCCGTAAGTAAGAAGAATAACTACTACAGCTCCAAAAAAGGTGTACTGTATAATAAGAAAAAGACCAAGCTTTTAACCTATCCCGCGGGTAAAACCGCTAAGAAATTCACCGTGCCCAAGTCGGTTAAGACTATCTATAAAAAAGCGTTTTATAAAGCTTCTAAGCTCGGCAAGATTACCTTTAATAAGGGTATTAAAACTATAGGCACGAGAGCGTTCGACTACTGCGCTTTTAAGAGCGTTAAGCTGCCTTCTACAGTTAAGAAAATCGGAATGAACGCCTTTAAAAATAACCTGTCCCTAAAGACCGTGAGTATTCCCAAAAGCGTTACCGAGATTAAGTCCAACGCGTTCGCAATGAATACCGCTTTAAAGACCGTTAAGTTCGAGGGTAACTCTAAGCTAAAGCTCGGTTGGGGAGTTTTCGAGGGCTGTAAGTCGCTTCGTAAAATCTCTATCCCTAAAACCAAGACCTCGGAGGGCGGACTTTGCTTTGCTTGTAACAAGCTTAAAACCGTAAAAATTTCCAAGGATATTAAGAAAATCTACCGCGAGGACTTCGCCGAGTGCAGAAAGCTCAATAAAGTTACTGTTCCGAAAACAGTTAAGAAAATCGGAAAATACGCCCTCGGCTATATTAACTACTACGACTACAGCTACGATAAAAACGACAACTTTAAGATTACCGGCTATAAAGACTCCGCCGCCCATAAATACGCTAAGAAAAACGGCTTCCTGTTCAAGAAGTTGAAATAAAGGAGTTGTTTTTGTGAATAAAATCACCGCGTTAGTATTGACTGTTGTTATCGCGCTGTCGGCTTATTTCGCCGTAAATGCCGTAACGGCTGAAAACGGTGAAGCTGACCGCCTTGAAAAAGATGTAATCTATACGAGCTCAGACGGTTTGTATCAGTACAAGCTTGCCGTTTACCATACATATGAGGATTGTCTTGTGGATTCGAGTTACGTAAGCGATACGGACGTACAGATTGTAAAATATCTTAGAACTAAGGTTAAGGGAATTTATATCGTCCCCGATAAGATTGACGGCCATCCCGTAGGCGAGATAGGAAAAGAAGCCTTTAAAAACAGAGATTTTATAAAGGTAGAATTCCATAAAAATATTAAACAGGTTAACAGTAAGGCGTTTTACGGATGTAAAAACCTAAAGCAGATTATCTTTAAGGGAAGTAAAGAATACGAAGGTCTTTCGTATGTAGGAAAAGAGGCTTTCGCCAATTGCGCCAAGCTGTCTAAACTGAGGTTTAATAAAAATAACGGCATTATCTTTAGGAAAAAAGCTTTGTATAACTGTCCGAAATTAAAATATTTCAGCTTCGACAGTGATTGCAATATCGGCTCGAAGGCTGTCGGCTATTATAAAGACAGTAAAACAGGTAAAGATAAACTCATTAAGGGATTAAAGATAAAGCTAAACGGAACAAGTTTCACCGCTGACGCCAATACCGAAAGCTACTTTTATTCCAAAGGGTACAGCTGGACTGCTGATATATGCGATGAGGACGGAGTGTTGGGAATTTACCGAGAGGGCTATACCTATAAGCTTACCTATAACGGCGAAAAACCGAAAAGTATAAAATCCTCTAATACAAAGGTCGTAAAGGTTAATTCCGACGGAAGATTATTCAACTTAAAAACAGGTAAAAGCAAATTAACATTTACGATGGAAGACGATTCAAAGAAAGAATATAAGTTGGAAGTCGGCAATTTGAGCGTATACGCGGATCCTTTACCCGATGTGGTATATCATTTAAAAAAGTACAATCTGTACTATAACTACGATAACGATAAAGGAAATTCCTGCCCGGAATATCTGCCCGTAAAGCTCGGAAAAGTTATAAGCCTTCGTATAAAAGGCAAGGTAAAAAGTATAAATAATATTTATAAAAGCTCCGCTAAGGCTAAGATTATCTCATCTCCCAAAGCTAATGTGTTAAAAATCAAGGGCATAAAGAAGGGTAAAACCGCGGTGAAAATCCGAATTAATAAAATTAAAACAATTAAGATTAAACTAAAGGTAAAGTAGATTTTTAACCGCGGTGTTATATATAAAAGACCGATTCAGCTATACGACTGAATCGGTCAATTTTTTAACAATAATACTTTAACAGTAATATGATATTTCTCCGAAAAACGAAATCCATTTATCAATAACAATCTGTATATTCGCTTCTACCGCGCGCCTGAGATAGTTAAGAGTTTTTTCGTCAAGCTTCGAGTTGTTATTAGCGATTAAACACTTTCCTGATTGTGTTATCCAAAATTTAGTGGCGTTTTGAGTAGGTTTGCCCGCGGAAATATGAACGTGAATCGGTTCAAGCGGTAAGCTTTCGTTAGCCCAGAAATAAACCCAATACGAACCAATTTTAAAAACTTGAGGCATTATTTATTCCTCCGTTTTGAGAAAGCTCAAGAATAAGATGCGCGTTATTTTTAATAAGCTTTTCGTATTCTTCAATTTCATCATCGGTAAAACCGAAGATATCTTTCCATTCGTATTTAGGCAGTACACAGCTTGCGTTGTGGAACCCGTCTTTTTCGTCTGCTTTTTCTATATATACTGTAACGCAACCGTTTTCGTCCATTTGAGAGTGGACGATTTCTGTTGTGTCTTCAAGAGTTAAATAAGGGTACATCATAGTTCTCACCTCGACTACATTCTAGCATACCCAAATTATAAAATCAATATTAAAAAATAAAAAGCTCCGTCATAACGACAGAGCCTTAATCTTGCGGTTTTAATTAGATAGCGCGCTCAACCTTACCTGAACGTAAGCATCTTGTGCAAGCGTAAACGTGCTTCGGAGAGCCGTCAACAATAGCCTTTACGCGCTGTACGTTGGGCTTCCATGTTCTGTTAGAACGTCTGTGTGAATGAGAAACTTTAATTCCGAAAGTTACACCCTTGCCGCAGTAATCACATTTTGCCATGTGTCTGCACCTCCTTATTTAAATTACCAATTTACATAACTAACTATTGTATTATAAAGGATAATCGACGAAAATGCAAGTGATTTTTTAAAAAATTTAAAATTTATCTTTAAATAATTACACTCTTGTTATTTTTTAGATATTATGTTACAATATTATAGATTATATTTTTAGAATAGGGGAGTTTGTGTTATGCTGATTTCTTTATTATCGGGACGACTCGATTTTATGACCGCGCTGATGCAGATTTTAGCCTCGTTGGTAGTAATTTTTCTTATAATGCCGTTTCACGAATGGGCTCACGCTTTCGTAGCCTATAAGCTCGGCGATACAAGCGTAAAAGCCAGAGGTCGTCTTTCACTTAATCCGATAGAGCATATCGACCCTATCGGAGCTTTGATGATTATTTTAGTCGGCTTCGGCTGGGCTAAGCCTGTTCCTATCGACGACAGGAACTTTAAAAATCCTAAAATCGAAATAGGTATAACCGCTATGGCGGGACCTTTGGCGAACTTTATAGCCGCATTGGCGGGCGGACTAATTCTAAACGCTTTAGCCGCGTTTACGGGTTCGTTTTTGGTTACGACTGTCGGTAACTATATTTATATTTTCTTCTTATATTACGTTATGCTCAATATCTGTCTCGCGGTATTTAACCTCGTTCCGATTCCGCCGCTCGACGGCTCCAAGATACTTTTTATGTTCTTGCCTGATAAATGGGTTTATACGCTTTATAAGTACGAAAACGTGTTCTTCCTTATTCTTCTCGTGCTCGTTTGGTTCAATATTTTACCGCTCGGTTATATCGAAAACGCGCTCGCTGATTTTGTGTTCTGGCTTACGGGGCTTCCCTTCGCGTTTGTCGGATAAAATGGATTGTTGATATTATGGAAACTTTACCGCAGCTTAATTACAAGCTCGAGACGTTCGAAGGGCCTCTCGACTTGCTTTTGAGTTTGATTGCTAAAAATAAAATAAATATTTATGATATTCAGATTTCCGAGCTTTTGGAGCAGTATATGGAGCAGATTGAGCGTATGCGCGAGCATCAGATGGATATCGCGAGCGAGTTTCTCGCTATGGCGTCAAGGCTCGTGTATATCAAATCCGCTATGCTGCTTCCTAAGTACGAGGATGAAGCCGAGGAGCTTAAAAAAGAGCTTTCGGGACAGCTTATCGAGTACCGGCTCTGTAAGGAAATCGCCGCTAAAATGAGCGGAATTTACGACTTCGATACTTTCTATAAGGACGCCTCTCCCGTTAAGTTCGACTTAACCTATAACCGGAGCCACGACCCTCAGGATGTCGTAAAGGGTTATATAGACGCTGTCGGACGGGGCAGAAGAAAGCTTCCGCCGCCCGAGTCGGCTTTCTCGGGGATTATAGAGCGAAAAATCGTTTCGGTTAACGGACGTATTATCTCCGTAATGCGTAAGCTTTGGCACGGAAAACGAGTTAAGTACCACGACCTTTTTACCGCCGTTAATGAACGAAGCGAGCTTGTCGCGACGTTTTTAGCCGTGCTCGAGCTCGTCAAGGGTAAAAGAGTCCGCATCGACGGTGACGGCGATAAAGCGGAAGTCTATATGGTTGATAAGAAAGTTAAAAGATGACATTTAAAGATTGAAAATGTTAGGAGCTGAATTTTTTGGCTGAAAAAGAAACAACAGAAATAAAAAACATCAACAGCGCTATAGAGGCGATACTTTTCGCCAACGGTTCGTCGGTAGAACCCGCCAGAATAGCCGTAGCGCTTAAAATATCAGAATCACAGGCGAGGGAACACCTCGACGAGCTGATGAATGAATATCAGAACTCCGAAAGGGGTATTACTATAATAAAACTGAAGGAAAGCTACCAGATGGTAAGCGTTAAGGAATACGCTCCCGTTATCAGAACGGTGATGGATTTAAGACGTAACACTCCGCTGTCCCAGGCGGCGCTCGAGGTACTCGCCGTAATCGCTTATAACCAGCCCGTTACAAAGTCCTTCGTCGAGCAGATTCGAGGCGTAGACTGTTCGGGAGTTATCGGCTCTTTAACCTCTAAGGATTTAATTGAGGAAAAGGGCAGGCTTGAGCTTCCCGGACGACCGCTTATCTACGGTACTACCGAGAACTTTTTAAGATGCTTTAATATTTCCTCTATCGACGAGCTTCCGCCGCTTCCCGAGGATAATACCGGGGACGAGGAAGATAACGGCGACGTCCAAATGACCGTCGAGGAAGTTATAGAGGAAGCCTCTAAGGATTAATATGCTCGCTCTTTATATAATACTCGGAATACTTCTTTTACTTTTTTTAATAACGCTTTTTAATGTTTATGTCCACGCGGACTACGATAACGAGCTTTCGCTTTTTATAAAAATAGCTTTTGTAAAAATCTCAATTTTACCGTCTAAGCCTAAAAAGGAAAAGCCCGCAAAAAAGCCTGAGAAAAAGAAAGAAAAAAAGAAAAAATCCGGCGAAAAATCTAAAAAGAAAGAACCTAATAAAGTTTTCAGCTATGTAAAACAAAAGGGTATTTCGGGAATAGTAAATATAGTAAAGCGGATCTCAAGCCTCGCGGTCGGAGTATTAAAGGACTTTTTCTCCCATCTTGTAATCGACGAGCTTTATGTCGATTTAAGAGTCGCGGGAGATACCGCCGAGGATGCCGCTGTGAAATACGGCAGAATTTGCTCCGTGTTTTTTCCGGCTCTAAGGCTGATTATTGAGATTGTTAAGGTTAAACACTACGACGTCAGCGTTAACCCCGACTTTACCGAAAACGCTGAGGATACAGCTAAAGCAAAGGTTGTCGCGAGAATAAGAATCCTCGCCCTGCTGAAAATAGTCTTTACAAGAGCGTTTTCCGCTTTAAGACTGTTTATTAAGGCTAAACCCAAGAAGATAAAAAAGAAATGATATAGATAAGGAGATACAATATGGATCATCCAATTAACAGCTTAATGGATACCACGATGGACAAAATAAAAGAGATGGTGGACGTTAATACTATCATCGGCGATCCTATAACCTCGCCCGACGGTACTATTATTATCCCTGTTTCTAAGGTGAGCTACGGATTCGCCTCGGGCGGTTCGGATTTTCCGACTAAAAAGGAGAACAAGGACTGCTTCGGCGGAGGAAGCGGAGCGGGCGTTACTATCCAGCCCGTAGCGTTTCTGACTGTATTCCGCGGCGACGTAAAGCTTATCCCCGTAGAAAAATACGACGGAGCGGCCGACAGAGTTGTTGGTATGATGCCCGAGCTGGTTGATAAGGTCAGCGGTCTGTTTAAGAGAGATAAGAAAAAGAAAACCGATCCGATAGAGGTCAACAGCGAAGCCGCGGATTCCGACGAGGATATTTTTTAATATCAAATCAACACGTCATCTTGAGCGGCTGCGGAGCAAATTTCGCTTTAGCGAAATAGCCGAAAGCTCTTAAAGATTCTTTACAAGCTCAGAATACCAAAATTTGTTCCGTTATAATTGTGAATTAAATTAATAAGCTTTTCATATTATCTACTGGTGATATTATGAAAAAGTTTATTGCGGTACTCTTATTATTAACCGTGTTTATCGGGTGCACTCCCGGTGTTAACGCGCTCGATGTTTCGGCCGGCTCGGCGGTATTGTATTGCGCCGATAACGGCAAGGTTTATTTTTCTAAAAACGAAAATAAGCGTGTCCGCCCCGCAAGCACGACTAAAATTATGACCGCCCTGATTACTCTCGAATACGCCGCGAAAAATAACCGAAGCGTAAAGTTTACCGAGGAAATGTTTTCCGAGGGAAGCAGTATGTACCTTAAAAAAGGCGAGGTAGTTACCCTAAGGGACTTAGCCGTCGGAATGTTGATGTGTTCGGGTAACGACGCGGCTAACGCCGCGGCTGTTTCGATAGCGGGCAGTAAGGAAAAGTTCGGCGAAATTATGACCGAAAAAGCCCGCAAGCTCGGTATGAAAAATACTAACTTTGTGACCCCGAGCGGACTTGACGACGAAAATCACTACACCACCGCTTACGATATGGCGGTTTTGATGGCGGCGGCTCTTAAAAACCGTGAATTCAAAAGAATTACATCAAAGAAGTCGCTGACCGTAAGCTTTATAAAGCCCTCTAATAAAATAACCACCTACGCTAACCACAACCGCCTTTTGTCGCTGTATAAATACTGCGTAGGCGGTAAAACAGGTTACACCGATTCGGCGGGAAGATGTCTTGTAACCGCCGCGAAAAAGGACGGCTTAACGCTTATCGCCGTTACTATGAACGACAGGCGCGACTGGGTTGACCATACTTCAATGTACAACTACGGCTTTGAAAACTACCGTATGCGTGAAATCGACGACAGCGACTATATTTTTGACGTCGAAACGGTCGGCGGAGTTTCTGATAAAACCGCAGTCGGCGGAGAGGGCTATACCGGAATTGTCCTGAGCGCCGAGGATTTTTCGAAGATTAAAAAGCGCGTCGTTATGGATAACTTTCTCTACGCTCCCGTTAAGTCGGGAGATACGCTGGGAAAGATTATCTACACCTTTAAAGGCAAAAAAATCGCCGAGCATAAGCTTACGGCGCTTGAGAATAATAATTCTAAATTAGAAAATAAAAGTATATGGGAAAATATAAAAGGATTTTTTAATAATGCGTTCTAAACTTGTAAGATTACAGAAATTTATGGCGGATTGCGGAGTAGCTTCCCGCCGTAAGAGCGAAGCGCTTATCGAGAGCGGAGCGGTCAAGGTTAACGGAAAACCCGCTAAAATCGGCGACAAGGTTAACCCCGATACCGACAAGGTCTACGTACATAATAAGCGCGTCGTAATTAAGAAAAAAGGCGGTAAACGCTATATAATGCTCAACAAGCCGAGAGGTTATGTAACCACTATGAGCGACGAGAGGGGACGAAAATGCGTAGCCGATCTCGTTAAGGATATTCCCGAGCGAATCTACCCTGTAGGACGGCTGGATAAAGACTCCGAGGGAATGCTGCTTATGACTAACGACGGTGATTTCGCCAACGTAGTTATGCACCCTAAAAAAGAGATTAACAAGGTCTACCACGTGACCGTTAAACCGGATATGCCCGACGATACCGCCAAAAAAATTATGAACGGCGTCGTAATCGACGGCCGTAAAACCGCTCCCTGCGAGGTTCGAATTATGAGCAGGGAAGAGGATAAGGCTAATATCGAGATGGTGCTTCACGAGGGCAGGAATCGAGAAATCCGCAAAATGTGCGAGAGCTTCGATATAAAGGTTGTCCGCCTGAAACGAATCGCCGTAGGCTCGGTAAAGCTCGGTAAGCTGAAGCGCGGAATGTGGCGCGACTTAACCGTTGACGAGGTTCGAAAGCTTTCCGCCAATCCCAATCCGTCTAAATATACAGTTTAAATTTATACAAATTAATAAACTTAATATCTAAATAAATATTTAAAGTGTGCAATTTTGATTATTGCGCACTTTTTTCTTGCGATTTATTTAATTTTGTAATATAATTAGATATAACCTTTTATAAGGGGAAATATGGCAATAATTTTTATGGAGGATAGATATGAGTATTGAGAATATAGCTCAGGCTAAGGCGGCAATCAGCGAGACAGCCGCGTATAAAACGCTCGCCGCGTTTTTTGATAACGGCGAGTTCACGCCGATAGCGAACCTCGCTAAGAGTAAGGACACTTACGCCGAGGTTGTGGCGGGACGAGGTTTTGTTGACGAAAGACCTGTTTACGCGTTCGCGCAGAATCCCGATTTTTGCGGCGGAGCTATGAGCAAGGCGTCAGCCGCCAAGATTAAGAAGGTCTACGATTTAGCTAAGATGAACGGCGAGCCGATTGTAGGATTTTACAACAGCAAGGGCGGTCGTCTCGACGAGGGTAACGCTCTGCTCCAGGGATATGGAGAGGTGCTTAACGCCGCTTCTAAGATTTCGGGCGTAATTCCCCAGATTTCCGTAATCCTCGGCGATTGTATCGGTACAGGCGCTTTAAACGCCGTGTCCGCTGATTTTGTAATCGCGGCTAAGGAAAGCAGACTTTCGCTCGATACCGCCGGCAAAAACGCCGATATAGATTATAACGCTGAAAACGGCATCGTTTCGGTTACAGCCGACGACGAAGCCGACGCTATAGAAAAAACTAAGGAGCTTTTAAACTACCTTCCCGACAGCAACCTCGCTCCTGTTCTCGGCTTCGAGGAAAACGAGCCTAACGCCGAGGGCTGTATAGTTCGCCGTATGGTTGACGAGGGTTCGCCTTATCAGGTTTATAAGGAGTACGGCGAAAACGCGCGAACCTTATTTGCCGCGATAAAGGGTTCGGTTGTAGGTATCGTCCGCACAACAGGCGGTAAGCTCACCGCTGACGATTCTAATAAAATCGCTAAGCACGTTCGTTTCTGCGACGCGTTCTCAATCCCTGTTATCACTTTTGTAGACGTTGAAGCGTTCGGCGATATTAAATCCGCCGCTAAGGTAAGCTCCGCTTACGCCGAGGCTACCACGGCTAAAATTTCCGTTATTACCGGAAAAGCGTTCGGCTCAGCGTATATCGCTTTAGCCGGTTCAGGCGCGAACGCCGATATGGTATACGCCTTACCCGACGCGGTTATAAGCCCTGTGAATCCCGAGGCGGTTGTGCTTATTAATTCTCCTGAAGAATTAAATGTACCCGTTGATGAACAGGCGGCGGTTGTTGATAAATACGCTAAAGAGAATTTAAGCGCCGGAAAAGCCGCTGAGAACGGTTATATCGACGACGTGGTTTGTGAGGAAGAACTCAGAGATACGCTCGCTGACGCTTGGAATTTACTTTCGAATAAGCGCGTTCAGACAGAATCTAAAAAGCACGCGACTATTTAGTTGATAGTTGATAGCTAATATAGTTAATATGACGAGGAGATATAAATTATGAAAAATTTAAGAGTTACAGTTAACGGTACATCATACGACGTTCAGGTAGAGGAACTCGGCGGTTCTACAGCTCCCGCGGCTGCTCCCGCTCCCGCAAAGACCGCTCCCGCCCCCGCCGCGGCGCCCGCTCCGGCGGCTTCGGGTAACGAGGGCGCTGTTAAGGTTACAGCTCCTATGCCCGGTACGGTTGTAAGAGTAGAGGTAAGCGCGGGCGACTCCGTAACAGCGGGTCAGGATCTCGTATTTATCGAAGCTATGAAGATGGAAACTCCTGTTAAAGCCGCTCAGGACGGCACAATCGCTTCCGTAGAGGTAAGCTCGGGCGAGAGCGTAGATACAGGTAAGGTTCTCCTTACTATGAATTAAGGAGTAGTAAAACTATGAGTAAAAAGATTTTAGTTACGGAAACAGCGCTTCGAGACGCTCACCAGTCCTTAATCGCTACAAGAATGAAAACCGAGGAAATGCTCCCTGTACTTCCTCTGCTCGATAAAATCGGCTACCATTCTTTAGAGTGCTGGGGCGGAGCGACCTTCGACAGCTGTCTCAGATTCTTAAACGAGGACCCGTGGGAAAGACTCCGCGTTATCCGCAAGAACTGCCCCAATACTAAGCTCCAGATGCTTTTCAGAGGTCAGAATATGCTCGGCTACCGCCATTACGCCGACGATGTACTCGAGTATTTCGTACAGAAAAGCTGCGCCAACGGTATTGATATTATCCGTATTTTTGACGCGCTTAACGATATTAAAAACCTCAAGAGCGCTATCACAGCCGCTAAAAAGGAAGGCGCTCACGCTCAGGTAGCTATCAGCTATACCACAGGCCCCGTATTTACCGAGGAGTATTATGTAGACTACGCTAAGCGTATCGCCGACGCGGGAGCTGATTCTATCTGTATTAAGGATATGGCGGCTCTCTTAACTCCGTATAAGACCTACGATTTAGTTAAGGCGATTAAGTCCGAGGTAGACTTACCCGTCGCTCTGCATACTCACTATACCTCGGGACTCGGCTCAATGTGTCTGCTAAAGGGTATAGAGGCCGGCGCCGATATTATCGATACCGCAATCTCTCCGCTCTCCCAGGGCACATCTCATTCTCCGACAGAGTCAATGGTAGCCGCTTTACAGGGTACTGAATACGATACAGGCTTAGACCTCGAGTCGTTTACGGAAATCCGTTCCTACTTTATGGATTTACGCAAGAAGTATATCGACTCGGGACTTCTCGATACAAAGATTTTAACAGCCGATACAAAGGCTCTCTTATATCAGGTTCCCGGCGGAATGCTCTCGAACCTTATCTCCCAGCTCAAGCAGGCGGGTAAAGAGGATCAGCTCGACGAATGTCTCACCGAGGTTCCCCGAGTTCGTAAGGACGCGGGTTATCCTCCGCTCGTAACTCCAACCTCCCAGATTGTCGGCACTCAGGCTGTGTTTAATGTAATCGCGGGCGAGCGTTACAAGATGGTAACTAAGGAGTTCAAGGGCATTATCGAGGGCAAGTACGGTACTACTCCGATGCCTATCGACCCCGAGTTCAGAAAGCAGATTATCGGCGACGAAGAACCGATTACCTGCCGTCCCGCCGACTTACTCGAGCCCGAGCTCGATAAGCTCAGAGCGGAAATTCCTCAGTATATCGAGCAGGACGAGGACGTACTCTCCTACGCTCAGTTCCCCGAGGTCGCGACTAAATTCTTCGAAAAACGCCGTGAAACTAAAGCGGGTATAAACTCCGACTTAGGCGATAAAGAAAATAAGGTTTATCCTGTTTAATAACGCGCTGAGCGCAATTAATAAAACAACGCCGTTGTGAGAAATCACATCGGCGTTGTTTTTAGTATTCAGTATTCAGAAATTAACTATCTTTACTTCTTCTTATTATACCTCTTAACTCTATCTGATAAATCCTTTAGTTCGTTATTAGATAAGCTCGGAAGGTTTTCGAGCTTTTCGAGAAAGGTTGAAATCGTTTCGTTTTCCTTTAGGTGCAGGTACTCGGTGTAGTAGCTCACTATAACGCCCGGGATAATCGCCACCGTGATTATTCCCGAGATTGATACCGCTACCGTAACTATCCTGCCGAGCGGGCTTACCGCGTAAAAATCGCCGAAGCCTATCGTAGTTGACGATACGAAACAGTACCAAAGCCCGTCGCCGAAATTATTAACCTTAGGCTCGAATATCATAACAAGCACAGCTCCGATACAGATAACCGATATGTAAACCGACAGCACCTTCAGCATACCTGTCCGGTTGAGTATTTTTAACATTCTGTAAAACGGCCGTTTTTTGTATCCTAATTCTTTTTTCATAACCTATTCCTTTAATAAGCTTAGCGGATATGTAAAATCTTCTCCGCATTTTTTTATTTCGCCGGTCGCGAGCGAGTAAATATCGCTCGCCCTGAGGTCAATATCGAATATCCTCTTTGCCTTATCGTCCAGCTTTTTGTAACCGTCGGCGGCGTTTGTAATAATCGGGAGCGTTCCCGATTTTTTTATTTCACCGAGAAGCTCGGCGCCTCTTTCGTTAAACGCCAAAACTCTTAGATAGGGAACAGGCTGTGCTAAATCGTCCTTGGTTATGTTTAAGAGCGCGCTTATTATTATCCGCCTTATTCGAGCGTGAGTGTAACGTTTGGTTTTTATACTGCTGATAATTTCTTCTAAAGAATTATGATTGCGGATTGAAGCGTAAATCCTGTTGTGCAAGCCCTCGCTGACGTCGGGGAGATTCTCTATCTCAGATACGCTCATAGTTCTGAGCCTGTAGAGTATCGCTTTTTCCAGGTTTTTAATATCCGCGGGGTGATTAATCCTCGGGCTGTTTTCGGGAACTAAATCTCCGTAATCCCTGCCGTTTAGAATAAGCTTTCGAATATTCGACGCGCTGGAAAATCCGTTTTTTATTTCCGCGCTGTCGTGAGATACGCCCTCGCGTTTGATTATAATCGGCTTAATGCCTGTGCCGTCAAGCGATTTCAGGTACTCGAGCGCCAAGATATTGTTCGGCTTGGTGACAATCTCCGCAAGCTCGGGAGTGGTTTCTCTAAAGGCGTATTCGACCGCCCTCGGGTAGTACATTCCGTCGTCCATAGCTGATTTAACGAGCGAATTGAATTTTTTATCTTCGAATAATTCTGCGGATTTTATCAGAAGCCCTGGCTCGCTCTCCTCGGTAGAGAAGAAAAGGTTTTCGCAGCAGCCGAGCGCTTTAGCGATACTTACTCCCGCGGACGCGAAATTTTGCGCCGATGAACAAGCGTAAACAGTCGGAAGCTCTATCACCAAATCCGCGCCGTTTTTAACGGCGGTTTCAGCGCGGGTGAATTTATCGGCTACAGCGATATCTCCCCGCTGGGTAAAGCTTCCGCTCATTACCGCGGCAACGGGGTTTGGGCTTTTTTCTTTTACCTTTTGCAACTGATATCTGTGACCGTTATGAAACGGATTGTATTCACAAATTACAACATTCGCTTTCATTTTTTCTCCTGAATTGTAGGTTATGAATATTTTTTTAAAAAAACTTGCAAAATAAATACTTTTAGTTTATTATATTATAGTATGAATTTAAAAACTAATCAATATAAAGGGGAATAAATTAATGAAAATTCTTGTAATTAACGCGGGAAGCTCCTCGCTCAAGTATCAGCTTATCGATATGACCGACGAAAAGGTGCTCGCTAAAGGTAACTGCGAGCGTATCGGCGACGAGGGTTCGTTCATCGGCTATAAGACCGCTGATAATGAGATTAAAAAAGAAGTCGCTATGCCTGACCATAAGGTAGCGTTTATGCAGGTTAAGGATATGCTCCTCGACCCCGAGGTCGGCGTAATTAAGGATTTATCCGAGGTTACAGCCGTAGGCCATCGAGTAGTACAGGGCGGAAGTATCTTCCACGAGTCCTGCTTAGTAACTCCCAAGGTTATCGAGGATATCAAGGGCTTAGGGCCTTTAGCTCCCTTACATAACCCCGCTAGCGCCCTCGGTATCGAGAGCAGCGAGGAAGTGTTCGGCGCGGATACACCTCAGGTAGTAGTATTCGATACATCTTTCCACAGCACAATGCCCGAGAAAGCTTATATGTACGCCGTGCCTTATGAGTATTACGAGAAATACGCTATCCGACGTTACGGCTTCCACGGAACATCTCACCGTTTTGTAAGCAAAGAAATGGCGAAACGTATGGGCAAGGATATCAAGGACTTAAAGCTTATCACCTGCCATATCGGTAACGGTTCTTCTATTACCGCTATCGACGGAGGTAAGGTTATAGATACTACAATGGGACTTACTCCGCTCGACGGATTTATGATGGGTACACGTTCGGGCTCTCTCGATCCCTCGGTAGTTACCTTTATCGCCGAGAAAGAGAATCTTTCTCCCGCCGAGATGAATACGCTTCTCAATAAGAAGTCCGGACTTCTCGGTATTTCGGGAGTTTCCAGCGATGACCGCGATATCACCGCGGCTGAAAAAGAGGGTAACAAAAGAGCTAAGCTCACTCACGAAATGCTCTACTACCAGATTGCTAAGTATATCGGCTCGTTTTATGTAGCTTTAGGCGGCTGCGATGGTATCGTATTTACCGCGGGCCTCGGCGAGAACCAGCCCGTACTCAGACAGGCTGTGTGCGACTATCTCAAGTGCTTAGGCGTAGATATGGATTACGCGGCTAACGACGCTTGTATCCGCGGAAAAGAGGGTAAGCTCTCAACCGATAATTCAAAAATCAGAGTTGAGCTTATCGCTACCAACGAGGAACTCGTTATCGCGAGAGATACAAAGGCTATCGTAGAAGCTTTATAATCAAACAAAAATGGTTGGCGTTATGCCAACCATTTTTTAGGTTACAGGTAACAGGTGTTAGGTTACAGTAGCTATAACCTGTACCCAGCCCAAAATATAGTCGTCTCACTCGTTCTAAGAACGAACTCGTGACACTCCTTATTTTGCGCAGCGCTTTTGCTCCCTTTATCCGCCACTGGCGGCGGTCGCAACGCTACCTGAAACCTAAATTATGCGTGCGAATTTATAGATGTATCCTCGACAATTTCATTATCTCTGAAAAGAAGCGAGATACACCAGATAGCCGCGAGACCTACGAGGATATAGATTATACGGCTGATAATTCCCGTCTGACCTCCGCCGATAAACGCCACAAGGTCGAACTGGAAAATGCCGACTAAACCCCAGTTAAGTCCGCCGATTATCGATAAGACTAACGCTATTTTGTCAATCATAAATAAAGCCTCCTTCGCAACATTATTGTTGACCGAAAGAGGCTTTTTATTCAGGAAATTTTTGGATTTTTAAAGATAAAAGATAAAATCCAAGATTATCAGCACAATTCCCAGAATTAAAAATCCCGCGCCGATTAACCTCGTCACGTTTACCGCCTTTTTTATCTTCATCGAGGTTATCATATTCTCGACAGGAAACGGCAGTATTACTATAATTAGTCCCTCGACCGCTACCGAGAACGACAGCAGCGTAAATCCGATAGCTCCCGCGAAGGTCGAGATAAAAATTCCTATCGGTATACCGAACACACAGATTATATTTACTATCGAAAACAGCTTCGAGAACTTTTCCTGTAATTGATAGAAGTCAAGGGCTTTTCTGTGGCAGTTTTCGTCGCAGTACTGCTCCATATACGAGATTTCTTTTCCGCAGTAATCACATTTTTTCATTTATTTCAATCCTTTTATTTTTCTTAATTAGAATTATAGTTACAATTATTATAAGTAAAATCGAAATCCACTGGCTCGTGGAAAGTCCGAAAAATATTCCCCTGTATGTGTCGGCTCTTAAAAACTCTATAAAGAACCTCGCCGTAGAATAACTCAGCAGATATACGTAAATCAGTCTGCTTTTTAAAATTCTTTTACGGAATAATACAAGTATAACAGCAAATATTACGAGATTTACTCCGCTCTCTAAAAGCTGAACAGGGAAGCGGTTTACAAAGTTACAGCTCGGCGTCAGCGAGTGCGTGGCGGTAAATCCGAAATCGCTCTCTATTCCGTAGCAGCATCCGCTGAAAAAACAGCCCAACCGTCCGAAACAGTGGAAAAGCGGTATTCCCGCGGCAAAGCAGTCGCTGAAATTCCCGACGTCGATTTTTCGGAATTTACAGTACATAACTCCGAATAACAGTCCGAAAATTAACCCGCCGTAAAATACCATTCCGCCCATATAGGTGTAGATTATTTCCCACAGGCGCGAGATGTCCTGACGCTTCGAGAAAAATTCTTTTAAAGAACTAAAAAGGGCGTCGGCGTAAGTGACACCGTATAAAATATGCGCGCCGATAAAAGCTCCGACAAGCGCGAAAATCTCGCCGAAAAGTATATCCTCAAAAAGTATTTTGTAGTTTCTTCCGAGAATGTACGCGGCTGCGCACATAAGGATTAAGCCTATCGAGGTACATATTCCGTATGTACTCAGGCTCAGCCCGAATAAATGTATTTCAGGTAACATAACAACACCGTGTCTATTTTAGCAGAAATATAAGGTTATTTCAAGTATGTGTATTGGGTGTAGGATTTAGGGTGTAGGATGACAGCGCTGACTACTGAATACTGAGAACGGAGGACTGCTAATCGTTCGTGATAATATACAATTTCACGCCCTTGTTTTTGTGCAATCCTACAAAGATAAAAAACTTTCGAAAATTTTGAAACTTTTTTCCGATTTTTCGACACTACTATAGTAAGATAGAATTTATAAAAGGGGTGTTCCTATGAAAAAACTAATTTCAATTACGCTGATACTCGCGCTGTTTATCTCGATATTTACCCTGAGCGCTGAGGCAAAAAAATCTCAAACGGTTAAAACCTACACCAGCGGAGATTATAAGTATCAGATTCAGAAAAACGGCAAGCTTAAAATAACCGAGTATATCGGAAACGCGGACGATGTAATCGTACCCGCCGAGCTCGACGAAAAAAAGGTCGAGACAATCGGTAAAGCCGCGTTCGTCGGACGGTTTATTAAATCGCTGAAAGTATCGAGCGGAATTTCCGTAATCGAGAGCGACGCGTTTTCATATTGCGATAATCTTAAAAGCGCCGAGCTTCCGTCGTCCGTAAAAACGCTCGGAAGATACGCCTTTTATAACTGCGTTCAATTAACCTCCGTTAAGCTGTCGAGCGGACTAAAAGAGATAGGCGCGGGAGCGTTCTACTACTGCGCCAAGCTTCCCAAGCTTACAATTCCCAACGGGGTTAAATATATCAACGCTTACACGTTCGCTTATTGTAAAAGCCTGAAAACTCTCAAGCTTCCCGACAGCGTCAAAAATTGTGACTACGAGTGCTTCGACTATTCGGCTTTACGCTCTATATCGTTTGGAAGCAGACTTAAAGCCTTGAGTTCTTATATTTTTACCGAGTGTCCGAAGCTCGAAAAAATATCCGTCAGCAAGACTAATAAATATTTTTCGAGTAAAAACGGCGTGCTTTACGATAAGAAAAAAACTGTCCTCAGAGCCTATCCTATGAATAGGAGCAAAAGGCGCTTTACGTTCCCGAGCAGTGTAAAAGAGGTATACCGTTACGCTTTCTACGGTAACAATAATCTTAATTCGGTCAAGTTTAATAAGAGGCTCGAGAAAATAAAATACTTCGCGTTTGAAAGATGTAAAAAATTAACCTCGGTTACATTCAATAAAAATCTCAAATTTGTCGGCGATGGCGCTTTTTCGTATTGCAACAGCCTGAAAAAACTGCATATAAAGAAGAATAAGAATCTAAAGATATGTAATAGAGCGTTTGAGGAATGTAAAAATCTAAAGAAAGTCACCATAGATTATATAGGTGAAAAATGGGAAGGTATGATTTTTGAATACTGTAAAAATCTTAAAACGGTAATTCTTAAAGACGGCGTTAAACGTATTCCCTACGAAATGTTTGACAATTGCCCTAAGCTTAAAAAGATAAAAATACCGAGCTCGGTAAAGGAGATAGATTCCGACGCGCTCGGGTTTACGGACGAAGGGTCTGTAAAGAATTTTACAATAATAGGATACCGCGGTACTGCCGCCGAAAAGTACGCGCGTGAAAATAAATTTATATTTAAAGCGGTTTAAGGAGGTGTCGATATGAAAAAACTAATTTCAATTTTATTAGCGGCTGTTACCTTAGTTACCGTATTTACGGTATCTTCGGGCGCTTATGTGTATAGAATTTACCGCCACGGAAACTACAGCTACACCTTTAAGGGAAAAGATATCCAAATTGTCGGCTACTACGGTAAAGAGTCTACGGTAAAAATCCCTTCTACTTTACTCGGCAGAAAGGTTGTCGCTCTCTCGGACGACAGGCCCGATAAACGCGGAAGCTGGGAGGACTTTAACGATGTTGTAGATTGGAGCGATGATTCTCAGTTTGGATTTTGGCTTAATAAATATGTTGAAACTATTATAGTTCCGAACTCTGTAAAATACATAAGCTCGAGTTTTTTCGCTGAGTGCGGTAAGCTTAAAAGCGTTAAACTGCCGAGCGGCCTAAAGACTGTTTCCTACGGACTTTTTAGAAATTGCAAAAAACTAAAGAACGTTTCTATCCCCGAAACCGTTACAAAAATCGAGGAAGAAGCGTTTATGAACTGCGGAATAAAAACCTTCTATATTGGAAGTAATGTTAAAAAAATCAAGCCTGACGCTTTTATAAATTCCAAGATAACCAAGTTCAAGGTAGATAAAGCTAATAAATATTTTAGCTCCGCAAAGGGAGTTCTGTATAACAAGAAAAAGACAAAGCTTTATTATTACTCGTCCGCTCGAAAACAGAAAAACTATAGAGTGCGTAAAACCGTTAAAAGAATAGAGGAATCAGCTTTTTATAATCATAAATACCTAAAAAAGATTACGCTCGACAAAAAGCTTCACTATATCGGCAAAGACGCGTTTTATAAATGCAAAAAGCTCGAAACGGTTAATTTTAACCGCAGTCTTAAAACTATAGATAAACACGCTTTCGAGTCCTGTTATAAGCTTGTTAAGGTGAATCTGAAGAATAAGGTTACCGAAATTCGCGCCGAAGCGTTTTCCGATTGTCACAAACTAAAACAAGTGAGCTTGTCCGAAAACTTAAAGTATATCGGTAAAGAATCGTTTTCGCATTGCCCGAAGCTTTCGTCGGTCGATTTAAAGTCAAAGAAAAAACTCACCGTCGATAAATACGCTTTCTACGAATGTGAAAGCTTAAAGCGGGTTGATGTTCCCGAAAATACCGTTAAAATCGAGAAAAAGGCTTTCGGTATTGTCGAGGAATACGATAAAGCGATGTACGACTGGGAAGATGTAGTGCTTAGGGGCTTTATACTCGGCGTAAAATATAATTCCCCCGCCTACCGTTACGCCCGAAAGTATAAGATGTATTATGTGTATATTTAGCGCTAAGGGCAAAGGGCAAAGGGCTAAGGGCTCAGAATGACAGATACCGACTACTTATTTAGGCAAAACTCTTGACTTTAGCATAGTGCTGTGATAAACTTATAAAGCTGATTATTTAAAACTAAAATGAGGTGTAAAAAATGAAAAAAATAATTGCTTTAATGTTATCTCTTATCACAGTAATCGCTCTTTTCGCGAGTTGCGGCGGAGAGAAGAAGGATTGGGATTATATCGCTGACAAGGGCAAGATGGTTATCGGTATTACATACTTCGAGCCGATGAACTATAAGAAAGACGGTAAGCTCGTAGGCTTCGAGACTGAGTTCGCCGAGGCTGTATGCGGCGAGCTCGGCGTAAAGGCTGACTTCCAGGAAATCGAATGGGATTCCAAAGAGGTTGAGCTTAACTCCAAGTCCATCGACTGTATCTGGAACGGCTTAACTATTACCGACGAGCGTAAAGAGAATATGGATATCTCTACTCCTTATATGGAGAACAAGCAGGTTATGGTTGTTAAAAAGTCTAACGCCAAGAAGTTCGCTAAATCCGTTAAGGGCGCTAAGGTTGCAGCTGAGGCAGGCTCCGCCGGCGAGGAAGTTGCCAAGGGCGACAAGTTCTTCAAGGGCTCTAATTACGTAGCCGCCGACTCACAGGCTAAGGCTCTTATGGAGGTTAAGAGCGGTACTTCCGATATCGCCGTAATCGACTACGTTATGTCTATCGGTACATTAAAGTCAGGCTCCGACTACGCTGATTTAGCTGTTGTCGAGGGTAAGGACTTCGCTCCCGAGCAGTACGGTATCGCTTTCCGCAAGGACAGCCCCGAAACTCTCAAAAAGGTTAACGCGGCTATTCAGAAGCTCGCCGACGAGGGTAAGCTCGACGAAATCGCTGAAAAATATAACCTCAAGGATTTAATTTTAGTAAAGGGTAAATAATGGAACAGTTTTTTAATGTCACGGGTAATCTTTTAGAAGGCTTCGGACAGAACTGTATTATTTTCGCGGTCACCTTGGTGGCCGCGATTCCGCTTGGACTTATAGTTTCGTTCGGCTCGCGTTCTAAATGTTTACCGATTAAAAGTATCACAAGAACTATAGTATGGATTATAAGAGGTACCCCCCTTATGCTCCAGCTTTTTGTTGTTTTTTATATTCCGTCGCTTGTGTGGGGAATATCCTTCGACCGTATGACAGCGGCGCTTATCGCGTTCGTTATAAACTACGCGGCTTATTTCTCGGAAATCTTCCGCGGCGGTATCGAAGCTATCCCCAAGGAACAGTACGAGGCGGGACAGGTTCTCGGTATGAAGAAAAGCCAGATCTTCTTTAAAATCGTGCTTCTCCAGGTTGTAAAACGCATTACCGCGCCTATGAGTAACGAGATTATTACTCTCGTTAAGGATACCTCGCTCGCGCGTGTTATTATGGTACCCGAAATCTTAAAGGGCGCCGAAAGATTTACAATGCAGGGCTTAATCTGGCCGCTTTTCTATACGGGAGTATTCTTCCTGTTGTTCAGCGGATTATTATCAATCTTATTCAAGTTTATCGAGAAAAAGCTCAGCTATTACGAGGGATAACCATATGTCATATTTAAATGTAGAAAATCTTAAAAAAAGCTTCGGCAGAAACGAAGTTCTTAAAAATATCAGTTTTTCGCTCGATAAGGGAGAGGTACTCTCGATTATCGGTTCTTCGGGTTCGGGAAAAACTACGCTTTTAAGGTGTCTTAACTTCCTTGAGCGCGCCGACAGCGGTAAGATTACCGTCGGCGGAAAGGTTGTTTTCGACGGCGCTGACGAAAAGAATAAGAGCGAGGCGGAGATTAGGAAGAACCGTCTGCGTTTCGGACTTGTTTTTCAGTCGTTCAACCTCTTTCCGCAGTACAAGGTAATTAACAATATTACCCTCGCGCCGACCTTAGCCGCTAAAGAACAGCTCAAAGCCAACGGCGAATATATGGGAGCTAAAAGCTTAAAAGAGGCTCAACAGCTAATTAACCAAAACGCTGAAATGCTGCTCGAAAAAGTTAATCTCTTAGAAAAGAAAGACGAGTATCCGTGTAATCTAAGCGGCGGTCAGAAACAGCGCGTCGCTATCGCGAGGGCTTTAGCGCTTAATCCCGATGTTCTCTGTTTTGACGAGCCGACTTCCGCGCTCGACCCCGAGCTTACGGGCGAGGTTTTAAATGTTATAAGAGAGCTTAAAGACGCCGACAGCACGATGATAGTCGTAACTCACGAGATCGACTTCGCGAAAAATGTCTCCGACAAAATTATCTTTATGGACGAGGGCGTTATCGCCGAGCAGGGCTCTCCCGAAAAGGTTATCGACAACCCCTCCAACGAACGTGTTAAAGCGTTTTTGAGCAAAGTTAAGAATAGTTGATAGGTTACAGGTTATAGGTTACAGGTGACAGTTTACAGGTAACAGTAGGGTAACAGAAGCAATCCGAACCACGCTTTAAACGGAGTAATTTTGACTCTTTACGGCTTGTCGAACGTCAGCAGGCGCCAGCCTGCTAACATTCTCCGCACCGCAAATCGCCTAAAATTTCAACCGTTTAAAGTCCAAAGGAGTTTTGCCGAGGCAGATTTTCGTCTAGCCGCGGCAAAAGCACAGGAAACCCTGACGGGTTTCCGAGCATTTTAACAAAGGGTAGGCGGAAATCTGTCCGACAAAACCGAGGTTCAGATTACTTCTGTTACCCTAACCGAAGTATAACCTATTAATTGCTTTTAGGAGAGCATTATGGATATAAAAAGTTATCGTGACTTAAAGGTGTGGAACAAAGCAATAGAGCTTGTAGTTGAAGTTTATGAAATATCAAAAAAATTCCCCAAAAGCGAGATTTATGCCTTGACAAGCCAGGTCAGAAGAGCTGTTGTGTCAATACCATCTAATATTGCTGAGGGTGAACAACGAAAGAATATAAAAGAATATATACATTTTTTGTCTATAGCAAAAGGTTCTAACGCTGAGGTTCAAACTCAGCTGTATATTGCTTCTAAATTAAATTATGTTAGCGAAACTGATATTAACAAAGCTATGTTTTTGTCGGATGAAATAAATAAAATGCTGACAAGTTTGATAAAGGCGCTGAGTAAGAGTTAAATCAGGTTTTAGGTTAAAACATACTGTAACCTGTAACCTAAAACCTGTAACCTAAATAATTATGAAACGAAAGAATAAACTGCTCGGTAAAATAAAAAATTTTCTAAGTAAGAGCAAAGAGGATAACATCTCGGCTATCGCGGCCCAGTCGGCGTTCTTTTTAGTATTGTCGATAGTGCCGTTTTTGATGTTCGCGTTCGCGGTACTTTCGTACTTCAATATCCCGAGAGAGTTCTACGAAACCTATATTCAGGGCGTATTCGTTGACGATTGGGGAGAGAAGCTCAGACCGATTGTCGATACCACCTACGCCAATTCTATCGGTATAGCCTTTACGACAATTATCGTCGCCTTATGGTCGGCGGGTAAGGGCTTGTACTCGATAACCGACGGCATAAACAGAATCTATAAGATAGAGTATAAAAGAGTATGGATTATTAAGCGTATCTACGCTATGGGCTATACGTTCTTAATGTTCTTGGTTATGGTGCTGACTGTCGGACTTTTGATTGTTACCGAGTTTTTCGACAATCAACTGCGCCCGTTTATTAAAAACCTCCCTTATATTTTAGGTATTATTTATACGCTGAGGTATCTTGTAGTATTCGTCGTGCTTTTACTGCTGATAAGCTTAGCGCTAAAGCTTTATCTCAGGAATAAGGTCGAGGATAAACGTTGGGCAAAATTCAGGCTTCAACTGCCCGGTGTATTTTTAACGGCGCTTTGCTGGTTAGGACTGTCGTATGGAATACGGATTTATGTAAAGTATTTTAACGGCTTTTCGATTTACGGAAGCCTTACGTCCATAGCGGTTATTATGATATGGTTTTACTTTTCGATGTATATTCTGCTCTACGGAATCCAGTTTAACTATATCAACCGCCGTGAAATCTATAATTTCAGATTCAGAAAGAAAAAAGTTGACAAATAAAAAATTAGATATATAATATTATTGGAAGTTGTCTTCGAGGCGGGGTGAAATTCCCCACCGGCGGTAAAGCCCGCGACCGAAAGCCATAGCTTTCGCTGAGCCTGTGAGATTCAGGCGCCGACGGTAAAGTCCGGATGGAAGAAGATACAGTTATACTGTAATTAAGCCTCGTTGAATATCAACGGGGTTTTCTTTATGTTTAACTCTACACCCAAGACAGCTCCTATAATTTTTAGGAGGTCGTATTATGACTAATTCAAACACAAAATCAACTACAACCAAGCTCGTAGTAACCGCAATGCTTACCGCCGTCGCGTTTATCTTGCAGTATATCGAGGTAAGTATTCCGCTCGTTCCGTCGTTTTTAAAGCTCGATTTTTCGGATATTCCCGAGCTGATCGGCGCGTTCGCTATGGGACCTGTTTGCGGCGTAATTATCGCCGCTCTGAAAAACCTGCTCCATTTACCGTTCGGGTCATCTATGGCGATAGGCGAGCTGTCTAACTTTATCTTAGGCGCTTCGTTCGCCTTTACCGCGGGTATTATTTATAAGTATAAAAAAGACCGCATAGGCGCGCTTCTCGGCGCCGTGGCGGGTATGGCTGTAATGGCTGTTATAAGTATTCCGTCTAACTACTTTGTCGTATATCCCGTATACGCTCAGCTTTGGGCGGGCGGAGATATGAATGTAATTATCAATATGTACAAGATGATTTTACCCGCGAGCGACACTCTTATTAAATCGCTGCTTATTTTTAACGTGCCGTTTACGTTCGTTAAGGGATTGATTGTCGCTTTGGTGACATTTATCGTATATAAACCGCTTTCGGGCTTGATATACAAGCTGAATACGGCTTTAACAAGAAAGCGCGCGCAATAGGCGCGGCCGCTTTCGTATAGTTATCGCTCGTGCGCGCGCAGCGTGCTACTGAGCGAACAATATAAATATTTTTTCTCTATAGGAGTTAGGCAAGATGATATTGTCCTTAACAAAGTTTTGTTTAAATTTTTATACAAGGTTTGAGTAATTTCCTATAGAGTAAGAAAGCGCGCGCAATAGGCGCGGCCGCTTTCGTATAGTTATCGCTCGTGCGCGCGCAGCGTGCTACTGAGCGAACAATATAAATATTTTTTCTCTATAGGAGTTAGGCAAGATGATATTGTCCTTAACAAAGTTTTGTTCGAATTTTTATACAAGTTTTGAGTAATTTCCTATAGAGCAAAAAAGAAATGATTGACATTTCTTTAGTGTAGTAATATAATAAAACTGTTCACAGAGTAGAAATTTACGCGTGAAGTGCTTTTCGAACGGGGAGTTGTCGAAAAGACGAAAGTTATTAACTGCGGTGTAAGTTTCGCATCCCACTGTTACATTAGAAGTAAGGCGGGCAGCTGTGCTGTCCGCTTTTTCCTTTGTAACATCTTTTACAAGGAGAGAAAATGAAAAGTAAATTTTATAATTCCGCAAAAGAATTAACTAACGTATACGGATTGGCCGCCTTAGCTATGCTGCTCGCGATAAGGGTAGTTGTCGGAATCTTCGCCAATTCGACTATGGCGCTGTTCGGAAATATGCTGAAAATCAGCATTAACTTTCTGCCGATAGCTATCGCGGCGGCTATGTTCGGGCCTGTGGGCGCGGCTTTGGTCGGAGGCTTGGGCGATATACTTTCGTTCTTTATAAATCCCGCGAGCGGCGGAGCGTACTTCCCGGGCTTTACGCTTAACGGAATACTGACAGGCTTAATTTTAGGAATATTTCTTTATAAGAATAATGTCAACATAAAAAACGTACTGATTTCCTGGACGATAAACGCCGTTTTGATAGAGGTTCTGCTGTCGGGATATTGGTTGTACTTTATCTACGGTATGGGAAGCGGTACGAGCTTCGAGGTCTATTTGTGGACAAGGATCATTAGCGAGGCGATTAAGTTTATACCGTCGGTACTGTTGATACTGGCGCTGGGAAAAGCCGCGGGAAAGATTATAAAAAATGTATAATGGATAATTAATAATGGATAATGAATGTCGGGAAGATAGTTCTGATAAAGGATAGAACTATCTTCCCGACAATATTTTTATGCAAGTTTTGCTTGCGGAGCATATATCTTCGATAATAGTAAACTATGAAATACGGTCGGACGACAGAGGTAGTTTTAATAACTATTCTGTCTGCCGACCGAAATTTTCCATTTTCAATTTATCTACACGGTTTATCTAAATCCAAATACTCGAGATCGTGCGATATAATCTGTTCCTCTTTAGGCGGGGGAGTCATATAGTCCTCGCCGAAAGCTATCGAGAGGTACTCCTTATAACCCGACATCGCCTTGAACTTTTCGCCCTCGAACTCGATTTCCGTCGTGGACTCAAAAAGCTGTTTCGGGTACTCGTTTTTCATAATCCTCGGACCCGCGCAAAGCTCGCATATATACTCGCAGTCCTCGAGCTTATACTTGGTCATACGCCTTTCGGCGAACTTCCAAATCCTCTTTCTTGTATTATAACCCCTGAAAATTCTGAGCAGAATTTTACTGCCGAGCGTCATAATTCCGCCGTGCTTTTCGGGGATAGTCTGCGCCCTGAAAAGCGAGTAAATTATACACCAGAAAAACTGAAAGTATTTTTTTATCTTGCTCGAAGGTCTCGCGTCGATGGGAAATATATCGAACGCTACGCCGTGGGGAATATGTAAATCTTTCTGATAATTTTTTACAAGCGTAGCGCTTGTGTCAACTAAAGTAGCAAAGCTGTTTCGCGTAAACGTCTCGTCGGTTTCGTTGAGCAGTACGAACCGCCCGCTGTTTTCCTCGGAGTTTAAATACTCCTTAATAAACCGCTCGTAATCGTCCCTCATCATAAACACATCGGCGTCGTCGTCCCACGGGATAAACTTACCGTACCTCAGCGAGCCGATAAGACATCCTCCGCATACGTAATAGGTTATAGAGTTTTTGTCGCAAAAATCGCGGAAATGTTTAAGTATATCGAGTTCCTTTAGCTGAAGCGCGCGAAGCTCATTATCGCTCAAATTAATAATCTCAGCCATAGCTTATTCCTTTTTCTTCTGACTTCTTTTCCAAAACGGAATCTGTAGTATTCCGACTATAGTACCCACGCCGTAAGCTATGTGCATAAGCGGGAATAAAAGCGGAAGCAGGAAGTAGTGAATGTGTATATCTCTCATCGTAAAACAGCTCACCGTGTTTACGAAGTCGAACATTGAGTATAGGAGTAAAAGTATCTCGAGTAAAAGCGGATATCCCAAACAAGCTATTACCGAACATAAGATAAGCGCGCCTACGAATAAGAACGGCACAAAGTGGTAGTACGAAAGGCACTTAGGCGATTCCGAGAGCGTAAGTCCTATCCATTTACCGTTGCCGTATTTCTGTTTTATCATACCCTTTAAATTGTTTCTCGTATGCTGATACGAGATAATCTCGGGGTTAAAGCAGATTTTAAAGCCCGCTTTCTTGATTCTGTAGTGGATTTCGTTATCCTCGGTACGAGTGAGCTTTTCGTTAAAGAAGCCTACCTTATCGAAAACCTCTCTCTTATAAGCGCCATGGAACAGAGAGTTTACGTAGGTTTTGCCCTGCTGGCGTCTGTAGGGAGCTATTGAGCTTCCGAACATCGAGGTCTCGACTAAGAGCAGAGTTTCCTTCCAAGGCGTCGGCTCGTCGATAATATTCGGTCTGAAACCGCCGCAGATATACTCTCCGCCCTTTAAGGTTTCGACATTCTTCTCGATAAAGTCGCTCGGGATAGAAGCGTGAGCGTCTATTCTTACCACAGCGTCGCCTTTGTAGTGATTTAGAACAACGTTCCAACCGCAAGGCTGGGTTTTCTTGGGATTGGAAAGCACGCTTACGTCGTAGAAATCCGCGATATTATTTTTCTTAAAGGTTTCCATAATCTTTTTAGTGTTATCGGTAGAACAACTGTCTACAAGGATAATCTCGATTTTTTTATGGTCGTAGGACTGAGCGCATATATCTTTAAGAAGCGAGCCTATCGAGTTTTTTTCGTTATAAGCTATCACGCCTATAGTTATAATCATACTAATTGCCATAGCCTTTCCGCCCACAAATAGATATTAAATTCACCTTACGCTTATACCGTGGGCGGATAAGGCGTAAATGGCAATTAAGCCATCGCTCGTTGTCCCGTAGAGACAAACTGAGCGGGCAATACAGATTTAAATTAGTGTGAACTTTCACACTAATTTACCTTCTTTATATAGGATAATAAGCCATTTTGACGACTGTGCGAATGACGCGGTCATATAAGGAACAACATAGATACCGGGTACCACAAAGAAACATAAAGCCAACCAAAACGTAAAGCTTAAAAACAGTTTTTTAAGGCTGTTTTTATGTACCTTTAAAATAGCTCTCGACGCCTTAAATACGCCGTCCATATCTCCGTCGTTTTCAATATACAGAAAATCCGTTAAAAATAACTTCGCGCAGTTTATTACCGAGAACACGAGTCCGAGTGAGGCGATTGCGGTTTTTGCGTAAAACACTACCTCATTCGCTTCTACAGTCGGCATAAGCTCAATCGAAAATAAATACGTTACCAAACTGAAAATAAAATAGGGAATAAGCCCGATTAATATATTCAGTATTATTTTAACCGTTGTTATGAGGTTGAACTGGAGGGTGTTTAAATATTTATTTCTTTTAAAGAAATAAAATACATCTCCGAAATCAGCTTTTCTGCCTCGAGCAATCTCGTAACAGATTTTATAAAATCCGTTTTTAAACGGCGAAAGCAGTAAAAATATCAGCACCGATACGCATACTATAACCGTTAGCGTTATATCGCAGCCGCGTCTGAGTAAGCCGTCCTCAGTCCAAATATTGAACAGAGAACCTGCCGCGAGGGTAAACACATAGGCGATAATCACAGCACCGCATAATACGAAAAATCCCGATATTACCGCGAGCCAATTACCGTCTAAAGCCTCTTTAGCCTGGGAGCGGATTTTCTTTTCTACGTTCATATAATCACCAGTCAGTTTCAGTGTAAAGTTTATAAATCGCCTGTAAGCAGATTTGAGCGTGCTTAAAGAAATTTTCCTCGTCGATACTTTCGTCGGCGTTGTGCATATTTACGTTATCGTCCGCAAACGCGGGCCCGAAAGCTACGCTCTTACCGCCGAGAGTTCTCGCGTAAGTACCTCCGCCCGTCGAGTAAAGCTCGGGCTTTTCGCCGGTAATATCCTCGTAAGCCTCACAGAGAAGCTTTATAGTTTCGCTGTCTTTAGAGAGGTACAGCGGTTCGAGGTGGTGGATAATCTCAGCGCTTAGATTATATTTTTCGGCTTCGGTTTTAACTGTATTAAACACCTTTTCGCCGTTTTCGGTTACGGGATAGCGTATGTCAATCGTGATGTAAGAATCCTTTTCGTCAATCCTGACAGTCGAAAAACAGCAGGTCAACTCGCCCGAGGGCTCGTCGCTGAGCTTGACGCCGAGCGAAGCTCCGTCGGTTTCGGTATTAATTTTATCGAATGCGAATTCTAATAGATTGCCTAAAGCTATATTATTATTCTTTAAAAGCATAATAAGTTCAGCCGCGGCATTTTCGCCGTCGTAGCATTGGCACGCGTGAGCGGCTTTGCCTGCAACGCTGAGTTCTTTTAATTCTTTGTCGGAATAATAAAACGCTTTAGCGCTGTCGGGTACAGCGTTAACCGCCGAACCTGAGTTAAATTCCTTTATATCGCTTTTATTTTCTTTAGAAGAAATTTTAATTTGAAGTATACCTTTTTCGGCGAAGCAGATTCCGTAGTCGCTGTCGGGAGTAAAGCTGAAATCGGGGACAGGCTCGTAGGAAAAGTACGTCTCCATATCGGTCATACCGACTTCCTCGTCCGTGCCGTAAATACAGCGAACCGTGTTAGCGCCTTCTACGTTATTGTCCTTGAGCGCTTTTAAGCAGTACAGGTCGATAATCGAAGCGCCCTTGTCGTCGTCGATACCTCTGCCGTAAAGTCTGCCGTTTTTGCGGGTCAGGGTAAAGGGTTCTACGCTCCAGTTGCTTCCCGCGGGAACTACGTCGAGGTGAGATAATACCCCGTATAATTTACCGCCGTTTCCGAACTCGATATGTCCCGCCTTATCCTCGTAGGTTTTATGAACAAGCCCGAAATCCTCAGCGCGCTTCATCATAAACTCCAAGGCTTTCCGGCAGTTATCACTGCCCTCAGCCGAGACGGACTTAATCTCAATCAGCTTTTTTAAATCGGATATAATCTCGTCTTTATATTCTAAAATCTTTTCTCCGAAATTCATTTTTACGCCTCTTTCTATAGGAAATAACCAAAAGGCAAATATACATAAAATATAGTATAACACATATTGTTGTGATTATAATTCCTATTCGGAAACCGCGGACATTGTATTTAAACTCAATATCGCTCTCTTTTTTGCCCTCGACATATACCGACATAAACCCGAAATCCGAGCGTACTATCTCGGCTTTTTTGCCGTTTACGTACGCCTGCCAGCCCTCCTCGAACGGAACGCTGAAGAATAAGAGGTTGGACTTGCCTCTGTTATTTATATGAGCCTTAAAGCCGTCCTTAGTGTACTCGAATTTATCGCAGGAATTTTTCTTTAGCTTTTCGCAATCCTCGAAGTAACTGCCCTTTCCGTATTCGAAATCGTTGGTTTTACTTTCGAATTTCTTATCGCTCTCGGAGCGTTTTTTATCGGCAATTTGCTCGTTAATATCCTTTTCGGTATAGCCCGTTAAACCGCTGTATTTAAGTAAGTCGGAGTAGCTCAGCACCATCGTCTTTAAGAACGCTTCGCTTCGAAACTCCTCGTCTATATTCTGAAATTCCGACTTAGAGATGAATTTGTCGTACATAAAGCCCATCGGCACAAAGTGGTCGTTCTTATAAATCTTGAAACCGTTGATTTTTTTAAGATAACTCCAACCGGGCATCTCGGCAGAGCCGTCGTGTACGAACTTTTCTCTCTCGTCGCAGAAGAGATATTTACAGCTCAAAAGTCCTCTTAAACCGTAGCTGTCGGTATCGGGCTCGGAGGCAACATCCCTCGTGATTCCGAGTGACTTATAGAACTTCATAATCGACGGAGTGACTACGCTGTGGAACGCCCGGATAGACGGAATATTAAGGTACATAGCGGCGTTATCAACCGTTCCGTAAAAATCGCTTCTCGAGTTTTTGATATCGGGAAGCTTTACCGAATCCGCCGCGCCGATAAGGTTGTTTCGGATAAAGGCGTTATCGTCACCGTCCATAGTATTGCCCGTCTGGACGATATAAGTCGAGGATAGAATCGTGATAATACATATCCCCGCCGTAACGGAAACGGCTAATTTCCTTGATGACTTTCGGAATTTAAAAACAATCAGCGCGAACATTAACAGCGAGATTGCCGCTATCGCGGCGTAAATCCAGTACCTCGGATAATTTGCCTCAAGCCCGATTTTAGTGTAGTCGTATTCGCCCGAATCCTTGTAGATGTTTTCGGGAATAATTCCCGTGAGTACGGCGATTCCGGCGGTTATAACGCCCGACCAGGTAAATGCCCTTTTCCAGTCAACGTCCCTGTCCTCTAAAGCCCTAACGCTCGCCAAGGCGAGTATCAGAACGAACATATAGTACCATCTCGCGTAGAATATGCTCGAGTTTAAAAGCTGAAAAGCCGAGTTGAATACAGGTATCAGCGCGCACAGAGTCAGTATAAGTATAAGCTTTTTGAGCCAGTCACGTTTTTTAAGCTGTAAGTAACCGATAACCGCCGTCATACTGAGAAGCGGAAGCCATCCGCTCACCGAAGCCCAGTCCGCGTCTACGTCGGGAGTGAAGTTCGGCTCCGCGGGCATTTCGGGAGGGAAGAAGAAGCTTGAGATTATGTACCAGTACTTTTGAGGACGGTCGTAAACGAGCGAGCCGTAGCCCTCGGGAAGCGAATCCACCCTCGGATTTCCGCTGATAAATAGTACAGTCGGCAGTATTATAAACGCCGAAGCCGAAAACCCTAAAACCACCTCGAAAATAAAGAGTAAAAGCTTTGATAAGGTAAGCTTGTACGTATTCGTAAACACGAGTAAAAGCCAGTAAATAGCGGTAAATACCGCCATTCCCGCGAAGAAATAGTAGTTAACCGTACACGCCGAAAATACCGCTAAAGCCAGTACGCCTTTTCGGTCGTTGAGCATAAATTCATCAACACAGTATAATAGCAGGGGGAATATTATCATCGGCTCGTGGAAGTGGAAAAAGAAGATGTTGTAAATCGAAAATCCCGAGAACGCGTACAAAAGTCCGCCCGCGACAGCGAAGGTCTTATTCTTGACGTATCTTTTAAGGTAAATATAAGCCGTAAGCGAACAAAGCCCGAATTTAAGTATAAAAACCGGGCCGATTAAAAACGGCACAGCTGTGCTCGGGAACAGTAAAGTGAGTAAGAAAAACGGACTGGTAAGCAGATAGAAAGAATAAGAACTTAAAACAGGACTTCCGAGGTCGGTAGTAGAGCTCCACACATTGTTTCCCGAAAGTAACGCGTCGTGAAGCATAGTGTAAAACGGAATTTCCTGAACGTTAAAATCCCCGTAATACATAAAAACACCGTTATTTTCGATAATAACGGGTATAAAAAGTAAAGACGCGGTCAAAAGCCCGAGCAAGAACGCCTTTAGACCGTATTTCTTTCGGAAAATATTTTCAATTGTAATAACTTTGTTATTCATAGCTGATCTCATTATTGCAAAAGGACGTAAATAATAGTATAATGTGTTTAATAATTTAAACATATAGAAGATTATATCACATTGTGTTTAAAAATAAAATAAGAACTTAGAATAATGGGTGATAAATTTGGAAAATTCGCATTTTTTCGCTATGCTTTCCCGAATGAAGTATATTTCAAGATGGGGGCTTATGAATAATACCAAGAGCGAGAATATCAGCGAGCACAGCCTACAGACCGCTATGTTCGCTCATTTACTCGTGCTTATGCACAATAAAAATACAGGCGAAAGCTTAAACGCCGAGAGAGCCGCGCTTTTGGGTATGTATCACGATTCTACGGAAATAATAACGGGGGATATGCCTACGCCCGTTAAATACTACAACCCCGAAATTATAGGC
>CAMHQC010000005.1 GCA_946187325.1 uncultured Clostridia bacterium
GCAATTATATACAGGCATTAGAGTAGAAATAATAGGCGGTCTCATTAAATACACCTCTTTGAATGATATTAATCATTGCACAATAACTTGGATGTAATTAATTATCTTCTGTACAACAAGTTATTATATAAAACTTAAACAATATCACTTATTCTTGTACTTCAAACACTTTATTAAACGTTATTGTTTATAAGCATATCCTATCGGACTATATCTAATTAATTCCTAACGGCACACTATTATAATCAAAATTCATATAAAAAATATAGTATATAAAGTATGCTAAATAACCTAAAATGCACAATAGTCTAAGTGTACGCTCATTTTTCTCATCAAAAACTTGTACAAACAGCCTTGGTAACAACGCATAATTAAAAATAGTAAAATCCGTGGTCAATCTTCCTATTAATATACCGCTTGTAAAATTTGATAGTAAACTGGTCATAGCGCCCAAAATAGCAATATTGATTAATACATATGTTACTCTATCGTCATTTTCTTTTATTCTATTTCTTCCAATAAAAGCTATTACAAGCGGAACTACCGCGATTAAAGTATGTGCAATATTTGCTCCATCATCTTCGTTGAATTGATTTGTGTATCCTACATAAGTTGTTTCAGAAATAGAATCTGATAGTACATTAGTAAACTGGTCTACAAAAGCAACTGAAAGCAATACTAAAAATGAAGCAATAATCATCCTGATGTTTGCAGGCTTACCTTGTATTAAAAATATAGCCGCAAACCACAGAATCGCTGCGATATGTATAGTTAGTGCAAAAAAAACTACAATTAGAAAACCAATGTACTTTTTTTTGAAAATCCAATCAGCAAAAAATAATATCAAACAGATAGCAAGAAACTGACGCATTCCATTCATCATATTAGTAAACGAAGCTGACAAAAAGAACAATAAGATACTAAATGGATAATCAGTTGAGTATTTGTAATAAAACTTAGCTAGAGCACCTGCTTGAAAAATCGCAACCGCCATTAAAAAAATATATACATCTGTACTTATGAACTTTTTAAAGAATATTTCCAAAAATACCCATCCGTATCCTCTAGAGTCAAACACGCCCCCGGTCAATGCACTAAAATCTGCATTTAATCTATTAAAGCTGTCTATGTAGGCCGATGTATCAGCAACATAAGTCCTTAGTCCAATATAAAAAACTGGCAACGCAAAAATTAGAAGCGCGTAGAGCAAACTTGTGTTATTATTATGTTTTGAAACAACTGAGCCACTTGTAACTCGGTATTTTCCAAAAACACCGATTATAAATACATACGCAACCATCAAAAAATAAATAAACATTAATTATTTTCCTCAACTATCGTTCAAAATATATATCTTCCAATTCATTTTTCACTGAGCTGAAACTATAGTCGAGCGCGTATTCTCTTGCTTTTGTCTGCACTTCTTCGTATTTATCGGCATCACTCAATAACTCAGTAATTCTTGTATACATCAATCCAAAGTCATTTACAGGTACAAGGTAACCTGTAACACCATCTTCTATTAATTCCTTATGACCTCGGTTAATAGTTGCAACTACTGGTGTTTCAGACAACATTGCCTCGATTACATTAAGGCCAAGACCTTCTCTTTTACTGCACGAAACCGAAACATCAACTATATGCTGATAATCCTGAAGATTTGTGCAATACCCAAGTAACTTTACATTGTTCTCTAAAGCACATTCTCTAATCTCATGTTCGATATTCCCTTTTTCAGGGCCATTCCCAGCAATCAACAATACAGCATCAGGATAGTATCTTACTATATCTTTCATAGCAAGTATCGCCATTTTTTGGTTTTTATTCGGAAGCAACTCACCCACGCAGAGAATTAGCCTTTGATTTTCTTTAAAATTCATTTCTCTTCTTAATCTTGTCTTTTCAGTATAATCAACAGGACAATAGCGTTTTTCATCGACTCCGACACCGTGAATACGATGTACTTCACCACGCATTTTTTTTGTTGCTAACTGATAATCTTCATCTACTATTGTGATCAACTTATCAGTATATCTTGAAAAAAACTTTTCAATTGGATAATAAACTAACCAATTCTTTTTTGGCGCTCCGCTGTAAAAATGAAAGCCGTGCGCAGTATAGAAAACCTTAGTGCCTTTCTTCCTGGCTTTTTTAGCGGCTAGTCGAGTCACAATGCCGCCCATAGGAGTGTTGCAGTGGACGACGTCATAATTGCCTTCATCTATAATCTTCTTAAGCATCTTCTTTGCTTTCAGATTATCAAGACTTTTCGGAGATCTGGAAAAAGGAATATCAAAAACTTTTTCTACAAAATCAAGCTTTAACCCATTTTTCTCGGCAAGATTATTGCGTGACGCAACATGCACCTCGCACCCGTGAGCGTGAAGCACTTCTACCAAAGGTTTATGAAATTGGCATATGTGACTTTGTACAGTCGCAGTAAGCAATACTTTCATACAATCTCTCTTTTATAAATATTGTTGTTTTCCTTGGGATAAATTAATAACACCTGTCATATTGTCTTTCTTTTTACCTTGGCAAATATCACAGTGACAGTCTGGTTTATAATTTTCTGGTTCAACATATGTTGTAATTCTACCTTCAAAATTTCTGAGCACATAACGGTTATGACCTTGTGAAATTATCCTATTAGGCATAATCGGAATTTTACCGCCCCCACCAGGAGCATCAATAACAAAAGTCGGTACAGCAAATCCAGTTGTATGTCCCTGCAAACCTTCAATAATTTCAATTCCTTTTGCAACTGACGTTCTCAAATGTGCGAGTCCTAAAGATAGATCACATTGATAAATATAATATGGTCTTACTCGTATTTTAACTAGTTTCCTTACAAGTTCTCTCATTACATGTACACAATCATTAACGCCAGCCAATAATACACTTTGGTTTCCAAGAGGTATTCCTGCTTCTAAAAGCATAGCACACGCTTTTTCGGATTCAGGTGTGATCTCATTTGGATGATTAAAGTGCACGTTTATCCAAAGCGGATGATATTTTTTTAGCATTTTACATAAATTCTCAGTAATTCTCTGTGGCATAACTACAGGAACGCGAGTACCGATTCTTATGATTTCGACATGGTCTATTTCCCTAAGCTCACTTAAAATGTACTCAAGTTTTTCATCTGACAAAGTAAGCGGATCTCCGCCTGAAATCAAAACATCTCTTACTTCTGGATGTTCCTTTATGTACGCAATACTATCATCTATTTGATGTTTTTTTAATGCTTTATCAACTTGCCCAGAAAACCTTCTTCTCGTACAATGTCTGCAATACATTGAACATTGATTAGTTACTAAAAACAATACCCTATCAGGATATCGGTGAGTTAATCCGGCGCAAGGCGAATCGCTCTCCTCGTGTAACGGATCCCTCTGATCTTCTGGTGCAAAATACAATTCTCGACTATCAGGTATAGCCTGAATGCGAATCGGATCGTATTCATCAGAAGGATTAATCAATGAAAGATAATAAGGGGTAATTGCCATTCTATACTTTTGTAAGCAATTATTTATATTTTCTTTCTCACTCTCACTCAACACAATATATTTTTCCAATTGTTCTGAATTCACAATACGATTTTCAAACTGCCAACGCCAGTTGTTCCAGTCATTATCAGGGATATCAGCAAAAAATCTTCTTTCCAAATCTTATCCTCCTACCACGGAAATCTTGAATGACACTCAAAGTATAGTTTTTCTGCTATTTCTCTTTTTGGGGTCTCGTTTCCATTTATTACATGAACATTTAGTTTAGCTAAATCATTATCCATCGTACTAATAATATCTTTATTTACTTGATCAGTTATTCTCTTCTCTAAAGGAGTTTTAAGCATTAAGTCCAATAGCGCTCTGTTATTATATGGCACTGTAATATCGTTTGTGAGCTTATGCTCGCCCGTGAGGGTCAAACCTCCCCAACAACCAAATACGATTTCCCAAACAAAAAACTCACTCCAAGGATAACCGAATTTATTAATCGCTTGTTCCAATTCTGTTTTCACTAAATACTCTTCGAACTTCTTATCTGTTTGAACCGCGCCTATTCTATTCAACGCAAAAACTTTGTACATTGTAGTAAGTCTTCTAGCATTTAGTTTCGGCATTTTCTTTTTACCGTACATTTTATATCGACTTGCTCTTGCCACCTCAGAAACCCACGATTTAACTTCTATATCACATGTTAACTGCTTATTCAGCGATATACGTTTACAAATATCGTTTTCATTTCCTTTCCCTAAATAAGAGTAATGCCGTTCTACAAGTTTATCAACTTCATCAAAATCTCTTAATTTGGTTTTATCAGTTTCAACTTTATATATGGAATGGTTCAAACCCTTTGATTCACAAATATAGTGTGCAGCACTTGCATCGGTAGCTTCACGCGGTAAAGAAATATAGCTATAATACTTAAATTGGTTTTGTTCAGGACCGGCACATGCAAGTGTAGTTTGACTATCCATGCCCCCTGTAAGTGAAATCTGAGGATGTGACCATTTTTTTAAAATCAAAAGCATATTGTTATGCATGATTTCTCCAATTTGTTTTATAGTTGCCTCATACTCTGATTCGTCAATCATCTTATAGCTTTTCCTTGGGTAAAAGCGTTTACAAAGAAAATCACCATTGTAGTGTATTTCTGTGTTAGCAATTACTCTTTTAACTTCTTTATAAGGCGATAAATCCCCTGGAAGATACCAACCATATAAATGGAATAGTCTAGATTTTTTTAATCTTGCAACATATTTATCTTCTGTTAATTTACAAATATCTGCAATTAACTGAGAATATGCCGAACAATACACTTGATTATCTATTTCGGCATAGTACGATGGTAATAATCCAGTACAATCCGTATTTATTGTCAACTCCTTGCCGTTAATAACAACAAAACAAAATAGCCCTGTAAGTTGGTCAAAATAATCTTGATACGATGTAGTATCAAATACTTCTGCCAAATGGTTTAGAATTTCATTCTCATTCCACTCCATTGTGAACGGATTATATGTATGACCTATTAATACAAAAGACTTATTGTCAGATTCTATGGAAAAAACAGTCTGATTCGGATGAGTATAGAGATGGTAACATCCATATTTATTACATTGCCACTTATCCCATTCAATTCCAATTTCGGTATTAACAGCATCTTGATTTGTTGTTAATAAATATCCTGAAACATATAACTTGTCTTTCCAATTTAATTGCATGATTATTGCTCCAATTTTTCTATAAATTTCTTACGATTACCGCAATTATATATCATTTGTTCAGCATAAAACTCGGCATCCCAATTACCTTCAAGCAAAATCAGCCCATTATCGGTCACAGCTATATCCCAAGAAGTATATCTTAACTGTGGCGTAACCCTGGCTGCATCTAGAGCGAATTGTTTGACTGCTTCCCACTGTGGAATTCTAAAGCCTATAATCCTTTTGTGTGTGATGGGGTGGTCTGTATATGGATAAAAGTGCTTATCATAAGCCGCTGTTTCAACTTCCCCTGTTTCAATATTGACCCCGCAACCCATACCTCCAAGATGAACATTGTCAACCGGAGTCCCGTTGCCAATTCTAAATAGTGCATACTCAATCTCTGGTTTGTTTTTAACCATTAATACTGTAACCTTGATTGTATTTAGTGAACCAGGATATAGTTGTTTAATTTCATCACAATTTTCTATCAGGGGTTCAGCAACAAAATCGTCTGTCAGGTTCTCCCATGCTATTTTTATCGCCTCGGGATTATCTATAAAGTAAATTGATGCTTCTTCTCCTCCCCAACCAATTTTTTTCTTAATAAATATCTTTTTATACTTTTCACAAAACTCTTTGAATTTTTCAAACCCATCTATTCTCTCAATCTGTTCTCTTTGCAAAAACTCTCCGTAATATGCCGGAGCAACGCTTTTATCACCAATACGTTCTCTGTATTCATACGGATTATATCTATCAAAAAACTTAAACATATGCCTTCGCGTCATATATGTCTTTTTCTCTTTAATGTTACGTTCCCAAAAACGATAGCCAAAGTACTCAGAGAAACTAGTACCCCATACAACAAATGACAAAACCGCTTTTATCTTTATTGAAAATCTTGAGTAAGGAATTACCCCCCCAGATTTTTCTATATCAGAATAATAATCATCTATCTTTTTCAGAAGTTCTATATCAAGCATTACTTGCTCTCCCTAATTCATTAAGTATATTTGTGTTCAACCTCTCCCCATTTCCCTCTCCGACAAAGCTGTTATGAGGGGTGAGGATGATGTTTTGTTTATCCCACAAGGGACTGGTTTCGCTTAGCGGTTCTTCCTCAAACACATCGAGAACTGCTCCGCCGAGCTTATCTATATTTTCAAGCAACGAGTCGGTATCGACTACCGCACCTCTTGCTATATTAACAAGCACCGCGCCTTGCTTCATTAAGCTAAATTTTTCTTCGTTTATTAAGTATTTCGTCTGCTCGTTTAACGGCAGAGTAAGCACTATAATATCTGCAAGTTGAATCGCATTATTTAACTCATCAAGAGGATATATCGCTTTGTAAGACTCATCCTCTCGAGGATACAAATCGACGCCGTAAACATTGCAGTCAAAAGCCCTAAAGCGCTTTGCGCACTCGTTGCCCACGCTTCCGCAACCGACAACCAAGACATTTTTATCGGTCAACTCAAGAAGTCCTCTGTGCTTTTCCCAGACATGATTCCTCTGATTTTCTCTGAAAAACTCTACCTGTTTATAAAGCTGAAGCACTCCCGAAATTGCAAACTCAGCCATAGGAGCACTGTATACTCCGCGGGCGTTGTGGATTTCTATGTTGTTGGCTTTAACATAATCCATCGGAACTCTGTCAAAACCTGCTGATGTAAGCTGTATATATCTTAGATTAGTAAATTTCTCTATTTGGTGGTGAAGAAAGAGTCCGTTACAGACAACACCTTCAACCCAATCATACTCACACGGAAGCTCGTCCTTTTCATATTGCATAAAAACAACGCTGTGGCCGAGGTCTTCGAGCTCTTTGATATTCTCTTTTGCCTGAGCCCAAGCTCCCGTTAAAAGTAAATTCATTCGTCTATCATCCTAAGTCGTTTGTATAATCCCATTAAACTGTCACACGCTCTATAGAACAACTTACATACCATATGTACAAGCCAAGCGCTCAAAATAATTGCAACAGTAAGAGCAAACCAGTTCAAAGGAAACGGTCTGATATCTTTTAATAATCCAATCAATGGAAATTGTACAATATAAATTTCCAAAGTTAAATCAGAGATAAAAGTGATAGCCTTTTTAATCGGAATAGGCAATTTTTCAAGCTTTGCATCCACAGCTGCGAAAAACGCAAACACAAAAAACAGCGCAATCATAATCGCTATTTGATTAAGGAACTGCCAGAAAGCTATACTTTCGTATTTTACAAACATCGTTTTACTTATAAAATACACCACAAAACTAACGACAATACCAACAAAATAAAGCATCTTATAATTTGAATTTCTGAATCTTACGTCCTCTTGTCTAAACCATGCGCCGAGTAACATACTCTCAAAAAAGAGAAATCTGACCATAAACTCATTTACAACATCGATATGATAGAAAGTTTTATCGTAAAAGACAAAATATATAAACAAATATATTATAAATACTCCCAACATCACAAACGGAATATGGTTACGAAGCAGCGGAATTTTCATCACTATGTAATACAAAATGTACAGTACAATAATTGATGCTATGAAATGATACTCGGTAGGATACACAAACCATTCCAAAAACGAGTATTTATTTATATCATATAATCCTAAAACCAAGTAAACAGTAGTAATAACGATAACAGGCGGATATATACGGTAAATCCTCTTTCCATACCAACTGGGAAAACTGCCTTTAACACTGAAAAGGCAAAAACCTGAAACTGCAAAAAAGATTACATCGCCAAGAAGTCCTCCGTTAGCGATTACCTCAAGAGGATATACTCCGTTATAATGTGAATTTGTAATTACCATAGCCGCCAAGGCTCTTAGACATGTAATAAAAAAAACCATAATTACATACTTTCTACAATAGTCTTTATCTTTTCCGAAATTACTTTTTCATTATCGCGGAAATAAGCGATACGCTCTTCGCATTCCTGCTCAAAATAGCGAATACCTTTCATTCCGCTTTCGAATATATTTCTAATCGCCTCAAGGTCGGTAAAGTGATTGGCATTACAAAAGCTGCGGCTTAAAATAGCACAGGTACTGCCGAGACGGTAGTGTTCACGGATTATGTACTCGGAGGGCAACATTCCTTTACCGAGTGCCGCAATTCCGCCAAATCCGAACGGAATACCTTTCATTCTATATTTTAGGCACAACTTTTCAACAGTTCCGTCAGAAAGCAGTTCAAACATAAACTTCTTACCCATATCGAGCGACAAATCGTTAAGCCCTATAAAAACCTCGTCAATACCGTCAACGTCAAGAATATCATCAATGAGTTCTACACTTTTTTTCGACTCAACGAGCGGCAATGTTCTTACCCTGCCATCTACCAGTCTGATAAACTCCTCAACCTCTTTTGCGGTTGTGAAGTAAGGCAGCATAATGACATCCGCTCCTGCTTCTATAACAGCGTCGATTTCTTCTTTACTGCCTATAACGCCTTTATGAGCATGATGAATAGGATTGATACGTACAAGCAGTTCGGAAGTAGTCAATGCGGATTTTATATTTTTAACGTCCTCGATAGTGTGGTGGCTCTGTACGGTATCCATACCGCCCTGACGTTCATCCTTGCCGATATACTCCATATCAACAAAGATACGGTCAACACCGGATTCTTCGGCAATTTTCGCAACATCGGGATTATTTGTAATATACATTAAGTTTAAAGCCATTATTCGTTATCTCCAGATACTACTGTTTCACCTAAGTTTTCGTTGTCGGCATTTCTAAACACTTTAAATATTGTTAAGAAAAAGATTTTTAAATCAAGCCAAAATGTACAGTGTTCAGCATACCACACGTTAAGCTCAATTCTATGATTCCACTCAACAGTACGCCTGCCGTTTACCTGCGCCCAGCCTGTAATTCCGGGACGCATTTTGAACATTTTTCTCTGTTCTTCGGTGTATTCCTCCCACGGCCAAGGATGATATGTAAGCGGACTTCTAAATCCAATCAATGCCATATCGCCTTTGATAATATTAAAAAACTGCGGAAGCTCATCAAGACTGGTTTTTCTTAAAAACATACCTACCTTTGTGATTCGGTTGTCTTTTTCATCCGAATAAACACCCGTGCCTGTATGTTCAGAGTTCATCTTCATTGAACGGAATTTATACATTTTGTAGACCTTTCCGTTCTTCCCGAGACGATCCTGTTTAAACAAAACCGTACCGCGAGGATCTTCAATTTTAACAGCAATCGCAATTATGAGATACAGCCAACTGAACAGTATGACTACTAAAAGCGACATTATAAAGTCAAGCACTCGCTTGATGTATTTTGCGTACATCTAATCCCTCTAAATTTGCCAAAACATACTTTGACACTATTATACATTATAACTTTATTTATTGTACTACATTTCGACTGTAATGTCAATTTATTTTGCGTATTATCACAAAAGGTAAAAAGCGGGGGTTTTGGAATAATTGCGAAAAAATAAGTGACAGTTTTTGGGTTTTAGGCTCAATAAATTGTACACAAGTTACAACATTATAGTTTTTATCGGGTTTAAGCGTATCATAAAGGGATTCATATAAAAAAACACATTCAAAATAAATTTAATCTTTAAAATATAAAACAAATCACAAACAAAATCTTCCATATTTTAAATTGTATTTTCAGCCTATGTCTGCGTACAATAATTAGGCAAGAAATTAACAATTAAGGGAGATTTAGATATATGAAAGCAACAGGAATTGTAAGGCGGATCGACGACCTCGGCAGGGTTGTCATTCCGAAGGAAATCAGGCGCACTCTGAGAATACGCGAGGGAGACCCGCTGGAGATATACACCGCGACGGACGGAGAGGTTATTTTTAAAAAATACTCTCCCGTCGGCGAGATGTCAACATTCGCGTCGCAGTACGCGGACGTGCTGGCGCGCATAAGCAGTCTGCCGACGATAATCTGCGACCGCGACCACGTCATCGCGGCTTCGGGAGTTTCCAAGCGTGAATTTTTGGAGAGAAGAATTACAAATGTACTCGAAAATTATATGGAGAACCGCAAGAGCTATCAGGCTTCGAAAAACGACGTTTCGGACATTCAGCCTGTCGAGGGGTTAGAACACAGAGCGGCGGTAATTTATCCGATTATCGCGGCGGGAGATATCGCGGGCGCGGTAGTTATGCTTAAAAACGACAGCAGTCATCTTCCGTCGGAAACCGAGCTAAAACTCGCGCAAAGCGCCGCGGAGTTTTTAGGCAAGCAGATGGAAGCGTAATACTAAAACGTCAGCACATAAATCGTACTGACGTTTTGATATTACATATTTTATAGTTTAATCTTTATTTGATTTGGACCATAGGCAAAAACAGATAACTCATATTCATTAAAATATACATAAAGATGTTTACCTTTTAACCAAAAGTTATATTTATTCATTTTTGTATCTACATTATTATTAATTATTTTAAAAAAATGGAAAAATACTCACTAATAAAATATATTTCAAAAACGAGTAGGTTTTGAAAAGCAAAGGCAGGAAGTTGAAGCTTCCTGCCTTTTTTAATATCCGTATGTTATAAGTTTTAAGCTGCCGTTTGGTTGTTTTGCGAGATACCAACTCCACGTATAGTCTTCATCGGCATTCCACGAACCCCCTGCGTCTTTTTCGGTATGGAACAGAGAGTCAAACACCATACACTCGGTAAACTCAGGCTCATTTTTCCCTCTATGTTTATTACAATATCCGAGCTGTGCTTTTGAATAATCATCGCCTTTATAGCTGAGCTTTTGGAGTTTTCCGGAGCCCGCGGTAAATGTTTTAAATCTTTCCTTTATTATATCAACCGCGCCGTCAATTTCGGCTTTATCATACAGCTTAGAGTTACCGTAATCAACCGCGGTATTTAAAACCAAATCCTTGTTACCTTTATATGTACCTAACGATACAAAATTATGACCGTTCTTTTTAGCGTATGATTCGGCGGCGGTTCCGCTATAACCTTTTATTGTAAAGTCAGATGCTCTTTTCTCGAATTTTTTAAAAGCGTGTCTGCCGATACTCTTTACATTATACGGAATTTCAATTTCGTTAAGATTCATACAATTATAAAAAGCCATATCCCCGATTTTTTCAAGAGTTTCGGGAAGCTTAATGCTTTTTATAGCTGTATCTGAAAAAGCATCTTCTCCGATTACTTTTGTATTATCGCCGAGTTCAACCTCTGTTAACTTTTCACACACACAAAACAGGCGGTTGCTAATTTTAGTTACACCGTTCGGAATCGTTATCTTCTCAAGCTTTTTACACTCCATAAAAGCGGCTTCTCCTATTTTTTTCGTATTTTTCGGAAGCTTTAGCTCTTTAAGCGCGTAACAGTAAGAAAACGCTTCATCGCCTATCTCGGTGAGCGAGTCGGGAAGTTCTATTCCTTTAGTATATTGGGTATCGTACCGCGGTTCTCCTGAATTTCCGTCTATTCCCGCGGAGAACGCGTCCCTGCAGATTCTGGTTATTCCTTCGTTCACTACAACTTTGTCGATGTCCATTACATCATACCAGTAAGGCATATACTCGTAATCCTCCATCTTTCCCTTTCCGCTGAAGGTTAGAGTTTTTGTGTACTTATTATAGCTGTAGGAAATATTTTTGTTTTTATCTTTATCATCAAAAAATTCGTTATCATCATAAGCGGGAGTTACCTCACCGTTATAATAATCGGGCGCTTTTTTATTTAATAGCTTTATAAGTTCAATCAGTATATCGTCATATCCAGATCTTACCGAATCACCAAAGACAATAATACCCGAATAATTTCCGTCATAGAGGCGCGCCTCGTATGTGGTTCCGAACCCGTCGGAACCGCCGCCGTAGTCACTTTGCGGTACTACCGTATTGACGCTATCGACCAGAGCTTTCACGGAATTATACTGCTCGTCACTCAGGCGGATATTTTTAAAATCCTTGTTTTCAGCGTCGTCATCGTTATTATTAATATCGCTTAGCTTTCTAACATAATAGGTTTTATCCGTATGGACGGCAAAATTATAATAAACGTCCGCTCCTGTGTTCATACGGATTTCAACCAATGTATTTGCCCTGCTTTCGCTCGGCATCATATCAGCGTTAGTAAGACAAACAAGGGCAACAGCGGCGGCGATAACTACCGCGATACATAGAGTAATTGCGGTAGGTTTCTTAAACTTAGCCATATAGCGTATACGTCGTTTTATTTCGGATTTTCCCCTAAACAGCGAGGTCGTACCGAGGACAAATCCGCCCTTGTGATTAGACGCGGTTTTGAGCAAAAGCTCGGCGTAGCTCTTTTTATCTTCGGCGTAACGCAGAGTGCGCTCATCACAGTAAACCTCGATATCGCGTTTAAACATAAAGAAGCTTATCCAGATTATAGGGTTAAACCAGTTAAGGCAAAGTATTACCGCCGCGACAGCCGACCATAACACATCAAAATGCTTCATATGGCTGAGCTCGTGGAGCAGAGTTGACTCGGTTTCCTCCGCGGTTAAACCCTCGGGTATAAATATTTTAGGTCTAAAAATTCCCGTAAGCGCGGGAGTTGTATCCGCAAAATAGAGCTTGACCTTTCTTTTGATTTTAAGCTTAGCTTTACAACTTTCGAGTATTTCGAGAGAAATATCATCCGAATTTTTCGACGACTTATTAAGCCTTCGTTTATACAAAGCGAGCACTACTATAAAATACCCGAGCAAACCCGCGCTTCCCCCGAACCACGCGAAAGTTATAAACTTGTCCGCATCGAGAGGTTCGGTTTCGACATCCTTTTGTGGTTTTACTTTTTGGGACTTATATTTATCGTAATACTCGTCCTTTGGAATTCGCTCTATTTTGGGATACTCGCCTGTGTCATAAGACCACGTTTTTTCGTTTTCTTCCTCAAGAACAGTATAACTTCTAAAGGCGCTTTGGCGCGAATCTTTTTCCGCGGGTATCGCGGAATTAAAAACGGAAACAGGACTTGTGGGTAATACAGGTACTAAAAGGCGTATTAAAAGTACCAGCCAGATAAGAAAATGATACTTCGCCTTTAATTTATTCTTAAAAATAAGCTTAAAAAGTATTATAAAAACGGCGGTTATCGTAACATAAACAGTAGTATGAATTAAAAATGAATAAATCGGATAATAAGCTGAGGACTCAGCCGAGCCAAGCGATAAAAGCTGATAAACTAAATAATCAATTCCCATAGCTTAATCCTTTCCCATTTTTTCGATAAGGCTTAAAAGCTCCGCGGTTTCCTTTTCGTTTAGATTGGACTCGGACGCGAGGTTAGTTACGAGCATACTAACGGAACCGTTGTAAACACGGTTTAAAAAGTTTTTAGTTTCCTTAAGCCTGCATTCGTTCTTGGACAACAGGGGTTTATAGCGAAAAACAGGCTCTTCGTCGTTTATCGCAACCGCCTTTTTCGAAACAAGCCTGCGGACTAAGGTTTTTATGGTCGAGTCGCTCCATCCGTTAGCCGACAAAGCTTTTCGGATTTCGGTAATCGTCGCCAGAGGATTTTCCCATAGATACTCCATTACAACCCACTCGGACTCGGAAATAGTTTTTTCTTTTTTCATTTTTATCACCTAATTTTGAGTTTACAAGTGTAAACTTTGGGTACAGTTTACACCTGTAACCCGTATTTGTCAATAGATTTTGAAAAATTTTTAAAAGGCGAAGGCAGGAAGTTGAAGCTTCCTGCCTTTAGTTCACCAAAAATATTAAAGTTTGATTTTAATTTCTGTAGCGCCCGCGGCGTAGGTTGAGATATCATATGGGTCAAAATGTACATAAGCGTACTTGCCTTTTAGCCAGATATTAAACGCGTTAATATCCCTATTATTTATGGTATTTACAGCCCAAGTATAATATTTCGCCGGTTCTTCGGCGATTTTCTTCTCCATTTTGGAGACGATTTTACTCTTTAACTTTTCGCCGCTGTACTTAGTAACTTTCGCGTTAGAGATTTTCTTCCCGCTGGATTTTTTGAACGTACAGCCCTCGACATGTTCGTAGCCGTGAGCGCCCATCGTATAGCCGTAGTAAGAAATTCTAAAGCTGTATTTACCGCTTTTATTATAGGTAAACTTAGCCTTAACATCGTACTGGTAGTGTTGGCGTGTTGCCATAAAATTCTTAGTTCCGTTGTTAGAGTATTCGTTTTTAGCCATTTTGGTTATTTGGTCGGCGTAGCTTTTTACGTATTTTTTAATCTTTTTATTCACCTTTTTAGCGGCTTTTGATTTTGATTTTAATACCGGATACTTTATTTTGCCCGAAAGGATAAGAACGCCCTCCTTTTTAATCGACTTGGAGACGGTTTTATAAGAAGCGTATTTTTTGCCTGTTTTTGAAGCCGCCGAGACAGACGCGGGTACGGACAACACCGCCGCCGTACTAAGCATAATAGTTAGTGATAAGAAAACTGATAATAATTTTTTCATAATAGGTTCCTCCTTAACATACGAATATTTTAGCATATTTTTTTGAATAATACTGCACAAAAATATAACAGGTTTTTTGTGCGATTACTACAATGATAGTTTAATTTTATGCAAGTTTTGAGTAATTTCCTATAGAGCAAAAAAGGAGCCGACTTTCGTCAGCTCCGATTTATTTTAGAAAATATTATTTATTAAAAATAGACATAATGTCGTAGAATGTATCGTCGTCCTCGTCATCGGTATTATCCTTATCCTTGGGATCGTCGTTGTCGATAAGAACATTATCGTCGGGAGAAGCGGCAGCGGGTTTACCGTCGCCGTTAAAGCCTGTGGCGATTACGGTTACGCTGATAGCGTCGTCCATATTCTCGTCGATTACGGCACCCCAGATAATATTAGCGTCGTCGGATACCTTATCCTTAATCATAGTGGAAGCGGCATCGATATCCTCGAGGCTGATATCGGGAGAAGCGGTGATGTTGATAATAACACCCTTGGCTCCGTCAATAGAGGTTTCGAGAAGCGGGCTTGAAATAGCCGCCTCGGCAGCTTCGGTGGCCTTGTCCTTGCCGGTAGCAAGTCCCATACCCATATGAGCGTAACCCGCGTCCTTCATTACAGCGGTAACGTCCGCGAAGTCGAGGTTTACCATACCGGGAACTAAGATAAGGTCGGAGATACTCTGTACACCCTGTCTGAGAACATCGTCGGCGATAGCGAACGCGTTCTGGAGAGTGATAGGAGCTTCGGATACATATTTTAATCTTTCGTTAGGAACGATAATAAGAGAGTCTACACAAGCGGCGAGCTCCTGAATACCCTGCTCAGCCTGAGCCATTCTTCTCTTACCCTCGAAAGCGAAGGGCTTAGTTACAACCGCCGCGGTTAAGATTCCCATATCCTTGGCGATTTTAGCTACTACGGGAGCGGCTCCCGTGCCTGTGCCGCCGCCCATACCGGCGGTAACGAATACCATATCGGTGTCCTTTAAGAGAGCGGCGATTTCTTCCTTGCTCTCCTCAGCGGCTTTCTGTCCGATTTCGGGCATTGAGCCCGCGCCCTTGCCCTTAGTAAGCTTTTCGCCGATCTGTACGGTCTGAGAAGCTTTCGATAATCTTAAAACGTGGTCATCGGTATTTATGGCGATAAACTCAACATTCTTTACCTCCATAGTAACCATACGGTTGATGGCGTTTCCGCCGCCTCCGCCGACACCGATTACCTTTATAACAGGCATATACTCACTTTCCATTTCTAAAGCAAAAGCCATTTTTACTTCCTCCTTAACAGTTTCATCCAACATATATACAGATTTAATGATTATTTTTAATCACAGATTAACACATTAAGCCTATCACATTTTTTCTTAAAAGTAAATATAAATTAAAAAATTTTAACTAAAAGACAAAAAATGATTATATTTTAAGCCATTTATTAGCATTTTTGTTACTCCTCGGCTTCTGTGTAGGGCTCTTCGTCATTATTATCGTCATAATTTTCGTCACTTTCGCCGTCCTCGTTATAGTCGTAAGCCTCAGAAGTTTCCTCCTCGGCAGCTATAAAGGTTGTCCTCATAGTAATTTCCTCGGTAGCGGCGGTAGTCGGCTGGGTGATAACTTCTTCGTCCTCGTCGAGACTGCCCTCTTTGAAGTAGGATTTTTTAGTTTTATTACACTTGGAAACATTAAGCACGCCCTTTACCCTGCCCGTATGGTTCGGGTCAAGCTTTTCGTTGATAATAGTGAAAGCTGTTTTAAGCTTATATTCGATAGCTTCGGGGAGTCCGATTTTTATCTTGATACGGTTGTCGTATGTGATAGAAATATCGGTAATCGACTTAATATTCACTTCGGTTATCTTGGTATAGTTATTCTCCTGAATACACTCGGTCAGGTTATTTAAAGCCTTCGTGTAGGACTTGTCCTTAAACTCGACTTTGTCGCCGATATTGGTCGATTTCAAGGTCGGAGCGATAAGCGAGGTGAGCTTTTTGGGCTTCTTTTCGACCTGCTCGAGCAGGATGTTTTCTTCGCTTACCTTAAAGTACATTCCGTCGGTCTTGATACACTGGGCTTCCTTGGCGTTTTCTATATTAATAACAATCGAGTTCGGAAGCTGGAAATTAATGCTAGCGGACTTTACGTACGGCAGGCTGTCGGATACAGCCTTGGAGTCACCGAACATTGACGCCATAAATATATTGTCGCCCTCGCGCACCTGGGCGAGGCGGATAATAGTATCCTCAGCGTAGTATTTATTACCGCTTACGTAGATGTTTTCGGTTTTGAATAAAACTGTCAGTGATAAAACCGCTCCGACTACGATAACGGTGGTGATTATCGAAACATAGGCGATAATTCTCCTGAGTCTGCGCTGTTGAGGTGAAATGGGCTTTGGCATTCTCTCACGGCGCTTCTCACGCTGTTTTTGAGCCTGAGCCTTTCTTATCTCTACCTCATCGGCATAGAAGCCGTCTTTATGGTCGCGGGCTTCGAGATTTCTCACTCGTTTATCGGTTTCTTTCTCGATTATATCGGGAATAGTCTTTCGGCGTTTTTTTACCTCGGGATTACGCTCCTTATTAGTCTTTTTAGGCTCGGGACGTCTGCGCTCACGGTTATCGCGGACAGCTTCCTTGCGCCCGGGTTCAAGCGGACGTTCACCTTCGACCTCGATGCTCTGAACACGGACGCTGTTATTATCGTTCGCCCTGCGGCGTTCATATTCCGCGCGGCGTCTTTGCTCCGGCTCTCGCTGAGAGAGTCTTTCGTTGCTTCGGGGGTCGTTAATATGGGCGTTTTTGCGAGCCTGTTTACGCGCGGCTTCACGCTCTTTAGCGGCTTGTTTCTCACGTTTTTCGTAGATAGCCTGCTGTTTTTTACGCTGTTTTTCTAAAGCCTTAATCTCCTTGGCGGAGAGCTTTCTCCTGCGCTGAGGATGTCTTTCGTCCATATTATCACCCCTTTCCTTTTACATTCCGCCGCAATTGTACGGCAATTTATATCTTTCGCACATCGGCTCCGAGCGAGCCGAGCGCTACCTCAAAATCCTCGTAGCCTCGTTCCAAATACTCGATGCCGCCAATCTCGGTAGTACCCTCGGCGGCAAGTGCCGCGGTTATGAGCGAAGCCGCTCCGCGTAAATCCTGAGCCTCAACAGGCGCGCCGTAGAGGGTTTTTACGCCGTTTACTACGGCTACCTTACCCTGAACGTTTATATCAGCGCCGAGACGGCTCAATTCGCCGACGTGCTTGAAACGATTTTCGAATATATTTTCAACAAACACCGAGGTTCCCTCGCACACGCAAGCCGCCGCCATCAGCGGAGCCTGGGCGTCGGTCGGAAAGCCCGGATACGGCATAGTCCTCACAAGCGGCATAGCCCTCAGTCTTTCGGGAGCGCTTATGAGTAAATCGCCTTCGTTTACCCTTATTTTACAGCCCGTTTCCTCGAACACGGGGATAACTGAGCTTAAATGGTTGCGGATTACGCCCCTCAGCGTAACCTCGCCTTTAGTCACCGCGGCCGCCGACATCAGCGTTGCCGCGACGATTCGGTCGGGGATAATATTATGGGAAACCGCGTACAGCTCCTCTACCCCGTCTATAACAATTTCGCCCTCGCCGAAGCCGTAAATCTTAGCGCCCGCACTGTTTAAATACTCGCACAAATCGCAGATTTCAGGCTCCCTCGCGGCGTTTATTATCGTAGTAGTTCCCTCGGCGAGTACCGCCGCGAGAATAATATTTTCGGTAGCGCCTACGCTCGGGAACGACAGGTCAATTCTCGCGCCCTTTAAGCCGTTTTCAGCCTTACAGACAAGGCTTCCGTGGCGTTCCGAAATTTTAGCGCCCATTTTTCTAAGGGCTTTAAGATGTAAATCAATCGGTCTCGGGCCTAACTCGCAACCGCCCGGGAAGCTGAGCTTAGCGCAACCTGTTCGGGCGAGTATAGCTCCTAAAAACACGATAGAACTGCGCATTTCACGCATTAAGCTATCGGGAATTTCACTCTCGCAAAGTCCGTCGCTGTTAATTATAACGGCGTCGTTTTGAACTTTAGCGTCACATCCGAGATAGCGCAAAATTCTAAGACAGGCGTCAACATCCGTAAGCCTCGGGCAGTTATAAAAAATATTTTCTCCGCGGGTTAACACCGCCGCCGAAAGTATGGGCAGAGCGCTGTTTTTCGCACCTTGCACCTCAATTTCTCCGAAAAGCTTTTTTCCGCCTTTAACCACAAATCTTGACACCGAAAGCACCCCTTAAAATATAATACCAGTTATATTTTATGGGAGCGGCGGTTTATTGTTACTAAATTGCGCCTGTGATTTTCTTAATAATTGAATAGATACGCTCGTTGGCGTCGATTATCGCCATTTTTCTCGAGTTTTCGGTATACTCCCTGAGTTTATCTTTATCCTTTAGTAAGCTGTCGGCTTTTTCGATAACGAGTTCCTCGGTTAAATCCTTTTCCTCGATAATCTCAGCCGCTCTGTTATTAACGAGCGCCATAGCGTTATGGTACTGGTGATTTTCGGCTACGTTCGGTGACGGAATAAGGATTGCGGGCTTGCCGAGCGCCTGAATTTCGGAGAGCGTAATCGCTCCCGCTCTCGAGATAACCAAGTCAGCCGCCGCCATACAGACAGCCATATTATCAATATACTCGCGCACATCGAGGTTAGGACATTTTCTAACATCTACGCCGCGCTCTTTGATAAGGTCGGGAAACCATAATCCGTTACGTCCGTAACCGTGGATATGCTGGTACTCGCCGTCTTTACCGCTTCGGACGATTAATCCCGCCATACCCTCGTTAATCTTTTTAGCTCCGAGAGAGCCTCCGAACGAGAGAACTACCGGTCGTTCGTCGAGTCCGAGTTCTTTACGGGCGGTATATTTATCAGCCTCGATAACCTCGCGTCTTACGGGGTTACCCGTTACGACGCAGTTGCTCTTTTTGTCGAAGTATTTTTCCGCGTCCTTAACGGCGAGCATAACCTTTTTGGCGTTTTTGGCGAGCATTTTATTAGTGATACCGGGGTAAGCGTTCTGCTCGTGGATAACGGTAGGAATACCCATTTTAGCGGCTGTTCTGAGCACAGGACCGCTCACGTATCCGCCTGTACCTACGCAGATATCGGGTTTAAACTCCTCGATAATCTTCTTTGACTCTCTCGAGGAATCGAAGGTTCTTTTGAGAGTAAGGATATTTTCCTTCATAGCGGCGGGTGTGAGCCTTCTCTGGAAACCGCTTATATGAATAAACCTCATATCAAAGCCCGCTTTCGGAACGAGGGTTTCCTCCATTCCGCTTTTATTGCCGACGAATAAAATCTCGGCGTTTTTATCTTTACCGCGGATAAATCCCGCTATCGCGAGCGCGGGGTTAATATGACCCGCGGTTCCCCCGCCTGCTAACAAAATCCTCATTTTTTATATCTCCTCGTCATACGTGGTAGTTCCTATCTAAAAAAGATCTCCCCGTACATAATAATCTCTATCAAATTTTGGATATAAAGGGTAGTTACATCTATGCAGATTTGTTGTACCCTGTTAATTACGAATTGCGCATTACGAATTTCGAATTAACTACCGCCTACTGCTTCTCAATATTCGCCGTTCGGGAGATTGAGAGTATCAATCCCATCTGGGCTAAAAGCATAATAAGCGAGCTGCCTCCGTAGCTGAAGAACGGCAGGCTGATACCTGTATTCGGAAGCCAGTCGGTTATAACCAATATATTGAGTATAACCTGGACCCCTATCTGCGACGAAAGTCCGATTCCGAGGAGCTTTCCGAAAGTATCCTTGGAACGCAGGCTCAGTGTAATTCCGCGCCATACCAAAAGCGCGAATATCAGCAGTATAATAACCGCTCCGACATATCCCAATTCCTCGCACACAATGGCGAAAATAAAGTCGTTCTGAGGTTCGGGAAGATAGAGGTATTTCTGCCTTGACTGGCCTAAGCCTAAGCCGAACAGTCCGCCCGAGCCTATTGAGTAGAGCGAGTTTCTCGTCTGCCAGGTAGTCTGCCACATTTCTTCGGTAGTATAAACCAAAGCCTGACCCCAGCCGTCCATACGCTGCATAGCGTATGTGAGCAGTCCTGTTACCCAAGCTCCGAGCACCGCTACAAGAAGGAGTACACCGCCTATAGCGAGGTAATGAACTCTCATTCCGCCGACATAAAGCATAATAACGGTGAGTATCGCGGTAATAACAATACCCGAATAGTGAGGCTCGAGTAAAAGCAGAGCCGCGGTCGAGCCGAATACGATTAAGCCGGGGAGTACGCTGTATTTCGCGTACTGCATTTTATCGTAATACAAGCTTCCCCAATGCGCGAAGAAAAGGATTATCGCGAACTTCATAATCTCGGAAGCCTGGATATTAATCGGGCCGATTTCAATCCATCTATGTACATTACCGGGCAGGAACAATACTATAACCAGCGTTAGATAGCCGAATCCCAGAATAAGCGGGGCGAGCTTATGGAGCTTATTATAGTTAAAAAACGATATTCCTATCATTGCCGCGAGTCCGATTACCGCGTAGATAAGCTGGCGTCGAACGTAGAAATAGCTGTCGTTAAGCTTATAGTACGCCGAAGGGTAGCTCGCCGAGAACATCATAATCATTCCGATTGTTACCAAAACAAGTACAATCAGCAGGAACGGCAAATCAAGCCCCATACCTCTCTCGAGGAGCGGACGGCGGACTTTGTGCTTTCCTTTAGCGGCTTTCGGCGGAGTTTTTCCGCGCGTTTGGCGACGCTTATTATTAACTTTTTCGTCATAAAGTCGGTTTACGTCAGCGCGACGCATTACCTCCACCTGAGGCTGCATATTTTAATTATCCACGTCAAGCATGGACGTTCCTTTCTAAAGTTTCATATCCCCCGTACCTTGAACTCCTATGAAGTTTTGGATATAGAGGGAAGTTACATCTATGCGGATTTGCTAAAACCTGTAACCTGTTACCTATAACCTAAACATATCCCCCGTACTTAATATTCTTTATCAAGTTTTGGATATAGAGGGAAGTTACATCTATGCAGATTTGCTAAAACCTGTAACCTGTTACCTATAACCTAAACATATCCCACGTACTTAATATTCTTTATCAAGTTTTGGATATAGAGGTTAGTGTTTGTTAGGAAATAACTCCACACTCCAAACTCCACACTCCACACTAAATTAAACCCCGAAATATACCAAACAGAATGAAAGTATACCGAACACAACGGTTACACCGCTGAACACGGCTACGATTTTAACCTCAGACCATCCGCACATCTCGAAATGGTGGTGAATCGGGCTCATTTTAAAGAGACGTTTTCCGTGGGTAAGTTTAAAGTAAACAACCTGGAGCATAACTGAGAACATCTCGCAAAGATAGACAATTCCGAGCGGAAGAAGAAGTATCGGCATATTTACCGCGAACGCTAAAGCGCACACGATTCCGCCTAAGAACAGAGAGCCTGTATCTCCCATAAACACCTTAGCGGGATGGAAATTCCAGAGTAAGAATCCTAAACATCCGCCCGCAACGGCAGCCGACATAAAGCCCACGCCCATATAACCCATAAGGTTAGCTATAAGCATAAAGAACATAGCTACAAAGAATGTGAGCGAGCCGTCTAAACCGTCGATACCGTCGGTTAAGTTTACGGCGTTTACCACGCCTACGATAACAATCGCGGCGAGAATATAGTAGAACCAGCCGAGGTCAACCTCGCCTACGAAGGGGATAATTGTTTTTGTGCCGTAACCCATAAATCCGAGTACCGCTAAGTAAGCGATAGTTACCGCGAACTGAAGCACAAGCTTTTGGATAGCGGTTAGTCCGAGGTTACGCTTTTTAACGACCTTGATATAGTCGTCGATAAATCCGATAGCTCCGTGTAAAAGCGCGAGTCCCAGTCCCGCGAATACGAATGTAACGCATCTTTCGGTTTCCTGCTGGAAGGCGCCTACAAAGTTATTTCCGAAAATACTGTAGAGTATTACGCTTGCACAGGTAATTACAACAATTCCGATAATAAACATTATTCCGCCCATTGTCGGGGTACCCTGTTTATTCTTATGCCACGAGGGGCCGTCTTCAAGAATAGTCTGGCCGAAATTTACCTTATGGAGAAACGGAATTAAAAACTTTCCGATTAGCGCCGTCAGCGCGAATGACAACAGCGCCGATAAAAATGTCCATATTCCAAAAACTGTCATATTACCAATCCTTTCGTTTTATCTATCCGAATATAGTATAGATTTCTATAACCTAAATCCTAAACCCTATATCCTAGTTAGTCATTAACGACTGTACCGCCCGAGAATTCGACGGTAACAACCGTACCCTCGCTTACCTTCTCGCCCGCGGAGATACTCTGAGATTTAGAAACGGCGTTAGCGCTTGAGGTTACGCCTGAGAAGCTGATATTCAGCCCCGCGGAAGCGGCGATGTCGTTGACCGTAGATACGGAGTAACCGACCATATCGGGAACGTTTACTGTCTCTTTTTCTGATTCTTTATCGGTATAGAGAACTACGTTTCCGCCGACAGGAATCTTAGTAGCGGTTGACGGCATCTGAGAGATAACCTTCTTGCCCTCGCCCTTTACTGTAACGGTGAAGCCGTCCTTCTTAGCCGCCGCCTCAGCCTTAGCGGTCGAAAGTCCCGCGTAAGAGCCGGTGATAGTATCGACATACTTCTTTTCGCCGCTGTCGTACTCGGCCTGAACTTCGAGATACGGAAGCACCTCGCTCATAATATTTACGAATACGGGAGCGGATACTTGGCTTCCGTAGTAGGAAGCGCCTCGAGGGGTATCGTAAAATACAAGACAGGCAACCTCGGGTTTATCGGCGGGAGCGAATCCGCAGAACGAAGCGATATAATCCTTATAACCGCTCTGAGACTGTCCGATTTTCTCGGAAGTACCCGTCTTACCGCCTACGCGGTAGCCCGATATATATCCGTTATTAACTCCGCCCTTAGTGGTATTATCCTCGAGGAATTTACACATTTTCTTACTTACCGCCGAGGAAATGACCTGGCGTTTAACGGTTGTTTCGGTATTTTTAACAACATTTCCGTCAGAGTCGGTAATTTTCTGAACGACGTAAGGCTGTAGCACCTTACCGCCGTTAGCGATAGCCGAGCAGGCGGTTACCATTTGAATAGGTGTAATCGAGAAGTTCTGTCCGAAAGACGCAACCGCTAAGTCGGTCTGGGACATTGAACCGTCCTCGTTAAAGAAAAGGTCGTCGGATTCACCCGGGAGATCGATTCCGGTAGGCTCGGAAAATCCGAAAGCCTCGTAATATTTATAGAACTTATCGGCTCCTACCCTGGCGCCGATGTCGATAAACGCGGGGTTACATGAGTTATAGATAGCCTGGAAAAGATTCTGGGTTCCGTGACCCGCGTGGAAGTGGCAGTGGATAGTATGGTCATATATAGTAACCGAACCGCCGCAGTTAAAGGACGAGTTCTCGTTTACAACTCCCTCGTTAAGCGCCATCGAGGCGGTACACATCTTGAATACCGAACCAGGATAATAGGTATCGGCTACGGCTTTATTACGCCACATAGCACCCAAAGCCGCGCTCTCCGCCTCGGCGCGTTTCTTTTCGGGAAGCGCTCTTATAGCGGCTAAATCCGCGTCGGATAAATCGTAGGGTTTATTCAAATCATAACCGTCAACGGTAACCATCGCGATAATAGCGCCTGTATTTACGTTCATAATAATACATACGCCTCGGTTAACTACCTTGTTATCGGTTATACCCTTTTTCATATATTTCTCGGCGATAGACTGAACAGTCTCGTCGATTGTGAGCGTGATATTGTTACCGTCCTTAGCCGCGACGTTCTGCTCGTATTGGAACGGCATATCAGTTTGGTTAGCGTTACGGGCGGTAATAATTCTGCCGGGAGTACCCGTGAGATAGTCGTCGTACTTAAACTCGACGCCCTCAAGTCCCTGGTCGTCAGAACCGGTGAAGCCTATTACCGAAGAGGCGAGATCGTTATAGGGATAGTAACGGCGGTAATCGTCAAAGAGGGTAATTACGTTGCTGAGCCCGTCGAACTTCTCGTTTAAAGCGTCGCAAAGACTGAGGATTTTTTCTCTTTCGTCGCTTTCGATTTTACGCTTTAGGACTACGTAGTAGGTTTTTTGCTTAGTTTTTTTATAGACATCCTCGTATTTAAGGTCGAGAATTTTAGCTAAGTTCTGAGCCACATAGATCCTCTGTTCCTCGGTTTCGAGGTAAGCGGGAGCTAAAACTACCTTCCAAACGGACGCGCTCTGGGCTAAGACCTTGCCCTTAGCGTCGTAAATAGTTCCGCGCTTGGAGTTTACGGTTGTATCTACGAGCTGTTGCTCAACGGCTTTTTCCTGGAGATAAGTTCCCTGAATAAGCGTAAGATAGCCGAGTCTTACCGCCACAGCGCCGAAGCCGATTACAAGTATAAGCAGAATCAGCATTGTAGTTCTCATTCTAAGCAATTGTAAAACGCCTTTTTTACTGCGTTTTGAGCCGTTTTTCGCCATACAACCTCTCCTTTCTCAAATAATCGCGGTGAAAATCCGCATACATAATATAGCCAAAATAAGAGTTAAGATTACACATCTCAACTCTTATTCATTCCATAACATATTTATTAAGTTAAACCGAATGTTATGACCAAAGTCCTGTAATTGCGTCAAGCATTTTTTGGAAAAAGTTTTTATTAGCGTCGCCCTCGATTTCGGCTTTATCGCCTTTCGAGAGGGATACAAACTCCTTCTGAGCGTTTTCAGCTTTACTCATACCGAGTTTTTCTTTAGCGAAATTCTCGATATCGGTTGTAGAGTGTTTGGACTGAATAGCCATCTGATTCTGAGTATATGTACTCTGCGCGTTACTTAAAAGCGCCTTTTTGTTAATAATCTGCTGGTTAAGCTCGGTAAGCTGAACCTGTCCGATAATAATTACCGCTACCGCGAAGGTTACGGCAACGCTCGTTACGGCGCCGATAAAAAGCTTAAAGGGATTATGCTTTCTTCTGCGGATTTTAACGATTTCGTCCCGGGGTAAGCTTACTACTTTATTTTCAGAGGCTTTTTCAGCCTGTTGTTCAGTTTTCTTCTTGGGAAGCTTCTTCGCGGTACTGTCCTTAAACATATTAAGGTCGTACGCGGCGCTTCTGTTATCATAAGTTAATGTCATATATTTACCTCAACGGTTATCTATCATACACTATTAAACGCGTCTTATATTTCTTTATAGTAAAAATGTTACATTTTTTTAATTTTTTATTAAGTTATGTAACTGGTGAATTGTATATTCTTATAGGGAATAATACAGAATATTGTGATATTTTTCAGAATTAAGCACAATTTCTTGTGTTTCATATTATTTACATTCCTGTTATATTTTACTACAGATTGTAACGAATGTCCAGCGAATATCAAGATTTTTCAGATAATTTTTCGCAAATTCTTAATTTTGCACTCCTGGAACGCGGATTTGTGGATAATTCTTGTTCATTTGCTACAATAGGTTTACGGGTAACAGGCTTCGCCTTCGGCTTATTTCCGCATACGCACACGGGAAAATCCTTAGGGCAGGTACATCCCTGATACCAGGAAGCCATAGTCTGCTTGACGATTCTGTCCTCGAGCGAGTGGAAAGTAATTACGGCAAGCCTTCCGCCCTCTCCCAAAAGCTCGAAAGCGTCATTTAAGCCGTTTTCGAGGGCGTCGAGCTCGTGGTTAACCTCGATTCTAAGCGCCTGAAAGGTTTTTCTGGCGGGATGACCCGCGCGCCTTACGCGTTCGGGAACGCTGTTTCGAATAATATCGGCGAGCTCAAAGGTAGTTTCGATAGGTTTATCCTCCCTATACTTTACGATAGACCTCGCTATAGAATCGGCGAACTTTTCCTCGCCGTAGGTGTAGATAATCTTAGAAAGCTCTTTTGCCGAGAGGTTGTTTACTAAATCGGCGGCGGACGTTCCCGATTGGGACATTCTCATATCGAGAGGCGCGTCCTCGTGGAAAGAAAATCCTCGCTCGGCTGTATCGAGCTGATGGGATGAAACTCCTATATCGAGCAGAACTCCGTCCACCTGACAGATTCCGCGTTGATTTAAGAGAGATTTCATCTCGGAAAAATTACCTTTTATAATTATTGAGTTTTCGTTGTCCTTAAATCTGCTTGTAACCGCAGCTATCGCGTCGGGATCTTGGTCGATAGAGATAAGCTTGCCTGTTTTAAGCTTTTTCAGAATTTCAGAGGAATGTCCTCCGCCGCCGGCGGTGCCGTCAACGTAAATTCCGTTCGGCTTAATATTCAGTCCGTCGATAGTTTCGTTAAGCAGAACGGGAATATGAGAAAATTCCATACCGTCTCCTTATAAACTAAGAAGCTGCAACGCGGCTTCGATGGTTTCGTCGTTAGTCGAAATCATCTCGTTAAACTTATCTTCGTCCCAAATTTCGATACGGTTGTCCATACCGACAACAGTGGCAGTCTTATCCAGAGCCGCCGCTTTTCTCAGATTCGCAGGGATAGAAATTCTGCCCTGCGAATTCGGAGAGACTTCGACAGCGGTAGCAATAACCTTGTATTGCAGTTTCATTGCCTGTAGCGCGGGCAATTCCTTAATCTTTTTCCTTAAACCTTCAAATTCGGGGAGAGAGAGTACCTGCAGGCAGTCTAAAAAGCCTCGCGTTAATATAAAGGTATCTCCGAGTTCCTCTCTGAAACGAGCCGGCAGAACGATTCTACCCTTTGAGTCAATATTATTAGTAGTTGTACCGGTAAACATTCTGCCACCTCCTTAAAATTTTAACCATTTATTGCCACAAAGGAATAAACAATAGCCACTTTGTGACACTAATTGCCACTGTGTAAACATTATAACCCATCTAAAACGAAATTGCAAGAAAAAAGTTACAGCATTTTTACCAAACATAACCCCTGTTTTTTCGTCATTTTAGACAAAAACAGACACAATACCTGCGGAACAGACATTGTGTCGATTTTAACGTGTAATATATTTACTTTTTTAATAATTTGGTTTCAGTTTTTTAACCTGTCGTTATTATGTTGAAAGGAGCAACCCGCTGTGTTATAATCGGTTTATAAATCACTTTAGGAGATAAAGCCTGTGAAAAGACTAAAAAAAAGATATATTTTCTTTATCGTTTCGTGCGTCATACTCGCGGTCGTTTCGTCAGTCGGAATGGTGCAGCTCGGCCGCACCTACAGCCTGATGTTTTTCGGGGGCGAGCTCAGCCCTAATCCGAGCGGTATTAAAACAACAATAGACGACGAAAGCGTTGTTAAGGTAAAAAATATATCAAAACAAAAACTTGCGGAGTTCTCGCCCGCTTTTATTGAATTCGAAGCCGTAGGCTCAGGAGAAACAAATGTTAAAATCGAATACAAGGGCAAGATTGAAAGTGAGGAGAAATACAGCGTTGATTCTCTGGGAATAATACGCATAGGCGATAATCCGTTTACCGCCCGCTCGAACAGCTTTAAGGCGTTCTTCCCTACGCTTATATTATTTATCGCGATTTTAGTTATCACTTTATCCGTAGGATTTTTTGAGAGAATACGAAACGGAGATTTTTCTTACCCGCTCATAGCCCGCGGCGGTATAATAGTTTACCTTACGGGAAACATCGCGACGCTTTTAATTTCATTTTTCCTTGAAAATAATAATGACGCTATTTTCAGCGCGACGTCGTACTGGTATACGACTATGAGCGATATTTTAAATTTGGTGGCTTCGGGCGGAATGAGATTCGCGATAATAATGTTCCCCGTGGCGTTTATTTTCGCTATCGCGTTAAGCATAAGCAACATTTCGCTTATAATACACGAGGGCTTCAGACCTGTTAATTTACTCGGTATAGCTCTCGGGATGTTCATTATTTTCGGATTTATAGGCATTTCAGGTATCGTGTCGATAGCGCCTATAGAAACCATGGAATCAAATATAAACATCAATATTATTGCCGCTGTAAACGTCGCCCTGGAATACGCTTTCGTATATTTGGAATGTCTGTTATTCTCGACGATAGTATGCTCGTTTATGGCGGCGAGATACAAGGTGAAGCCCGAACAGGATTACATAATAATACTCGGCTGTGCCATCAGAAAGGACGGTACCCCCACGCCTATTTTAAGAGGACGTATCGACAGAGCGCTTGAGTTCGAGCGGGAGCAGTTCGAAAAAACAGGAAAACACGCTAAATTCGTGCCGTCGGGCGGTCAGGGCAGCGGCGAGGTTATCTCCGAGGCGGAGTGTATGAGGCGTTACCTTGTTTCTCAGGGTATTCCCGAGCAACAGATTATCCCCGAGGACAAGTCGGTAAGCACCTTTGAAAATATGAAATTCTCGAAAAATAAAATCGAGGAAGATTGCGGAGATTTATCTAAGGTCAATATAGCTTTTTCGACTACTAACTACCACGTTTTCAGAGGCTACACCTTAGCGGACTCGCTCAAAATGAAGGTAAAAGGGCTTTCTGCTAAGACGAAGCTGTACTTCTTCCCCAACGCTTTCGTGAGGGAGTTTATCGGACTTCTTTTCGAGGAAAAGCTAAAGCACTTGATATTTATGGCGCTTATCATTTTACTTTTCGTGACGATGGTAATTGTGATGTAGCTTTCCGCTGAACAAGAAAAATATTCAAAAACGGATTTTCCTTGACTAAGGCTGAATTTAGGGTATAATAAAACCAAAGTAATCGAAATGAGTAAGCCATAATGTGCAGTAACAGAGAAGCGATTGAGAACGCAACTGCATCGCTTGAAATGGAAGGATTTAAGGTAAGTGAACAAAGCAAAATATGGTGTGAAAAATTGCTTAATAAGGAGATTACGTTTGATGAATACTTAGCACTTGCGCTTAAACAAGTAGGGGTATCGGCATAATGTCATATAGCGTAGAACCGTTAACGGATAATTGTTATGAAGGAACAACCTGCTTTATTAATAAACCGGATATCCGAGACGCTTCTAAACTTAGAGCAGTTGAAGGAAGAATTACTTTCGCAAAAAAAGCAACGACCGCGTTATCCTAACGCGGTCGTTATTTTTATAAAACACCTATTCGAGCTAACCGTTTTCGGATTAGCTGCTTTTAATCACTATAGCAATAGAATGCCGAAAATTACTTTCTGCTCTGTTTAAAGCTCTGGCGGGTTTTACGGATATCCTGATCAATAGCGGTAATATCGCGAACGCAGGACGCGACAGCTTCGTCGGCGCGTTTCATAATATCGTCAACGTAGTTATTAGCCGCCTTAGTGATATCGTTAGCCTTTTTCTTAGCTTCGTTTTCAATCTCTCTCGCGCGGGCTTCGGCGGCGCGTGTGATTTCGTGCTCGCTTACCATAACCTTACGGCGTTCCTCAGCCTGACGGATGATTTCCTCGCCGTTAGACTTAGCCTCGGCGATAATCTGCTCGCGGTCGGCGACAATATTTTTAGCATGGCGGATTTCGTTAGGAAGCGCCTCATCGATTTCGTCGAGAATATCAAAAATTCTCTCGCCCGAAACAAGAACTTTTCTGTCCTTAGAAAGAGGCATAACCCTAGCGTTGTTTACCATATCCTGTAATTCAAGAATTAAATCGTCTACTCTCATTTTTCTCTCTCCATATCTAAAAATTATTTTTTTAGCCTTTCTAAAATTTTGTCGTGCAGACACTCGGGAACAAAGGAGCTGATATCCCCACCGAGCGCGGCAACCTGTTTTACCATACTTGAACTGAGATACATGAAGTCAGCCTTACAGGTAAGAAATACCGTCTCGAGCTCGGGGTTGAGCTTTTTGTTGGTGAGAGCCTGCTGGAATTCGTACTCAAAGTCCGAAACCGCCCTGAGTCCTTTTACGATAGAGGTAACGCCGTTCTGCTTAGCGTAATCGGCAAGCAGTCCGTCGAAACCGACAATCTCGATATTATCCAAATCCTTAGTAGCTTCTTTTAGAAGCTCGATTCTCTCCTCGGTAGTGAAGCTCGGAGTTTTAGCCGCGTTTTTTAAAACGCCGACTATAACGTGGTCAAACATCTTAGAGGCTCGGGTGATAATATCAATATGGCCTAACGTAACGGGATCAAAGCTGCCCGGACAAATAACTTTAGTTTCCATACACAGCTTCCTATTCAGTTTCAGGCGTCAGACAAAGTCCTTGTGCCTGTACATAGTTATTTTTATTTTACCATAGTGTTTCTGTCTGTCAAGCATAAAATCGCCATATTTTTCAAAAATTTCCTCTTTTTCAGGATTTTCCACGATAATTATGCCTGTTTTTTTCACTTTTTCAACTACCTTGGGTAAAACTTCCTGTAAAACCCCCGTACTGTACGGCGGGTCGAGATAAACAATATCAAACTCCTTGCCCGTCATAGAGAGGTAGGAAAGTCCGTCGGTATGAAGTACCTCGGCTCGATCGTAAAAGCCGGTATTCGCTAAATTTTTGCGGATAATATCAACGGCCTTACGGGAGCTGTCCACGAATACCGCCGACTCGGCGCCTCGGCTCAGGGCTTCGATACCGAGCTGTCCGCTTCCCGCGAACAAGTCGAGGAACTTTCTTCCCTGAATATCAAATTGAATGGCGGAGAAAACGGCTTCCTTTACCTTATCGGTAGTCGGGCGCACATCCTCGCCCTCGAGGGTAATAAGCTTTCTTCCGCGGGCTTCGCCCGTAATAACACGCATAGTTTTCCTCCAAGCCTTTGTCGCTAAATTTATTTCACCCGAGAATTGTAACACATATTACCGAAAATTACAAATCGGGGTGAAAATAGTTGTATACAGCGAGAGCGCTGTCGTGAGTCATTCCCTTGCAATTCTCCAGTTCTTCCAAATCGGCGTTGCGGATATTCGCTATAGTTCTGAAGTTTTTGAGCAGTGATTTCGCCCTTACCCCGCCGATACCGTCGATATCGGTGAGCGAGCTTCTAAAGGTCGAATTTTTACGGCGCTGGTGGTGGTAGCCTACGGAGAAGCGGTGTACCTCGTCCTGCATTTTACTCACGAAGGTAAATACCGAGCGGTAGGAGTTTATCATAATTTCTCCGCCCGAACCGGTTATAGCCCGGGTGCGGTGGCTCGAATCCTTGACCATTCCGAACAGCGGTACGTCGACGTTATGCTTTTTTAAAATCGGCTCTACCGCGGAGACCTGACCTTTACCGCCGTCGAGCAGGATTAAGTCGGGTAACCTTCCGAAGCCCTCGCCGCTGTCCTTATTTTCCTCGTACTCGGTAAAACGCCTGTCCAAAACCTCCGCCATAGAGGCGTAGTCGTCCTGACCCTCGAAGCCCTTTATCTTAAATTTTTTATACGCTTTTTTGAGCGGTTTTCCGTTTTCGTAAACTATCATTCCCGCGACATTCTCCGTGCCCGCAAGGTTCGAGATATCGTAGCTCTCGATATACTCCGGGATTTTTCCGAGTCCGAGAAGGTTTTTCAGTTCCTCTAAAGCCGAGTACTCACGCGAGGTTCTGCCCTTAATTTGAGCCAGCACTTCGGCGGCGTTTTTACGGCACATACCGACAAGCTGAGCCTGCTCGCCTCTTTGCGGAGCCGTGAGATAAGCGCGTTTCCCGCGTTTATCTGAGAGCCATTTTTCGACGGCTTCCTTATCCTCAAGCTCTCGGTCAAGGGTTATATTTCGGGGAATATCCCTGTTGAGAGAGTAATAATTTACGATAAACTGGGACAGCTCGCTGTCGTCGTCTATCGGAGAATTTACGACAAAATTCTCGTGATCGCAGAGTCGTCCGCCTTCGAAGCGGAAAATCTGGAAGCAGCCTCGCTCGCTGTCGGTAAAATAGGCGATTACGTCCTGGTCGGGTACGTTTACGGAAACGACCTTCTGTTTATCGGACATCTTCTTAACCGCCGTGATTTTATCCCTTATCTCAGCGGCTTTCTCGAACTCGAGATTCTCGGAAGCGCGCTCCATTTGAGCGGTTAGATTTTTCAGGGATTCGGTACTTCCGCCCTTTAGAAACTCGAGAGCCTGCTCTACATTCTCGTTATACTCTTTAAAACTGAGCTTACCGCGGCACGGCGCCAAGCACTGCTTAATATGGTAATTAAGACACGGACGGGCTTTCCCGAAATCCTCGGGGAACTTTCTGTTACAGGTCGGGAGCTTGAATATTTTATTGGCTTCCTCGACTGACTGCTTTACGTAGTAGCTGTTCTTATACGGCCCGATATACACCGCGCCGTCGTCCTTTTTCTGAAGCTCGTAGGTGATTTTACGCCACTTATCGCCGCTAACACGGATATACGAATAGCCCTTATCGTCTTTAAGCAGGATATTGTACTTAGGCGTATGCTGTTTTATAAGACTGCACTCGAGAATAAGCGCTTCAAATTCGCTGTCACAGATAATATACTCGAAATCGTTGACGTTTTCGACCATACGGCGAACCTTCTCGGGATGGTTATTCTGGGAGCCGAAATACTGGGACACACGGTTTTTAAGCGCTTTAGCCTTTCCTATATATATAATTTTTCCGCTTTTATTCTTCATAATATATACGCCCGGCGAAAGCGGCAGCGCCATAGCTTTTTTACGAAGTTCTTTTATATCCATAGTTAATTATCTTTCGAATTGTTTATAAAAAGAAAAAGGGCGGTATTACCGCCCGTTAACTTTTTAGCGTGTTACTGATCAGCGAAACCTGACTCAACGAGAGCAACTAAACCGTCAACAGCCTCCTGCTCGTCTACACCGTCAGCGATAATCTTAATTTCTGTTCCGCCGATAATTCCGAGTGAAAGTACGCCGAGGAGACTCTTAGCGTTAACTCTTCTCTCTTCTTTTTCTACCCAAACTGTAGACTTATATTCATTAGCTTTCTGAATAAAAAAAGTAGCGGGGCGGGCATGTAAGCCTGCCTTATTTTCAACTAAAACATCCTTAACGTACATAATTTAACCCTCTCTAAATTCCAAAATTTCATATAATAATACCACTCGGGCATTTCCATATTACATATTATATCATTTTTTCAGCCCACGTCAACACTCAAAAATCAATTTTGGATTTAATAATAATTATAGCCTAAAAGTTCTTTTGCCGTTTGTGCAACTTAACTAATTTTATTCTTTACTGTGAATTGAATATCTATTTTTTATTGAGATATTTGTCTAAAATACGTTTATCTTCGTCGGAAAGCTCTTTTTTCTCGAGCATATCGGGACGTTTTTTAGCGGTATTGACAAGGCTTTGTTCATACCGCCAGCGGTCAACCTTGGCGTGATCTCCGCTGTAGAGTACAGGCGGTACTTCTAAACCGCGCCACTCCATAGGCTTGGTGTACTGGGGATATTCCAATAGTCCGTTAAAGTGGCTCTCCTCGGTAAAGCACTCGTCGTTCGAGAGTACTCCGGGGGCCAGCCTCGAAAGCGCGTCGATAAACACTAAGGCGGGCAGTTCTCCGCCCGTCAGAACGTAATCGCCGATAGAGATTTCCTCGTCGATAAACTCGTCGATAATACGCTGGTCAACGCCCTCGTAATGTCCCGCTAAAACACAGATATTCTCGTATTCGGACAGCTCCTTGAGCTTATTTTGAGTAAGGGGCTTACCCTGAGGCGACATATATACAAAGTGAGGTTTACAACCGCGCTTTTCGCAGATATCCTCGTAGCAAAGCGCTATAGGCTCGCACTTCATAAGCATACCCATCCCACCGCCGTAGGTAGTATCGTCAACACGCCTGTGCTTATCGAGGGCAAAATCTCTAAGCTGTACACAGTTTATCTCAATCGCTCCGCTCTTTTGAGCCCGTCCGATAATACTTTCGCCGAGGACATTCCCGCACATTTCGGGAAAAAGCGTTATTAAATCAATCTTCATCGTCAAAAAGCCCTTTCATAGCCTTTATAAGCACATATCCCTCATCAACATTTTTCTCGATAACCACGCTGTCGATAACGGGAACGAGGTACTCCTTACCGTCCTTTACAACGGTATAAACATCGTTAGCGCCTGTTTTAAACACGTCCTTGATCTCTCCGTACTCGATAGATTTATCGTCAAAATCCACAACCTTACAGCCTATTAAATCCTGAACGAAGTTTCTTCCCTCGGGAAGTTCAACATCGTCACGGTTTATATAGAGGACTTTCCCGCGGAGATTTTCGGCTTTTTCGACGGTATCGACGCCCTTTACGGTCATAAGCACGATGTTTTTATGGGGACGGCATTTTACGTCTATACTCTCCTTGCCCTCGTTAAAGTAGAGGGTTTTAAAATCGGTCAGAAAATCGGGGGTATCTGTCCACGGATTAACTCTAATCTCACCGCGGACGCCGTGAGTTCCGACAATTTTTCCGACTTCTAAAAACTGTTTTTTCATATTTTTACCTCGTAGTTTTAAATTGCTCTTAATCTTTATTATTCTCCCTTATACCGGCAAAAGCCGGCGATGCGGTTTTTGTGCAAGTTGAATTATCTTTCTCTTAATATAATAGTTTCCTTCGGCTTAACTTCGCAAGCTGAGCCGTTAATAAAAAACCACAGGCTGATATTGCTGTTATTCTTTACGCGGTTCTCGGTTATTTCGGCTTTATTCATCGCTTGTAAATACTCGATAATTTCAATCGTTGTCATAGGAAGTATATCAACTCGTGAGGATATTTTTATAAATAAGCTTTCAAAAATATCCCACATATTTTCTACGTCAAGGTCATAGGAATGACCTCCGATCTGGAGCAAAGCGAGCTCCTCGTCGGTTTTAATAAACCGCTGCACTATATCATCAAACACGCCGTGCGGATGAAACAAGACCGCTTTCCATTTATAGAAATCCTTTTGCGGTGTAAAAGAACGGCTTTCTTCCGATATACGCGCGTAGGTAAAGCCGCACTTTCGTACGCAGTTCTCAATAAGTCCGCTGTAATAGTGGAAAGGAACGGCAAAGCCTTTTATCGTTCTGCCGAAAAGCTTTTCCAGCTTATCCTTATCGGTTTGCAGCTCATAAAGAATTTCGGCTTCGGACAGGTTGTCCATATACGGATGCGTGAGAGTATGGGAGGCGACTTCGTGTCCCTGATACAACGATACCGCCTTATCTTTCGAGAGGCGCTTTATTACACTTGTGTTCTTATGCGTCCATTCATACTCGCTCTCCATTAACCCAAAATTGAGATTAAAAGTTCCTTTCAGATTATACTTGTTAAGCAGGTTAACAAAACGAACGTCCTGTAATACACCGTCATCAAATGTAACATTAAACGCCTTTTGCTTTCCGCCGGGATAAAGTTTACGAATCATAAGCTCCTCGAATTTATCTTAAATATCAAAACCATATTTTTGATAATAATTCTACCACGAATTAAATAATATGGCAAATATAATATTAGGTTACAGGTTACAGTAAATCCGCATAGATGAACTTACCCTCAATATCCAAAACTTCATAGGAGTTCAAGGTACGGGGGATATGACATTTCAGATAGGAACGTTCACGCTTGACGAAGAGATATAAAGATAAAAAAATTCCGCCTATTAAGGCGGAAAATTTTATTTAAGGTTTTTATCAGTCGATTTCAACCATTACCTTCTGCTCGTTTCTAACAGCGGCAGAACGCGCGATTGTACGGATAGCCTTAGCGATTCTACCCTGCTTACCGATAATACGACCCATATCATCCTCGGCAACGTGGATGTGGTAAACTGTTACGTCTTCCTCGTTGGGAGCGTCTGCTGTAACTTCAACAGCATCGGGATTCTCTACTAAGCCTTTAGCGATAATTGTAAGTAAATCTTTCATTTTAAAATTTTCCTTTCCATTCTTTACGCGTCTTTACAGACGCTTTGTGTAGTATCGGTTCTTCTTAATCTAAATAACCGTTTTTCTTTAATAACGCCTTAACGGTATCTGTGGGCTGAGCGCCGTTAGCGATCCACTTTTTAACTGCTTCGCCGTCAACCTTGAACTCCGAGGGGGTCTTTAAGATATCGTATGTTCCGATCTCCTCGATGAAACGACCGTCACGGGGATATCTGGAATCAGCTACTACTACACGGTAGAAGGGAGCCTTCTTCGCGCCCATTCTTCTGAGTCTGATTTTTACTGCCATTCTATTCACCTCCATTTTTCCTTACGGAACAGTTATCAGTTTACATAATGTTTGCAAACCGGGTTTCTATATAAAAGCATATATTTATATATGTCTATTATAGATTAAATTTACTGGTTTTAAAATCCCGGGAATCCGCCCGGCATTCCGGGCATCCTCATAGCGCGCCTTTTCTTGCCTTTTCCGCCGAACTGACGCATCATTTTTTGCATATCCTTTAGCTGTTTAAGAAGCCTGTTGACTTCCTCTACGCTTCTTCCCGAACCCGCGGCGATTCTGCGCTTACGGCTCGGATTTATTAAATCGGGTTTAGCTCTCTCGGCGGGAGTCATCGAAAGTATAATAGCCTCCGTCCAGTCGAGCGCTCGATCGTCGATATCGACGTCGTCGAGCTTATTGCCCATACCGGGAATTTTGGATAAGATGCCCTTTAACGGACCCATCTTTTTAATCTGTCCGAACTGGTCGAGCAGGTCGTTGAAGTCCATTTTATTCTGCATCATCTTTTTGGCGACCGCTTCGGCTTTTTCCTCATCGAGCTTTTCCTCAGCCTGTTCGATAAGGGTGAGTACATCGCCCATTCCGAGAATACGGCTCGCCATACGGTCGGGGTGGAACTGCTCTAAATCCTCGAGCTTTTCGCCTGTACCCGCGAACTTAATCGGCTTGCCTGTAACTTTCTTTACGGACAGCGCCGCGCCGCCTCGGGTATCGCCGTCGAGCTTGGTAATAATAACACCCGAAACTTCGAGTAATTCATTAAAGCTCTTAGCGACGTTTACGGCGTCCTGACCTGTCATAGAGTCGATAACGAGCAGGATTTCTTGGGGATTAACCGCTGCCTTTAACTCTTTAAGCTCGTTCATAAGCGCTTCGTCGATATGAAGCCGTCCCGCTGTATCCAGAATAACTACGTCGTTACCGTAGTCCTTAGCGTGCTTAATAGCCTCTTTGGCAATTTTGACGGGCTTATCCTGACCCATCTCAAACACCTTAACCCCCGCCTTATCGCCGACAACCTTGAGCTGTTCGATAGCCGCGGGACGATATACGTCGCAGGCAACGAGGAGCGGACGGTGATTCTGCTTTTTCAGCATAAGCGCGAGCTTACCGCTGTGGGTAGTTTTACCCGAACCCTGTAAACCGCACATCATAATAACCGTGGGCGGATGGGAAGCGAACTCGATACGGGAAGTTTCCGAGCCCATAAGCTCGGTTAGCTCCTCGTTTACTATTTTAATTACCATCTGAGCGGGAGTTAAACTCTCCATAACGTCGCTGCCGATAGCACGCTCGGTAACCTTGTTGGTAAATTCCTTAGCTACTTTATAGTTAACGTCCGCTTCGAGCAGGGCGAGACGCACCTCGCGCATAGCCTCTTTTACGTCGGACTCGCTTAACTTTCCTTTATTTCTAAGCCGCTTAAAAGCTCCCGAAAGTTTTTCGGATAAACCTTCAAATGCCATAAGCCCACCTCTATTCGTGTAAAGATTTCGCGGTGGAGATAATCTTATCCACCGTCTTTTTATCGTAATTATCGTACAGCTTTTCGGCTAAACTTTCGATTTCGTAAAGTCCGTTTTCGGTTTCCTGAAAACGCTTTAAAAGCCCGAGCTTTTCCTCGAACGAGTAAAGCCGTTTTTCAGCGCGCCTTATAGAATCCAAAACGCCTTGGCGCGTAATACCGAGCTGGTCGGAAATTTCCGAAAGCGAAAGGTCGTCGTTATAATAAAGGGTAACCGTTTTCTGCTGGGCTTCCTTTAAAAGCTGACCGTAAAAATCAAACAGCAGAGAAACTTCAATATTTTTTTCCATATTAACTCCGCCTTACTGTTCCAAGTGTAAAGAAAAAAACTTTACAGCTCGATTATTATAATATAAAGAAGTCTAAATGTCAATACTAAACGGGACATTTTTTGTTAGAAAAAATTGACTATTTACGAGAAGAAAATGAGCAAGTTTAGTCAAAATTCTTGGAGATAATTTAGCAAAATACACAAAAACTCCCTCGTTAAAACAAATATATTCCAAAATTACTATTTTTTATGTTAATTACGACAGTTGAAATGTGAAATTAATACACGTTTATGCGCATTTTTAACAAAGTTTTAAAAATCCAAATTAAAATGCGTTAAACGGTTTTATTTTTTTATAATGTATGTTATAATATGGTCAATATTATTCTCTATAAAGGGGAGTATACGCTACGGACAATTCTTTTAGCATCGGAAGAACGGAACACGCGGTCGCGCTTTTCGGAAGCTTCGACGAAAACATCAAGTTAATCGAACGTGAATTTAACGTTAAAATTACCGTTCGCTCGGACGAACTCAAAATCAGCGGCGACGATGAAAACGTCTTTAAGACAGGCAAGGTTTTAGAAGCCCTTATGCACTTTATAAACCGGGGCGAAACTTTAAGCGAACAGAACGTGCGCTATTGTATCGCTACCGTTAAGGACGGTACTTCCGACAGCTTTCAAAAGCTTGCCGACGACTGCATATGTATTACCGCTAAGGGTAAGCCGATTAAGCCTAAAACAATAGGACAGAAGAAGTATTGTAAGGCGATTTCGGATAATACCATCACTTTCGGAGTAGGCCCCGCGGGAACGGGAAAAACCTACCTCGCGGTAGCTATGGCGGTAACGGCGTTCAGAAGCAAGCAGATTAACCGTATCATTTTAACGCGACCCGCCGTTGAAGCGGGAGAAAAGCTCGGATTTCTTCCGGGAGATTTACAGAGTAAAGTTGACCCGTATTTAAGGCCGCTTTACGACGCGCTGTTCGATATGTTGGGTGTGGAAACTTACCACAAATATGTTGAAAAGGGCAATATTGAAATCGCGCCGCTCGCTTATATGAGAGGAAGAACGCTCGACGACAGCTTTATTATCTTGGACGAAGCCCAGAACACTACTAAGGAACAGATGAAAATGTTTCTTACACGTTTAGGCTTTAACAGCAAGATGGTAATTACGGGCGATATCACTCAGATAGACCTTCCTCACGGAGCTAAAAGCGGACTTAAGGATTGCCTTAGAATACTTAGGGGAATAACCGATATAGCGCAGTGCAGCTTCAATGAAAAAGATGTCGTAAGGCATCGTTTGGTTCAGGACATTATTAAAGCTTACGAAAAAAACGAGGTGAAAAGGAATGACAGAAAATAAAATCCGTGTAATTATCACGAACAAGCAGAAAGCGGTTAAGATTCCAACAGGACTGCGTATGCTCATAAGACGTTGCTGCCATGCCGTACTCGAACTCGAAAAGTTCGAGGGCCCCGCTGAAATTAGTGTAACATTTACTGATAATGAGGAGATTAAAAAGCTCAACGCTCAGTACAGAAACATCGACGCAGCGACAGACGTACTCTCGTTCCCGATGGGCGAAAACGGCAAGTATGACTTAAACCACGAAACAGGAGCAAAAATCCTCGGAGACATTGTAATTTCCATGGAGAAAGCTGTAGAGCAGGCGGACGCCTTCGACCACTCGTTACAGAGAGAGGTCGCTTACCTTACAGCGCACAGCGTGCTTCACCTTCTCGGATATGATCACGTTGAGAATATGGAAAAAGTCAGAATGAGAGAAAAGGAAGAACTCGTTATGGAACAGCTGGGACTTCCCGCTTCCTCGAGTTATATTGTATCGGAGTGAAAAAACAGGTAAAAAGTTTTTTCTACGCGTTCTACGGCGTCTGGACCGCGCTGAAAACGGAAGGACATCTAAGGTTTCATTTCGTCGCGGCTGTTTACGTTATAATTTTCAGCTTTCCATATAAATTAAGCGCGGAAAAATTCGCCGTAGTTTTACTTATCATAGCGGGAGTAATCGGCTCGGAGCTGTTTAATACGGCGCTCGAGAGATTGTGCGACACGGTAACTGCCGAGTATGACAAAAACATTAAATTCGTAAAGGATTTAAGCGCGGCGGCGGTACTTGTGTCCGCGGCGGCAGCCGTAGCGGTTGCGTTCTTATTCTATTTCGATTTAAAGAAAATATCGGAGATTGCGGGTAGTATTACCGGCAATCCGCCGCTATTGATTTTATTCATACTTTCGATTATAATATCGGTAGTATTTATAGCGGCAGGCCCGATAGGAATTAAGAAATTTTTTAACAAATTATTTCACAGATAAAAGTCGGCACTTGTGCCGGCTTTTGTTGTAGCTTGACCACAGCCGTGAAAGAGGTATATTATGAATAAAAATCAAAATAAAAAATCAGCGTTTATCGCGATAGTAGGACGACCGAATGTGGGCAAGAGCTCGCTTTTAAACCGTATGCTCGGGGCTAAGATAGCTATAGTGTCAAGCAAGCCTCAAACTACCCGAAACAGAATTACAGGCGTACTCACCGAGGGCGATGTTCAGCTCGTTTTCGTGGATACACCGGGTATGCACAAGCCTAAGAACAGTCTCGGAAAATATATGGTGCGTTCGGTAAGCGAGAGCGTTAACGGCGTGGACTGCTGTATGCTCGTAGTTGAAGCCGGCAAGGAAGCGGGTCCTACGGAACTCAACTTAATCGAAAAATTTAAGGCGATGGAAATGCCTGTAATTCTCGCGATTAATAAAATCGACACGCTTAAAGAAAAAGACACGCTTATGAAACAGATTTTAGCCTACAGTAAGCTTTATGATTTCGAGGCGGTTGTACCTGTAAGCGCTGCCGACGGCAACGGCATCGACGAGCTAAAGGACGAGCTTAAAAGACAGTCGATGGAGGGCGGATTTTTCTTCGACAGCGACACCTTAACCGACCAGCCCGAGAGAGTTTTAGCGAGCGAAATGATTAGGGAAAAAATCCTTAGACTTTGCGACAAGGAAATTCCGCACGGAATAGCCGTAGTTATCGAAAAAATGAGAATGCGCGAGAATAAGGACATTCTCGATATAGACGCTGTGATTTACTGCGAAAGAGAAACTCATAAGCGCATTTTAATCGGAAAACACGGAAGTATGCTCAAAAAAATCTCCACATTCTCAAGACAGGATATGGAAAACTTTTTCGGATGTAAGGTGTTTTTACAGACGTGGATTAAGGTTAAAGAGGATTGGCGCAACAGCGAGCGTATGATGAGAAATTTCGGATACGACGAAAACGATTTTAAACAGTAAATTTTTACAGCCGGCTTGTATGGAAATAATTACTGACTGCCGAGAACTGAATACTGATTACCTTTCGACGAACAATAATACAGGGTGACATTATGAACGAACTCGACGCGTGGAATTCATTTCTGCACAGCGGCAGTATTTATGATTATTTAATTTATAAAAGTATCCACAACGACAGAACCGAAGAACATAATTCGGAGAGTAATAATGAAATTTATAACCAACGGACTTATAATCAGGGAACAGAATATCGGGGAGAAGGATAAGCTCGTAACCGTACTGAGCGAGGCGGGGGGCGTTATTAAAGCGTTCGTACACGGAGCTAAGGATATAAAAAGCTCTAAGTCAGCCGCGACGGGACTTCTATCGTACTCAAGGCTTACGCTTCACAAGCGCAAGGACGCTTATCTTATCTCGGACGCTAAGACGATAAATATATTCCCGGGGCTGAGGAACAGTATCGAGAATATGTATTCTGCCCAGTATTTCTGCGAATTAGCGGCGGTAATCTGTCCGAAAGAATCAAAAGCCGAAGAACAGCTAAAGCTGATTTTAAACGCGCTTTATCTTCTTTCGGAAAACAAGCGCGGTTTACTTATAGTCAAGCCGTGCGTAGAATTTCGGCTTATGTGCTTAGCGGGATATATGCCCGATATTATGATGTGTTCAAGCTGTGGAGAATATGAGAAGGAAGTAATGTTCTTTCTGCCTAAGCTCGGGCAGTTTATCTGTAAGGACTGTTACGAAAAGAACGAAAATACCGAATATAAAATTAAGCTTAACCCGAGTACCGTAACGGCGATGAGGCATTGCTGTTACGCCGATACTCAGAAGCTGTTTTCTTTCTCGCTGCCCGAGAACGATTTAAAAGTTCTGAATTTTTGCGGCGAGGAGTACATAAAGTTTATACTTGAGCGTGATTTTAAAACGCTCAGATTTCTAAAAGGACTACTGTAATGGAACGACATTATCAATCACTTGAACTGGATAAAATATTAAACCTGTTAGCCGACAAGACGTCGTGCGCGGAGAGCCGCGAAGCAGCGCTCAATCTAAAGCCCGAGTTCAACCTCGCTAAAGCGGAAAAGAACCTCAAAATGACGGACGACGCGTATGTGCTTACGGGTAAATACGGCGCGCCGTCGTTTTACAACCTCAAAAGCCCCGCAAACGAACTGCGCCGGGGCGAAGCGGGCGGACTTCTAAATATAAAGGAACTGCTCAAAATCGCCGAGGTTTTAAGAATTATTAGAGCCGTTAAGGGATGGCAGTCGAAATGCTCGGGGGAAAAGACCTCGCTCGATATGCTGTTTCAGGGCTTAGTTGTTAATAAATTCCTTGAGGATAAAATCCGCTCGTGCATTATAAGCGACGAGGAAATCGCTGACAACGCCTCCCCCGCTTTATCGGATATCCGCAGAAAAATCAGAAACGCCGCCTCGAAAGCGCGCCAGTCGCTCGAGAAAATTATCCACAGCAGTACATATCAGAAGTATCTGCAGGATACCATCATTACTCAGCGCGACGGCAGGTACGTTGTACCCGTAAAGGCGGAGTGCCGGGGTAACGTACCGGGGCTTGTACACGATACGAGCTCGAGCGGTCAGACTGTTTTTATCGAGCCGATGGGAGTAGTTCAAGCGAACAACGACATCAAGGTACTTATCTCGAAAGAGGACGCGGAGATTGAGCGAATATTATTTGAGTTATCGGCTTTAGCGGGTTCATACGCCGACGTAATTATCGGAAGCTACGAATGTTTAGCCGAGCTTAACCTCATATTTGCCAAGGCGGATTTAGCGTATTCGATGAAGGCGGCTATGCCGAAATTAAACGACAAGGGCGTTATCGCGCTCAAAAAGGCTCGCCATCCCCTTATTCCGTCCGACAAGGTTGTGCCGATAGACGTAACTCTCGGAAAGGATTTCGACACACTGGTTATCACAGGCCCCAACACAGGCGGTAAGACCGTTACGCTTAAAACTATCGGGCTTTTGACGCTTATGGCGATGTGCGGACTTATGATACCCGCGGGCGAGGGCAGCGAGCTGTCGGTATTCCGCAGGGTTTTAGTCGATATAGGCGATGAACAGAGTATCGAGCAAAACCTCTCGACCTTCTCGGCTCATATGACTAATATAATCGGCATACTCAAAAAAGCGAACTCGTCAACCTTAGCGCTTATAGACGAGCTCGGGGCGGGTACGGATCCCGTAGAGGGCGCGGCTTTAGCGATAGCTATTCTCGAAAAACTCAGAGACCGCGGGGCTAAAATCGCGAGTACAACGCATTACGCCGAGTTAAAGGAATTCGCTCTCAGAACCGACGGTATAGAAAACGGAAGCTGTGAGTTCGATATTAAAACCTTACGCCCGACGTATAAGCTTCTTATCGGAGTTCCCGGAAAAAGTAACGCGTTCGCGATAAGCCGCAGGTTAGGTATGGACGAAAACGTGGTTATTCGCGCTCAGGAACTCGTCAGCGGCGACAGCCGACAGTTCGAGGACGTAGTTACCAAGCTCGAGAGCCGCCGCCAGAGTCTCGAAAAACAGCTCGAAAACGCTCAGCGCTTAACTCAGAAAGCCAACACGGAAAAGCAAAAGGCTGAAAACGAGCTTCAAAAGGCTAAACAAAGGGCTGAAAACGAAATCGAAAAAGCGAGAGCCGAGGCGGAGCGGATTGTATCGCGCACAAAGGCTCAGGCTTACGCGCTTTTGGACGAGATGGAAAAAGCTAAAAAAGAGCGGGATAACTCAAAGAGCCGAGCGTTTCTCAGACGCGCGATTAATAAAATAGAGGACAGCTCGAATCCTGTCGAGGACAGAAAGGAACAGGAAGATTACAAGCTTCCGAGACCGCTTAAAGCAGGCGACAATGTTCTTATCTACGATATCGACAAGGACGCGGTTGTGCTTGAGCCGCCCGACAAGGACGATATGGTTATGGTTCAGGCGGGCATAATAAAGACGAGGGTTAAACTTACAAACCTACGCCTTAAAAAATCCGAGGCTAAGAAAGCTCCGACGTATAAAAACCGCAGCCGCAATATTTCTTCCAACGTCGATATACGCCCGAGCACCGAGGTTGACGTTCGGGGACAGACCGCTATAGAAGCGATTATGGCGGTGGATTCCGCGATAGATAACGCGATACTCTCGAATATAGAAACCCTGACGATTATTCACGGCAAAGGCACGGGAGTATTAAGAAAAGAAATTCAAAAGCATTTAAGAACGGTTAAGTTCGTTAAGAGCTTTAGGCTCGGAAACTTCGGCGAGGGCGAAAGCGGAGTTACGATTGTTACGCTAAAATAGTTGAAAGTTGATAGTGGATAGTTGATAGTTTCGGTCGAGAATAAAAAATGATATAAAAATAAAACTCAGTTCCCGACCGAATCAATATGCAAGCTTCGCTTGCAATTTTAAATCTAAATCCTATATCCTACACCCTACATCCTAAATCTTACGCCTTGAAAAATAAAAATTATTGTGTTAGAATAGTTAAAACTTAGTATGGAGGTATGAATTATGGCAATTACAAAATCTTCAATTATCGGCGATGTGCTCGATAAATATCCTCAGACCGCTCCGATATTTCTTTCTATCGGTATGCACTGCTTAGGATGCCCCGCTTCCAGAGGCGAATCCGTAGAGGACGCCTGCACTGTTCACGGCGTTAATCCCGACGACCTTATCGAGAAGCTTAACGCGGCAATCGCTCAGTAATGGACAAGCTTATAAATCTTGATGAAAGATTAGAAATGTGCGCAAGCCTTGTACGAGAGAGTGCAAGGCTTGCTGACGTTGGATGCGACCACGCTTACCTTTCGATATTGCTCTTAAAAAGCGGAAAGATAAGCTTCGCGGTAGCCTCCGACATCAACGAAAAACCGCTCAAAAGCGGTGAGGAGAACGCCCGAAAATACGGCGTTCAAAATATAGAATTCCGCTTAGGCTCGGGGCTTAGAGAGATAAAACCCGAGGATAAAATTACCGACGTGGTTATCGCGGGAATGGGCGGAGAAATTATAAGCAAAATTATAGACGAAAGCCCTCTTACTAAGGACAATAGCCTGAACCTCGTGTTGCAGCCGATGACCAAAAGCGAGGAGCTTATCTCGTATCTTTACGAAAACGGCTTCGAGATTTCAAAACAAAAATGCGTAGTCAGCAAGGGCAAATGTTACACGGTTATCTCGGCGTTTTACAGCGGTAATTCTCCCGAGATTGACGAAGCCTTTAAGTACACGGGCAAGCTCGATTTAAACGACGAAACAAACCGTCGTTTTATTAAGTCGGAAATCAGACATCTCGAAAACAAAAGCAAGGGCGACAGCTCGCTTTCGGCGGTTATCGAAAAGTTAAAAAAGGTGATAGTGTGAAAATTCACACTATCAAAGATTTATGTTGTCCGCCCGGTTTGCCGCAAACGGCAACGGGCGATGACTACAATCGCCATACACGCCTTATACGCCCACGGTAAGGCTGTAGGGAATTTCAATGTCTATTTGTGGGCGGAAAGGCTATGGCGATTAAAATGAAAATTAAAGACATAATGGATTTTACCGAAACCTTCGCTCCGCTTGAGTCAGCGATGGATTTCGACAACGTCGGACTGCTTATCGGAAGCGAGGATGTTGAGGTCAAAAAAGCGGTAGTTGCTCTCGACATTACCGACGAGGTTATCGATGAAGCGCTCGAAAACGGCGCTAACCTTATAATAAGCCACCATCCCGTTATTTTTGACGCGTTAAAAAGTATTCCGAGCGGCAGTATAGTTTACCGTCTTATTCAAAACAATTTAAACGCCCTGTGTCTGCATACTAACCTCGATTTAAGCGCCGAGTTCGGAGTTAACACCTGCTTAGCCGAGGCGGTCGGCGTTAAAAACGCTGAGTTTGTCGAGGGAGAGTGTCTTTACATAGGCGAGCTCGAGGATGAGGTTTCTAACGAGCAGTTCGCTAAAAATGTAAAGGACGCGTTAAAATGCGAGGGGTTAAGATACACACTCCCCGAAAAGAGAGTTAAGAAAGTCGCTGTATGCTCGGGAAGCGGAGGAGATTTAGCTCCGCTCGCAAGCCTCAAGGGCGCGGACGTCCTCTTAACGGGCGAGATTAAACACCATGAAATTCTCGACGCGAACAAGCTCGGAATCGCGATAATTGACGCGGGACATTTTAAAACCGAGGACATCGTAATCACTCCGTTTACCGAAAAGCTAAACGAAAAGTTCCACGAAATCGAGTTTATACGAAGCGAAAAATGCGATGATAAAATTAAATATTTATAAAAATTAATGCCCCTTTAATAAGGGGTTTTAATTATGTAATAAAACATTCACGTTTATATTTCTTTTTAAGAATTTTGTAACTCTGGTTACAAGCTTTTAATTGCAATAAAGAATTATATAAACAAAATGTAAGTATTGTAAAAAAAGAATTGCAATATCTGTCATTATTTGTTATAATGTAATGTGATTAAAAGTGTAAGTATGTAAAGGTGAAAAATGCGTATTCGTAAAAAGAAATGGGCTGAACCCGAGCTTAACGCGTGCGGGTTTTATATAGCCGAGCCGAAAGCCTATAAAAACCGATGGAAAGACTTTTTTGAAAACGATAATCCGATTATGCTTGAGGTAGGCTGCGGAAAAGGCTCGTTTGTCGGACAGATGGCTCTTTTACACCCCGAGATTAACTTTATAGCGGTCGATATTAAGCTCGATATGCTCGGGGTTGGACGGAGGAATATCGTTAAGATGTTCTCCGAAAAAGACAGAGAAGTTAACAATATCGCGCTCGTCCGCTACAACGTCGAAATGCTCGATGAGATTATCGGCGAAAATGACGGGATAGAGAGAATTTACATCAATTTCTGTAACCCTTGGCCGAGAGAAAAACATAAAAAACGCAGGCTCACCCATCCGAGAAAGCTAAAGCTCTACAAACAGCTCCTGAAAGACGGCGACGAGATTCATTTTAAAACCGATGATGACGAGCTTTTTGAGGAGAGCTTAGATTACTTCGATAGCGAAAACTTTAAGGTAACAACCCTTACTTACGATTTACACAACAGTGAAATTAACCCCGAAACTACCCCGATGACCGAGCACGAAAAGATGTTTTCGGACGAGGGTATAAAGATTAAATATTGTATAGCGGAAAAAAGAGATTAGTATGAAAAAACCGGCAGGAATAACAGCTTTAATCCTGAGTACGATAACGCTTTTCAGCGGATGTTCGCTCGGCTTAAACGACCCCGCGCTTTTAAGCCCGCCGAAAATAACGGGCAGAGAGGCGGAGCTTGAGAACCTTATTTCTCAGACAGCGGACGGAAGCTATATGCTGAAATATCCTTTAAGCGGAGAGTTCCGCTCGGCGATAATCACCGAGGATCTCGATTCCGATAACAGGGACGAGGCTATAGCGTTTTACCGTACGGACGAAAACATTACAAATATGCTCGTTATGTACGACACCGGCGGCGAGTGGAAAATCAGCAAGAACTTTGAGATTAATTTTACCGACGTCGACTGCGTACAGTTCGCGGACTACGATTTCGACGGCGTAGAGGAAATTTTCACAGGCTTCACCAATTCGAACGACTCCGCCTGCGAGCTGAATATATATAACTACACACCCAAAGGTCACAAATGTGAAAAAACCGCTTTTAAAACCGAGTACTCCAGTTTTACGACGGGAGATTACGACCGAGACGGCGGAAGCGAGATTTTAACCTTAAACCTCGACTCGAGCGAAAATGACGCTTCGGCGGTACTTTTCGATTATAATAAAAACAAGCTTTACGCGCTCGACAGCTGCGATATGGACGCGGGCGTCGCTAAATTCGAAAACATCTCGTCGGGGCTAATTAACAAGGACACGATGGGTGTAGCGGTAGACGGACTTTTGGAAAACGGCTACAACAGCCAGATTATATACTACAACAACTCGAAGCGTTCGCTTTTAAACTACCCGATATCCACAGGCAAAAAAAGCAACTCGACTATACGCGCCGATAAAATTTACAGCGCGGACATCGACCACGACGGTTATATCGAAATTCCCGTAGTTGACAGCGAAGTTTCCAAGGCTAAGTCCGAAAACGAGACGGTTGCTCCCGTAATTAACTGGAGCTCGCTAAACACTAAGAATAACAAGCTCAGCGTAAAGGTTAAATGCGTGTCGAATTTCGAGTTCGGGTATTACTTTAAATTGCCCGAAAGCTTTTCCGATACGACTGTAACTACTCTTTCCGAAAATAACAAGACGATGAAAATCTACTCGAAAAAGTCGAACACAGCCGATAAGCTCATCGCTTCGTTTAAGATTTTCGACGTGGGAACCGCGAGCGACGAGATGAGCGGTTATTCGACCTTAGAGAGTTATAACCAGTATATTTACGCGTACAAAATCGAAAAAAATCCCCCGATAAGCATAAGCGGGGAAACATTAAAAGAAAACTTTGCGCTTAACGAATAAGCGTTTAATATTGAAGTTTATAATTAACGGAGGTTAAAAACTATGAAAAAGGTACTTGTTTGCGAGGATGAATCCGCTATCCGCGACTTTGTCGTAATTAACCTGCAACGTGCCGGATATGAGGTTGTCGAAGCTGACAGCGGCGAAGCCGCTTTGAAGCGTTACGATGAAAACGGCGGAGATTTCGACGTCGCTATCTTGGACGTAATGCTCCCCGGAATCGACGGCTTCCAGGTTTGTAAGGAACTAAGAAACAAAAACGGCGGTCTCGGAATTATTATGCTTTCCGCGAAAACTCAGGAGATGGACAAGGTTACGGGACTTATGCTCGGAGCCGACGACTATGTGACTAAGCCGTTCTCTCCCTCGGAGCTTTTGGCGAGAGTGGATTCGCTTCACCGCAGAGTTTCGCTCGCTCAGGCTAACGCCGAGAACAACTTTAAGGAGGAGCTTCATTCGGGAGACTTTACCCTCAATTTAAGAAACCGCGCGCTTCTTAAAAACGGCGAGGTTATCGAGCTTACTCAGGTAGAGTTTCAGATTATGGAATACTTCTTCTCTAACCCGGGCGAGACCTTAGACCGTACTGATATTCTCAGTCACGTTTGGGGCGACGCTTATGTCGGCGAGGAAAAAATCGTTGACGTTAATATCAGGCGTCTCAGAATGAAGGTTGAGGACGAGCCGTCTAACCCGAAGTATATCGTTACTGTATGGGGACTCGGCTATAAATGGGATGCTAACTAATTTATTATACAGAGATTAAAAAGGAGGCAAAAAGACTTTGTTTAAGGGTATTACCAGACGATGGGTATTCAGCACAATGCTGCTTATAGTTCTGATAATAATTCTGATTGTTACAGGTCTTATTTACGGAACTGCCTACCTTTTTAACAGCGAGGTTGAAAGGACTTTAACCACCGCGGGCACAGAGCTTACGTCCGTTTTCGAAAACTACGAGACGGATAACTCCTCGTCGTTCTCGTCGGGAGCTTCGAGTTATATTGAAAACTTCCGACATAAAGAACAGATGGAGGTTATGGCGGTAAACTCCTCGGGCAGAATCGTGCTCACATCGACGGGTTTTTCCTACGACGAAAACGAGGATGTTAAGGATTTCGAAGCGGCTAAAAATAACGGCAAGGGTTACACCTTCAGAAATACCAACACCGCTTCAGGCGAACCCGTTACAAGCTATATCCGTATTATCACAAACCATAACGGAAGCGCCGTGGGAGCCGTGAGGTATGTTGTTTCAACCGCTAACGTAAATAACCGCATTGTAATCATTACCGCGATAATTATTTTCGCGGGACTTGCGGTACTTTTTATCGTTATATTCTCGAGCTCGTATTTTATACGCTCAATCGTAACTCCCGTAAGGGAACTCAGCGAAACGGCGAATAAAATCGCGCACGGAGATTTCAGCACAAAGATTGAAAAAAGATATAACGACGAAATCGGCGACCTCTGCGACGCTATTACCGATATGGCGAAGGATTTAGAGGCTACCGAACAGATGAAAAACGACTTTATCTCGCGAGTATCGCACGAGCTGAGAACTCCGCTTACCGCCATTAAGGGCTGGGCGGAAACTATGCAGATTTCGGGCAGAAAAAAGCTCGACCGAAGAACCTTCGACAAGGGTATGGACGTAATTATTAAGGAAAGCGGTCGTCTTACGGGAATTGTTGAGGAACTTTTGGACTTCTCGCGTATTCAGACGGGAAGAATGGTGCTTATTAACGAAAAACTCGATATACTCGCCGAACTCGACGAGGTAATCTATATGCTTAAAGACCGCGCCGTGAACGAGAATAAACATCTTATTTACGACGAGCCTGTAGAGATTTTCCCGCCCGTTTACGGCGACAGAAACAGGCTTAAACAGGTCTTTATCAACGTAATCGACAACGCTCTAAAATACACTCCCGAGGACGGAGTTGTAGCTATAGAGATAAAATACGATAAAAAAACCGACGCGGATAATATTATAATAACTATTACGGACACGGGATGCGGTATTCCCGCCGAGGATTTACCCAAGGTTAAGGAGAAATTCTATAAAGCCAACCAAAAGGTAAACGGCTCTGGAATCGGCCTCGCGGTCGCGGACGAAATTGTACAGCTCCACAAAGGCAAGCTCGATATTGAGTCGGGCGTAGGCGTCGGAACTACGGTAACAATTACTCTCCCTATTTTATCGGAAAATAAGGAGTCAAAATAGACAGGTGATTTTATGAGTAAAAACGAGACAAAAAAGATTACTTCAATCGGCGGAAGCGCGCTGATTGAGGGAATTATGATGCGCGGGCCTAAGAAAAGCACCGTCGCGGTACGTACTCCGAACAGCGAAATTTATACGGAGGACGTTGATATTAAATTTTTAAGCCAGTCGAGTAAATTCTGGCGCTTGCCCTTTATAAGAGGCGTTTCGGGTATGATTGACTCGATGCGTTTAAGTTATAAAAGCCTTATGATTTCGGCCAACAAGGCGATGGAGGGTATCGACGAGGACGAGGAAGAAAAAGAGCCCGGTAAGTTTGAAAAGTGGCTCACCGAAAAATTCGGCGACAAAATTATGAAAATCCTTATGGTATTTTCGAGCTTAATCGGCGTAGCCTTGGCGGTACTTCTGTTCTTCTTTTTACCGACTTGGATTTTCGGATTACTCGGATTAGCGTTCCCCGCGTTAAACGGCGGAGCTAACGAGTCTATAGCTTTCTGGCAGTCGGTTATTGAGGGTATCTTAAAAATAGCGATCTTTATTTCTTATATCCTCATTGTATCTATGACGCCGGATATGAAGCGTGTTTTCCAGTATCACGGCGCGGAGCATAAGACGATTTTCTGTTACGAAAAGGAACTCGAGCTCACTCCCGAAAACGTTATGAAACAAAGACGTTTCCACCCGAGATGCGGCACAAGCTTTATACTTCTTATGCTTTTAGTCGGTATTATTATCGGTCTGTTCATTCCTAAGGGAGTATTTTTAAGACCGCTTATAAAGATACTGCTTCTGCCCGTTACTATGGGTATCGGCTATGAGCTTATAAAATTCTGCGGTAAGCACGATAATATTTTAACTAGAATTATCGCCGCTCCGGGACTTTGGGCTCAGAGAATCACCACCAAAGAACCCGACGAGAAGATGTGTGAGGTCGCTATCAAGGCTATTGAGGCCGTTATCCCCGACGACGGCTCGGATATTGTGAAAAATGGTTGCTGTTAAGTTTTTATATAATAAAGCTAAAGAGGAATTAGATAAGGCAGGAATTTCGGATCCTGCCTTTAATTCTATGTGCTTAATCGAAAAGGTTTTTAATGTAAATAAGGCTCAGCTTATGGCGGAAAACATAACCTCCGACGATAAAAAGGGCGCGGAGTTCTTAACCCTTTTAGGACGCAGGCTGAGCGGAGAGCCGTTGCAGTACATTCTCGGGGAATGGGAGTTTTACGGCTATAAATTCAAGGTAGGTAAAGGCGTTTTAATCCCGAGGGATGATACGGAAGTTCTGTTAAGGCTTTCGCTCGACTTCTTAAAAGATAAACAGAACGCTCGGGTCTTGGACTTATGCTCGGGAAGCGGAGCGTTAGCGGTAGCTATAGCTAAAGAAACCGACGCCGAGGTTTACGCGCTCGAAAAATCCGCCGAAGCCCTCCCCTATCTCTGCGAAAATATCAACATAAACAAGGCAAACATCGAGGTAATCGCGGGTGATGTATTCCGCTGCGCGGACGAGTTTATGGATAAAAGCTTTGACCTGATTATCTCTAACCCGCCGTACATTATCACCGATGAGATTGATACTCTCCAAACGGAAATTTCGTTCGAGCCGAAAACCGCGCTCGACGGCGGAGCTGACGGACTTAAATTTTACCGCGGTATTATTAAGGACTACGCCTCTAAGCTAAAGAGCGGCGGAATGATGGCTTTTGAAATCGGCGAGGGGCAGTTCGAGGACGTTAAAACCCTTATGGAGAACGCAAAAGTGAATAATATAGACTACAAACTCGATTTAGGCGGTATTCAGAGGGTAGTTTATGGGACAGTAGACTGAATTTAGAAAATTTGTTCGAACTTTTTAACGCTTTTATATTGATTTTTTTAACTCTATAATTTATAATTGTATAGTAAGTTTTATAGATATAATATTGATAAAAACGGAGGTAATGAAAATGGCAGTTGATAAGGCTAAAGCTCTTGAAACAGCGATGACTCAAATTGAAAAGCAATTCGGCAAGGGCGCGGTAATGCGCTTAGGTCAAAACCAGCATATGGCGGTAGACCATATTTCTACAGGTTCGCTCTCACTCGATATAGCCCTCGGTATCGGAGGACTTCCCAGAGGAAGAATCGTAGAGATTTACGGCCCCGAATCCTCGGGTAAAACTACTCTTTCGCTCCATTGTATCGCTGAGGGTCAAAAAAACGGAGGTAACGTCGCGTTTATCGACGTTGAGCACGCTTTGGATCCCGTTTACGCTCAGGCTTTAGGCGTAGATATAGACTCTCTGTTAGTTTCTCAGCCTGACACAGGCGAGGACGCGCTCGAAATCGCCGAGGCGCTTATAAGAAGCGGAGCTATCGACGTTATCGTAGTTGACTCGGTAGCGGCTCTCGTTCCGAAGGCTGAAATAGAGGGCGAGATGGGCGACAGCCACGTAGGACTTCACGCCAGACTTATGTCGCAGGCTTTAAGAAAGCTTGCGGGCGCTATCAACAAGAGCAACTGCGTAGCCATCTTTATCAACCAGCTTCGTGAGAAGGTCGGAGTAATCTACGGCAACCCCGAGGTTACAACAGGCGGACGCGCGCTTAAATTCTACTCCTCCGTTCGTATAGACGTCAGACGTATCGAAACTCTTAAACAGAACGGCGAGATGATAGGTAACCGCACAAGAGCTAAGGTCGTTAAGAACAAAATCGCTCCTCCGTTTAAGGAAGCGGAGTTCGATATTATGTACGGTCAGGGTATCAGCCGTATCGGCGAGCTGGTGGATTTATCCGTTAAGGCGGACGTTATTCAGAAAGCGGGCGCGTGGTTCAGCTATAACGGCGAGCGTTTAGGCCAGGGCAGAGAGAACGTTAAGGACTTACTCCTAAACAACCCCGAACTCGCCGAAAAAATCGAGAAAGACCTTTGGGATAATATAGACAAGCTCAGCCCCAAGAAAAAGGCGGCTCCCAAGGCTAAAGCCGTAGCGGTTAAGGAAGAAGCGAAGCCCGCGGCTAAATCCAAAAAAGCTAATATAGACGTATTAGTTGAAGACTGATGACTATTACAGACATCGTTCCTAAACGAAAGAAGCTCTCCGCCATTTATATCGACGGAGAGTATGCTGTTAAAATAGACACCGAAACCATTATCGCGAGCAATTTTTCGGTCGGAAGCGAGATTACGGACGAACAGCTAAAGGAGCTTATCGACAGCTCCGAGGAAAAGCGCGCCAAGGAAAAGGCGCTTTGGCTTTTATCCTCCCGCGACCACAGCAAACGAGAGCTTGAAACTAAAATCCGCAGAACAGCAACCGCCGGCTCGGCTAAAAAAGCGGTCGAGCGTATGGAGGAACTCGGGCTTGTGGATGACGAAAAATTTGCCAGGCGTTATGCCGAGGAACTTATAAACGTCAAGCACTTATCCGTGCGCACAGCTAAGTACAAGCTTACCGAAAAGGGTATCGACAAGGACTTAGCCGACGAGATTTTAGAGGAGCTCGACCCCGACCCGAGAGAGCATATCGAAATCCTTATTCAGAGAAAATACGAAAAAAATCTTTTGGATGAAAAAGGCAGGCGCAAAGCCGTTGCCGCCCTGCAAAGAATGGGGTATTCGTGGGGCGATATCAGAGCGGTAATGAGTAATTATTTTGAGGACGAATACATATGAAATACAAAGTGGGTATAGTATCATTAGGCTGCGCCAAAAATCAGGTAGACGCCGAGATGCTGCTTGCGAAACTAAATAAAAAAGATTTTGAGATAGTCGAGGACGTCGCTATGTCCGACGCCGCGATTATAAACACCTGCGCGTTTATCGAACCCGCCAAGCAGGAGAGTATCGAGGAAATTCTCGAGCTCGCCAAGCTGAAAGCCGAGGGACAGATTAAATGTCTTATCGTTACGGGTTGTTTAGCCGAGCGTTACCAAGAGGATGTTATGAAGCAGATGCCTGAAATCGACGCTTGCGTCGGTATAGGCGCTAACGATAAAATCGCCGAGATTATAAAAAAAGCTTTGCTCGGCGAAAAGCAGGAAATATTCCCGCCTAAAGAGGAACTCGAGCTTGAGGGCGAGAGAATCCAGAGTACGCCCCGCCACTACGCTTATCTTAAAATAGCGGACGGTTGCGATAATCACTGCACCTACTGCGCTATTCCGATGATAAGAGGCAGATACCGAAGCCGTAAAATAGAGGACTTGGTAAAGGAAGCGAATTGGCTCGCCGAGGGCGGAGTTAAGGAACTTATAGTAATAGCTCAGGACACCTCGTATTACGGAACCGACATTTACGGAAAAGCGGAGCTTCCCAAGCTGTTAAGGGAACTGTGTAAGGTCGATGGCTTAAAGTGGATACGCGTGCTTTACTGCTATCCCGAACGCATTACCGACGAGCTTATCGACACTATAGCGAATGAGGATAAAATCGTAAAATACCTCGATTTACCGCTACAGCATTGTAATAAAGAACTCCTGAAGGTTATGAACCGCAAGGGCAGTTACGATGAGCTTTCGGCGCTTATTAAAAAGCTCAGAGACAGAATACCTAACCTCACCCTGCGCTCGACGTTTATAACAGGCTTCCCAGGAGAGACCGAGGAACAGTTCGAGGAGCTTTCGAGGTTCGTAGACGAAATCAAGTTCAATCGTATGGGATGTTTCCCCTATTCTCAGGAGGAAGATACTCCCGCGGCGAAGCTTCCCGACCAGATTGACGAGGATGTAAAGCAAAAGCGCGCCGAGATTATTTTTGAGCAGCAGCAGGCGATTATGGAGAATTACGCCGAGCAGTCTATCGGAAGCGAGGTCGAGGTACTGGTAGAGGGATTCGACCGCTACGCCGAGTGTTATTTCGGAAGAACCGCGGGCGATTGTCCCGAGGTTGACGGAAACGTATTCTTTACAGCCGATAAAGCTAAGCCCGCCGCGGGAAGCTTCGTAAGGGTTAAAATTACCGATTTTCTCGGGATTGACCCTGTCGGCGAAATGATATAGAGAAAGAATGATTTAATGAATTTACCCAATAAACTTACAATTTTACGAATTGTACTCGTTCCGTTTTTTATCGCGGCGATTCTTATAGATTTTCCGTTTCACTACTTAGCGGCGCTCGCTGTTTTCGGAGCGGCGAGCTTGACCGATATGTTCGACGGAAAAATCGCCCGCAGGCGAAACCTTGTCACTAATTTCGGAAAATTCAGCGATCCCTTAGCGGATAAAATACTCGTGCTTTCGGCGCTTGTGTGCTTTATTCAGGCGGGGCTGTGCGACGCTATTCTCGTGATAGTAGTGCTGTTCAGGGAATTTACCGTGACGTCGATCAGGCTTGTCGCAGCGAGCGAGGGAAAAGTTGTAGCCGCGAATATTTGGGGTAAGGTTAAGACTGTTACCCAGATAACCGCTATAATTATTATTTTTGCGTTGCAGATTACGCTCGATATATTAAAAACGGTACCGATAAACAGCGCGTTAATATCTAATCTCAGCTTTATATTCTATATTATCGGTGAAATCGCGCTGTGGATTTCTACGGTATTCTGTATAATCTCGGGCGTTATTTACCTAAATGACAACAAAGATTTTATAAGTATGGAATAGATATCGGAAGGGTGTTTAAGATGATTTTATATAACACATTAGGACAGAAAAAAGAGGAATTTATTCCGCATACCGAGGGCAAGGTTAATATGTACACCTGCGGCCCGACGGTTTATCATTACGCTCATATCGGAAATCTCCGCACATATATTATGGAGGATGTTCTCGAAAAGTACCTGCGTTACTCGGGCTACGACGTTACGAGAGTTATGAATATTACCGACGTCGGACATTTAACCTCCGACGCCGATACGGGCGATGATAAAATGGTCGAGGGCGCTAAGCGCGAGCATAAGAGCGTTATGGAAATCGCTAAGTTTTACACCGACGCTTTTTTCGACGACTGTAAAAAACTCAACATAAAAACTCCCGATGTAGTAGAACCCGCGACGAACTGTATCGACGAATTTATTAAAATGATCGAAACCTTAATGGACAAGGGTTACGCGTATTTCGCGGGCGGTAACGTTTATTTCGATACCTCGAAGCTCGACAATTACTATGTGTTCGGAAATATGAACGCCGACGACTTAGAAGTCGGAGTTCGCGAGGATGTAGATAACGACGAAAATAAGCGCAACAAAACCGACTTCGTACTTTGGTTTACTAAGTCGAAGTTCGAGGATCAGGCGCTTAAATGGGACAGCCCGTGGGGCGTGGGTTACCCCGGCTGGCATATTGAGTGTTCCTCGATAAGCATTAAGCACTTAGGCGAGTATCTCGATATTCACTGCGGCGGCGTTGACAACGCTTTCCCCCATCATACCAACGAAATCGCTCAGAGCGAGGCTTTCCTCGGTCATAAATGGTGTAATTACTGGTTCCACGTTCTTCACCTCAACGATAACACAGGTAAAATGAGTAAATCCAAGGGCGAGTTTTTAACCGTTTCTCTACTCGAGGAAAAGGGCTATAATCCGCTTGTGTACAGGATGTTCTGCTTACAGAGCCACTACAGAAAACCGCTTACGTTCTCTTACGACAGCCTCGACAATACCGCGAAGGCTTACGACAAGCTCGTTAAGCGTATCGGCTCGCTCAACGGTGACGGCGAGGTTGATAAAGCTAAGGCGGATGAGCTCGATAAAAAGTTTAAGGAAGCTCTCGACAACGACCTCAACACTTCGCTCGGCTTAACCGCGGTTTATGATGTGCTTAAAGCCGATACCAACGACGCTACCAAGCTCTATCTTATCGAAAAGTTCGACGAGGTACTCGGGCTCGACTTAACTAAGTCAACAGCCGAAAGCGACAACAACCTCGACGCTGAGATTGAATCGCTTATTGCTAAACGTCAGGAAGCGAGAGCCAACAAGGATTGGGCAACAGCCGATAAAATCCGTGACGATTTACTCGCTAGAAATATTAAGCTCATCGACACTCCCGAGGGAGTTAAATGGGAACAGATTTAATTCATAAACAAAATTTAAAACGCATATAATCTATCGGTGATTATATGCGTTTTTTAATTATAACGAAACGGTCTTTACTTATAATAATACTATGCGTGATACTCGGTATAGCCTCAATTTCAATCGGCTTAAACTCCGTCAGCGAAGCGGTGGCTACAGCCTCCACCGAGAGAGTTATTCCGATTTACAGCGTAGATACCAAGGATAAAGTCTGCGCGATTTCATTCGACGCGGCTTGGGGTAATGAGCAGACCGACGACCTGCTCGATACCCTCGACGAATATGAGGTTAAGACGACATTCTTCTTAGTAGGAAGCTGGGTTAAAAAATATCCCGAGTCGGTTAAAAAAATTGCCGAAAAAGGCCACGATGTCGGCAACCATAGCTCCACCCACGCGCATATGCCCGCGCTCTCGGCGGATAAAATGAAAAAGGAAATTACCGATTGTAATGAACGTGTTAAAAAACTCACGGGCAAATCCCCTACCCTGTTCCGCGCGCCTTACGGCGACTACGATAACAATGTCGTCAATATGGTAAAGTCATTAGATATGTACTGCGTTCAGTGGAATATCGACTCGCTCGACTGGAAAGACCCGAGCGTTGAGCAGATTGTAAAAAACTGTACCGATAAGCTCGTTCCGGGTTCGATAATACTACTCCACAACGGCGCGGCTAATACACCCGCGGCTCTGCCGAAAATTATCGAGGGCATTAAGGATAAGGGCTATAAAATTGTGCCGATTTCTAAACTTATCCCGAAAGGCGGCTATACTACAGACGTCACAGGTAAAATGATATTATCGTAAAAAGGACTGCTTTCGCAGTTCTTTTTTGTGGCAACTTTGTAGCTACAATTATTGACTTTTTTTAAAACTCAGGTATAATAGAATAAAGGAGGTATAATTATGGATAAATCACAGCCGAAAACAGATACATTCAGATTTAGAATTAACCCCGAAATCAGAAGCGAAGCCGAAGAAGTATTCGAAAAAAACGGCTTAACACTAACGCAAGCTATTAATATTTTTATAAAACAATCCATTAACGCGGGCGGACTTCCTTTTATCGTCAACGAGGACAACGCCGCTATAATGAGAGAATACGCTTATAAAAAACTTATGAAAGAGCTTGAATACGGAAAAAACTCGGGCGAAGATATACCCTTTAACGAAGCTAAAAAAATGATGGGTATTGAATAATGAGAATTGTAATTAAGCCCGCTGCTTATGAGGATATAAAACAGACCGCTGACTATATTGAAACGGAATTAAACAATCCTACAGCGGCGTTTGAAATTCAAAAATCTATTTTTAAAGGTATTGAAAGACTTATCAACCAACCAAAACTCGGAAAGAAACTCCGCGATTCTGAATACCGATATATTATAATTGTAAACTATCTTGTATTTTATACAATTGATGACGATAAAATATCTATCATAAGAATTCTAGACGGACGAACTGATTATATTAAATATTTATTCTAAAAGAAAGCGCGCGCAATAGGCGCGGCCGCTTTCGTATAGTCATTGCTCGTGCTCGCGCAGCGTGCTACTGAGCGGACAATAAAAATATTTTTTCTCTGTAGAAGTTAGGTAAGATGATATTATCCTTAACACAGTTATGCTTGAATATTTATACAAGTTTTGAGTAATTTCCTATAGAGAAATAAAAGGACTGCCGCGGCAGTCCTTTTTGCAATATCTTTATTCTTTAATAATGTTACGTTTTTTGAGTATTATTGTAAGCGGAATACCGAGTACAAATACTACAACCAATTCGCCGAGAGCGACTAATCCGCCCTGAAGCAAGAAGTTGATAAAGTTAAAATGCATACTTCCCATAAAGAAGAAGTCGATTTCAAAGCCGATAATAAGTCCGTTAAAAACAGCGGGCATAAGTAAAGCTATAAAGGGTATATCCTTTATACAAACATTTCTCAGCGCGCGCATAGATAAAGCGGCGAGCAGGGTAGCTATAGAGCCGAAGATCATATCGTAGAAGCCGAGCCCTGCCGTTACCGAGCTTATGTTAGCGATAATACAGCCGATAGTAAGTCCCGGGATAGCCGCGGGGGTAAAAAAAGCGAGTATTGTCATAGCCTCGGCTACACGAAACTGAACCGCCATAGAGGCGCTTCCGGGGATAAGCAGATTCTGCCCTACCGTCAGTACAGCGTACAAAGCCGCGATAATCGCGCCCTGTACAATGTACCGGGTTGATTTTTTAGTCATATTAAATTCCTCCGTAGTGTTTATTTATAGTCCGGATATTGCGACGGACTCGGGCGTTTTTACGCACCGTGAGAGATTATAACATATCGGTTTTTAAAATACAAGTATTTTACTTTAAATTACATAAAAAACAATAATTCTGTTGAATTGAAAATTTTAAAAACCGAGAAGGGCTGCCTTACTAGGCAGCCCCTCCCGGATTTAGAAGTTTTGAAATTAACGTGAAAACGTGGATGTCTGTTTAACCGCTTAGCCGACGTCTCTGAACATATTCAGTCGGAAAAGCTTACACTCGTCGTTCTTATTTTCGCATACTATAGATGCTTCTGCTATCCTTCCACCCTCAATTAACTGAGTTAAGCCGACGAGCTGAGAGAGTTTGCTTCGAAGATTAAGCTTATCTCCGTCTCGTGTAACGAGAAATACATTGCCTTCGCAGGTATCAAGCACAGCTAAGAATTCAGAAACATTGATGTCATGCATGTTGAGAATCGGTGTCATCGTTCTGACCTCCTTTTCAATTTTCTGCAGCCATTTACCATCTGGCACGTTCGGTTGCTTGTCAACCGAAATATCTCAAGTGGGTTTATTCACTTGACAATTATTATTATAGCCGTTTTTTCGGAAAAGTCAACAATTTTTCGAAAGTTTCTTTGTGCATAATAACTAACAAAAGGCGAAAATAGCTAATCTGAGAACGTTTCTTTTGTGCAACTTCTACAAAGAGAAATTACAACGGTTACAAACTTCGTCAGCAAATTCGATAACTGTTCGTCAAAATATACTTAGTTTGCGGGCTTTGCAGGAAAACCTTTTACAGTTTTCACAAACTTGAAAAATCCGTCTTTAATTACCGCTCAGTCACGATTATAACTGGGTTTTAGGCGGCATTAGTCCTATTTCGGCTATTTACAATTAAGTTTCGGGAGTGTATAATTAAGTTAAATCTGATGAAAAGGAAGAAAACAATGCTAAATTCATTTTACAAAAACTTTAAAAGCGGTACAGATATACGCGGAGTAGCGGTAGAGGGCGTAGAAAATCAGCCTGTTAACCTAACCGACGAGGTTGTCGCGGGTATGACTAACGGCTTTGCGCTTTGGCTTTCTAAAAAGGTTGGCAAAAGCTGCGATAAGCTCACTGTATCTATCGGACGGGACAGCCGTATAAGCGGACCTAAAATCGCCGAAATCGTTTCAAACGAGCTTAAAAACGCGGGAGTTAAGGTGCTCAGCCTCGGGCTGGCTTCTACACCGTCGATGTTTATGACTACGGTGGACTTAAAATGCGACGGCGCGGTACAGATTACCGCGAGCCACCATCCGTTTAACCGAAACGGACTGAAGTTCTTTACCCGGGAGGGCGGACTTGAGGGCAGCGATATTGAGGAAATTTTGCAGTACGCTCAGGATAATAAAAAGCCCGCGAACGCCGATAACGGCTCTATCGAGGACTGCGATTATATGAACAGCTACAAGGCTCATTTAGAGGATATCATTAAAAAAGGCGTTAACGCCGACGACTATGAACATCCCTTAAAGAACTTTAAGATCGTAGTAGACGCGGGTAACGGCGTAGGCGGATTTTACGCCGATGTACTCGAAAATTTAGGCGCCGATACGACAGGAAGCCGTTATTTAGACCCCGACGGAATGTTCCCTAACCACGTTCCAAACCCCGAAAACAAGGAAGCGATGAAGTCGATTACCGAAGCCGTACTCGAGAGCGGAGCGGATATGGGCGTTATCTTTGACACGGACGTAGACCGAGGCGGAGCGGTGGATAAAAGCGGTAACGAGATTAACCGCAACCGCTTAGTAGCCTTAGCGTCGGCGATTGCGCTCGAGGGCAACGAGGGCGGTACAATAGTCACCGACTCTATCACCTCAAGCGGTCTTAAAGAGTTTATAGAAAAAGACCTCGGCGGAAAGCATTACCGCTACCGCAGAGGATACAAGAACGTTATTGACAAGGGCTTAGAGCTCAACGAAAAAGGCATTAACTGTCCTTTGGCGATAGAGACCTCGGGTCACGCGGCTATGAGAGAAAACTACTTTCTCGACGACGGAGCGTATCTCTGCACTAAAATTATAATCAAAATGGCTCAGCTCAGCAAAGAGGGCAAAAGTATCGAGAGTATCACAAGCTCTCTAAAAGAACCCGTAGAGGAAACGGAGATTCGCTTCGAGATTACCGAGGAGGATTTCAGAGCGTGCGGAGAGAGGATCATAAACGACCTCACCGCTTACGCCGAAAAGGCTGAGGGCTGGATTTTAGCCGACGACAACCGCGAGGGCGTAAGAGTTTCTTTCGGCGAAAACGACGGCAACGGATGGTTCCTTTTAAGACTTTCGGTTCACGACCCGATTATGCCGCTCAATATAGAAAGCGACAGCGAGGGCGGAGTTGAGATTATTAAAGACAAGCTCTATGAGTTCTTAAAAACAACAAAAGGACTTAAAATTTAATTCCTAAGTTAACGACGTTATTGACATCTAATATTTTTGTGTCATAATAAACATAGAAAAGGAGCTATCCGAGAAACGGTTAGCCCGACAAATTTGGTCAAAAATAACCGCTTACTTGTCAGGTGAGGCGGTTATTTTCTGTTTTGATTATAAACAGTAAGTCATTACATACCAAAAAAGGTCGAAAGAAATTGCTCTTTCGACCTTTTACTTAATCTTTTTTCTTATCATTTACAGCGGAATTAATTGAATTTACGACCAAGTAGATTATTACTACACGGTTGTTTTGTTTATACGGTTTATTCTTGAATATTTTACAGCCATTATTCCTATAAGTATGCACGACGGGCTTGAAATCAACATAGTGAGCGTGAAGTATGATGTGTTTGTTATATCTAATAACAGCAGAATAATAACCGAACTAATCAACAAGGCTGCATTGATAAAATTCATAACGGCATAAAATCTCGGTTGCGTTTCAGTATTAATCGGGCTTAAAGGAGATTTTCGAGTTTTTCGCGCTCGAGCTCGGCGGTATTTAATGCGGGCTTAGCGAGGGGGATATTTTTGCCTTTCTTAACGAAAAGAGGAACTTCGTTTAGCTCGATATTCAGGTAATGCCAGCCCTTACTTAGCTCTTTTTTATACACATTTTCACCGCTGAGTTTAACGAAGGTCATATCCTCGGGGAGATAAACGTTTCGGGCGGTTTTATTCTGTTCATACACGGGAGCTATCATACACTCATTGCCGAGCATAAGCTGATCCTCTACTTCACGGGCGATTTTATCGTCGGGATATTCGAACGCGAGCGGTTTAAAAATCATCTCGTCGTTTTCACTCGCGTTTCTGAACGTCGAGTAAAGATAAGGTATAAGTCGGTAGCGTACCGCTAAAACGTCGGCGAAGTCCTTGCAATCGCCAAACTGATAGGCTTCCTGAGCGCGCGTACCTAAGGCTCGGTGATTACGCATAAGCGGAATGAATACTCCGAGCGCGAGCCATCTGAGCATTAAATCGCGCGAGGCGTTATTGTTAAATCCGCCGAGGTCGGCTCCGCTGTAGAGGAAACCGCACATATTCACGCTCGGGAGCATTTTAAGGTTTAATAAAATATGTTCCCACCAGCTAAAGTTATCGCCGAACCAGATTCCGCTTGTGCGGTGAGCGCCGATATAGGAAGCTCGGGAGAATATGAGTTTATTTTCCTTGCCGAATTCTTCCTCGAAATACTCTCCCGCTGATCTCGTCATAAACGAGCCGTAGATATTATGAACGTCCTTATGACAGACAGTTTTTCCGTCGGCATTATGGTAAAAGCTCTTATAATCGTCCATACTGTTCTGAATACCCAAAACAGCGTTTTTGCTCTCGAAGAAACCCCAAATATCGACTTCCTTACCGCGAATTTTGTCGAGCTTTTCGAAGGCTTTATTCAGCCCCTGTTTAGAGTAAAACAACGCGGGTTCGTTCATATCGTTCCAAAATCCGTCGATACCCATATCGGTTAAAACCTTGTACTTACTGCCGAACCATCGGCGCGCTTCGGAATTCAGAAAATCGGGCAGCCCTACTATACCCGGCCATACTCCGCACTCGAACTCGTTTCCGTTCTTATCGGTACAGAAATAGCCGTTTTCGTGACCTTCGTCGTAGACAAAGTAGCCGTTTTCCTTTTTTACTCCCGCGTCGATAATCGGGATAAGGTGGATATTATGAGCCTTCATCTCCGAAACAAACGCCTTAAAATCAGGGAACAGCTCTCGGTTTACGGTAAAGTCCTTAAAGCGCTCCATATAGTCTATGTCCATATAGATACAGTCGAGCGGGAGGTTGTTTTTGCGGTGGTTTTCACGGACGTTTACGAAGTCCTCCTGCTTAGAATAACCCCAACAGCTCTGCTGATATCCGAAAGCCCAAAACGGCGGGATATAGCTTTTGCCGATAATTTTTCTGAACTGTTTTACTATATCAAGCTCGCTTTCGCCGTCGATATAATACAAATCGGCGTCGGGCTTTTCGAATTTTATAACGCATTTTTCAGGGGAGGTATAGCCTAAATCCCACTCGATTTTAGACGGATAATCGACGAACAGCCCGAACTTAGTCTTACCGCTTACGACGATAAAATTGTGCGCTCCGTAGAGGGAGCGTTTATCTTCTGTGTGGTTAGTTTCATCGGTACACCAGCTCTCGTAAATCCAGCCGCGTTTATTTATTCCGCGGACGGCTTCGCCGAGTCCGAAAACCATATCGTCCTTTTCGAGATTAAATTCGATAGTTACATTTTCTCGGACAGATAACTCCAGCGGAAAAGCATCTATACCGCAAGGCTCGATTTTCTCGACAACGGCGGCGGTGTTAAAAGGGTTACCGAGCCTGAATTTTTTTACCATAATTAACTCCCCTTGGCTTAAAATTTATAAAATCATTTTACGATATTATAATACAAATTGCAACAAAAATCCCTCCTTTTCGGAGGGATAATTTATTCTTCGGTTTTTTTCTCTTTAACAGAGTACAGTTTACGTACGCCGAGCTGTATCCACTTAAACGGATACTCGAAAATCGGTATCGTCAAAAGCGCGACTATCGCCGCCGCGGCAAGTATCAAACATATAAATTCAATAGGCCCGTCGATTTTAATCTCTGCCAAAAATTTTGTATCCATCAAAAGCACAACTATAGGCAGATGGAATATATACACCCTGAGCGAATGAGCGCCGGCGTAGGACAGGAAATTTTTAACCGCGGGCATTATGAATAACAGCCCGAATATCATCAAAAATCCGATAACCAACGACTCAACTCGTAAAATCGAGCCGTAGATAAAGTCCGTATCGAGTTCGCCGTAGTTATCTTTACCGTAAAATACGCTTATCGGGAAATTGTCGAATCCGACTATAACCCAGATAAGAATTGAGCAGGCGATAAGCTCGGCTCCGAGAATCAGCCTTATCGGAAGCTTGATACTACGAAGCTTTTCGACGGCGGATTCGGACATATAGTAACCGACGAAAAAGAACGGCGCGAACACAAATATCCGGTGTACCGAGAGCATTGTATCGGCGTCGGGCTCCATACCTATCATAACCGCCAAAATCATAAAGGCTCCCACGGTTACATAGGACGGGATTTTCTCGGCAAGCGGAATAACGAGATAGTAAAATATCATCGCTAAAAGATACCAAAGTCCGCGCTCGGGGTCGAAAAAGCTCGTGCCTTTGAGGTCGTTTCCGAGCGCTCCCTTTAATATCAAGAGCAGAACTTGGAAGATGGTATAGTAAGCGATAAAAACGGCGACCTTTTCGGAACGAACCTGTCCGTTTTTACAGTAGCTTTTAGATAAAAATCCCGACACAAATATAAACGCGGGCATATGGAACGAATAAATCCAGTAGTCGAAAGATACCGCCGCGGGATATTCGAGAGGTCTAAAGCCCTCGAGAAGATGTCCCGCTACTACCAGAAAAATTAAAAGGACTTTAATATTGTCCCATAAATAGTTTCTTTCCTTAGTTTCCATTTCACACCATTTAATTACAATTCACTATAGTTGCCTAAAAACGAGAAGTTCGGCATTTCTTCGGACATACGGCAGAGCAGAGCCACCGCGTCCTCGCTGTGTACATTACCCGCAAAATCGAGATAGAAAAGATACTCAAAGCCGCTGCCTATAGGTCTTGACTCAATTTTAGTCAGGTTAAAGCCGAGCGAATTAAACCTGCAAAGCACGCTGTACAGAGAACCCGAAACGTGCGGAAGATTAAAGCACAGGCTTATTTTATCCGCTTCGGCGGGGATATACAGTTTCTTGGAGATAACAATAAAGCGGGTAGTGTTATTGTCGATATCCTGAATATGATTATCAAGGATTTTAAGCCCGTATTCCTCGGCGGCTTTATAAGAACAAATCGCCGCGACGTTAAGGCGCTTTTCTTCGGCGACGTCACGCGCCGCGAACGCGGTATTAGCCTTGGGTACAGCTTCAAAGTTATTTTTAGCGATATAGTTTTCGCACTGGGCAATCGACTGGGGATGAGTCCATACCTTTTCTATATCGGAAAAATCGGACTGTTTAAGTCCGCACAGGCAGTAGTCGATATGTAAATCCAAAGCACCGACTATATAAAATCTGTGTTTTAAAATAAGGTCGTATACCGCCGATACAGAACCCGCGGTGGAGTTCTCGACAGGCACAACGCCGAAGCTTACCTCGCCGTTTTCGACGGCTAGGAAAACATCCTCGAAGCTTTTATACGGCAAGACCTCGCCCTCGGGAAAAAGTCTCAGCGCGGCTTCGTGGCCGTTAGCGCCGTTTATACCCTGGTAAGCGACTTTAACGTCGGTTTTCGGCACAGCTTCCTCGGCTTTAGCGAGCGTTTCTCTGAGTGCTTTACCGCTTTCGACGATATTGTACTGGAGCGCTCTTGACAGCTCCATAATAGTCGAGTAGAGCATTCTCGCTGAAGCGCCGTATTTACCGCCGTTTTTCTCAATTTTATTAAGAATTTCTTCCTCGCGCTTTTCGTTAAGGATAGGGATATTGTTCTCTTTTTTATAGTAACCGACTTCCTCGGCGCAGTCCATTCTGCGCTTGTAAAGCTCGAGGAGCTCATCGTCGATTTCGTTTATATCCTTTCGGATTTCGCTTAAATCTCTCATTTAATTCACCAACAGTAAATCTGATACAGCTATCGCGGCGGCTGCCTCGACAACAGGTACGGCTCTCGGCACGATACAAGGGTCGTGTCTGCCCTTAACGATAAGGGTGGTATTTTCGCCTGTTTTAAGATTTACGCTTTCCTGTTCTTTAGAAATAGATGGCGTAGGTTTAACAGCGGTTCTGAAAATAATCGGCATACCGTTAGAGATACCGCCTAAGATTCCGCCGCAGTTATTCGTTTTGGTTACAACTTTTCCGTCTTTATACTCGAACGCGTCGTTGTTCTCGCTGCCGGACTTTAAGGTTCCGCTAAAGCCCGAGCCGAACTCAATACCCTTAACCGCGGGGATTCCGAAAACGGCTTTTGAAACAGCGCCCTCAATACCCTCGAAAAGCGGCCCGCCTATACCCTCGGGCATTCCGATTACGGCGCACTCAACCGTACCGCCTACGCTGTCGAGATTTATACGGGCATTCTCGACAACCTCCCTTATATCCTTTTCCTTAGACGTATCTATAAGCGGAAAAGCGGAATTATTGAGTTCCGTAATTAATTCATCGTCAATCTCTAAAGGATTAAAGGGCGTATCGTTTACGTCCGCTACCGAGCTTATATGAGCGGCGATTTTTATACCCTTTTCTTCCAAAATCTGCCTTAGTACAGCTCCCGCGAAAACTATCGGAGCGGTGAGCCTTCCGCTGAAATGACCTCCGCCTCGGATATCGTTATTACCTCTGTACTTAACGTAAGCGGTGTAGTCGCTGTGGCTCGGGCGGGGTGTATCAAGCAGATTTGAGTAGTCCTTACTTTTTGTATTTGTATTTTCAATCACGCAGGCTATCGGAGCGCCTGTGGTAACGCCGTTTAGTATTCCCGACTTAACCTCGGGAAAGTCCTTTTCCAATCGGGGCGTAGCGGTTTTGTCCCTGCCCGGAGCCCTGCGTGCCATCTGGACTAAAACCTTATCCATATCAATTTTATATCCCGCGGGAACTCCGCTTAAAACCGCGCCTATGGCTTCGCCGTGGCTTTCGCCGAACACGGTAAGCTTTATTCTTTCGCCGTAGGTTGACATTTTATTACACCTCCGAGAGCCTTATATTCCTCGAAATAATCGGGGAAGCTTTTATTAATACTTTCCATATCCGTTACGGTAACTTCATTTTCGCCTGCAAGAGCGGCTACGGACGCGGACATCACGATTCGGTGGTCGTTTGAGCCGTCGGCTGTACCGCCTTTAAAGCTTTTTACGCCTTTTATTATTAAACCGTCAGGCTTTTCCACGGCGTTTCCGCCGAGCGAGTTTATAAGAGAAGCGGTCGTTTTCAGGCGGTCGCTTTCCTTTATCCTAAGCCTTTCGGCGCCGTAGATTTCACAAACTCCCTCGCTTAAAGAAGCCGTTACCGCGAGTATAGGCACTAAGTCGGGGATATTACGGGCGTCGATATCGATAGATTTGAGTTCGGTTTTTTTAGCCCGAACGTAATCTTCGCCGACGGTAATATCCGCGCCGAAGTCCTTTAATAAAGCCGCGATTTTTTTATCGCCCTGGGGCGAATTTATATCGAGTCCTTTTACGGTAACATCTCCCGAAACCGCGCCCGCGGCTAAGAAAAACGCCGCCTGCGACCAGTCGCCGTCCGTGCGGTAATCACGAGGCTGATAGGACTGATTACCCCGAACATACCAGCCGTAATCGGTTCGCTCGACTTCTACGCCGAACTTCGCCATACAGGCTGTAGTCATATTGATATAGCCCTCGCTCTCAAGAGCGGTTGTGAGTACGATTTTACTGTCGCCGCTAAGCATAGGCAGAGCTAAGAGCAGTCCCGTGATAAACTGGGAGCTTATATTCCCCGCAACTTCGAACGTGCCCGGTTTAAGCTGTCCGCTTATTTTAAGCGGAAGCGTTCCGTCGGTTTCGCACTCGACATTCGCTTTCGGCAAAATATCCGCAAAAAGACCTATCGGCCGTGTTAATAAACTACCACGGCCTGTAAAATGAGTTTTCACTCCGCCCGCCGCGGCGATCGGGGTAAAGAACCTTAATGTAGAACCGCTCTCGAAGCAATCGAGCAGCGCTTCATTTTTATTAAATATATCTCGTCCGTCAACTATGAGCGTATCGCCGTTTAAATCGGCTTTAGCTCCGAGGGCTTTAACACACTCGATAGTAGCCTTAATGTCGTTAGACAGCGCTACAGGCGCGACTTTACAAACACCCTTCGACAAAGCGGCACAGATAATAGCTCTGTGGACGTCGCTTTTGGAGGGAGGCGCGGTTACTATTCCGTTTAAAGATGAGCGGGTTAAAACTATATTCGACATTATCTTTCCTATCTTATAAAACTCTCCAGCTCGTTCAGCGGAGTTTTTCTTATAAAGCTCTCGCCGATTTTTTTGAGCAGAACGAGGTTTACGCTGCCGCCGCCCGCCTTTTTATCGTTGGCGCAGAACTTTACTATTTCTTTAATATCGGCGGTATCGGATACGGGGAGGTTGTATTTTTTACAGAGGTTGATAATCCTCTCGGTACTGCCGTTTTCGGTAATATCCGCCTTTTCGGAAGCTGCGGTTATCATAACCATACCAATCGCTACAGCCTGTCCGTGAGATAAACCGTCGAAGCTGTAGATTTTCTCGAGACTGTGGCCGAGAGTGTGTCCGAAGTTAAGAAGCATCCGCTCGCCCGACTCCTTTTCATCACGGCTGACTACGTCGCGTTTTATGCTTACGCAACGCTCGATTACATCGTCGATAATATCGAGCGCGTTTTCGTTCTCGAGTGTTTTAAAAAGCCCGCTGTCCTTAATACAACCGTACTTAATCACCTCTGCCATACCGTCGTTAATATAATACTCGGGCAAGGTAAAAAGCGTATCGGGGTCAATCAGAACGAGAATAGGCTGTAAAAACGCTCCGACAAGGTTCTTACCTTGGGCGATATCCACGCCTGTTTTTCCGCCGACGGAGGAATCGACCTGAGCTAAAAGCGAGGTCGGAATCTGGACAAAATTAATACCGCGCATATAGGTCGCCGCGGCGAATCCCGCCATATCTCCGCAAACTCCGCCTCCTAAGGCAACGACTATATCCTTTCTCGACATATTGAAGTCAGCCATACGGCTGTACATCTCGGAAATCGTGGATAGAGTTTTACGCTTTTCGCCCGCCTCGTACACAAAAATATCGGTATCGAAACCGCTGTTTTTTAGCGAGGTTAAGACTTTTTCGGCGTAGAATTTCTCAACGTTGGTATCGGTTATAAGAAACGCCTTTTTGGCGTTCGTTACATTTTTTATATACTGACCCGCGTTATTGATAACGCCTCGTTCGATAAGTATATCGTAGGGAGCGCTTGTATTAACCTTGACAGTTCTCATTCTCCGAGCGCCTCCTTGGTTTTACGGGCTTTTTCCAAAAGCTCCTCTATACGTTCTTTATCGTTATCCTTAACAGCGGAGATTATATCCAGGATATTATCCCGAAGAATTTCAAGCTCAGCTATAAGCGGTTCACGGTTTTCGAGGAACAGCTCGCTCCACAGCTCAGCGTTTATATTCGCTACACGAGAAACGTCCTTATACGAGCCCGCGGAAAAACCCTTGTGCTTAGGACAGCAGGGGCTCAGCACATAGGCGCAGGCAAGGATATGCGGAAGCTGTGAGGTGAACGCTATCATTCGGTCGTGTTCCTCGGGATCGGTAATTTTAATCATTTTGAATTTAAGCTCTAATGCTAAATCGGAAAGAAGCTTTACGGCTTTATCACTCGCTCCGCAAGGAACTATGATATAGCTCGCGCCGTTGTATAAATCGGCGTCGGAGGCTTTATAGCCGTTTATCTCCTTACCTGCCATCGGGTGACTTCCGACGAACTCGAAGCCGAATTCTTCGGATAGTTCTTTAAGTCTCGGGCAGATTTCGGATTTTATACCCGCGGAGTCGGTAACTACGGCGCCTTTCTTAATATAGCTTCCGTATTTCTCCACAAATTCAATCGCGGCTTTCGGATATAAAGCGAGAATTACGACGTCGGCTTTCGACAGGCTCTCTTTGCCGCCTATCTCGTCGATAGCTTTGTCGCGCAAGGCTTCTTCCAAAGTAGATTTGGTTCGGTTGATTCCGATTACGTAATGGGCGGTATTCTTTTTTATCGCTTTACAGAAGCTGCCGCCGATAATTCCCATACCTACGACCGCAATATTCATAAAATCACTTCTTTATTAATTATTATCAAGCGCCTTTTTGAGATTAAAAATCTTCTTAGCGACTTTGTCGAACTGCTTAGGTGTTAACGACTGGGCGCCGTCGGACAGAGCGTGCGGCGGGTCGTTATGAACCTCGATAATAAGTCCGTCTACTCCCGCCGCCACAGCGGACATAGCCAGCGGTTCTACAAGCCAGCTCTTACCTGAAGCGTGGCTCGGGTCGGCGATTACGGGTAAATGCGAAAGCTTTTTAACAATCGGTACAGCCGACACATCGAGAGTGTTTCTCGTAAATGTTTCATAAGTACGGATACCTCTCTCACAGAGGATAACCTTACTGTTACCGCCCGCCATAATATACTCGGCGGACATAAGCCATTCCTCGATAGTAGCGGAGAGTCCTCGCTTTAGGAGGATAGGCTTATCTATTTTACCGAGCTCCTTTAACAGCTCAAAGTTCTGCATATTTCTCGCGCCCACCTGGATAATATCGACAGGCTCAAACATATCGATATGGGAGGTTTTCATAATCTCGGTAACTATCGGAAGTCCCGTTTCCTTGCGCGCGATTTTAAGAAGGTCAAGTCCCTCGGCTTTTAAGCCTTGGAATGCGTAGGGCGAGGTTCTCGGTTTAAACGCTCCGCCCCGAAGCAGAGTAGCTCCGCTTTTTTTAACGGATTTAGCGATTTCGACAATCTGTTCCTCGCTCTCGACGGAACACGGACCCGCCATAATATTAAGGCTTCCGTCGCCGATTTTCACGCCGTTTCCGATATCAATAACGGTATTTTCGGGGTGAAACTTTCTATTAGCCTTCTTATAAGGCTCCTGAACGCGCTTAACGCTCTCGACGATATCCTGAGCGTCGATATACTCTATATCAATAGGAGTTGTGTCTCCTAAAAGACCGAGTACAGTAGAGTGTACGCCTTCCCATACGTTAACCTTTACGTCATAAGTGTCCTTCAGCATTTCGGAAAAGGCGATCTGCTGCTCCTTAGTACAATTAGGCTTTAATACAATAATCATTACTATCAACTCTTTTCTATAGAATAATAGTAATATTTTAGCACTTTAAAGCGATAATGTCAAGATGTGCGCTGTGTGACTAATCCTGTACAATACCCAAAACAATATCGGCTACCCGTCCCGAAGTAAAGTTGCCGTCAACGTAAATCGAAGCGGCTTTTTCGTAGATAGGACGGCGCTTTTCGAGCAATTCCTTAATAACGTCGTTTCTGTTTTCAACCTGTAAAAGCGGTCGGCGAGTGTCACGTTCAAGGCGTTTACAGAGCATTTCGTATTTAACGTCGATATAGACGATTCTTCCCGTTTTTTTGAGAATATCTATGTTGCGCTGAAAGGTAAGCGTACCGCCTCCCGAGGCGATTATTAAACCGCTCTTTTCGGAAAGCTCCTTACAGGCTTCGGTTTCGAGCTCACGGAACCTTTCTTCGCCGTATTTCTCAAAAATTTCACTCACGGTCATACCCGCTTTTTCCTCGATATACCTGTCCATATCCACAAATTCTTTTTCGGTTTTATTCGCGATTTTACGCCCGATTGTGCTTTTTCCGCAACCCATAAAACCGCACAGTATTATGTTTTTCATCTGCTCATCAGCTCCTTAGACGCGTCCTCGCAAAGCTTCTCGATATCCTTTACATCGTAGACGCTGTTGTCCCAATGGCGATGAGATACTACCGCCTGCCATACGAGCATTGACATTCCGCCCTCGGCTTTAGCGCCGTTTTTCAGAGCGGTTTTAATAAGCTTGGTTTTAAGCGGATTATATATAGCGTCGTACACTGCCGCGCAGTTTTTAAGCACGCCCTCGGAAACAGGCATATTATCCGTATTCGGCGACATACCTACAGGCGTAGCGTTAACGAGCAGGTCGATACCGCCCGAAAGCTCGTTTATACCGCAAAAGCTTACATCGGGGTTATTAAGCTTGGATTTAATTTCCTTAATCAGCTCTTTTACCTTGGGAATACTTTTCTCCCTTACGGCGAACTCGAGCTTAGCGTTTTTCAGCAGAGCCTCATACGCCATAGTGCGCGCCACTCCGCCGCAACCGAGTATTACAACCCTGCCGTTAAGGTCGATAGAAGCGTATTTGAGCGCTTCGAGAAAGCCGTCGGGGTCGGTAGTATAACCCTTAGCCTTTCCGTTTATATTAGAAACCGTATTAACGCTTCCGTACATTTCGGCTTTTTCGTCAATTTCGTCGAGCAGGGGAATTATATTCTGCTTATGGGGAATGGTTATATTGTAGCCGTCGAGGTTTTTAAGTGTTTCGTTATAATCGCGCGCCAGATTTTCGGGAGCGATATCTATAACCGAGTACCGAGCGTCGATACCCGCAAGCTTAAACAGTCTGTCGTGGATAAACGGCGACATCGTATGGCCGATAGGATGACCGATAACGGCGAATTTTTTAGACATAATCACACCTCGATAAGCATAGAATCAGTAAAAGAAAAAATAAAAAGTAAAATTTTTGACATAATTATTGACAAAGTGGAGATTTACTAATAATATAGTCTAGTAGCAACGTATAAATTAGTTGTTAATCTCAAACCATTGTATCAAAAAAACACCGCTTTGTCTATGGTGTGCTAAGAATTAAATTTAGGAGGATATTAAAATGGTATTAGAAAAAGTTAAGGCTATTTTAGCTGAGCAGTTTGACGTTGAGGAAGATAAGATTACCGAGGCTACTGACCTTCAGGACGATTTAGGCGCGGATTCTCTCGACGTAGTAGACCTTCTTATGTCTATCGAGGACGAGTTCGAGATTGAAGTTCCCGACGACGAGATTGAGAACATCAAGACTGTAGGCGCTCTCGTAAACTATATCGAAGCTAACTCATAATAACTTGTGGTTAAATAAGGCGCTCACTAATGTGGGCGCCTTATTATATTTATATCTAAATTGTTCCGCCGGGTATGAGGCGCGTTAGTCAGAAAACTTTACAAAATGGTCGAATAATGATATAGTTTAACTAAAAACTACATTGAAAGGGATAAAAAATGACAAAAGTCGAAATTAAATTCTTTAACTTTTTGAAAAAACACTTTATGTTTTTCAGCTTTCTTTTAATAACATTTTTAGGTTTGTTTCTGCGATTTTTCGGAACAAACTTTGAAAGCGGTGATTTTTCCGTATTTCTGAAACCTTGGTGGATACAAATAAAATCGCTTGGATTCGGAGCGCTGACAACTCAGGTCGGCAACTATAATATACCTTATCAGATTATCATATTCTTGATGTCACTTTTACCGATTGAACCGATAGTCGGGTATAAGATGCTTTCCGTGGTATTCGATATTGTACTTTCGGTAAGCGCCGCGCTGCTTGTGTATGAGCTTAACGGAAAGAAGAATAAATTTCTCGCCTTAATTACATACGCTGTTACGTTATGCTCCCTCACCGTAGTGCTTAATTCGGCATTCTGGGCTCAATGCGATTCAATTTATGTATCGTTTATTTTATTAGCGATATATTTTACTTTAAAAGACAGAACTATTCTCCCGTTTATAATGTTGGGGCTCGCTTTATCATTTAAACTTCAGGTTATTTTTATTCTGCCTTTCTTCGCGTTTTACTATATTTTAACACGCAAAGTTTCTATCCTCCACTTTTTGATTATTCCCGCGGTGGATTTTGTTATGTGCGCGCCTGCTTTACTTTTCGGCAGAAATCCGATGGATATAATAAACGTCTACGTAGACCAAACTAACAACGTAAAACAGATGTACTTAAATATCCCGAACTTATACGCCTTTATGGTTGACTATAACGACGCCAAAATGTATGAGCTGTTAAAATACTTCTCAGTCATTCTTACATTTACGGTTCTCGCCTTAGTTCTTATAATTATGGTTCGCAAAGGGGTTAACCTTTCTGAGCGCAGGATGATTATGTTAACGGCGGTTTGGACTGTATTTACGTGTATTATGTTACTCTCATCCATGCACGAACGCTACGGATATCTGCTTGATATTCTCGTAATTATTTACGCGCTTGTTTACCGTAAAAATATTTGGGTAGCGGTTGTCTGTAATCTTGTAAGTCTGAGAGGTTACTGCTTCTATCTGTTTAATTTATATCAGGTTCTTGATCTTAAATGGGCGTCGCTCTTTTACATAGCGGCATACGCATACGTAACCTTTACGTTTATAAAGGAAATTCTTGCTAAACCAAGTAATAATAAAATATTAAAACCGACAACTGACGGCTGATTCAAGAAATTAGTTTTTATAATACCGAGTTAGTACATAAAGCTTGAAAAAGCACGCGGATTTATGTATAATAGGAATGTTATGAAAAAGAAAGTTTACGGAGGAAATTATGGCTAAGAATAAGAAAATGGTCGAGGCTATTACGAGCCGCGACGAGGACTTCGCTAAATGGTATACGGATATAGTTAAAAAAGCCGAGTTAATCGACTACTCGAGCGTTAAGGGCTGTATGGTATTCCGTCCTTACGGCTACGCTATTTGGGAGAATATTCAGGCGGATATGGACAGACGCTTTAAGGAAACAGGCGTTGAGAACGTATATATGCCGATGTTTATCCCCGAGAGTATGCTCCAAAAGGAAAAAGATCACGTAGAGGGATTCGCTCCCGAATGTGCGTGGGTTACGGTAGGCGGTCAGGAAAAGCTAACCGAGCGCCTCTGTGTTCGTCCTACTTCGGAGGTACTTTTCTGTGAGCATTATAAAAAGGTAATCGAAACCTACCGTGATTTACCGAAGCTCTACAACCAGTGGTGCTCGGTTGTAAGATGGGAAAAAACTACAAGACCTTTCCTCAGAAACTCCGAGTTCTTGTGGCAGGAAGGTCATACAATGCACGAAACAGCCGAGGAGGCTAAGGAGGAAACTCTCCGTATGCTCAAGGTTTACGAGGATTTCTACAGAGAAACTCTCGCTATCCCCGCGGTAGTCGGCGAAAAAACCGAAAAAGAGAGATTCGCGGGCGCGGAAGCTACTTATACTATCGAGCCGATGATGCACAACGGCGTAGCGCTTCAGGGCGGTACCTCGCACTATTTCGGCGACGGCTTCGCTAAGGCGTTCGATATTAAATTCCAGGGCCGAGACAATAAGCTCCATTACCCCCATCAAACTTCTTGGGGTACATCTACAAGAATGATCGGCGCGATTATTATGGTTCACGGCGACGACGACGGACTTATTCTTCCGCCTAAGATCAGCCCGATTCAAGTAGCGGTTATTCCTATCGCTCAGCATAAAGAGGGCGTACTCGATAAAGCTTATGAGCTTAAAGAAAGACTTTCCAAAAAGTTCAGAGTTAAGCTCGACGACAGCGATCACGCTCCGGGATGGAAGTTCTCGGAATACGAAATGAAGGGCGTTCCCGTAAGAGTAGAAATAGGCCCGAAGGATATAGAGAACAACCAGTGCGTAATTGTACGCAGAGATACAAGAGAAAAAATCTTTACTCCTCTCGACAACTTAGAAGATAAAATCGAGGAAGTTTTACAGCTTATTCACGACGCTATGTACGAGAGAGCTTTAGAAAATATGAAAGAGAAAACTCACGTAGCGACTACTTACGAGCAGTTCGTTGAGCTCGGAAAAGAGCAGGGCGGATTTATCAAGGCTATGTGGTGCGGAAACAGCGAGTGTGAGGATAAGCTCAAGGAAGTTACAGGCGGAGTTAAGAGCCGTTGTATTCCGTTTAAAGAGGAGCATTTATCGGATACCTGCGTATGTTGCGGAAAGCCCGCTAAGCATATGGTTTACTGGGGCAAGCAGTATTAATTAACATTTAACTAAGGTGATTTTATGCCTATTAAGGTACAGAGTAATCTTCCCGCGATTAAGATATTAGAGGAAGAAAACATATTTGTGATGTCCGAGGAGAGAGCTTTGAGCCAGGATATCCGTCCGCTAAAGATTGTTATTCTGAATCTTATGCCGACTAAAATCGAGACGGAAACCCAGCTTATGAGATTGCTGGGTAACTCTCCCCTGCAAGTCGATATCGAGCTTTTGCAGATGGCTACTCATAAATCCAAGCACACTCCGCGCCGTCATCTTACGACATTCTACAAAACCTTTGACGAGATTAAAAATCAGCGCTTCGACGGAATGATTGTCACCGGCGCGCCTGTGGAGTTGATGGATTTTGAGGAAGTGGATTACTGGGAAGAATTATGCGAAATTCTCGACTGGGCTAAAACCAACGTGTACTCGACCTTCCACATCTGCTGGGGCGCTCAGGCAGGCTTATACCACCGCTACGGCGTTAGAAAGTTCGAGTTCGAGGAAAAGCTTTCGGGAGTTTTCGAGCATATTATACTTAACCCGCTGCACCCGATTTTAAGAGGCTTTGACGACACATTTAAAATCCCTCATTCACGTTACACGGGAGTTGTCGAGAAGGATATCGACAAGCACCCGAAGCTTGAAATCCTCGCCAAGAGCGACGAGGCGGGGGTCGCGATAGTTTGCAGTAAAAACGGCCGTGAGTTCTATATACTCGGTCACGCCGAGTACGACCGCGACACTTTGGCGAGGGAATATTTCAGGGATATTAACAAAGGGCTTGATATAAAGGTTCCTAAGCACTACTTCCCCGACGATAATCCGTGCGCTTCACCGCCGATGAGCTGGAAAAGCTACGCTTCGCTCATCTATACAAACTGGCTCAACTACTACGTTTACCAACAAACTCCTTACGACCTCGAGGATTTAAAAAAATTATGTGAATAACGAAAACGGCGTATCAAAAGATACGTCGTTTTCGCTTTGTGGAGATTTTATATTAAAGGCAGTCTATATATAGCAGTGGAAAAAGCTCCTTCGCAAATTCAGAATGGTAATTCAAGCAAGCTTTTCTCTTAGAAATAATAAGATTTTCTTTTCTCTGCGGCTGACTTGAACCTGTGTCATATTGAGCGCTTTAGCGGTTTCGCACTGGGTTCGGTACTTAAAATACCTAAGCTCGATTATTTTTTTATCTTCTCGGTTTAGCAGTTTTAAGACCTCGTCGAGCGCGAGCTTTTCCGTCAGCTTATCCATTATATCATCGGCGGGCAAATCAATTTGTCGATTATCGTCGTCCTCATAGGAATTTGTGAGCGATAACGGATAGCGCGCCGAATTTATCGCGTCGGCGATTTTTTCCTCGCTCTCGCCGAGGATTTTTGACAGTTCCTCGACGGTAGGGGTTCGGTCGTGTTTTTCCGTAAACTTTTTAGTTTCGCTGTTGATTTTTAGGGAAAGTTCCTTTAAGCTTCGGCTCACCTTAACCGTTCCGCCGTCACGAAACAGCCGTTTTATCTCGCCTAAAATAACGGGTACGGCGTAGGTGGAAAGTTGCAGCTTTAAATCGGGATTAAAGCGGTTTACCGCCTTTACAAGCCCCATACAGCCCGCGGAGTAAAGCTCCTCGTACTCAATCCCGCGGTTTTTGAAACGCTTACAGCAGGCGTGTACAAGCGCGAGATTGTCCTCGACCATTTTATCGTTCATCGGGTGGGAATTATCTTCTTTTCGAGGGTTACGGTCGTACCCTTGCCGACGGCGGATCGCACCTTTACTTTATCCATAAAACTCTGCATTACCGCGAATCCGAGACCCGCTCTTTCCTCGTCGGCAGCGGTTGTAAACAGCGGTTTCATAGCTTCTTTAACGTCCTCGATACCGACGCCTTTGTCTCGGATTTTCAGGACGACAAGCTTGTCCTCGTAGATATAGGCGTCTATGTAAACTACCCCCGCCTCACGCCGATAGCCGTGTACGATACAGTTTGTGACGGCTTCGCTGACGGCGGTTTTTATATCGGCAAGCTCGGCGATAGTCGGGTCGAGTTCCATAACGAACGCCGATACTACGCTGCGGGCAAAGCCTTCGTTAAGACTTTTGCTAGGGAATTTAATATGCATTTCGTTTATAGCTTTCATCACAACACCCCCAATGAAGTTACACCGCTGAGCTCGATAATCCGCGTGAGATTATCGGGTATATTTTTTATTTTAAGAACTCCGCCGACAAGCCCGACGGCACGGTATCTTCCCATAATCAGCCCTATACCGGAGCTGTCCATAAAGCTCACCTTCGAAAAATCCAGCTCGAGCCTTTTGGGTCTAAGGGTATTTATTCGTCCGTCAATAGCACAGCGGATATCGGCGGCGCGGTTATGGTCTATTTCACCGTTTAGAAAAACGGTAAGAACATCATTTTTATAGTTCGCGTCCAGCATTTCTGACTTCCTTTCAATATATTTTATTCTTTAAATAGAGTAAAATAAAACCTATACCATTATAAACGGTATAGGTTAAGAAATTTGTCGCAGTATAGGTTATTTCTCTCTGAGTTAGTGTTTACTTGTTAAATTAAATACGGCCTTACCTCGCTCGCCATATACAGAGAACCCGCGATTACCAAAAGGCTGTCGGTTTCTTCGGCATATGATACGGCGCTGTCTAAGGCGGATTTTACATCACCAAACACCTTAACGTTATTAAAATACGGTTTACATTCCCGGGCGAGCTTTTCCGCGCTCAGAGTTCGAGGGTTGTTTACAGGCACGGTATAGACCGTGTCGAATACGCCCTCGAGGATTTTAACAGAGCTTTTGCTGTCCTTATCGGCGAGCATACCGAGTATCAGCACAGCGGATTTTTTAGGATTAAACTTTTCGACGGCGTTTTTAAGCGCGTTTATTCCGTCGGGATTATGCGCTCCGTCGAGTATAATAAGCGGATTTTCGCTCATAAGCTCCAGCCTCGCGGGATTTACCGCGTTTTTAAAGCCGTCGATTATATTATCGTCGGAGATAGTGTAATTTTTCCTCAAAACCTCGATACAGGCGAGGGCGTTTTTAGCGTTTTCGAGCTGATGCTCTCCGATAAAATTAAGCTCGATTTTCAGCTTATTGTACTCGAAAACAGTCGAACGGATAGTTTCGCTGAGAACGTTCAAATTTATATCCTCGCTCTTAATAAGGCGGACGTTTTTATCGGAGCAGTTTTTCTCTATAACCGCCATAGCCTCGTCGGGCTGGGGTGCGGCAACAGCGGGCGAGCCCGTCTTAATAATACCGCACTTTTGGAGAGTAATTTCTTCGATAGTATCGCCGAGCACGGCGGTATGGTCGAGCCCGATTTTAGTAATCACGGTACATAGCGGCGGTTTAATCACATTGGTGCAGTCGAGAAGTCCGCCCATACCCGTTTCTAAAACGACTATGTCGCAACCCGCGTTTTTGTGGATATAAAACTCGAGCGCCATAACGTACTCGAACTCCGTAATTATACAGCCCTCGGCGCGAAGCTTTTCGATTATCGGGAAAGTCTTTTCGACGGCGTCGTTCAGAGTTTCTTCGGAAATCATCTCGCCGTTAATCTGGATACGCTCCCTGAAATCGACTAAAAACGGCGAAATAAACAGCCCCGTCTTATAACCCGCCGAGGTCAAAACACTGCTTATAAGCGCGCAGGTAGAGCCCTTGCCGTTGGTACCCGCGACGTGTACGAACTTTAAAGAATCCTGGGGATTGCCGAGTATATCTAAAAATTTTTTAATTCGCTCGAGCCCGGGGCGTGAGCCGAATTTATCGAGAGAGTGTATTTTTTCAAGCGCTGTCATATAAGCTCCTTATAAATCTCGTTTTTCTTAAAGCCTGTGAGCGAGGCGATTTCTTTAGCGGCTTCGCTTGTTTTAGCGCCGTTTTCGACGAGCTTTTTCGCAAGCTCTACGGCGGACTCAAGCGTATAGCTCTCCTTTTCCTCGTCCTTTTTACCCTCGAGTACAAGGACTATTTCGCCCTTGATACCGCTGTCCGCGAGTTCTTCGGCGGCGGTTTTAGTCGTAGTGCGGATAACTTCCTCGTGGATTTTGGTAATCTCGCGCACGATAGAGAGCTTTCTTTCGCCGAACGCGGAGTATAAGTCCTTTAAGGTTGAGGGGAGCTTATGCGGAGCTTCGTAAAATATCATAGTTCTGCGCTCATTTTTCAGGCTTTCGAGGTGTTCTTTTCGGCTCTTTTTATTTACGCTTAAAAAACCCTCGAAACAGAATCTGCCCGTTTCAAGTCCGCTCACGGCTAAAGCCGAGATAACCGCGCTCGGTCCGGGGATAACGATAGTCTTTATCCCCTTTTCTTCGCAGAGCTTGATTAAATCTTCGCCGGGATCGGATATACACGGCATACCCGCGTCGGTAACGATAGCGCAGGTCTCGCCGTTTAAGATACGGTTGCAGATAATTTCTCCGCGCTCGCGTTTATTGTGTTCATAATAGCTGACCATCGGTTTTTTGATTCCGAAATGGTTTAGAAGTTTAAGGGTAACTCTGGTATCCTCGGCGGCGATAAAGTCAACCTCGGACAAGGTGTCTACCGCTCTGGGCGATAAATCGGATAAATTACCGATAGGAGTTCCCACTACATATAATTTACTCATCATATCCATCCTTATAGCTTCCGTAAATCTCCCGCATTTGTGCCGAAAGCTCTCCGTTTTCCTCGATAAAGAGCGTAGGCTCTACGACGAGATTTCCCTTTTTTGAGGAGCGTTTTCCCTCGATTAAAAACAGCTTAGGCTTTTTGTCCTTCCGCTGTTGGACAAACCTGAGCCGTTTAGGCTCGAGGCTGTTGTTCCGCATAACCTCCATAACGTCCGTGAGTCTTTCGGGACGCTGGCACATACAAAATCTGCCGCCGAAACGGAGGAGATTTTTCGCCGCCAGGGCAATATCCTCGAGCGTACAACTCTGCTCGTGGCGGGCTATGAGCTTCTCACTGTCGGGATTTTTTATTCCGCTGCCGTCGAGCTTATACGGCGGATTACAGCAAACTAAGTCGTAACAGCCAAATTCAAGCACGCCTTTAAGCTCCTTTAAATCGGCGTTTATAAAGTCTATATTCGAAAATCCGTTGTACTCTTTAGAGCGTTCGGCTAAAATGACCGCGCCGCGTTGGATTTCTACGGCGGAAATTTTAACCGAGGTATCGTTTCTGCTCCATAAAAACGGAATAGTTCCGCAGCCTGTACCGAGGTCTACAGCCTTTGAGCTTTTCTTGGGTTTAGCGAAATCGGCGAGCAGGATTGTATCGGTCGAGAAATGATAGAACTCGTTTACGTAAATCTTCACTCCGTTTCCGAGGGGTTCGAGATGTTGTTTTTTATCGGACACAGGCTCACTTCCTTTCAGAAAAACATAACAATATTATGATTATACCATTATAAAAAGAAAACGGCAAGGATAAACCTTGCCGTTTTATGTACTAATCGCAAATTATCCCTCAGAGGGAGCGCCTACAGGACAAACATCAGCGCAAGAACCGCAATCGATGCAAGTATCAGCGTCGATAACGTATTTGCCGTCGCCCTCAGAGATAGCGCTTACAGGACACTCGTCAACACAAGCTCCGCACATAATGCAATCGTCTGAAATCTTGTATGCCATAATATAGTCCTCCTTAAATTATTAACTTTATTTTACCACACTTTCTACAAAATGCAATAGGTTAGTTTTGGCTAAGTTATTAAATAATTTAAAATTTGTGAAGTTTAACTAATTTGGCTGCGGAAATATGTATATATTAGCCTAATTATTTTACTTTTACGCTGACGGTTTTTGAGAGCGATTTTGATTTATAATTTGAGTTTCCGCTTGCGGTAATTTTAAGATTGACCTTATACGTCTTTTTGGAATACTTGCCCTTCTTAAAGGTAATAGCTCCGCTGGTTTTATTAACGGTAACCTTCTTATAAATCTTCGAGGATGTACCGCTTTTTACCTTAGTTACTTTTACCGTACCCTTGGCGGATTTTATCGTAAGAGGCTTTACGGTCTGTTTTTTGGACTTCAGCTTCTTCGCTTTAATTGTTACAGCCTTCGCGGTAACTTTCACGGGATTTGCTTTTTTGGACGTTACCGTACCGCTTGATCCGGGCATTTTTGTATTGTAGTGAATTACAGCGTTATCAAGGTTAAAGTTATTACTTTCTACAGTAACATTCTTTTTCCAATCCGCTTCACTGCCTAAATAATAAACGTCCTTAATAACAGATTCATAATAGAAATTATTGTAACCGATTTTGGATAAAGACTTAGGAAGCTGTACTCTTGTAAGGCTATTACAGTTCTTAAAGAATTGTTTCGGGATTTCGGTTATACCTTCGGGGAAAACAAATTCCTTTAAGCTCTCGCAACTGTTAAACATAGAAACAGGCAGTTCTTTTAAGCTTGAGGGAATGGTTATTTTCTCGAGCTTATTACAGCCGAAAAACGCCGCGGAGCCGACATTTATCAAGCCTTCCTCTAGGTTAATATTCGTCAAACTCACGCAGTCCGAAAAAGCACCCGACTCGATTGTTTTTAACGTTTTCGGCAGGCTTACGGATTTAAGAGCCGAACATTCTTCAAACGCGTCCTCGCCGATAGTTTCTACGCCATCGCAGACTTTCGCGGTCGTAAGCGCCGAACACCTGTTAAACATATTTTGTCCTATCTCTTTTACGCTGCCCGGAACCGTTACGCTTTTGAGCGCGGCGCAGTTATAAAAACAACCTGAAAAAAGCTCCTTTAACGAGTTTCCAAGTTCAACGCTCTCAAGAGATGTACAGTACGAAAATGAGGAGTTTCCGATTTTAGCGGGGCTGTCTTTAAAAACAGCTTTTTTAAGTCCTGTACAATTAAAAAAGGCGTAAGCGCTCACTTCTTTAAGGCTTTTAGGGAAAGTTATCTCTTTAAGACTTACGCAATTCTCAAAAGCCTTGTTATCAATCTTTTCGAGCTTATCGTTTAGCGTGACCGATTCCAGCGACGCGCAGTTATAAAACACGTACATATTTATGACGCTTATATTCCCCTTTAACGCTATTTTTTTGAGCGAGGTACAGTCGGCGAACAAATTGGAGTTCAACTCCGTCAAGGTAGACGGCAGGGTAACATCCTCGAGCCCTTCGCAACCCGAAAAAGCTCCATTACAAATACCTGTAATATTTTCGCCGACGATTAGATGCTTTATATCAGCCTGTTTTTGGAAAATCGACGTGAACACTGTGCAATCCGCGCTCACCTCGGGATGAGCGGTCAGAGTAAGTGTACCCGTCGTTTTGTCAAATACATAGGTAACATTCGTACTGTCCTTGGGATCGTTATAGGAGTACTCGGGTCGTTCCTCATAATTTCCTACACACCCGCTGTCTGAAAACTCATAAGACGTATAAGCGTCAAAGCTGAGCGGAGTAACGGCGAAAAGCGATACGGCGATTAATGTTGATAAAAATACAGATATAACCTTTTTCATCTCAAATTCTCCTCGATATTATTAATTTCAACTATGAACGTACCTTTAACGGCAACGCTCCGGTTTTTTCGTTTCTTTAATTAAACATATTGTATCATATTCAGATAGAAAATACTTCACAAAATTTACACGGCCGGTTTATGCACCTTACACTATAAAGTGAAAAAACCTGCCGAAAAATCGACAGGTTAATTATATGGATTATTCCTCGAGGTGTTTGAGCTCGTCTATTTCTTTTTTATTCATTTTAATATAGCCGTCTTTAAGGATTTTAACCTCTTTCACGCCGTATGACGCGGGAGCCGCGTCGGCGGGAGAGGCGTCGAGCTTAACCTTCAGCTTTCCTGAGATAAGGTTGTTTTCGACTACAAGACCCTTACCGTCGGGAGTTTTAACGATAGCGCCTACCTTGGGCGTATGCTTTAGAAGGTCGAGGTAAGCGTCCTGCTCATATTTAAGACAACACATAAGCCGTCCGCAGGTTCCCGATATTTTAACGGGAGAGAGCGATAAGCCCTGTTCCTTAGCCATCTTGATAGACACGGGCTGGAAATCGCCCATAAAGCTGTGACAGCAAAACGGCCGTCCGCATACTCCGAGACCTCCGAGCATTTTCGCTTCGTCGCGGACGCCGATTTGGCGAAGCTCGATTCTGGTACGGAATACGCTCGCTAAATCCTTTACAAGCGCTCTGAAATCGACACGTCCGTCGGCGGTAAAATAGAAAAGAATTTTATTATTATCAAAGGTGTACTCGACGTCTACGAGGTGCATATCGAGCTTATGCTCGGCGATTTTTTTCTCGCAGGTTTTAAACGCTTCTTTCTCGCGCTTTTTATTTTCCTCGATATGAGCGATATCGTTATCGTTAGCCTTGCGTATAAGCGGTTTAAGAGGATGTATAATCTCCTCGTCGGGCACGTTTTTATTAGCAAGCGCCACTACGCCGCATTCTATACCGCGGGCGGTTTCTACGATAACCTTCTCGCCGGTTTTCAATTTTGTTTTTTTGGGGTCGAAATAATAGATTTTTCCGACCTCCTTAAATCTTACTCCTATTACCTCTGCCATAGCGCCCTCCTGCATTTCGCGCATAAATCGGTATTCACCAGCTTCAGCCCGACGTTTTGGGTTATTTTAAGCTGAGAGTCCTTCACTATATCTATAAGTTCCAAATAATTTTTTTTCGTTAGTTTTTTACAGAGCGTTTCCGCCGTCTGTGAGTCGAGTTGTGCCTCGCCGCCCACATACACGGACAAGCCGTCTCTAAGTAAAAGTATAAGTAAATCGAGAACCGTAAGAGCCTTTGCCCTTTCGTCGAGTTTATTCGATGCCTTTAAAAGCTCCATTTCACTACGGGCGGTTATTCCCGAGGCGAGTTCCTTAGCTAAATCTAAGTATTCCTCGTCGTAGGAAAGCTCGCTCTCAAGCGTAAACACTACCGCTCGCGAACGGATAGTTTCAAGCAGGCTTTTAGCCGTCTTACAGGTCATTATAAAAAGTACGTCCTGGGGCGGTTCCTCGAGCGTTTTAAGAAAAATGTTCTGGGATATAACGGGGAGCTTTCGGTCACATTCCGAAAGGATATAGACCTTTCGCCCGGAGATATAGGGCTTAATATAGGCGTCCTTTACGATAAAGCTCATTTCGTCTTTATTATATATTTCGGTTTTTCCCTCGCCCTTGGCGTAGTGAATATCGCCGTGGGATTTAGCCTTAGAAAGTGTACAGCTTCTGCACTCTCCGCAGGGCTTTTCGCCGTCGGATTCGCACACTGCCCACTGAGCTAAATGCTCGGCTAATAAAAGCCGCAGCTGCTCGCTTCCGCCGTCGATAATAACGGCGTGGGGCATACGGTTATTCTCCTCGAGGCGGCGCAGTTGGTTTTTTAAATTTTCGTTTCCGTTAAGCTCGGGAAAAATCATATTCAGCCCTCGGTTTATCTAAATTATTATACCACAATTAATAGTCTTAATCAATTTTCAGATGGTTTACAAGCACATTACCCTTATCGTCAATCTCGACAGTCGCGCAGCTCGGCTCGTATCTTCCGCAGCTTCCGGGATTAATAAGGCGGACATCGCCGATAGCGGTATCCGTAGGATAGTGGGTATGACCGAAAAATACCATGTCGCAATCCTCCTCGACAGCCTTTTCATAAAGTCCGTCCAATCCGAACTTAGCGTTAAAAAGATGTCCGTGCGTAACCATAATTTTTTTACCGCATACGGTAAAGTATTCGATATCCTCGAAATCGCTTCCCCAGTCGCAGTTACCTCGTACGCAGATTACCGTTTTACCCGAATAACATTTAATAAGTTCAAGCGCTTCTCCGCGGGGAGCGTCTCCGCAGTGAACTATAATATCGGCGTTTTCGCCGAACTTTTTTACGGCGGAAAGCATTGTGCTCAAGCTTCCGTGAGAATCAGACAGTAATAAAATTTTCATATTATCGCCACCATAATTAATTTCACTCATAAAAACACAAAAAAATCATAGTATATACTGAGGTGATACAATGAACAACAATGAATTAAACAGCTTAATCCAAAGCTTTATAAATAAAAACGGTCTAAAGGGTGAGCAGGTCTCGGACACAAAGAACAAGCAAAAGGTCGAAAAGCTTATGAAAGGTCTCGACGAGAAACAAGCCGAACAGCTAAAAAAAATACTAAATGACCCTAAGAAAACTCAGGATATTTTAAAATCCTCAGCCGCTCAGGCGCTGATTAAGAAGCTGTCGGGTAATGGATAATATTCAGGATAAAATCGCCGAGATTATGGCGGATCCCGAAGCGTTAAAAGAGGTTCAAAACCTCGGAAAAATGCTCGGTATCGGCGGGGACAACAACCCCGCGCCGACCGTACCCGATACAAGCCCTGCCGTTTCGAACGAAGCTTTATCGAGCATCGCCAAGATAGCGCCGCTGCTATCGCAAATCAACCGCGAGGACGATACAACGCGGCTTCTCTCAGCTCTCAGACCTTTTTTAAGCGAGGAAAAATGCCGTAAATTAGATTCCGCTAAGAAGATGCTCGGATTAATGAAGCTTTTACCCGTCTTAAAAAGCGAGGGGCTTTTTAATCTTATTTAGAGAGGTAAATTATGGCAGAAATTGATCCGATTACTCAGGAAGCTCTGCGCAGAGCCGCGCGGATGAGAAGTCACACTCCGAGAAGTACCCCTCCCGAGCCTGAGCCGAAAAGACCTGAGCCGAAAAAAGAGCCTCCGCCTAAGCCGAAACACGAACCGCCGATATTTTCGGACGACCCGATTAAGGCATTTTTCAAGGACAAAGAGGAAAGTATAATACTGCTCTTAGTCCTGTTACTTATGGAAGAAAATAACGATCCTTCGCTTTTACTCGCGCTGATGTTTTTATTGTTATAATCCTTTCAATTATAACATAAATTTTTTATATTGTAAATAATTAATCGCTAACACAAAAGACGATTTAAAAGTATACGAGTTAAGGGGCTGTCAACGACAGCCCCTTTAGCTTAAGATTTATTATTTTACTTTAACCTTAATCTTCTTAAATACGCCGTTCTGAGCGTAAGCGTATACGTAAGTAGCACCCTTCTTCTTAGCCTTAATCTTACCGCTTGACGATACGGTAGCTATCTTAGTATTAGCTGACTCGTACTTAATCTTGCGGTGGTTCTTAACCTTACCCTTAGCCATCTTGACTTTCTTGGTAATCTTAATCTTAGCAGTCTTACCCTTCTTGAGTGTGAAGCTTGCTTTCTTAACCTTAAGGCTCTTATAGTTAGTAACCTTGCCGCCCTTAGTAGCAACGTGCATTACCTTAGAAGCGGAAATTACCTTACCCTTAGAGTTAACAGCGAGTACGAGATACTTGTAGTATGTACCCTTCTTTAAGCCCTTATGAGTAAAGCTCTTGCCTGTAGTAGTCTTGAGCTTCTTGAACGCGTTAAACTTACCGTTAGTCTTACCGCACTTGTTGCCCATTACGATATACTTCTTAGCGCCGGAAACCTTATTCCAAGTAAGCTTATTGGACTTCTTGGTAGTCTTTGAAACCTTAGCCTTTAGCTTATTAAATACGCTTCCCTTGGGATCGGCGTCGCTCTTAGCCTTAGCGAGAGCGTTTATCGCGGATTTCTCATCGGGATTCTTGCTGAAGTTAACCTTAGAGGGAGCGAGTGTGGACGGCTGAGTAGCCTTTGTAGGAGCTGCTGTAGGAGGCTGTGTTACGGGAGCGGCTGTTACAGGAGCAGTAGTCGGAACAACTACAAGAGTTGTAGTAGCTTCGGGAGATGTCGTCGCGTACGGATCGGGAGTAGGATCAGTATCTGAGGTCTCGGTAGCTATAGGAATAGTAGTTTCCTCAGTCGCGGAGGTTGTGGGAACTTCGGGAGCGATAACGATATTGGAGATAATGTTATCAGCCGCGGAAGCCTTAGCTCCGCCCGAGATATAATCGGTGCTGATAGAACCTAAATCCATAAGGTCGAGATAAACGTCAGCCTCGCCTGTAGCGCCTGCTTTTACGGTAAATGTAAGAGAGATAACGTCTCCACCGTTACGGAAATCGTATGTACCCTTCTGAGTTTCGGGATCAACGCTCGTGAACGAGAACATCATTGTATCGGACGCGGCGTTTAAGTTATAGATAGTCTGAGTGTTCAGAGTGGTAAACATTGAGCTCTGGTTATTATATTTAGCCTCTAAAGCGAGCTTAGAGCCGTCGTAAGTTACAACGCCCTTACCGTAAGCGAGCAAGTCGGCTAAAGTCATTCTGTAAGTAACCTTCGCGTGAGCCTTATCGCAAACGATTTTCTGAACTTCGTCGGTGATATTTGAAGAAGCGTTAATTACAAGGTTCGGAGCGGCGTCTGTAGCGACATCTTCGCTCTTAGGCTCTGTTACAGGTACCTCGGAGATAACCTGAGAAATCTCTACGTTATCGTTTTTGATAACCGAGTTATCAACATAGTTAGTGTTCTTGGAGTCGAGGTCAATCATATTAAGGTAAACGTAAGCCGTACCCGCGGTAGTTGAGCTCTTGCGTGTAAATACGAGATTTACTAAAACTCCGCCGTTAGTAAAGTCAAACGCGCCGTTTGTACCCGAGAAGTTGAACTTCGCGGTCGAGGGAGCGTAGTTGAGGTTATAAGTAGCGCCCTTAATAACGGTAAACATAGAATCCTTGGTGTTGTATGTCGGAGAAAGGTTGAGCTTTGAGCTGTCGTAATAAACGGTAAACTCGCCGTCGTCAAGCTTCTCGAAGCTCTTGAGATAGTAAGTAACGGTTACTGTGTTGCCGCTAACCTTTACTCTTGAGCCTGATGTATCCAAGTTAGACTTAGCGGATACATAGAGGTTCTCGTTCTCGTCAGCCGAAGTGGGATCGGTCGGGAACGGAGTAGTTTCGGGAGCCGCGGTTACGGGCTGCGTAACGGGAGCAACAGTTGTAGGAGCAACTGTCTCCGAAGGCTCGGGAGTTGTTGTAGGCTCGGGATCGGTTACGGGATCAGTTTCAGGATCGGTTTCGGGATCGGTAGGAATAACAATCTCTCCGCCACCGTCGCCGCCGTCGCCGCCGTCGCCACCGTCGCCGGTGTCACCCCAAAGACGTACATTATAGTGACCTTTATCATCCTGAGTACCGTCAAGCCAGTATCCTTCAACACTTACATCAGTAACATCAACAGTCTGAGCGCCGCTGCCGTTATTGAATACATAACCTGTAGCGTCGGAAGGAACAGTAGCTGAGAAGTTAGTGCTTCCATAGCCGTTATCGCCGTCGTTATTCATCGCGATACCGGGCCATTTAGTTTCTGACGAACCGCCCCAGTAATGAACGTACATCGAACCCCAACCGAGGTTATCTGTTACGTGAATAATTGTTGTGTCGCCGGAGCCGCCGCCTTGCTCTCCGCCGCCTTGCTCGCCGCCGCCTGAGCCGCCGGGCCAAGGAATAGCGACAAAGTGACCTTTGTCATCCAAAGTACCGTCGGTATAATAACCTTCAGCTGTGAAATCCGTAATATCGGAGGTCTGCGCGCCGTTACCGTTGCTAACAACGCAACCCACAGCTCCGTCGGGAACGTCGATAGTAAAGTACGTTTCGCCGTAATCGTTATATTCGGGGTTATTACCCGGATCCCCGGGCCACGCGGCAGTGATGGGGTTACCGCCCTCATCCCACGCGTAAACATATACACTACCCCAACTCTGATTATCGGTAAACTTAAATGAGGAAGCGCCTGTTGTTTGTTTGTCTGTCTCAGCGGCGGAAACACCCATAACGGAAACAACCGAAACGAGCATTAAAGCAGCTAAGAAAATGCTTAAAAATTTCTTGAAAGATGTTTTCATTAAACAATCCCCCTTATAGATATTTGTACATTATATATTTTACCATAGAACGACATAAAATATCTATTGACAAAATAGTCAAAATCAAGCCCTTGAATATGTACGATATTTCTAAATTGAAAAAAACATAAAAATAAAACCGCTTCCGATTTAACGAAAGCGGTCTTAATATTTTTACTCGATTCCGGCGATAATTCTCTGAATCTTAGCAGCGTCCTTAATACTGATGTTACCGTCGCCGTTCATATCGGCGAGAGCGAGCTGTTCAGCGTCGAGAGTTTCGAGCTTAGCGATATTTTTCTGAATCAAGGTAGCGTCCTTGATGCTGAGATTTCCGTCACGGTTAACGTCGCCTTTTTGATACTTAGGAGTAGTATCGGGAGCGGTTGTTATAGGCGCGGTAGTTGTAGGAGCTTCGGTGGGTTTAGCGGTAGTCGGCTCGACTACGGGCTTCTCGAAGCTGTCCTTATCCACGGCAACCACCATCGAATATCCGTCCACGGTAAATGTGCCGTTATTTACTTCGCCGAGCTTTTTAACGCCCGCGGAACTTGAATTCGCCAAAATTACCCAGTTAGTACCCTCGGAAGCGTTAATCGTATAGCTTTTTGAGGAGTTAGAGTTATTGGCGATAACGGCGAGTTTTTTCCATTCGCCCGAAGTATTATTAGTCCAAACCCCCGCGTAGATATTAGAAGCTTCCTCGCCCGAGTAGCACTTATAGCCCGAAAGCGAGCCTTTTGTATTATCTCTGAGCGGGGAGAACTTCTCTCGAATCTCTCTCATACCCTTGTAGTAAGAAACGATATCGGCGTTAGTCTGAGCGTTGCCCCAGTCAATCATATTGAGAGAAGCGGAGCTACAATAGCTGTTTTCGTCGTTATCCTTAGAACGTCCCATCTCCTCGCCCGCGAGGGTGAATGTTATACCCTGGGACATATTAAGAAGTCCGCCCGCGAGCTTATTCTGCTTTACGAAAGTATCGTTTCTTTGGCGGAAGTTAGTCGCGCCCTGAGAAGCGGCTAATCTGTCCCACAAGGTCTGGTTATCGTGGCAAGAGGTATAGGTTACGGTTTGGGACGGCTGTTTTGAAGTCCACTGGTAATTCGTCGGATTATGGGTACCATCGACATTACCCTTAATTCCTTCGGTAAGCTCCTTGTAGGAATCTTTTTCACCCTGAACCCAGCCTTTTCCTTTAAGCTCGAATACCGAGCCTTTAATAGCGTCGCGGATACCGTCGTTAAAGATACCGATACGCTCGTTGAGGTCGGTTGAATAGAAACGGTCGGCGGGCATAAACTTTTTGCCTGTACAGGTGGTATCGGGATAGGTACAGTCACCGCCTGTCCAGCCCTCGCCCCAGATAGTGAGGCGCGGATCGACCTTATCCATCTCGGCTCTTAAAAGGTTCATAGTTTCAACATCATGAACACCCATAAGGTCGAATCTGAAACCGTCGATATGGTACTCGTTAACCCAATACATACACGACTGAATCATAAAGTTTCTGAACATTCTTCTCTCGGAAGCGGTTTCGTTACCGCAGCCCGAGCCGTCGGAGAACTTGCCGTTAGACTGCATACGATAGTAGTAGTTCGGAACGCAAGCCTCGAACGAGGAGTTTGTATCGGCGGTATGGTTATAAACAACGTCCATAACTACGGAAATTCCTGCTTTGTGGAGCGCCTGTATCATCTGTTTACACTCTTTAATTCTAACATTACCGTCGTAGGGATTAGAGGAATAAGCGCCCTCGGGAACGTTATAGTTAACGGGGTCGTAGCCCCAGTTAAACTGGTCGTTAGAGCCTGTTTCGTCGATAGAATTTTTGCTGAAATCATAGAACGGCGTAATCTGTACGGTAGTAACGCCGAGGTTTTTAAGGTAATCGACCAAAGTCGGAGTTTTACCCGCGTTATTCAGGGTAGTACCTGTTTCGGTAAAGGCTAAATATTTACCGCGGTTTTTAGAGGATACGCCCGATTTACTGTCGTAGGAAAAGTCCTTAACGTGAACCTCCCAAACGTAAGAATTGGTATTCTTATCGAGAAGCACGTGAGCGTCGGAGCTCCAGCCCTCAGGATCGGTGGAGTCGAGGTCTACAATCTGGGAACGCTGACCGTTAACGCCTGTCGCGACGGAATATATGTCCTGAGTTTCTTTAGTCGTGGTGTTAGAACCCGTAACATTTTTCGCGGTTACGGTATAGGTATAGAACTTGTTTTTATAATCGCCGTTAAGGGTTTTTGACCACACGCCCTTGTTGTTAGAGAGGTCTGTTGTACTGATTTTACTACCGCCGCTGCCCTCGGAGTAGAGGTTCAGCTTAACGCTTGTAGCGGTAGGCGCCCAAACCTTAAAGGTAGTAGCGTTTTTAGTATAAGTCGCGCCGAGGTCGTTACCGTCGTAGCCGTACTGTGTGTCGAGATTCTGGGAAGCGTTAGTATAGCTGTTATTCGCTTTAGATTCCGATTTAGAGGTATCGACAGCGTAAACGCTCACCGCGGCGGAAACCGTAAGAGCGACGGCTAAAACTACGCCGACGGTCTTTTTTAAATACTTTTTCATATCAACTTTCCTTTCGCATTAAATTTCAAAACTTAACATTACTATTTTAACATATAGAAAGGATTAATACTATTGACAATATAATCAAAATTACGGCAGATTATTTGGAGGTAGTTAGGGATGTAGATTAATTCGCAATGCGCGATTATTTTATATAAGCAAATAAAAAATTGCGTAAAAGTATGCAATTATTCCCTGTTTTGCGCTATTAGTAGAGGGAGTTTTCCGCTAAACTGTAGCAGTCTTAGTTAAGGTTGTGGAAGATGGTGGAAGATAAAATAATTCATCTTCCACGCAAAAAAACCGGTAATAATGCGGGTTTGGGGTGTGTTGTGTAAGATTGGAAGTAAAACTATATACATTATAAATATTTTTATAAAAAAATTAAATTTTTTTAAATTATATAA